>DASXAR010000027.1:0-63652 GCA_036406595.1 Solirubrobacterales bacterium | reverse complement strand
GCCCCCTTCGCCCTTCCATGGCCAGGCGACCATCCGCAGGCAGGGGGAAGGCTGGGAATGGAGCGGGTCGCTCAGCGCCCGCTTCCCCGGAAGGACCGTTCGCCTCACGGGGCCGGGCTTCGAGCCTTTCGTGACGACCTTCAAGCCGCGTGCCTACACGTCCTTCCTCTTCGCCTACGCGGCGCGCTGCTGAGTGCCCGTCTCGCAGCCGGAGGGACGCATCGGGTGAGGGCGTCTTCCGGCTGAGCGCCGAGAGGTCGCAGGTTCAAATCCTGTCTCCCCGATAGCCCGGAAGCCCGCTTCGGAAGCGGGCTCGCTCCTGGAAACGGGGGTACGGTTTCGCTGAATGGTTCTCGCGGTGCCGCTCTTGTCGCCATAGAAGCACGGCGCCGATGAGAAAGCAGAGGCCACCCAGCGAGGTGCACCAGTTCGCCGGCGCGAGTGCCAGCAGCGAGCCGGTCGAAGGCACGACGTAGGAGGCGACCGCGGCGACGCCGAAGAGCAAGCAGCCGAGCAGGTTGACCGCGGCCATCGTGCTGTCGGGATCGCTCTGGGCCGGTCGCCACCGGCCCGGCAACAGATGGGGACCGCTTGTGACGGCATATGCCAGGGCGCCGGAGACCAGGAAGCAGGCTGAGCCCAGGAGGTCCGGGGCCCAGACCAGCCTGTCCTGCTGGTGTGCCGAGAGGCCCGTCTGCATCGCGTGAAAGGTGCTGATATTGAAGAAGAGCGTCCCGATGAACTGGATCGCGGCGCTCCACCAGGATGCATTGGCGAATCGCCGCCGCGCCCTCAGCGTTCCCTCCCGCAGCTCGAGGGCCGCGGCAAGCGTGAAGAAGACCGAGCCGGCGAAGAACACGGCGCCGTCGGCCCCCTGGCCGACAAGCTGCACGAACCCAGGGAAGGGCCCGACGAGGAAACATGCGGAGCCGACTGCGAAACCGGTTGCGATCGGACGGTCCCAGGCCACTCGAGCCTGTCGTCGCGGCAGGGAGAGTGCGTGGCCGATCACGTCGCCCGAGCCTAGGCGACGCCGTCGATCGCTGCATCGCTCGGAACGGTGCCACCGTCTGCTCAACTATCCCCTGGTTCTGCGGCCGTGGGCCGAGCAGTCGCCGTTCAAATCCTGGACTACGGACCGTCGGCCTCGTGGCCCCTTGACGGCTGTTCCCCGGGCGGATCCTCCTGGGCAGGCGTCGCGTTCTCCAACTCCAAGGCCGTGAAGCCTGCGGAGTGGACTCCGATCGCAACGAGGGAGCTTCCGAGAACAGCCGCGCCGGCGATCCAATGGAGGTGCCAGAACCCGGCGACCAGTCCCAGGAAGGCGGCGCCCTGAGCGATCGCTCTCGCAGCGGCCACGATGCGTGAGCTGGTCCGACGGCGACGGAATTGCTCATGCCGGTTGACCATGATCAGGGCGGCCAGGAGCGGGATCGCGACCGCAAAGGCGAGGACGCAGGCCATGGCGGATGTATCCAGGGGGTACGGGAGTAGCGACTGCACCATGACGATGCCGATCGCCATCAGGCCCCCGTAGATCAGGTTCTCCTGGCGGAGCCACTCCTCTCCCATCTCAGGATCGTGCGTGAGGCTGCGCGCGAGCCGTTCGCCTTCCTGCTCCGCAGCTTCCTTCAGCGCTACTGCGTCCTGCGCCGGGTCCTCGTTCACGATCACCGCCCCCGCGAGGCTAGCCCCGGCTCCGGGTGGGCTGGCCGGGCTAAACGTCGTTGCCTCAGATCCCCTTGACCTTAGCGCTACGCGGGCGAGCAGGACGCCGGCCGAGGGGCGGATCGCCGCCGCTAGCTCGAAACAAGCCCTTGAGGCCCTCAACCATGGTCTGATTCCGCCCTCAAGCCGGAAGCCCGCACACGTATTGGGTTTGCGCCTCATTGAGTAGCCTGGTGCCTGGTTTGGTTCCGATCTTGGCCACACGGAAGGGTTGAGCAGCGTGCCGGCGGCTTTGGTCGAGTTTCCCGCCGACGATCCGGAGCGCGCCCTCCGCTTCTGGCGAGGACTGCTTGGGATTGACCTGGCGCCACGAGGAGCGGGAGCTGGACAGGGCTGGGAGACCGCGCAGGACGGGTTGCGGCTCGGCGTGCACGAGCGCGGCACCGGGCCGGGGGACACCGGCTCGCTTCCCTACTTCACCATCGACGACGTGGCCACCGGCCTCAAGCGCGTCGAGGAGTTGGGCGGCTCGATCGTCCACCCGGGTGAGCGCTGGGCAGTTTGCCGCGACTCGGAGGGGAGCCCGTTCGCACTTGCCGCGAGAGCCGCGAGCGGTGAGGATGAGGGGAGCCATGGATGAGCGCACCGCCAAAATCAGCTCCCTGCTTCACGAGGCCGGGGAGACTCACCACCGCGTCTACCGGATCACAGACGGGGCCGACGATGACTGGGCCTCGTTTTACGCTGATTGGCTGATTCGCCTCTCCGAGCTGCCGGATCTCCTCTCGACGAAGCCGGTGCCAAGCGAGCTCGTCTACCTGCTTGTGAAGCTTGACAAGGACTACGGCAACGAGACGACGGACCAGAAGTGGGAGGACTACTACGCCGAACGCCTCCTCCAGCATTTCGCAGGGGCCTGATCTGCTGAGTCAGCCAGGCCGTTGCCGGTCCGGTCGGATCGGAAGTCCCTCTGCGAATGTCCCGCCCCCGCCGCCGCACTACACTCAGACGATGAGGTTGCGAGCGAGCAGATCTGCTCGTGGCGTCGTCATCATCCTCGTCTCGCTGACGCTGACGCTGACCGCCCCCGCTGCCGCTCAGGCCGAAACCTTCTTCGTCAACAAAGCGGGCTCAGGTGAAGCCTGCACAGAAGTGGCGCCCTGCGAAGCGATCTCCACAGCCCTCGTCGCTGCTCGCGCGGCCCCGGGAACGGGCGATGAAATCCAGGTCGGCCCGGGTCTCTATGTGGAACGCGTGGTCGTCGACGACGAACAGGACGCGGGCCTGACCCTGCGTGGGGCGAGCCGTGGTGCCGACGTGACGAAAACCCCAGCCGGGGCCACGACCGTGCGTTCTCCGGAATCGAACAAAGGAGCCGTGATCGCCGTCAGCACGGGCTCGGGCGTCTCGATCGAGGACCTGCGCGTCGAGGTGCCATCCGAATTCGTCAACACGGCCGGCATAGAACTCGCGGCGCCGACGGCCACGATCAGGAACGCTCACGTCCAGAGCGCCGGCGATTCGGCCACGGAAGGCGTGTTCTTGGCAACCACGGCCACAAATGCGAACGTACTCGGCTCCCGCGTCCGCCAGCTCGGCGTGACCCCCGGCTTGAAGATCTTCGGATCGGGGGCCACCGTCGCCGATTCCGATGTCCGGGCCACGAATGTGGCCGTCGACACCGAGTTCTCCGGGACCGAAGCCCACGTCTTGCGCAGCCGACTCGAAGGCGGTAGCACCGTTGTCACGGTTCGAACCGCCGAAGTCGTGATCGATTCCTCGCTGATCCTGGGAGGCTCGTTCGGCGTGGAAGTCTTCTCCAACTCGGGCGCGAGGCAGGCGATTCTGTCCAATGACACGATCGATGCCGGCGTCCCCAAGGTCGAAGACGGCGGCGATTCCGCGACCAGGGCCCGGGCCGAAGGCGGCGCGATGGCGAGTGTCGCGCTGGCCAATTCGATTGCGATGGAGCGTCAGGAAGTGGAGGGAAGTGCGACCGCTTCGGTCACCTGCACCTCGAGCATGGTCAACCTACAGGCAGAAGCCGTGGCTGCGGGAACCGTCTCCTGCGATGCGAAAGGCGGCAACGCGTTTGCTCCCGTCTCGTCCCTGTTCGTCCCCGGCAACGATTGGCACCTGCCGCCCGGCTCTCCCGCGGTGGACAGCGGGCTGGGCGGGGACTCGTTGTCGGGCACCGACCTCGATGGGGCTACTCGGATCGCCGACGGCAATGGCGATGGCATTGCCACGATTGACCGGGGTGCTTACGAGCTGCCGGTGCAACCTCCCCAGGCAGCCTTCACTGCGCCCACCGCGACCCCCTCGAACGCCTTCAAGTTTCGCAAGCTGAAGCGAAACAAGGGGAGCGGGACCGCGAAGCTCCAGGTCGAAATCCCTGGGCCGGGGCGCCTTGTCCTCTTCGGCAAGAAGGTCAAGAAGTTCATCCGGGACGCCAGGGGCGCCGGTACGTTCGGATTGAAGGTCATCCCCAAGCACAAGCTGGCCAACGAGCTGAGGTCCAAAGGAACGGTTCGGATGTCGGTCCGGGTGAAGTTCACTCCGACCGGGGGAATCGCCGACACGCGGTCCAAGGCACTGAAACTGATTCATCGATAGCGTCAGGGCGGAGGCGAGTCTGGAGTTGCTCGGGGATGCGCCTCAATGCTCGGCTCGCTTCAAACCCGGTTCCCCCGGAAACGCTGTCGCGGCGACGCCAAAGACGGTGCCGGAGCCATGGCCACCGACGCTTCGCCCTATTCGATCGCGGCAGTTGGTTCAGAGAACGCCGGGTATCAGGGCGCTGACCTGCGACCGGTAGGCGGGGTACTCGGCCGGGAAGTGCCGGGTCATCAGGGCCTCCTCCTGCCGGAGCTTCAGCCAGACACCCAGGAGGATGAGCGGCAGGCCGATGAGAGCGCCGAGGGTTCCGATTGACAGCGCCGATCCAAGCACCATCACCAGGATCGCACTGTAGATCGGGTGCCTTACGTGGCCATAGGGCCCATGGCGGATCAGTTCGTGGTCCTCCTTGAGGGTCACGATGCCGCTCCAGTTCCCCCCCAGAGTGACCCTCGCCCAAAGCGCCAGCACCAGGCCTGCAACCGTGATCGCGAGCGCCACGGCGAGGAACGGAACGCTCTGCGGGAGGACACGATCGCCGAGGAGGCCGGGGTCAGAGGTTCCCTTCAGGACGAGCCAGGCCCCGGCGAAGATCGGGATCGAGTGCTCGAGCCGCGAGGACATGTCCTGTCTCTCGGTCGTTCGCTTCGTCCTGAGCGCCGTCACGGCCCAGAACGCGACGAAGACGATCCAGCACCCGGCGATCGCATCCTGAACGACTTGCATACTCGAATCGTGGCACGACAGGGGCCGCGGCTCGCTTGTGGGGCATCTCTGATGCGGAGACTTGCCGCCGGCGATGCTCCTGCTGGCCGTCTGCGCGGCGGGGTCGCGAGCCGCGGGCCAGCGCTACGCGGCGCTCGGAGATTCCTATAGCGCGGCCTCAGGGGTTCTCCCGCCGGACCCCGCGGCTCCACCGGAGTGCCTTCGCTCCGTCCGCAGCTATCCACACGTGATCGCGACGGCGACCGGGGCGCAGCTGACTAACGTCACCTTGCGGTGGCGCCGACACCGGGGACTTCTTCGAATCCCAGTACCAGGGGCTGCCGCCGCAGCTCGATGCGCTCGGGGGCGACACACAGTTGGTCACGATGACGATCGGCGGCAACGACGGCAACGTCTTCATCGAAACGGTTCTCGCCTGCGGCTCGCGGGGGTGCTCTCCCTTGGCCAGGGCAGTCCCTGCAGGGATCGCTACGGCTCCTCCTTCGAAGAAACGATCAACAACACGACCTATCCATCTCTCGTCAAGGCGCTCAAGACGGCGCGGAGCAGGGCGCCGCACGCGAGGGTGGCGATCCTCGGTTACCCCTGGATCATGCCCCCGACGGGCGGCTGCTTCGAGAAGATGCCGATCGCGGAGGGCGACGTCCCCTACGTCAAGAGCTACGAGCTGCAGCGGCGAGGGATAATCGAGGTGAAGGGAAGGGCCGATGACGACCTATCTGCTGATCGGACGACGACCATAAAGCTCCCTCGTGACGAGCTCGGCGAAGGGCCTGCGCTGCTCCTCCTGCACGCGGGCATCGCCAATCGTCAGATGTGGGCTGAGCACCTGGAGCCGCTGGCGGCGACGGGGCATCGGGTGGTGGCGGTGGATCTGCCGGGGTTCGGCGAGGCCGCCTCGCCGCGAGGGCCCGTGGCGCACTGGGAGGATGTCCTGGAGACGATGGACGCGCTGGGAGTGGAGCGGCCGGCTCTCGTCGGCAACTCGTTCGGCGCGTCGGTGGCCCTGCGCCTCGCAGCCCTTCGCCCGGATCGGGTCTCCTCGCTTCTCCTCTTCTCTGCCGGGGCCGTCCCGGACCCGGAACCCTCTGCCGAGCTCCTCGCCGCCTGGGAGGCGGAGGAGAATGCGCTCGAGGCGGGAGATGTCGGAAGGGCGGCCGAGGCGGTGGCCACCGCCTGGGTCCGCCCCGAGGCTCCTGAGGGGGTGCGTCAACGAGTTATCGAGATGCAGCTCGGCAACTACGAGCGGCACCGCTCCGAGCAGGAGCCCGAGCAGGCGCCGGACCCGCTCGAGGGGGATCCTGGATTGCTGGCAGGGATCACCTGCCCGGCGCTGATTGCCGCCGGTGAACTCGATTTGGTCGATTTCCGAGACGCCGTCGATGATCTCGGCGCGAAGCTGCCCGAAGCGACGACCGCCCTGATCTCCGGCTGCGGACACCTCGCACCGCTCGAAGCGCCTCAGGAGTTCATGGGCCTCGTCGTCGAGAATCTCGGCCCGCGAAACCGGTAAACCCAAAGCACCTCACACAAGTTGTTCGACCACGTAACGCTTCACGCCGCCGACCGGCACTCATCTGAGCGCTTCTACCGCACTACCCTCGCCGCGCTCGGAATCGAGCCAACCCGCGGCGATGAGGACGGGATCGAGTGGGACGATTTCAGGATCGTCCGGGCGGACGCCGATGAACCGCCGACCCGAGGACTGCATCTTGCCTTCGTCGCAGCCTCGCGACGGCTTGTGGACGACTTCTGGCAAGCCGGCACAGACGCCGGCTCCGAGGATCTGGGCTCTCCGGGAGAGCGTCCCCAGTACACCGCCGGCTACTACGGGGCCTTTCTTCGCGACCCGGACGGCAACAGCGCCGAGGCTGTCCATCACGCGGACGTGAGGCGCGGTGGCCATATTGACCATCTCTGGATCCGGGTCGGCGACCTCGATGCCGCGCATGCCTTCTACGTCCGGCTCGCTCCCCACTTGGGCCTAAGGGTGGGCCGGCGCTGGGACGAGGGACGCCAGTTCCGCGGAGCATGGGCGACCTTCTCGCTGGTCGCCGACGGCTCGGCGCCCAGCGAGGGCGTTCGGATGGCGTTCCCGGCGCCGGACCGCCAGGGGGTCGAGGAGTTCCACAGGGCTGCGATCGACGCCGGCTATCTCGACGGGGCGGCACCAACCGAGCGGCCGGATCGGGGGCGGGCGTGTTACACGGCCCTTGTCCTCGACCCGGCCGGGACGGTGGTGGAGTCGGTCTTCCGCGAGCCGCGCTAGTAGCCGTAGGAACCTCCGGCGGAGCTGGTGGCTTCAGCTTCGCCGCCCGATTCGCTCGAGCCGCTCGCGCCGCCAACCTCGACAACGCTCCAGGTGAATTCGTTCCCGTTGAAGGCGTCGACGAAGCCGTCGCCGGTCACTTCTTCGGGGCCCTCCTGGGTGAACGTGTAGAGCGGTTTACCTTCGAAGCTGACCTGCTTCGACCCGTCGGGACGTTCGATCGTGCCGAGCTTCCCGGTGAGCGAGGAATCGCCTGAAGTCGGCTTGCCTTCTGCCGCCAGCGGCTCCCAGAAGGAATTGCAGGCTTCGGTGCAGAGCACCTTGCCATTGGCTTCGAGGTCGGATGCGTAGAGCGCCTGGCCCGAGGAGTCGATCAGGACGGTTCCGGCCCCGCCGATTTCCTGGGCCGAGACCACGCCCTTGCTTGAGACAGACGTGCCGCTGCCGTTCATCGCCGACGCGGTGCTTTCGCCGCCACCCCCGCCACACGCGGCGAGGGTCGCCGTGAGGGCGAACACGGCGGCCGCTGACACAAGTAGCCTTACCGGCAAGCTGCTGCGACCTGGTGGTTGTCGCTTCATCGATGTACCTCCTGCGGTCGGAAAAATTGGCGTTCACCCCCCTTCGACGCCCCTCGAGCCGATTTCTTCCCGGTCATGGCGGCCTTGCGCAAGCTCGACCCTGAGCGCGCGGTGGAGCATCTGCCGCGCCTTTACCGCGCCGCCCGCGCGATGACCCGCAGCGTCGAGGAGGCGGAGGACCTTGTCCAGGAGACATACGCCCGCGTCCTCGCGCGGCCCCGCCTGCTGCGCGGCGACGAGCTCGGCTACCTGTTGAAGGCGCTGCGGAACACGCTGACCAGCCAGCGCCGGGCGCAATCCAGGCGGATCTCGGCGACGCCGCTCAGCGAGGATCGCATCCAGGGCCGCGGCGACGACCCGGTTGAGTCGGCGGAGCACGATGAGGTGCGCAGGGTCATCGCCGAGCTTCCCGAGGAATTCCGGGATGCGATCGTGGCCGTGGACATCGGCGGGCTCTCCTACCGCGAGGCCGCGCGCGCTCTGGGGGTCTCAGAGGGAACCCTGACCAGCCGTCTGTTCCGGGCCCGGGACCGGGTCGCGCGCGGCCTCGGAGGCGGGGACTGGCGGGCCGATTGAGCTCTCAGTAGGTCGCGCGTTCGGGCGCTCGGCTCGCCAACGAAATCAGCTCCGGTGTCGAAGCCGTGCCTATCAGCACGCAGGTGTGCCCGTTTCTGCGCCAGGTCACGGCGGGCCTGCCGCCCACGCTGAATGTCCTGAAATCGATGCCTCGCGACGTCGTCCGTCCGTAGCCCGAATCGCCGCCGAGAGCATCGCCGCCGACGACGACGTAGGCGATTTGCCTCTCGCCCTTCGCGTAGAAGACGACGAGTGCGTCGTGGCCGTCGACCCGATCCGCGCGCACCCCGGTCGGCCTCCACCCGTAGGTCCGTTGCAGTTCGGGAAAGGTGACTCCGTCGATCCCGACGTTCAGCCGTGCGCCGTTGGGCGCCGGCTGAGGCGCCGGCCCCGTGGGCTGTGTCGTTCCCAGTTGCGCGGCGTCGGCGACCGTGGGCTGCGTCGCGCCGCCGCTCAGGACAAGCACCAGCGCGACGGCAGCTGCTGCGACCGCCACCGTCGCCGCCAGCGCCGGCCTCCATCGGAAGAGGTTGTCGAACGTGCGGCTCGACCGTGTGGGCCGCAACCGGGCTTCGACACCGTCGCGGAGCGCCTCCGGCACGGGCTCATCGGCGATGGTTCGAATCGCCCCCACGGCCTGCCTCTGCCGATCGACCAGCGCCTGCAGCTCCGGCGAGTCGGCGACCCGGGCTTCGACCCTCGCCCTGTCCTCTGGCGGAAGCGAGCCATCCGCGAGCGCGGTGAGCTCCGCCATCTCCTTGTCGCTGAGGTGCGGGGTCACTTCGGCCATCCCCTCCAATTGCAGCACACGCGTATTCGCCCGCCCATCGGCCGGCTACCAGCGCCTGGTTCCCGGCCCGGCGAGAAATCGGGTCGCGACGAAGGTGCTGAGGCTTGCGACCGTGGCGAGCTCGGCCACCCGCGACGCGAGAATCGCTCCCGGGTGGTACCCCGGCTCCCTGAACCCGAAGAGCGGAGTCTGTTCGCTGATCGCCAGGAAGGCGAAGGCGGTTGCCGCAAGCCCGATGCCGGCCACGGCGAGCACGCCGAGCGCCGCCCCGCCCCAGCGCTGCCCGAGCAGCCGTTCGAGCGGTGCAAGAAGGCCGAGGCCGATCGCGGTCGCGCCGGCGAAGTTGAGCAGAAACAGAACCCCGATCGTCGGGATCGCGGAGTACAGAACAACGTATTGCTGTAGGTGAATCGCCCCCACCGTGAGTACCGCCGCAGCGCCGAGGCCACGGGCGAGCAGCCACACGGCATCCAGGTGGATCGCGCGTTCCATCTTGGTCTCCTTTCGATCGCTGTACCGAGAGAGACGCCTCTGGCCCGGATCCCTTCCCGACACCGGCAGCGGGTGGTAGAAAAGACGCATGGAGGCCGCTCCGACCAGCGACGAGGCGCTCCGCGAGCAGGCGATCACGCGGCTCAAGAAGAAGCGCGACTTCCGCGGGCATGTCTTCATCTACGTCGCGGTGAACGCCCTCCTGGTCGTGATCTGGGCGGTCACAGGCGCCGGATTCTTCTGGCCGGTCTTCCCGATCCTCGGCTGGGGCGTCGGGGTCGCCGCCAACGCATACGACGTCTACGGCCGGCACCCGATCAGCGAGGAGGAGATCCGGCGCGAGACGGAACGGCTGCAGCGCTAGATCTGGGCGAGTGCCATCGCCGAAAGCGCCGGAATCCTCCTGTATCGCCTGAAGGGGAAATCCCCGGAGCTGCTGCTCGCCCATCCGGGCGGCCCGTACTGGGCGAAGAAAGATGTCGGCGCCTGGACGGTGCCGAAGGGCGAACCGGAGGAGGGGGAGGAGCTCCTGGCCTGCGCCCTGCGCGAGCTGCGCGAGGAGCTGGGGCCCGCGCCCGATCTCGCCGCGGCGAGCCTGATTCCCCTCGGCTCGGTGCGCCAGCGGGGCGGAAAGGTCGTCCACGCCTGGGCGGCGGAGGCGGACTTCGACCCGGCTGAGCTCAGCAGCATCATGGCGGAGGTGGAATGGCCGCCGCGCTCTGGTCGCCGTCGCGAAATTCCGGAGGTCGATCGGGTCGAGTGGTTCGAGCCCGGGGAGGCGAGGGAGAGGATCAACGATGCCCAGGCCGAGCTCATAGACCGCCTGCTCGAGAGGCTCTGAGCACTGGCGCCGCGCCGCGGGCCGACCTTATACTCGCCGGGCATGCCGGAGGATTCCGCTTCGCAGGAGCCGAGGAAGGAGGAGAGGCCTCAGCCGCTCTCGGTGCGCCTGCTGGGAGCCGGGGTGCGGGGGGCAAGGTCGGTCGGGCGAGCGACCGGGGTCGATCGCGCCGTCCAGGCAGCCGCAGAGGAGGCGATGGTGGCCGCGGTGGAAAGCGACGCCGTCGAACGCGCCCTGGTGCGTGTGCTTCAGGGACCGCTGGTCGAGGAGGCGGTCAACGGCGCCCTGGAGAGCGATGCCGTCAAGCGCGCTTTGATCGAGGCGCTCGACAGCGAGATGGTCGACGACGTCTGGCGCCGCCTGCTGGCCAGCGAGGAGACGCAGCGCCTGGTCGAGCGGATCGCCGAGGCTCCCGAGCTGCGGGCCGCGATCAGCGCCCAGAGCGCCGGCTTCATCCAGGACATCGGCCACACCATCGGCAACACGACGCGCCGGGCCGACGGGATCGTCGAGCGGGTGGTGCGGCGGTTGACCTTCCAGAAGCCGCGGCTCGAGCCGACCGAGCGGGCGGGCGCCATCACGCGCGGCCTCGCGTTCGCCCTTGACGGGCTGATCGTCAACCTCGCCTTCTCCGGCCTCGCCGCCGTCGTTGCGCTGATCGGCTCCTTCTTCGCGGGCAACGACAACGGTGTCTCCGGTCTTGCGTTGGCGGTGGGGGGCACGGCTTGGCTGTGCCTTGGCGCCGTCTATCTACTTGCGTTCTGGTCCCTGGCCGGCCAGACGCCCGGCATGAACTTCTTCGGGATCAGGCTCGGTACGGACGGTCGGGGGTTGGCGCCGAGACAGTCGCTGAAGCGCCTGGTGGGACTGCCGCTGGCGGTGATTCCCTTCGGCATCGGCCTCCTCGGCATCCTCTTCGACGAACGTCGGCGCGGCTGGCAGGACCGACTGGCCGGGGTCGACGTCGTCTACGAGGTGCGCACGCCGACGCCGGCTCCCTGGTCGACTCTCGATCCGCTCGAATCGGAGGCCGCGTCGGACCCGGAGACGGCGAAGGCCCCGTCGTCGCGGGGCCTTCGGCCACAGCAGGTCTCCTGACCGGGGCTAGCTTGTCCTGGTGATGCCCGGCCCTTCGGCGAGCTTGTAGATGACGATGATCGCGAGCGCGAAGATGGCAAGCGACCAGAACGGATAGGCCGGGATCGACAGCAGGGCGCCGACCGCATTGACCGAGGCCATGAAGACGCCGAACCAGCGTCCGAATTCGCCTCCGGAGAACAGAGAGAACGCCGCCACCAGCTCGAGCACGCCGATGATCAGGGTGATCCAGCCCCATGTATGCAGGCCGCTGATGATGTACGTGGCGTTTTCCGTGAAGAACTTGGAGTCGCCAATCGCGGCGATCCCGTAGATGATGTTGAGAACACCGGCGATGAGGAGCAGCACACCTGCAAATACCCACCAGCCGCTGATCAGGCCCTCGTCATTCATGCGTGAACCTTTCGTGATCTACCTTCGTATGGCGATACTGGGGGCTGGTTCTCGGACAGACTCGTGTTTCCTGCAACAAATGACAAGGCCCTCTGACTCGCATAGGCGCCCCGCGCGCCGCCTCTGGAGCATCGCCTGTTTCGTGCTGGCGATGGCGTTTGCCGCACCGGCCGCCTTCGCCGCACCGCCCGCCCTCCACGTGATCGACGTCGGAGGTGCCCCCACGACCCGGGGCGCCTCCTGGCAGGCTCCGGCTCGCAAGCCCCTGCGGCAGCTGCGGCGCGCGGCTGGCCGGCACGCGAAATCGAGCAGCATGCGCGTCGACGACGCCACGAACCTCGAATTGCGCACGAACGGCAAGATCATCGCCATCGATCCGCGCGAAGGCCACTACTCCTGCTCGGGGACGGCGATCAACACACCGAGCAAATCGGTGGTCCTCACGGCGGGGCACTGCGCGATCGAGAACGGCAGCGCCGGCCGGAAGATCGTCTTCGTCCCCGCCTACGACCACGGCAAGCGGCCCTTCGGCACATTCGCGGTGAGTTCGGTCTTCGTGATCAAGCAGTGGCGCCACGGCGAAAACCCGGACTTCGACGTCGCCGCGCTGCGGGTCAAGCCGAACGAGCTGGGCGACCTGACGGACGTCGTGGGCGGCCGTGGCTTTGCGGTCTCGAGGTCGCGCACCTCGACCTTTGAAATCTTCGGCTACCCGGCGGCTGCGCTGCGGGGCGAAGAGCTGCGCAGCTGCCATGCCCATGGGCTGGGAAGCGACCCGTTCACCTTCGGCTTCGACGGGCCGCCGACCCTCCCGACCTCATGCGACATGGCTGCCGGGGCAAGCGGCGGCGCCTGGATCATCGACGGGCAGCTGATCAACGGCGTCACCAGCTACAGCTACCTCGGCCGACCCAGCCGCCTCTACTCGCCCTACTTCGGCAAGGAGATCGGCGTCTTCCTGCGGGCCCTGCCGTAGTCTGCGCCGTCGCCGCCGAAGCTCTTCA
This sequence comes from Solirubrobacterales bacterium, assembly GCA_036406595.1. Taxonomy (GTDB): domain Bacteria; phylum Actinomycetota; class Thermoleophilia; order Solirubrobacterales; family 70-9; genus VRUE01. The sequence goes on along the minus strand of DASXAR010000027.1, from coordinate 50,595 downwards.
TCGCATCGGGCCGCAGGTAGGCGATCTGGCCCTCGACCAGCTCCAACTTCTGGAGCTCGGAGCGGGTCAGCTGAACCCAGACCTCGGCACCGTCGCCGAGCACGAACTCGACCCGTACCTCGAAGCCGAGCGAGACGATCCGCCTGATCAGCGCCTCGCTGGTCCGCTCGTCGGGATCGAGGACGACCTCGATGTCATGCGGCCGCACGAAGTGCTCGCCGAGCCGGTTGACCTCGCCGACGAAGCTCATCACGAACTCGTTCGCCGGCTGCTCGTAGAGCTCGTCGGCCGAGCCCGACTGCTCGACCCGGCCTTCGTTCATCACGACCAGCTGCTCGGCGACGTCCATCGCCTCCTCCTGGTCGTGGGTGACGAAGATCGTCGTCACGTGCATCTCATCATGGAGCCGGCGCAGCCAGGTGCGGAGCTCCTTGCGCACCTTGGCGTCGAGCGCGCCGAAGGGCTCGTCGAGCAGCAGCAGCCGGGGCTCGACCGCGAGCGCCCTGGCCAGGGCCATGCGCTGGCGCTGCCCGCCGGAGAGCTGGTCGGGATAGCGCGCGGCGAGGCCGTCGAGCTGCACCAGCTCGAGCAGCTCGTGGACGCGGGCGTCGATCTGCGGCTTCGACCACCTGCGGATCCGCAGCCCGAAGGCGACGTTGCCGAAGACGGTCATGTGCTTGAAGGCGGCGTAGTGCTGGAAGACGAAGCCGACCTCGCGCTTCTGCGCCGGCTTCGCCGTCGCGTCCTCGCCGCTGATCAGGACCCGGCCGCCGTCGAGCTCCTCGAGGCCGGCGATCGCCCGCAGCAGCGTCGACTTTCCGCTGCCGCTGGGGCCGAGCAGCGCGGTCAACGAGCCGGCCGGGACGTCGATCGAGACGTTGTCGAGAGCCTGGAAGTCACCGAAGCGCTTGCACGCTCCCTCGACTGAGATTGCCATCAGGAACGCTCCTTGGTCGGGTGGGCTTTGCGACCGCCGATGCTCATCAGCAGCAGGGTCGTGAGGGCGAGCAGGGCGAGGACGATCGCTCCCGCGTAGGCGGCCTGTTCGTCGAACTGCTCGAAGGCCTTGGCGACGAAGAGGGGGAGGGTTTCGGTCTTGCCGGAGATCGAGCCGGAGACGATCGTCACCGCGCCGAACTCGCCGAGAACGCGGGCGGTCGTCAGCACGACTCCGTAGGCGACCCCCCAGCGGATCGCCGGAAGGGTGACGCGCCAGAAGGTCTGCCAGGCATTGGCGCCGAGGGTCGAGGCCGCCTGCTCCTGCTCGGTGCCGATCTCCTGCAGCACCGGGACCGTCTCGCGCACGACGAAGGGGAGCGAGACGAAGATGCTCGCCAGGATCATCCCCGGGGTCGAGAAGAGGATCTCGATCCCCCATTCGGAGAGGGTGGGGCCGAACCAGCCGCCGCTGCCGTAGAGGAGGAAGAGGGAGAGTCCGATCACGACCGGCGAAACCGCGAAGGGCAGGTTGATGATCCCGTCGATCAGGAGGTTGCCCTTCCAGCGGTGGCGGACCAGCAGCAGTGCGCAGCCGACGCCGAAGATGGTGTTGACCGGCACCGCGACGGCCACCATCAACAGGGTCAGCCAGATCGCGTGTAGCGCGGCGGGCGAGGTCATCGCTTCAACCGGCGCCGCTATCCCGTGTTCGAAGGTCCTGTAGAAGATCATCGCGACGGGGGCGAGCAGGAGCAGGCCGAGGTAGCCGAAGGCCAGCGCTCGCAGGCTCCACCTGGCGGGGGCCCCGACGGTCATCGCCGCGACCCCCAGCTGGCGAGCAGGCTGACCGCGACCAGCAGCAGGAGCGAGATCGCGAGAAGGACGACCGAGACGGCGGCGGCTCCCGAGACGTTCCCCGACTCGATCTGGCTGCGGATGAAGACCGAGGAGACCTCGGTCTTGAAGGGGATGTTGCCCGAGATCAGCACCAGGGAGCCGAACTCGCCCAGGGCTCGGGCGAAGGCGAGCATCACGCCGGCGAGGATGCCGGGCATCAGGTTGGGGAGGACGATCCGGCGGAAGACGGTTAGCCCGCCCGCTCCCAGCGATGTGGCGGCCTCCTCCATCTCGCGGTCGAGCTCGATCAGCAACGGCTGCACCGCCCGGGTTACGAAGGGAAGGGTCACGAAGCAGAGGGCCAGCACGACGGCGGTGCGGGTGAACGCGACGTCGAGCCCGACCGGGCTCTCGGCCCCGTAGAGGGTGAGGAGGGTGAGCCCGGCGACGATCGTCGGCAGCGCGAAGGGAAGGTCGATCAGCGCGTTGACGAAGGCCTTGCCGCGGAACTCGTCACGGACGAGGACCCAGGCGATGATCGTGCCGAACACGGCGTTGATCGCGACGACGATCATCGAGCAGATCACCGTCAGCTTCAGCGCCGCGACCGACTGCTCGCCGCTCACCGCGTCCCAGAAGGATCCGAGACCGCCGCTCAGCGATTCGTCGAGGACCGCCGCCAGCGGCAGCAGCACGATCACCGACAGGTAGAGGCCGACCAGGCCCCTGCCGAGGCCGGCGCCGACCCCGGGCAGGCGCCGGCCGGTGGCCCGGGGCGGGGCCGAGGGAATCGTTGCCGGGTGACCCTCCATGCCTGGTCGCTATCCGCTCGTCGAGACCCCGAGTTCCTTCTCGATCTGGGCGACCTTGCCCGTTTCGTCGTCGAAGAACTCGTCGTTGACCTTGTCCCAGCCGCCGAACTCGTCGATCTTGAAGAGGTCGGCGGGGGTGGGAAACTGCTTCGGGTCGACCAGCCTGGGGTTGACCGGTCGGTAGCCGTTCTCGGCCCAGAGCCTCTGGCCCGCGTCGGACCACAGGTAATCGAGGAAGTCCTGGGCCGCGGGAGGAGCGTCCTTGGTGACCGCGATCGGCGTTTCGATCAGGATCGTGCTCGGTGGGATGACGTAGTCGACGTCCTCGCCTTCCTCCTGGGCCTTGATCGCCTCGTTCTCGTAGCTGAGCAGGACGTCGCCCTCGCCCTGGGTGAAGGCGGCGAGTGCGTCGCGACCGCTGCCCGGCTGCACGACGGTCCTTTCGAGCAGCTGCTTGACCGAGTCGAGCGCCTGCGCCTCTGATTTGCCGGCGTGGAGCTCGCTGCCGTAGAGGGCCATGATGTTCCAGCGGGCCGATCCCGAGCTGAACGGGTTCGGGGTGATCACCTCGACGTCCTTGGAGAGCAGGTCCTGGAAGGTCCTGATCCCCTCGGGGTTTCCCTTTCTGGTGACGATCACGACGACCGAGTCCTCGGCGATGCCGTCGTACTTCTGCTTGTCCCAGTTCCTGGCGACGATCCCCGCTTCGACCAGGCGGCTCATGTCGCCTCCCTGCGAGAAGTGGACGATGGAGGCCGGCTGGCCGGCCTCGACCGCGCGGCTCTGGTCACCTGAGGCGCCGAAGGAGTTGCTGAAGCTGACGTCGGCGCCGGCCGGGGTAGCTTCGAACCCGGGCTCGAGCGCTTCCTCGTAGACCGACTCCGGGGTGGAGTAGCCGACCACGTCGAGCTGCCCGCCGCCGCTCGCGCCGGCGGTGTCGGCGCTGCTTCCGCCGCCGCAGCCGATCGCCAGGGAGGCCATCGCCAGGGCGAGGACTGAGACCAGGACTGCGGGCGCCTTGCGGCGGAGCGGGGGTTGGGTGCGAACGTTCCTCATCGACGTCGGTTCCTCTCTCTGGTCGGCTTATGTACTTTGTTGAGTTAATTAGTGCTAAAGCGGTTCGGCACCCTAGCACAAAGTTGATCGAAAAAGTTAGGAATCCGGATCGGGATTCCGGAATAGACTCGGCGGCAGGCGAAGGCGTGGCGCCTTTCACGTCCATATGACGGAAAAGGCGCCACATGGAGGAGGGGTGAGATGGGCGACGACGCGGCGAGCACACCGGAGGTCGAGGTGGTGAGCACACCGGAGGCCGAGGTGGTGAGAACGCCCGAGGCCGACCTCGAGGGGCTGCCGGACTTTCCATTCGAGTCGAGGTACCGGGAGATCGACGGCCTGCGGCTGGCCTATCTCGACGAGGGGGAGGGGCCGCCTGTCGTCTTCTTTCACGGCGAGCCGACCTGGTCGTTCCTTTGGCGCAAGGTGATCCCCCCGGTGCGCGACGCCGGGTATCGCTGCATTGCTCCCGACTACGCCGGGTTCGGACGCTCCGACAAGCCAGGTGACCTCAGCTGGTACAGCTACGACCGCCACGTCGAATTGATGTCTAAGCTGCTCGAGGAGCTCGACGTGCGCGACGCGACCGCGGTCGTCCACGACTGGGGCGGGCCGATCGGGCTGCGCCTCGCAGTCGAGCACCCGGATCGGTTCTCGCGCATCGTGATCATGGAGACCGGGCCCTTCACCGGACACCAGCGGATGAGCGACGCCTGGCTGAAATTCCGCGACTTCGTCCGCGACAACGCGGATGTTCCGGTCGGGATGCTGGTGCGGGGCGGGTGCAGGAACGACCCGGGCGAGGACGTGATCGCCGCCTACGAGGCGCCATTCCCGACCCCCGAGGCGAAGGCCGGCGTCAGGGCCTTCCCGCTGATCATGCCCACCGAGCCCGATGCGCCGGGGGCGGCGGAGGGCAAACGGGTTGCGGACGCGCTGCGCGAGGACGGGCGACCGACTCTTGTCCTCTGGGCGGATTCCGACCCGGTCCTGCCCTTCTCGGTCGGGGAGCGGGTCTCCGAGCGGCTCGGCTTCCCGCCGCCTCGGCCGATCGAGGACGCCGGCCACTTCCTGCAGGAGGACGCCGGCGAGCGGATCGGCGCGATCCTCGCCGAGTGGCTAAACGGGTCGGGCGGGCCCTGAGGCGAGGCGGCGGACCGCGCCGAGCAGCTTGTCGCGCGGCCGGTCGATCAGCAGCCGCACCCGCCGCGGTGGCGCGTCGCCCTCGAGCCAGGTGACGGTTCCCGGCCAGTAGGGCCCGGGCGGCGTGCCGGGGTGGTGAAACGCCGAGGCGAAGACCCAGCTGCCGGTGTTGTGCAGGAGCCCACCGCCGGCGAGCGGCCATGGCGCCTCGCCCTCCCACGGCCCGCCTCGGTGGGTGTGGCCGGTGATGACGTGGGAGGCGCGCAGCTCGAGCCGCCTGCTCATCTCGGTCCCCGCGGCGATTCCGCTCGCGGTGATTGCCGCCGCCGAGAGATCCGGCTCGAACTCTGAGCGCAGCAGCCGGTTCAGGGTCCAGACGGTCGCCGGCACCCCGGCGCGGGCCGTCGCGAGCACGGCCGCCCGCCGGGCACGGCCCCGGTCGCCGTTTCGGCTCGAGGAGATCGCCCGCCAGACCCGCTCGGAGGGCCGGGTCGCCCGCCGCGCCAGGCCCGCCTGCGCAAGGGCGTAGGAGAAGCCGTAGACCGGCCGGAGCACTCGCTCGTAGTCGCTTGGCGAGGCGGGCTCGGGGATCGGCCCGAAGGCGCGCACCAGCCCGGCTGCCGCGATGCACTCGAGCCTCGGCAGCGTCATGTGGCAATCCATGTAGTGACCGTGGGTCGCGTAGACGTCCTCGCGCAGCCAGATGCCGGGGTAGGCGATCTCCATGGCAGCGTCGCCGAGCCATTCGGCGATCTGGGCCGCCCCCTCGCCGGCGGGTGCGGCGCGCTCCTCCAGGCCGAGTGTTCGGCCGTCGAGGGCGAGCCCTTCGAGCAGGGGCTCGACAAGCCTGTGGTCGTGATTCCCCGGGACCAGCACGACCGAGCTTCCGGACATCGCCTCGCCTAGCTCCGTGAAGAAAGTTCGGACCGAGTCGAGCACCCGGGCGAGGGACAGTTCGCGCAGCTCCAGAATGTCGCCGAGCAGAACGACCCGGTCGGCACCGGCGATCTCCTCCAGCAGGGCGCGGCGAATCGCCTCGTCGCGCAGCAGGTCCTCGCCGAAGCCGCTGCCCAGGTGAAGGTCGGAAATGATCGCGGTTCTCACGGATCCAACATAGAGGGCGGTTACCATCGAGCCATGAGCGGACTCAGCGCCGAGCGTCTCGCGCCGGCAAACGGGATCGAGCTCGCATACCAGGAGGTCGGTGAGCGCGACGCAGAGCCGATCCTCCTGATCATGGGGCTGGGGACGCAGATGCTGGGCTACGACGAGGAATTCTGCGTCCAGCTGGCCGAACGGGGCCACAGGGTCGTCCGCTTCGACAACCGAGACGTCGGCCACTCGACGAAGATCGACGCAACCGGCATGCCGGGGCGGATGGACATGCTGCGCGGCCGCCGCTCGACCGCCCCCTACCTGCTCAGCGACATGGCCGACGACACCTTTGGCCTGATGGACCACCTCGGGATCGAGTCGGCGCACCTGGTCGGCGTCTCGATGGGCGGGATGATCGCCCAGACGATGGCGCTGGAGCGGCGCGAGCGGGTGCGGTCGCTTGCCTCGATGCTCTCGACGACCGGCAACCGGCGACTCGGCTGGCCGACCTGGAGGGCGTTCACGGCGATCATGTCCAGCTATCCGAGGGGTCGGGAGGCCTACGAAGCGCGGGCGCTGAAGATCTTCGGCGTGATCGGCTCACCCGGCTTCCCGACCAACCGCTCGCGGATCGCGCGGATCGCGGGGGAGATGTACGAGCGCTCCCACGACCCGGCCGGCGTGGTCCGCCAGATGCATGCGATAACCGCCTCCGGCGACCGCACCGCCGCCCTGCGGAAGCTCGACCTGCCCACCGTCGTCATCCACGGCGCCGAGGACCCGTTGGTGCGCCCGGCCGCCGGCCGCGCGACCGCGAAGGCGATCCCCGGCGCGCGGCTGCGAATGATCGAGGGCATGGGCCACGACCTGCCGCGCGAGCTCTGGCCGACCTTCATCGAGGAGATCACGGCCAACGCCGCCCGCGCGGTGAGGCCAGCCGAGCAGGCGGCCTGACCTTCAGCGCTTCGGACCGACGAACTCGTCGAGCCTGGCGACGTCGGCCTTGCGCGAGACGTAGATGGAGACGGCCGCGGACTCCTGCCTGGGAAAGGCGGCCGTCCACCGCAGCCCGAGGCAGTCGCACGCGGAGCAAAAGATGCCCGTTATGTCGGTGGAGACATTCGAGAACGCGTAGCGCGGATGGTGCCAGCCCGCGCGCCCGGTGTTCGTGAATCGACAGCCGTCCGACTGGATCAGGCCCTTGATCAGCTGCTCGGGCCACCGCTCGGCCAGCTCCTGCTGCCAATCTGCGAGGAAGATCCGGCGGGTGTGCTTCGGACCCGGTCCGTGCTGCGGAAAGAGGCAGGGCCAGCCCTTTGAATAGGCCGAGATCGAATAGCAGTTCGAGGGCGTCAGCCAACGGTGTACCGTGCTGCCCGGCATAACCCCTTCGATCGACCGTTGGCAATCGTCGACGATGCGAGGATATTTCTTGTCGAGGAAAACGCGGAGCCTGTAGACGCCCCGTGCGTGGGACGAGATGCTGCCATCGCCCAGATACAGACCGAGCAGATGGACGTACTCTGGCCCGAACTCACGGAATGGGTGTTCGAAGCCTCCGCATGTCTCGCAGACGAGCGGAACCTCTGCTCCGGCGGTCGTGGGGCGCGAATGACGCGGCAGCTTGCCGGCGTGCCAGTCCCGCACTGTGGACGTCGGGAGGCCGAGGATCCGGGCGACCCTTCGTGCCCCAAGCCCCTTCTCTTCCTGCAGTCGCAGAGCCTCTGCGACGATCGCGCGGGAATACACCTCGCTAACCGGCTGGGGGAGTGCGGCGGGGGGGATTCGAACCCCCACGTCCTCTCGGACACGAGCACCTGAAGCTCGCGAGTCTGCCAGTTCCTCCACCGCCGCGGGAGTCATCAATGTATCGGCTGGCTGAATTAATTCGGGGTATGGTTGAAGCGAACATACGTTCGCCTAACCTAGCGTCTCCCTCAGACAGGATCGCGCTCACAGTCGCTGACCGCGCCCGCTAGAATCGCGAGTCCTCGCCGCTATCGTCTAGGGGACTAGGACGCCGGATTCTCAGTCCGGAAACCGGGGTTCGAATCCCCGTAGCGGTACTTCAGAAAGAGCCCCGCAACATTCAGCGACGTTCTGTTGACGCGGCCGGCAAAGCCGCCGTGGCGCCGGAGTTGAGCGGCGCCTCCGCCGCGAGGAGGCCAACTGGCGATCGGTTCGGAGGGGCCGGAGATCGCCTCCGAGATCGTGTGATATACAAAAAATCTTGACCATGGCCGCCTCTCCCAGCGAGTCCCGGCCGTACGACGTGGCCGTCGTCGGGGCCGGTGTGGCGGGGCTCAACGCACTCGCGGTGGCAAGTCAGTATCTGAGGAAGGACCACCGAGTCCTTATAATCGACCGCCGGAGCCGGGTCGGCGGGATGTGGGTCGAGACCTATCCTTATGTGCGTCTGCACCAGCCGCACCAGTTCTTCACCGCGGCTGACATCAAGTGGACGCTCGGCGCCGACCGCTCCTACCTCGCGACGAAGAACGAGGTGCTCGATCACTTTTCGCACTGCGTCGACGTGGTGAAGGGCCGGGTGGGGTTGGATGAGTGGCTTGGCACGGAATTACTCTCACACGAGGCCGGTAAAGAGACGATCCGGCTGACCTGCCAGTCCGCCGACGGTACGCCTCGGATCGCCGAGGCCAAACGGCTGATCAAGGCGCCGGGGCTTTCGGTCGAGCCAAACAAGCCGCTCGCGGTGTCAAGCGACAGAGTGCACTCGGTCTCCCCCGACTTCTGCGACGTCCGCACCGGCGAGATTGCCGAGAGCAGCGCCCCCGTGTGGGTGATCGGCGGCGGTAAGACCGCGATGGACACCGCTCACGCGCTGATCGGGGCGCACCCTGGCCGCGAGATAAACGTCCTCGCCGGGTCGGGCACGTTCTTCACCTGTCGCGATAGGGCATTTCCCACGGGAGCCAGACGGTGGTGGGGCGGTGCCCGGGGCGTGCCGACGCTCCTTGAATGGTCGCGACGTTTCGACGGCACCAACGAGCGCGACGCGATGGACTGGTATCGGGCCACCGTCGGAATCACACCTACCGACGGCGCGAAGAATTTCGTTTTCGGACTGCTTTCCGAGGCAGAGGCCAGGACCATTCGCTCGGGAGTGACCGACATGGTGAGTGATCACCTGGTTGACGCAGTGGATCGAGGCGGCAACGTTGAGCTCCTGCTCCGCAGCGGCGCAACCCGCCAGATCGAGCCCGGATCCTGGCTCGTCAACTGCACTGGCTACCTCTTCGGCGAGCGGGCGCAGCACCGTACGTATGAGCCATACGTGTCGGCGGACGGCAATGTCGGAGTCATCTCGACGCGCGCCGCGGTGGCGTTGCTCCCCTCTTTCGGCGGCTACTACCTCGGTCACCTGATGATGCTGGGCCAGCTTGGTGAGCTGCCGCTTTACCAGCTGGATGGCGACGAGCTGGCGAGGCAATCGCGGGAAGCATGGGCGTGCGCGGCCGTGACGACGCATCTCTACAACCTCAGTGTGATCGCGGACAACGCGCCCCGCGAGGTTCTCAGTCGAAACAGGCTGAATTTCGACCTCTGGTACCCCCCGCACCGGTACGTTTATGGTGCCCTGCAATTCGCGCGCGCATACCGGCGTGAGCGTGAGCATTGGCGGCTGGCGCTCGACCGCGTAGCAGAGCGCTTCGACGTGCGCTGCGGCCCGATCGTCTAAGCGGCGGTCTCTACCGAAGCGGTGGCCGCCGAGCGGGCGCGGTTGATGATCGCTTCGGCGAGGTCGGCCGGGCGCTCCTCGGGGATCCAGTGCGAGGCGCCCTCGAACACGATGAACTCGTAGGGCCCGTCGACGTGCTCCTCGGTCAGCTCGGCCATTCTCCGGCCGAGCGCCATGTCCCCGTCGCTCCAAACAAGGGCGGTCGGCACGCTGACGTCGGGAACCTCGTCCGAGAGCGAGAAGGGGATCGCTCGGTACCAGTTGAGGCCTCCCGTGAGCGCGCCTTCGCCGACGATCTCGGCGCGGTAGGTCGCAAGCATCTCGACGGTCATGCCTGAGGCACCGAGGAACTTTTGGGCGAACCATGTGCCCGACAGCAGCCGCTCGGGCACGAAGGGGAGCTGGAATAGCCCCATGTACCACGACCGCCGCGCCTGATCGGCGGTGCGCAGGGCCCGCTTGAACGCCTCCGGATGGCCGACGCTCACCGCGGTCAACGACGCCAGCCGGTCGGGGTGCCGGGCTGCGACGTACCAGGCGACCGTGGCGCCCCAATCGTGCCCGACCAGATGGACCGGCGTGTCGATCCGGCTGATCAGCGCGACAATGTCCTCAACCAGTTCCGTGATCTTGTACGCGCGCCGGCCAGGTGGCCGCGCCCCGCGCGAGTAGCCCCGCTGGTCAGGCGCGTAAGTGCGGAAACCTGCCTCGCCCAGCAGCGGCGTCACCTTCGCCCATGAGGTGGCCCGTTGCGGGAACCCGTGCAGGAGCACCACCGGCGGGCCGTCGAGCGGCCCGTCATCGATCACGTCGAAGACCAACCCGGCCCGCTCGTAGGATGCAATCCGCGCTGGCTCGGCCATTGTCGTCCCCTCTGATCGCTCGACTCGGTTGCGGTCGATGGTATATCGCCTGCCTGGATGGCGGATCGCCACCATTCTGCCTGCCGGTCACGAGCAGGATCCGGTGAAGACGATTCACCCCCGCGAGGACGTGTCGCGATACGGCGAGGACGTGTCGCGATCTGTCCCCGACTCCAAGGAACTGAGCCACGCCCGGTCCGTCTTGACCGGTGGGGCATGCACAAGGCGCACTCAATCCCGCTCACAGAGCAAATTCTCCGTCCGGAAACCGGGGTTCGAATCCCCATAGCGGTACTGCGATCGCGGTCACGGCCCCGTCCCATTCGGCCTGCGCGTGGCACTCATCGAAGATGTGAAAAACCGTAGAGGCCGGCAACGCCCAGCCCGGATTTCGATATGTTCGGAGGTGGCTGGACACGGGATGGCCCCGGTCCGAAGCCGCCACCGAAATGCTCCAGTTCGAGCGTCGAAGGGAAGAGGGTGGGCGTGCCGCCGCAGCGCCACAGGTGGAGCGTCCGCCTCTGCTGAAACGCCTCCAGACCGAGAGGACGCCGGTGGTCCTGCTCAACGGTCGCCGGGGCTACGGCAAGTCGGGTGGTGCCCCCGCCCACGGCGGGTGCGAGGCTTCCGCGAGATGATGCAGGTGGAGGTCTTCGGGCCCTCCGGGCTGATGGCCGAGGTCGCCAATGCCCTCGACGCGATCGACGGGGTCGCTCGGGTCCGGCAGGTGGAGGCGGCGCACCCGGGACACTCCGTCGTGGCGGCCACCGCGCGGCCGAAGGCGGTCGATCCGTTACTGGACGAGTTGCGACAGCTCGAGGTCCCCGGGTCCGATATCGCCGTGATGCGAGTCGAAGCCGTGGAGTGGACGGCCAGGCGCGACGGCGAAACCGGCTTGGTCTGGGCGGACGTGCTTGGGCAGGCCTGGATCAACGCGCGGCCGATCGGTCGCTACCTCGCGCTGATGATCGCCGCGGGGGTGATCGCCGGCTACGGGGTGATCGACCGCAACTCAATCTTGATCGTCGGCGCGATGGCACTCAGCCCCGATCTGCTGCCGATCACGTCGTTGGGGGTGGGGCTCGTTGGTCGTAAGGCCAAGCTGACCGCGGCCGCGTTCGTCACCCTCGCGGCCGGCATGGCTGTGACCAGCGCCGCCGCGGCCGCGGTCGGGTTCGGACAGAACCAGCTCGACCTGCTTCCAAGCGGCTTCAGCCTGAGCTCCGCGTCGAACACGCTCGGCGGCCTGGTCAGCATCAGCCACGAGACGATCACGGTTGCCCTGGTGGCTGGGATAGCGGGCATGCTCTCCCTCGAGAGCCGGGCGAGCTCGGCGGTGGGCGTGGCCGTTTCGGTGACCACCATCCCGGCGGCTGCCTACCTCGGAGTTGCCGTTGGCCTCGGGGAGGCGGGAACGGCCTGGGGCGCTCTGGGCCTGCTCGGGACGAACGTGGCGATGATGGTGGCGGGCGCCTCTGCGACCCTGGCCATCCAACGTAACCTCAGGCACCGGGCGGACCAGGACCTCGGCGCCCGGCAAAAGAGTGAGGCGGCGCATTGATCGACGTGCCGTTCACCCTCGCAGCCTCCTCCCAGCTGCTCCCAGCGCGCGAGCAGATGGCATTCACGCTCGGCTTCCACATCGTGCTCGCCTCGCTGGGCATCGCCTTCCCGACGATGATGCTGATTGCCAACTACATCGGGCTTCGCCGCAAGGACCCCGTGGCTCTAGAGCTCGCGCAGCGGTGGTCGAAGGTGGCGGCGGTCACCATCGCGGTCGGCGCGGTCACCGGCACCGTCCTGTCGTTCGAGTTCGGACTGCTCTGGCCGGCGTTCACAGGCCGTTTTGGTGGCGTCTTCGGGGTCCTGTTCGTGATCGAGGGAATCTTCTTCTTCCTCGAGGCGATCTTCATCACGATCTACATCTTCGGCTGGAAGCGCCTTTCCGGGTGGAAGCATTTCTGGACGGGCGTCCCGGTGGCGATCGCCGGGATCGGGGGCGCCTTCTCCGTGGTCGCGGTCAACGGCTGGATGAACCAGCCGCAGGGCTTCACGTTGGGTGCGGACGGGAAGGTGACTGACGTCCACCCACTCAATGTCATCTTCAACCCGGCCGTCCCCTACGAGGTCCCGCATATGATCCTCGCCGGGTACCTGGTGACCAGCTTCCTGATCGCGGCGGTGTACGCGGTCGGGATGCTGCGTGGCCGGCGTGACCGCCATCACCGACTCGGCCTCCTGATCCCCCTCACGATCGGATGCATCCTCGCGCCGGTGCAGTTCATGGTGGGGGACACGGCTGCGCGGTCAATCGCCCACGATCAGCCGGTCAAGTTCGCGGCGATGGAGTGCGTGCAGGAAACCCACACCCACGTGACCGAGTACATCGGCGGCCGCTGTACGTCCGAAGGCGTCAAGGGAGGGATCGGGATTCCCGGGTTCGACTCCTTCCTGGTCGGCTTCAGCACCGATACCAAGGTGACCGGGCTCGACTCCGTGCCTGCCTCTGATCGGCCGCCTGCCAACACGCTCCTGCACTGGGCGTTCGACTTCATGGCCGGGGTGGGCTCCGCGTTGATCGCGTTGGGTCTCTGGTACGGATTCGTCTGGTGGCGGCGCCGGGACATCCCCGCCACAAAGTGGTTCCTGAGGGCGGTGGTCCTCGCCGGCGCTCTCACCCTGATGACGCTCGAGGCCGGTTGGATCGTGACCGAGGTCGGGCGCCAGCCCTGGATCGTGTACGAACACATGCGGACGTCGGAAGCGGTCACCGGTGCGAGCGGGATCTGGGTGACCTTCTCGATCGTGGTCGTCCTCTACGCGCTCCTCGGGGCGGCGACGATCGTGGTCCTGCGCGCAATGACGCGGCGCTGGCGCGAAACGGCGGATGACGACATCGAAGTGCCCTACGGGCCGACCGGCGAGGAGCCGCCGGCGATCGCCAGGGATCCTGTGGGGAGCCCATGAGCGAGGCGGACGCGGTGGCGGCGGTGCTCTGGGTTGGCGTGACCCTCTACGCGGTGTTCGGGGGCGCTGACTTCGGCGCCGGCCTCTGGTCCCTTCTCGCCCGCGGAGACGAGCGCGGTCGGCGGGCCCGCGACGTGATCGACTGGGCGATCGGCCCGGTCTGGGAGGCGAACCATGTCTGGCTGATCTTCGTCTTCGTGGTCCTCTGGACGTCGTTCTCGGGAGCCTTCGAGGCGATCTTCTCGACCCTGTTCATCCCGCTCAGCCTGGCCGCGCTCGGGATCGTTGTCCGGGGTAGCGGGTTTGCCTTCCACAGGGTGGCGCGCAGAGTCGGCGGACGCCGTCTGGCGACGGAGCTGTTCGGGGTAGCGTCGCTGATGACGCCGTTCTTCATGGGGACGGTGGTCGGTGCCGTCGCCTCGGGACGCGTCCCGGTCGGCAACGCGGAGGGGGATGCGGTGACCAGCTGGTTGAACGGGGTCTCGCTGCTCACGGGCGCTCTCTTCGTCAGCACCGGCGCCTACCTGGCCGCGGTCTTCCTGGTCAGCGACGCTCACCGGGCTGACGACCGCGACCTCGAGCGCTACTTCACCACCAGGGCCGTGGCCGCGGCGATCGTCGCCGGCGTGGTCGCGGCTGCCGACCTGATAGCCCTCCACGGAGATGCCCGGCACCTCTACGACAGGCTGGTCGCCGAGGCGCTTCCGCTCATGATCGTCTCAGCCCTGTGCGGGATCGGCGTGCTGGTGCTGCTTGCGCGCGGGGAGCGCCGCTTCAGCCGGGCGCTCGCGATCGGCGCCGTCGCGGCGGTGATCTGGGGATGGGGGGTGGCCCAGTTCCCCTACCTGCTGCCGGAGACCCTGACGATCCGCGAAGGGGCGGCGGTGTCCGCGACCCTGACCGAGGTGCTCGTCGTCTTCGGGGTCGCCGTGGTGCTCGTAATCCCGGCGTTGGGGCTGCTTTACGCGCTCACCCAACGGAGTGTTCTCGAGGAGTAGGTTAAGGCCACCGATATGGCAACGGCGACAAGATCGCGTGGGAAGCCCAGCGGTGCAGCGGGCCGGGTCGCCAGGGTGGCCGATTGCTTCGTGATATTCGGGATCACCGGCGACCTCGCCAAGGTGATGACGTTCAACTCGCTGTACCGGCTCGAGGCCCGCGGGCTGCTCGACTGCCCGATCGTCGGGGTGGCGTTCGACGACTGGTCGGAGGAGGACCTCCGCGACCACGCCCGGAAGGCGATCGAGACATCTTCGGGCCGGAAGCCCGACCCGAAGATCTTCAACCGCCTCGCCAAGCGCTTCTCCTACGTCCAGGGGGACTTCGCAGAGGCCGACACATACGAACGCCTCGCGAAGCAGATCAAGGGGGCCCGCAGCCCGGTCTTTTACCTCGAGATCCCGCCCTCGCTCTTCGGGATGACGATCAAGGGACTCTACGACGCCGGCCTCACCGGACAGGCTCGGGTGGTGGTGGAGAAGCCATTCGGCCACGATCTCGCCTCCGCTCGGGCCCTTGCCGCCGAAATCCACCAGTACATCCGCGAGGACCAGCTCTACCGGATCGACCACTTCCTGGGCGTCATGGGCCTCGGCGAGATCCTCTACCTGCGCTTCGCGAACGCGATGCTCGGGCCGATCTGGGATCGCAACAGCATCGCCTGTGTCCAGATCACGATGGCGGAGGACTTCGGGGTTGCCGACCGAGGCAGCTTCTACGACCCGGTGGGAGCCATCCGGGACGTCGTGGTCAACCACCTGATGCAGGTGGTTGCGGTGACCGCGATGGACCCGCCCGCCCGCCGGGACGCGCGGGGACTGAAGGACGCGATGTTCGGCGTCTTCTCGGCGATGCCCAAGGCTGACCCGAAGCAGTGCGTCCGAGGGCAGTACCAGGGCTATCGGAAGATCAAGGGGGTCGCGAAGGACTCGAAGACGGAGACCTTTGCTGCCATGCGGTTCGAGATCGACAACTGGCGGTGGAGCGGGGTCCCGTTCTTCATCCGAACGGGGAAGGAACTACCGGTGGAGCAGTGGGAGCTCAGGCTCATTTTCAAGGAGCCGCCGCGCCTGGGCTACAGCGCGAACAGCCGGCGGCGGCCCGAGCCCGATCAGTTCGTTGTCAGGCTCCACCCGACCACCGGGATTCGTCTGCTGGTCGATGCACAGCGCAGTGACGAGACCGGTCCCGAGCAGATCAACCTCGATATGGAGTTCGCCCGGGAGGGCGGTGAGGGCCCGACGCCGTATGAGGTACTGCTGCACGCCGCGATGGCCGGCAACAGTGCGCGGTTCACGCGGCAGGACAACATCGAGGAGACCTGGCGGATCTGCGACCCGCTGATCGAGAAGCCGCCGAGGGTTCTGCCGTACGAGGCTGGCTCATGGGGACCGAAAGCAGCCGACAGGCTGGTGAAGGAGTTCGGCGGCTGGCACGAACCCTGGACGGGGTCATGAGCCCGTCGGACGGCAAGGCGCCGGCGGCAACCGCCGAGAAGGGGATGCCCCAGAGCGCCGCGATGCCGTCGCCGTTCCCGCCGATCGCCGACTACGCCTTCCTTTCCAACTGCCACACCGGCGCCCTTGTCGCCCCCGACGGAGCGGTCGACTGGCTCTGCGTGCCGCGGTTCGACTCCCCGAGCATTTTCGGGACGCTGCTCGACCGCGAGGCGGGGTCGTTCCGCTTCGCCCCCTTCGGGATCAACGTGCCGGCCGCCCGGATCTACGAGCCCGGCACCAACGTCCTCAACACCACCTGGCACACGCCCACAGGGTGGGCGATCGTCCGTGACGCGCTCACCATCGGCCCGACCCAGAGGGAGGACGAGGTCACTCCGCACACACGCGCGCCAACCGACGAGGACGCGCACCACCTGCTCGTGAGAACGGTGGTCTGCCTGGAGGGCTCGGTCGATATGGAGCTTCTCTGCGAGCCGGACTTCGACTACGGTCGGACACCGGCCGAGTGGTCGCTGCAGGGACGCCACACCGCCGACGCCGGCGGTGCGGGGGTGACGGTCAGGCTGCGCAGCAGCATCCCCCTCGGGGCGGACGGGGAGACAGCGCAGGCGCGGCACACGCTCCAGCAGGGCGAGCACGCCTTCTGTTCGCTCTCCTGGTCGGAGGGACTCGCCTCGCCGGAGGACATGGACGACGCCCTGGCGCGGATGGGCGAGACCACAGATTACTGGCGCAGCTGGATCTCCAAGGCTCGCATGCCGGATCACCGCTTCAGGGAGGCCATCGCGCGCTCGGCGCTGACGATCAAGGGTCTCACCTACATGCCCTCCGGAGCCACCGTCGCGGCGCTCACGACCTCGCTGCCCGAGACTCCGGGCGGGGAACGCAACTGGGACTACCGCTTCACCTGGATAAGGGATTCGACCTTCACCCTCCAGGCGCTGCATTACCACAACCTTGACTGGGAGGCCAACGAGTTCATGCAGTTCATCGGCGAACTCGAGCCGAACGCCGATGGGGCGCTGCAGATCATGTACGGGATCGACGGCCGCATGGACCTGACCGAGTCGACCCGGGACGACCTCTCCGGCTACGCGGGGGCGTCACCGGTGCGGACCGGCAATGGCGCCTTCGACCAGCGCCAGAACGATGTCTTCGGAGCCGCCCTGGACTCGATGCTGCTCCACACGCAGCGCAGCCAGCGCCTGCCGCGCAAGCTGTGGCCGATCGTCGAGGCTCAGGCGAAGTGCGCCACGAGCGTCTGGAAGAAGCCCGACCAGGGGATCTGGGAGGCGCGCGGTGACCCCCAGCAGTACGTCTCTTCGAAGCTGATGTGTTGGGTCGCCCTGGACCGGGCCTCAAAGCTCGCGGAGATCCGCGGGGACTCCAGCCTCCAGGCCGAGTGGGGTGAAACCGCCGAGGAGATCCGCGCCGACATCCTCGAGAACGGAGTCCGCGACGGCGTCCTCCGCCAGCACTACGACACCGATGCCCTCGACGCCTCCACGCTGCTGGCCGCGATCTTCGGCTTCCTGCCTGGTGATGACGAAGTACTGCGCAAGAGCGTGCTGGCGATTGCCGACGACCTCACCGAGGACGGTTTCGTGCTCCGCTACGTCACCGGCGAAACCGACGATGGCCTTTCGGGGAAGGAGGGAAGCTTCCTGATCTGCTCCTTCTGGCTGGTCTCGGGCCTGGCGATCATCGGCGAGACCCAGCGGGCGCGCGACCTGATGGACAAGCTGCTCAGCGTCGCCTCCCCGCTCGGGCTCTTTGCCGAGGAGTTCGACACCAGCACGGGGCGGCACCTGGGTAACTTCCCCCAGGCGTTCTCGCATCTTGCCCTGATCGAGGCCGCCGGCCGGATCGTGATGAGCGAGCGGCTGAAGGAGTTCGGGGTCAACGTATGAGCGACTACGACGTGATCGTGATCGGCAGTGGGGCCGGTGGTGGAACGTTGGTGAATCGGCTCGCACCGTCCGGCAGGAAGGTCCTGTTGCTGGAGCGCGGTGACTTCCTCCGCCGCGAGCCGCAGAACTGGCTGGCCCAGGACGTCTTCGTCGAGGGTCGCTATCAGTCGGAAGACACCTGGTACGACGCCCAGGACAAGCCATTCGAACCGCAGGTGCACTACTTCGTCGGCGGCGCGACCAAGCTGTACGGGGCGGCGCTGTACAGGCTGCGGGCTGAGGACTTCGGCGAGATCCAGCACCAGGACGGTGTCTCTCCCTCCTGGCCGATCTCCTACGAGGAGATGGAGCCCTATTACACACAGGCGGAGCAGCTCTACAGGGTCCACGGGGCTCGGGGTGAGGACCCGACTGAGCCGCCGGCCAGCGCTCCCTACCCGTTTCCTGCCGTCTCCCACGAGCCGCGAATCCAACAGCTCTCCGACGACCTCGCCGCGGCCGGCCACCGGCCATTCCACGCCCCCTGCGGGGTGATGCTCGACGAGTCGAACATGCCCTACAGCGCCTGCGTTCGCTGCGACAACTGCGACGGCTTTCCCTGTCTGGTGCATGCCAAGTCGGATGCCGAGGTGCTGGCGGTCCGGCCCGCGCTCGAGCACGACAACGTCACGCTGCTCACCAACGCGACGGCGGTGAAGCTCGAGACCAACGATGAGGGAACCGAGGTCACCGGGGTGGTCGTCGACCGTGACGGGCAAACCGAGGCATACAGCGCCAACATGGTGGCCGTCTCCTGCGGTGCGGCCAACTCTGCGAGGCTCCTACTCGCCTCGGCGAACGACAAACACCCTGAGGGCCTGGCCAACGGCTCGGATCAGGTCGGTCGCAACTACATGTTCCACAACAGCCAGGCGGTGCTGGCGCTGTCGAAGGAGCCGAACCCGACCATCTTTCAGAAGACGCTGGGGCTCAACGACTACTACTTCGCCAGCGAGGACTTCGACCATCCACTCGGCAACATCCAGATGGTCGGCAAGTCCCAGGCACCTATGTTTCGCGGCGAGAAGCCCGGAGAGACCAAGCTCGCCCCCGAGTGGACCCTGGAGAGGGTCGCCGAGCACGCCGTCGACTTCTGGCTCTCGACCGAGGACCTACCGAGGCCGGACAACCGGGTCACGCTGACCGACGACGGCTCGATCAGGCTCAGCTACAGCTACTCGAACGAGAAGCCCAAGAAGGAGCTCTACGGCACGCTCAAGTCGATGCTCGGAAAGATCGGCATGCACGGGGAGCACCTCCTCCCCCACAACGCCTACCTGAAGAACGAAATCCCGGTGGCGGGCGTCGCGCATCAGGCCGGGACCTGCCGTTTCGGCACCGACCCCGCGGAGTCGGTGCTCGACGTCAATTGCAAGGCCCACGAGCTCGACAATCTCTACGTCGTGGACACCAGCTTCTTTCCCAGCATCGGCGCCGTGAACCCGGCTCTCACGGCGATGGCCAACGCCCTGCGGGTGGGGGACCACCTGCTCGACCGTCTGGGCGCAAAGGGAGGCCCAACGGACTGACGATGGCCTCCGAGTCCCATCGAGTCGTGATCGTGGGCGGAGGCTTCGGAGGCTTGTTCGCAGCGCGCAGACTCGGCCGCGCCCCGGTCCGGGTGACGCTCGTCGACCGCCACAATCACCATCTCTTTCAGCCGCTCCTCTACCAGGTCGCCACGGGGATCCTCTCGGAGGGCGAAATCGCCCCGCCGATCCGAAGCGTGCTGCGACGCCAGCGAAACGTCGAGGTCGAGCTGGCCGAGGTCAACGGCCTCGACCTCGAGGCTCGAAAAGTGACGGCGACGCGCCCCGATGGGACCCCGTTTGAGATCGCCTACGACAGCCTCATACTCGCCGCCGGCGCCGGCCAGTCCTACTTCGGTCATGACGAGTTCTCGCGCTGGGCGCCCGGCATGAAGACCATCAACGACGCCCTCGAGCTTCGCGGCCGGATCCTCGGGGCGTTCGAGATGGCCGAGCTCGAGGACGATCCCGAGAAGCGAGCCGAGTGGCTCACCTTCGTCGTGGTCGGGGGCGGCCCGACCGGCGTCGAGATCGCGGGTCAGATCGCGGAGCTGTCGCGGCGAGTGCTCAAGGACGACTTCCGTGAGATCGACTCCCGCAACGCCAGGATCCTGCTCTTCGACGGCGGCAAGGAGGTTCTGGCGACCTTCGGCGACCGCCTTTCAGGCAAGGCGACCAAGGAGCTCGAACGCCTCGGAATCGAGCTGCACATGTCGAGCATCGTCACGGATGTGGAGATGACCGGAGTGGTTGTCAAAAAGGACGAGGAGGAACGCAGGATCCCCGCACGGACAAAGATCTGGGCCGCCGGCGTCCAGGCCTCCCCACTGGCTCGGATGCTCGGAGAGGCGACCGGCGCCGATGTGGACCGGGCCGGACGCGTCAGCGTGCTTGCCGATTGCACGCTGCCGGGACATCCCGAGGTGTTCGCGATCGGGGACATGATGTCCCTGGACAAGCTGCCAGGCGTGGCCGAGGTGGCGATGCAGCAGGGGCTCCACGCCTCGAACACGATCATCCGCCGGTTGGAGGGAAGGGAGGCGATGCCCTTCCACTATCGGGACCTGGGCAGCATGGCGACGATCTCCAGGTTCAACGCGGTGGTGAGCTTCAAGGGCATCCGCCTCTCCGGCTTTCTCGGATGGATGGCGTGGCTGTTCGTCCACCTCGCGTTCCTGACCGGCTTCAAGAACCGCCTGGCCACAATTCCGCGTTGGGCGTTCACCTTCATCGGGAACGGCCGGCCGCAGCGCACTATCACCGAGCAGCAGGTCGTCGCCCGCGTTGCCATCGACGAGGCGGGAGGCCGACCTTTCGTTCTCTCGCTGGCCTCCGACGAGGAGCAAAGCGACAACGGCGAGGCCGAGCCTGCGGGATGATCGGCCGTCGCGACGTGGATGGCTTCGAGGCGCTGACGATTGGAAGCTCGGACCCGGACGGAATCGAGCTTGCCGTCGTCCCGGAGGCCGGGATGGTCGGCTGCTCCCTCAGTCACCGGGGCGAGGAGCTGCTGGGCCAGCGCGGAGGCCTGCGCACCTACGTGGCCGACCGCTCGACGATGGGCATCCCTCTTCTGCACCCGTGGGCGAACCGCGTCGCCAGAAGACATCTCTCGACCGCCGGCCGGGAGGTCGACCTGTCCGCCCGCCCCGAACTGATCAGCCTGGACCCCAACGGGTTGCCGATCCACGGGCTGCTTGCCGCGGCCCGCGGCTGGAGCGTCGAACGGCACGAGGACACTCCGGACGGGCCGCGGCTCGCCGCCGAGTTCGACTTCGACGAGCACGAGGACCTGATGGCCGTCTTCCCCTTTCCGCATCAACTGCGAATTGATGCCCGAATCGCGGATCAGACGCTGACGATCACGACGATGGTCCACGCTTCGGGCGACGTGGCGGTGCCGATCTCATTCGGCTATCACCCCTATTTCCGCCTGCCGGGCGTCGAGCGTAGTGCCTGGATCGTCGAGATGCCGGTGAGCGAACGGGTAGTGCTCGACTCCGAGCAGCTTCCCGTCGGCGAGCTCGAGAGCGTCGATGTGCCTGACGGCCCGCTCGGTGAGAGGACCTTCGACGACGGGTTCGCGGCCCCGGTCGAGCCGTTTGCCCTCGAAGGAGGGGGACGGCGGATCGAGGTCTCCTTCGACCGCGGATACCCATACGCACAGGTTTACGCCCCTAACGATGACAACGTGATCGCCTTCGAGCCGATGACCGCGCCGACCAACGCGCTGGTCAGCGGGCAGGACCTGAAGCTGATCGAGCCGGGCGAGAGCCACGAAGCGATCTTCTCCGTGACGGTCTCGGGCTGATGTCGGCACCTCGCGTCGAGATGGCGAACGCCGAGTTCCGTGAGTTGTTCGAGAGGGTTTCGAATTGGGGCCGCTGGGGGCCGAACGACGAGCGAGGGACCCTGAACCACCTGACCCCCGACAGGGTTGCGGCCGCCGCCGGGCTGGTCAGCACCGGGCGAACGGTCAGCCTGAGCCGGCCGCTCAACACCGAGCCTGAGCTCGACAATCCAGAGCCCGCCGATCACCACATGACATTGCTCGACGGCCGGGAGCACCGCGAGGGACTCGCCTTCGCCAAGGACTACATCGGAGTGGACTACCACAACGACTCACACAGCCATCTCGACGCGCTCTGTCACGTCGACTTCGACGGAGCTCTCTATAACGGCAGGTCGAGCGAATCGATCACGGAAGACGGCGCGGCGGCCGAGACGGTCGAGGTGATGAAGGACGGCGTGGTGGGTCGTGGCGTGCTGCTCGATGTGCCCCGGTTGCGAGGCGTGGACTGGCTCGAGCCCGGGGAGCACATCTTTCCCGCGCAGCTGGAGGAAGCTGCGCGAGAGCAGGGCGTGACGGTAGAAGAAGGAGACGTCCTGCTGGTGAGGACGGGCCACGCGAAGCGCCTCGAAACGCTCCAGCCGTGGGACCCGGCCAACGCCAAGGCCGGCCTTCACCCATCTTGCGCAAGCCTCCTCTCAGAGAGATGCGTGGCGACATTGGGTTGCGATGGCAACAACGACACCGCCCCGAGCACCACCGAGGGCGTGGGTTTTCCGATCCATGTTCTCGCGTTGAACGCCATGGGCATGCCCCTGCTGGACTACCTGCGCCTCGAGGATCTGAAGGCGGTCTGCGAGCGAGCGCGCCGCTGGGACTTCATGTTCGTCGCCGCGCCGCTGCGGATAACCGGCGGCACAGGATCACCACTCAATCCGATTGCAATCCTGTAAGCGCGGCCCGGACCGGCTGAGGATGCTGCGCCGGCTAGGGGGTCAGGCCGACCTTGACCACGCCTTCGCGCTGGTTGCCGAAGAGTTCGTAGGCGTCCTCGATCTGGTCCAGCGAGAAGCGATGGGTGATCAGCGGGCCGAGATCGAGCCTGCCGTGGCGGACCATCTCCATCAGCACCCGCATCCGCTCCTTGCCGCCGGGGCAGAGCGTGGTCAGGATCTGCTTGTCGCCGATCCCGTAGACGAAGGACTCGAGCGGGACCTCGAGCTTGCCGCCGTAGACGCCGAGGCTGGACACGATGCCGCCGGGCCGCGTCGCGTCGAGGCACGCCTGGAAGGTCTCCTGGGTGCCCAGAGCCTCGATCGCGACGTCAACGCCGCGCCCGCCCGTGAGGCGCTTGATCGCCGCCGTCGGGTCTTCTTCGGTGAAGTCGATCGTCTCGTCGGCGCCCATCTTCCGGGAGAGCTCCAGCCGCCCCGCGATGCGGTCGACGCCGATCACCAGCGAGGCGCCCATCAGTCGCGCCCCCGCCGTCGCGCAAAGCCCGATCGGCCCCTGGGCGAAGACGGCGACGGTCTGCCCGATTCGGACATTGGCGGTCTCCGCCGCCGAGATGCCGGTGGAGGCGATGTCGGCGAGCAGCACGCACTGCTCGTCGCTCAGGTCGTCGGGGATCTTGGCGAGGTTCGCCTGGGCGTAGGGGACGCGGAAGTACTCGGCCTGGACGCCGTCGATCGAGTTGCCGAGCTGCCAGCCGCCGATCATTTTCCATTCGTCCTCGTGGCCCGAGCACTGCGACTCGTTGTGGTTCTGACAGTAGAAGCAGGTGCCGCAGGGGGTGATCGCACCCACCAGGACCCGGTCGCCGATCTCGTAGCCGGAAACCGCGTCGCCGAGCTGGTGGATCGTCCCAACCGGCTCGTGGCCGACGATGCGCCCCTGCTCCACCGGGTACTCCTCGCGCCAGATGTGGACGTCCGTGCCGCAGATCGTGGTCAGCGAGATCTTCACGATCGCGTCGTTGGGCCCGCATCGGGGGATCGGCTTCTCCTCCAAGACAATCCGCTCGTGCCCCTCGAACACAGCCGCCTTCATCGTCTCCGCCATGTGTCACCTCGCTTCGTGGTCGCGTGCGTGGGTCGTTAGACCGTGCGCACCCACCGTAGGCGCCACTTCTCGGCGGCGCATCAGTAGAACGCCGAAATCAGGAGGCTCTGATCCGATCCCCGTAGCGGTATCTAACGCGGACGCAGGCCGTCGAGCGCGACGTTGAGGATGCGATCGACCTGGCCCGGGTCGGCATGCTGCATGGTGGCGATTCCGCCCACCATGCGGACGACGTCGACGATGTCCACGTCCTGGCGCACCACGCCCGCCCGCCTGGCCGCCTCGAGCAGCGGCTCGCCGGCGGAGATGATCGACCCGCGGCACTGGGTGAACATCTCCGCTTCCTTGTCCATGTAGGACATCAGCTCGGCGCCGAGCGCCCGCTTCGTGGCGGCATAGTCGGAGAAGCTGCGCAGCCACGTGACCAGGGCGTCCCACGGCTCGCGATCGTCCAGCCCGCCGGCGGCGCGGCAGATCGTCTCGACCTCGTCGACGTAAACGGCCTCGAGGAGAGCCTGGCGCGTGGGGAAGTTGCGGTAAAGCGTTCCGATCCCGACGCCGGCGCGCCGGGCGATGCCCTCCAGCGAGGCGTCGGCCCCGTCGTCGGTGAAAGCCTCGCGTGCCGCCGCGAGCAGCTTGTCGTAGTTGCGTGCCGCGTCCGCTCGCTTGGGGCGGGGCGAAACGGCGATCGTGATCGAATCTGCTGTTTTCACTTGACTAACCGGAGGCATCCTCCGTATACTACGAAAGCGGAGGTAGCCTCCAGATATATCGGAGGTGGCCTCCATTTTAGCTCACGCATTCGGTCCACCTCCCGTCTTTCAAGAAAGAGATCCCCCTACATGTCGCTCTCCCGCTTTCCCCGTCCCACCCCTTCCAACCTCGTCCTGGCGATCGTTCTCACCTGCCAGCTGATGATCGTGCTGGACGTGTCGATCATCATCACCGCGCTTCCCCAGATCCACGCCGACCTCGGCTTCTCCTCCACCGGGCTCTCCTGGGTCCAGAATGGCTACATCCTCACCTTCGGCGGCCTGCTGCTGCTCGGGGCTCGGGCGGGCGACCTGCTCGGCCGGCGCCGCGTGTTCATGGCGGGGCTGAGTCTGTTCACGGCAGCCTCGCTGGCCGCCGGCGTCGCACAGTCCGAGGCCTGGCTTCTGGCCGCCCGCGCCGTACAGGGAATCGGCGCCGCGATCGCCGCTCCGGCCACGCTGGCGCTGTTGACGACCACCTTCCACGAGAGCGACGAGCGCACCCGTGTGATTGCCATGTACGCCTCGGCGTCGGCGGCCGGCGCGACCATCGGAGTGCTCGTCGGCGGCTTGCTGACCGACCTGCTGTCGTGGCGCTGGGGATTGTTCATCAACGTCCCGATCGGCACCGCGCTGGTGGCGCTGTCGCCGCGGTTCCTGCCCGACACCGAGCCGCGCGACGGCCACTTCGATCTCCCCGGGGCGGTCGCGTGCGTGAGCGGTATGACCGCGATCGTCTTCGGTTTCATCCGCGCCGCCTCCGACGGCTGGGGAGACGCCGTGACAGTCATGGCCTTCGCCGCCGGCCTGCTGCTGCTCGCAACGTTCGTGGCGATCGAGCGGCGAGCCGAGCAGCCGGTCACGCCGCTGCGCCTGTTCGCCAGTCGCTTGCGCTCCGGGGCATATGTGGCCCGTCTCCTGGCCGTCGGCGGGATGTACGCGATGTTCTTCTTCCTCACCCAGTATTTCCAGGGTGTCCGCGGTTACTCGCCCCTCGAGGCGGGTGTTGCGTTCCTGCCGATGACACTGGTCATTCTGGGGCTCGTCCGGGTGGTGCCCCGCGTCGCCGCCCGGATCGGCGACATGCGGCTGCTGGCCGCCGGCCTGGCGCTGGCCACGATCGGAGCGACCTGGCTGAGCCAGGTCGATGCCGGCACTGCATTCCTGCCGGGCATCGGCGTTCCTCTGATGCTCATGGGCTTCGGAATGGGCTCGGCGTTCACGCCACTCACGAGCGCCGGCATCGCCGACGTGGGCGACGGGGACGCAGGAGCCGCCTCCGGGCTGGTCAACGCGGCTCACCAGCTTGGCGGCGCCATCGGCATCTCGGTCATGGTGACCGTTTTCGCAGGAGCCGGCGGGGCCGACGGGTCGGCCCATTCGCTCGCCGGCGCGATCGGCGCCCCGCTCGCCGGGTCGGCGGTCTCCCTCGCCCTGGCGTTGGCCATCGCCGTTGGCGTGATGTGGCGACCGTCGATGCGCGACCTGACCGAGCCGGCGGCGGTGCGGTAGCGGTCGGGCTCCTTCGTCCGGAGTGGGGCTTGGATCCAACGGGTTCGCGAGCCGCCGCTGTCCGCGTATCTGATCCGAGCTCCGTCGACGGTTCGGACCTGCGGAGTCATTACGGCGGGCATAGGCGATCCTCCGCGCCTCCGTCTCGCGGGTCAAGCGCCGGTGAATGGACGACTTTCGGTCAGCGGCGGAGCGTGAAGCCGAGCGCCGAGACCGCGGCGTCGTCTTCGATCAGGCGGCTGTAGGCACAGATGACGATGTGCCGCACGCTGCGGCTGGTCTGGACGCGAATCGGGATCCGGAAGTGTCCGTAGAAGCCCTCGTTCAGTCCCTGCGCGATCCGGGTGATGCCGAGGTTGACCTCGTTCTGGAGCTCCGCGGCGAACGAGCGGGGGCACTTCCCGATCACCTTCGCGTTCTGCGCGAAGGCGTCCAGCTGATACGCGAGGTAGCTGCCGCTGCCGGCTCCGCCGATCTCGAAGGGGGCATTCGATCCCGTGACCGCGAGCTTGATGACCTTCCCGGCGCGCGGCTTGCCGGCGAGCTTGATGGCCAGTGTGCTGTGCGGATACCCCGGTGCCGGCCTGAAGGTCGAGCCCTTCCCAAGGGCGATCCCGCAGAGCGAGACCAGCGATAGCGAAACGATCAACGCCGCGACGGTACGTCGCACGCATCCAGCCTACATCCGGAAGGGAGAATCGCCAGCGCCTGCCTCAGCGCCGCCGCTAGGAGAGCCCTCCGTCCGCGCCGACCCGTCCCCGGCTGCGACTCGCCCGCCAGCGGGTGACGTCCGGCGGGTCGGGGGTTCGATAGCAGCCGGTTTCCGTCCGGTGCTCTATGGCGTGAATCTGCGTGTGATCGTGCGACCACCAGAGCCTGTAGCTGTCATGGCTCTGCCCATACCGGCGGCGCGGATATGAGGAGCCTCGCGGGTAGGCGCATGGGACCGTCACCGGGGGGAACTTCGCGGTGAACGCCCGGCCGTGCATGACCAGCACGGTCACGCTCGGCCCGTAGAGGGTCCAACGCGAGAAGACGATCCTGCAGCTCCTCTCGCAGACCCTCCTGAAGGACCAGGGCCGCCTCAGAACCGCGCCGGGAGGCTCGTTGGTCAGGACCTTCGGCGGGACCCAGATGACCCGTCCGGTCGCGTCCCAGCCCCCGGAGGGCAGGGGGATGTTCGCCGGGCCGAGGTCCTTTGAGTAGTGCGGGTTGCTGGAGCTCGGGAGGCCGGGGTCGCCCGCCGCGTCGCCGCCATCCCGACCTCGAGAAATCAGTGAGAGGCATGCGGCGGCGGCGAGCACGAAGGCCGCAACCATGCGCCAGGGCTTGACCGGGGCACCGAACCGCATTCCCAGCCATCGGCAGCTCAGGAGTCGAACTCAAGCTCCTGCGCCGCCGGCCGATCTATCCGCCCCGCAGGCAGTTGGTCGGCCCCAGCTTCGCTTTGCGGCACAGCTGGGGAATGACGATCCGTTCGCGGGTGACCGGCCCCCGGAGACCCGTCACGCCGATCGCCCGGACCCGGAAGACATGCCTGCCCACCCCGACTCGGTAGCGCTTCGGCGAGCGGCAGCGCCGGAACGGGCCCCTGTGGTCGAACCTGCACATGAAGCGGCGCACCCGCCCCCGCGCGTAGAAGCGGATCAGCACCCTGCCCCTGCCGCGGCGGAGCTGATTGCGGAAGGGCAGGCGGACGCCGGCGATCTTCACCCGGGGGCGCCTTGGCCGGCGGGCCCGGCCTCTCCGTGACGGCCCGGGGTCCGTGGCGAAAGGCGCATCGCTGCTGAAGATCTGCCCACGCGCCCCGGTCAGCACGCACAACGTCGAGGATGGGCAGGAGGCGCCGAAGAGGGCGTTTCCCTCCGCCTCGGTGAAAGGCAGGAGGTTGTCGAACGTCCACGCACCGGCGCCGCCGGTGGGATTGGTCGAGGTGATGACGTCGCCGTTGTTGTCGACGACCAGGCACTGCGACGCCGAGGGGCACGAAACCCCGGTGATCTGAACCGAGCCGCCACCGGCCACCTCCTTCCAGCTCGACAGGCCGGCGGCGGGGTGGCTCGAGCTCAGCAGGTTGCCGCTCTTGTTGCCGCTGACGCAGAGCGCCGCGAGCACGCACGAGATCGCACGCAGGCTCCCCGGCCCTGCGGGCGCGCCGATCACGTCCCAGGCCGCCGCGCCCCCTCTCGGGTTGGTGGAGTAGACGATCCGCCCTTCGTCCCCGACCGCGACGCAGAGCGTCGGTGAGCCGCAGGAGACGGCCCGCAGGTCGAGCGTTTCGTCCAGCTGCGTCTGCTGCCAGGCCGCCGGCCCCCCTGTCGGGTCGGTCGAGGTGAGCACCCTGCCGCTGTCGTTGCGCCCTCCGGTGACCGCGACGCATAGCGAAGCGGTGGGACAGGAGACTCCCTCGAGGTGCGTATTGCGGCCATTGCCGTCGATCTGGGTGACCTTCCAGGCAGATGCCGGGCCCGTCGGCTGGGTGGAGCTGTAGATGTTCCCCTGGTCCGTGACGGCGGCGCAGAGGCTCCGCGACGGACAGGAGACCGCCTGGATCTGGCGGCCGGAGATTTCGGGAGTCGGCCAGCTGTCGGTGTTGTCCCAGGGTCCCTCACCCGCGTAGACGACGTCCCAGGCCGCGGCGCCGCCACCCGGGTTGGTCGAGGACGCGATCAGGTTGTTGGTGCCGACCGCGACGCAGAACGAGCTCGAGGGGCAGGAGGCCCCGAGCAGGAACACCTTGCCGGCGCTCCCGGGAAGCCTCAAGGCCGACCAGGTGGATGCGCTCGCCCCCGGCGAGGCGACGGCGGCAAGCGCCGCCAGGGCAACCGCCGCGGCGGTCCAGAGCCTCCATCCGTGCCCCCCTGCCGGCCGGGCCATCCTTCGCCTCCAATCCTGGTCGGATCCGGTGCCGCAGAGTTCTGCGCCCGCCTGCGGTTCGCCTTCGAACCTACAGAGCACCTTGCGAGCGCGATAGTTTCGGGAGGAATCGCTCCGCGACCAAGGAGGTACCGATGACGGGCAAGGCCGATTTCAGCGCCGAGGAGTGGGAGCTGATCGCGGAGGGGCCGACCGGCGCCGGCATGATCGTCTCGACCGCCCAGCGCGGCGGCACGTTCCGCGAGTCCTTCGCGATGGCGAAGGCCTACGGGGAGGCCCGCAAGGAGCACGGCGAGTCGCAGCTGCTCGACGAGCTGGTATCGGGCAAGCCGCAGATGGATCGCACCCGCGCCCACTCGCCGGAGGAGCTCCGCGAGCGCGGGCTGGGCCAGCTCCGCGAGGCCGTCGAGCTGCTCGAGCGCAAGGCGGATCCCCAGGAGGTCGACGATTACCGGCGCTTCGTCCTCTCGCTGGCCGACCGGGTCGCCGCCGCCAAGGACGAGGGCGGCGACCAGCCGGCCGGCGAGGCGGAGATCGCCGCGATCGCGGCGATCTCCGAAGCGCTTGGCGCCTAGCTCGCGGGCTGGATGTTCTGGTTGACGCGGAACAGGTTCTTCGGGTCGTACTGCGCCTTGATCTGCGCGAGACGGGCGTAGTTGTCGCCGTAGCTCGCCCGGACCCGCTCCTGGCCCTCGTCCATCATCATGTTCACGTAGGCGCCGCCGGCCGAGTAGGGATGGAGCGCTTCGAAGTAGTCGACGCTCCAGCGGCGGATCTCCTCGGAGTTCGCCGGGTCTGGGTCGACCCCCGCGAAGACCGATCCCCAGACGGCGTCGCGGTAGCCCCAGGGTGTGTCGGCCGGGCCGACGTCATGCGCGGCCCCGTCGATCGGGTACATGTGCATGGTCGATTTCCAGGTCGGCATCTCCGGCCCGTAGCGGGCGTGGGCCGCGACGGCCTCGTCGGGGATCTCCTTGACGAAGTCCGCCCGCCAGTACCACTGCTCACCCTTCGGATAGACCCCGTCGAAGGCGCTCTGCAGCGCTGAGAACGGCATTTCGTGGGGCCCGTGCATCGCAGGCTCGGAGACCGCGTCCAGGAGCGGCGCCATCTCCGCCGCGGCGTCCTCGGCGCCGCCGATGTAGCACCAGACGACTCCGCAGACCTTCTGCATGTGCAGCTCCTCGGGGAAGGGCGGAGCGGGCGGAACGCTGGCAAAGAGGAAGAAGCCGTTCAGCTCGCGCGGCGCGTTCGGGAGGAACTCGCGATAGGCGCTGAGGATCTCCGCACCGGCCTCCGCCGGCCAGAAGGTCGGCCCGCCGGTGACCGTGCCCACGTCATGGAGGCGGAAGAGGAAAGAGGTGACGACGCCGAAGTTGCCGCCGCCGCCGCGGATCGCCCAGAACAGGTCGGGGTTCTCGTTCGCGCTGGCGCGGACCAGCTCGCCGCTTGCGAGCACCACCTCGGCCTCGAGCACGTTGTCGATGCTGAGCCCGCATTTGCGGCTCAGGTGCCCCATGCCGCCGCCGAGCGTCAGGCCGCCGACGCCCGTCGTCGAGATGATGCCGCTCGGGGTCGCGAGTCCGTGCTCGCCGGTCGCCGCGTCCACTTCGCCCCAGGTGCAGCCTCCGCCGACGCGGACCGTGCGGGCACCCGGGTCCACCTCGATTTGCTTCAAGCCCGAGAGGTCGATCACGACGCCGTCGTCGACTGTGCCGAGGCCGGCACCGTTGTGGCCGCCGCCACGCACGGCGAGCAGAAGGTCGTGGTTGGCGGCGAAGGAGACGACGCCCGCGACCTCCTCAGCGGTTGTGCAGTTGGCGATCAGCGCCGGACGCCGGTCGATCATCGCGTTGTAGACCCGGCGGGCCTCCTCGTAACCGGGGTCGTCGGGGGCGGTCAGCCTGCCGTCGAAGCCGGCCAGCTCCTTGCGGGCCTCCTGGGTCAGTGCGTCTGTGGTGCTCACGCGTCTCTCCTCGTCTCGGGGACCTTCATCTCACTCGAGGCTAGGTGGCGCGCATCGGTCTGTCATGACCCGTTCTGACCCAATTTCCAAGTGGCAGCGGGCCGTTTCGACTGGCGCGAATGATCAGGACTGACTATCGTCCCACGCATGGATGCCGAGGTTCGGGACCTTCCGGGCTCGCTCCTCGCAACCGCCGCCACGCCGTTCGTCGGCCGTGCGGCCGAGCTGGAGAAGCTCCACAATCTGATGCCGATGGCGGAGGGCGAGCAGCGGCGCGTCGCGCTGCTGGCCGGCGAGGCGGGCGCCGGGAAGAGCCGGCTGGCCCGCGAGTTTGCCGCCCGCGCCGCGGAGCAGGGGGCGCTGGTCCTATACGGGTCCTGCGACGCGGTCGTGCGCACGCCGTACGGCCCCTTCGTGGAAGCACTGGACCGCCTCGTCCACGCGGCGGACCCGGAGGAGCTGCGCGAGGCGCTCGGCGCCGGCGGCGGTGAGCTGACCCGGCTTCTGCCGGAGCTGCCCGCCGTGGTGGGCGAGCTCCCCGAGCCGATCGCCGCCGATCCGGACACCGAGCGCCACCGCCTCCACACCGCGTTCGCGAATCTCCTCGCCATCATCAGCCGCGGGAGGCCAGTCCTGCTGGTCATCGAGGACGGGCACTGGGCGGATGTCCCGACGCTTCTCCTGCTCCGCCACCTGTCCCGCTCGGCCTGGAACGGGCGCCTGCTGCTGCTCGCGACCTTTCGCGACTCCGACGTGGAGATGCCCGCCGCGCTGTCGGAGGCGCTTGCCGACCTGCGCCGCTCCGAGGACGTGGTGCGGATGCGCCTCTCGGGCCTCTCGGAATCGGAGGTTTCCGATCTGGTCAGCCGCGCCACGGGCACCGATCCGGGCCCGGAGCTCCGCGAGCTCGCGACGACGATGCATGACCTCACGGACGGCAACGCCTTCCTGGTTTGCGAGCTGTGGCGCGCGCTGGTCGAGACGGGGGCGATCGAGGCGCGCGGCGGCCACGTCAGCGTCACCCGTCCCCTCAGCGAGCTGGGGACACCGGACAGCGTCCGCGAGGTGGTCAGCGAGCGCTTGTCGCGCCTCCAGCCAAAAACCTCCGATCTGCTCGAGCTTGCCGCGGTGGCCGGGCCGGAGTTCGAGCTCCGCTCGATCGCCGGTGCGGCCCCGATCAGCGAGCCCGAGCTCCTCGCCGCCCTCGAGGAGGCGGTGGGAAGCGGCATGATCGAGGAGGTTCCCTCCCGCCGGCTCGCCTACCGGTTCACCCACGAGATCGTGCGACGGGCGCTCTACGACAGGATCTCCCAGTTGCGGCGCGCCGAGCTCCACCTTCGCGTCGCGGAGGCCCTCGAGAGCGAGGGCGCAGGGTCGGATCGCGCGCTTACCGATCTGGCCCATCACTTCGGCGCGGCGGCCCCCTTCGGCGGCGCCGATCGGGCCATCGACTACAACCTGCGCGCGGCGCGGGCGGCCAGCGCGGCGCTCGCCTTCGACGACGCGGCGATGCGGCTGCGGACGGCGCTCGAGATCGGCCTTCCGGGGGAGCCGGAGCGTGCCGGCGCCCTGCTCGAGCTCGGCGCCGCAAGCCACCGGGCCGGCAAGGCGACCGCCGCGCTGGAGGCTTTCTCCTCGGCGGCCGAGATCGCGCGGGCGCTGGGAAGCGCGGAGCTGCTGGCGCAGGCGGCGATCGGCTACGAGGAGGCCTGTTGGCGCCCCGGGATCGCCAGCGAGGAAGCGGTGTCGCTTCTCGAGGAGGCGCTCGCCGAGGTGGGCGAGGAGAACGACGAGCTGCAGATCGGGCTGCTGGCCGGCCTGGCCCGGGCGCTCACCTACGAAGGCGAGGCGGAGCGGGCGGCGATCGTGCGCGGCAACGCGGTCGCCCTCGCGCGGCGCAACGGGGACCGCTCCGGCCTTGCGAGCGTCCTGGTCAGCTCCTACTGGGCGCAGGGCACGACGCCGCTGGAGGAGATCCTCGCGATGCTGACCGAGGGCAAGAGCCTCGGCCAGGAGCTGGAGGACCCCGAGCTTCACACGGAGGCGATGGCGTGGCGCGTTCCCACCTTCGTCGCCCTCTCCGACCTGGAGTCCGCCCGCGTCGAGGTCGCCGAGCTGCGCGAGATGGCGGAGCGGACCGCGCAGCCGTTCATGAATCACATCGCGGAGCACTACGGCTCGGCGATCGCCCTCTGCGACGGCGATCTGACGGAGGCGGAGCTGAGGGCGGAGCGCTCGCGCCAGTGGGGCCGGCTGCTGACCGGGCGGGACGCGTCCGGCGTCCACGGCATCCAGATGTTCGGAATCCGGCGCGAGCAGGGCCGCCTGGCCGAGCTGGCGCCCGCGGTTCGAATCCTGGCCGGGGAGGAGAATCGGAGCGGCCCCTGGGCCCCGGGCCTCGTCGCGGTGCTGGCGGAGCTCGGGATGGAGGAGGAGGTGAGGCGAGAACTGACCCGTATCGCGGCCGAGGGGATCGACAAGCTCCGGCAGTCGCTCTGGCTGGCGAGCCTCACGTATTTGACCGACGCCAGCTCGGCGGTCGGCGACGAGCGGATGGCGACGATCCTCTATCCGGAGCTGGAGAGCCTTGCCGGCACCAACGTGATGATCGGGCACCTCGTCTCCTGCTACGGCTCGGCGGATCGCTACCTGGGCATGCTCGCCGCGACCCTCGGTGAGCCGGAGCGGGCGGTCGGGCACTTCGAGCGGGCGATGGAGGAGAACCGGCGGATGGGAGCGATGACCTGGCTGGCCCACACGGCTTACGAGTACGGGCGCTTCCTCTCCGCAAGGAGCCATGGCGACCGGGAGCGGGCTGAGGCGCTGGTCGGCGAGGCGGCCGGCCTCGCCGAGCGGATCGGCATGGAGGGGCTGCTGGGGAAGATTCGCTCGCTCGGGGTGCCTGCGCCGGAGGCAGGCCTTCCCGACGGGCTCTCGCCGCGCGAGGGGCAGATCCTCGAGCTGGTTGCGCGAGGGCTCAGCAATCGGGAGATCGGCGAGGAGCTGACGATCAGCGAGCACACCGCGGCCAACCACATCCGCAGCATCCTGCGCAAGACCGGCTGCGCCAACCGCACCGAGGCGGCGTCCTACGCCCACCGCCACGGTCTCGCCTCGAACTGAGCGCCCATCCCCGCTACGATCAGCCGATGGGCCTGTACGTGATCGAGCGGGACTTCGCCGAGAAGCTCGACCTCACGGACGACGACGTGACCCTGATCGAGGAGATCAACGGCGACGAGGGCGTCCGCTGGCTGTTCTCCTTTCTCAGCGCCGACAAACGCCGCACCTACTGCCTCTACGAGGCGCCCTCCGCCGACGCGATCATCGCCGCCGCCCGCAGGGCGAACGTGCCTGCGGACGCGGTGGTCGAAGTGAGCGCGGGCACGCCGCAGTTCTCCGACCGTCTGCGCGACTGGGCCGACGCCGTCAACTGAGGGGTTGTCCATTTCGGCGGCTGCCGTTCGTCTTGGAGAAGACAACTCTCTCTGAGGAGGAACGATGAAGTACCTGTTGCTGATCCATCAGGGCACCAGCCCGACGCCCCGCAACGACGGTTGGGAGACCCTTACCGAGGACGAGAAGAGCCGGGTCTACGCCGACTACAAAGCCCTCAACGAGACCCCGGGCGTCAGCCCGGGACTGCAGATGGAGGAGCCCGACGCGGCCACCACCGTCCGCGTCGAGGACGGCAAGACACTGGTCACCGACGGTCCCTTCGCCGAGACGAAGGAGGCGATCGGTGGCTACCTGATCTTCGAGGCCGACGACCTCGACGCGGCGATCGAGCTGGCATCGCGGATCCCGGCGGCGCGCATGGGCGGGGCGGTCGAGGTGCGCCCGGTGGTTGGGTGACGACGGTCGTCGATCAGGCCTTCCGCGACCAGTGGGCCAGGGTCCTGGCCGCGCTGATCGGCTTCCTCGGCGACTTCGACCTCGCCGAGGAAGCTGTCCAGGAGGCGTTCGCGACGGCGGCGGAGCGCTGGCCGCGGGAGGGAAGCCCCGAGAACCCCGGCGCCTGGCTCGTGACCACGGCGCGCAACCGGGCGATCGACCGGATCCGCCGCGACCGAACGCTCGCCGCCAAGGCCCATCTGCTGCGCGAGGCCCAAGAGGAGAAGCATGTGCCGGAGGACAGTGCGATCCCGGATGAACGGCTTGAGCTGATCTTCACCTGCTGTCATCCGGCGCTCTCGACCGAGGCCCAGGTGGCGCTCACACTGCGCACCCTCGGCGGCCTCAGCACCGAGGAGATAGCGCGGAGCTTCGTCGTGCCCAGGGAGACGATGGCGAAGCGACTCGTCCGCGCCAAGAACAGGATCCGCGCTGCTGGGATCCCGTTTCGGGTCCCGCCCGAGCACCTGCTCCCCGACCGGCTCGCCGCGGTGCTGGCGATCGTCTACCTGATCTTCAACGAGGGGTACGGCGGTCGCGGGGACCTTGGCGCGGAGGCGATCAGGCTGGGCGCCTGGCTTGCCGAGCTGATGCCCGACGAGCCGGAGGCGCACAGCCTGCTCGCGCTGATGCTCCTCCACGACGCGCGGCGCGAGGCACGCCTTCGAGACGGCGAGCTGGTGCTCCTCGCCGACCAGGACCGGAGCCTCTGGGACGGGGAGCGGATCGAGGCCGGCCGCGCCGCGCTGCGGCGGGCGGCCGCCCTCCACGGTGGCGGGCCCTACTTCCTGCAGGCGCGGATCGCGGAGCTGCACGTCGCCGAGATTCGAGACTGGGCCACGATCGCCGCTCTCTACGGCGACCTGGCGCGCCTCACCGGCTCACCCGTGGTCGAGCTGAACCGCGCCGTTGCCGTGGCCGAGGTCGAGGGCCCGGAGGCCGGCCTCGAGGCGATCGAGGGGCTCGAGCTCGATTCCTACCCATACCTGCACGCGACCCGGGCCGACCTTCTGCGCCGCCTCGGCCGCGACGCCGAGGCGCGTGCCTCCTACCAGCGGGCGCTCGATCTCTCCCATGCAGAGCCGGAGCGCCGTTTCCTCGCCCGCCGGCTGGATGAGGGTGACTGGACAGCGGAGCGGCCTGGATCTGCGGCGGCCGTCAGTCGTCGTCGTGTCGGCGGCGGATCGACCAGGCCTCGAACCAGATCAGGCCGAGGAGGATCGAGCCGAAGGCGATGAACGGGGGGATCCAGCCGCCCGGCCTCGCCGCGACCAGCGCGATTACGACGAAGGCGTCGGCGGCGAGAAGGAAGCCCGTCAGGACGGGCCGTATCGCCGACCAGCCAATCCGGGCGCCACGCCGGGGGCGGCCGCCGTTCATCGAACCCGGTCAGCCCGAGGGCGCGGTGGCCAGCGCCCGCGGCGTGTTGGCCGGCAGCAGCAGGGCCGAGCAGCAGACCATCGCGAAGGCCATGCCCTGCAGGGCGATCCCTCGCGGGCCGGCGGAGAGGGGATCCCCGAAAACGATCACGCCGGCGACGATCTGGGTCGCGTTCGCGACCAGACCCATCAGGCCGATCGCCTCGATCGCGCCGCCGCGCTGGAGGGCGGCGACGGTTGCGTATTGGGCGAGGATGCCGCAGACGAAGATGCCTGTCACCCACGCGACGACCGTCGGGACGGGAATGCCCTCCGCTCCGGTCAAGCCCTTGATCGCAACTCCTGCCAAGGCGAATAGGGTCCCGGCGAGAACGGCCATCAGGATGCCGCGACGGGCCGCGAGGCGCTTGGACCTGTGGCCGAGCGCAAGGCAGATGGCGAGCAGCGCCAGCCCTCCCTCGAAGCTCAGGATCGAGGCGAGCGCGAATTCGGAGTGGCTGCCGCGGAAATGCGGGATCGTCGCCGCCAGAGCCGCAAGACCGACACCGCCGAGAAGCAGCGCCAGCCATTGCCGTCGCTCGACCCGACCCCCGAACAGGCCCTGCGACATGACGGCGAGGGTGACGGCGCCGCCGGCGAGCACGGCTTGGACGATGGAGATCGGCGCCATCGAGAGGGCCGCGACGTGGATCAGCCAGGCCGCCGCCGCCAGGCCCCAGCCCGCGGCGAACCAGCGCGAGCCGAGCAGGCCCCGCGCGCTATGGATGGGACGGCGAATCTCGATGTGGGCGACGCGCTGGCAGCCGTGGTGCTTGAGCAGTGCCGCGAGGTTGGCCATCAGCGCCGCAACGAGGGCGAGCGCTATGCCGATGTGAACCGAGCCCATCTGCGCTTCCCTAGGCGCTCGTCAGGCTTCGGGCGGAGGTGCGATCTCGATCGGATCCGGGCGGCGGTCCGGCTTTCAGGTTCAGCCGGCGGCGAGCCGCGGCCACCGCCGCAGCCGAGGCGCCGCAGCTTCTCGCGATCGAGTTGTCCGTGAGATTCGGTGTCCGGCGCACCTCGAACTCGACCATCCCGGCCCGTCCAAGCTTGGCGCGGTCGGTCACCGAGGTGCCTGACGGCGCTGTGTCGATGGCAGCTTCTGCCGCTCGCTGGCGCCTGCAGCCCAGGCAGAGCTCACCGCCGACCGAGCTCGCCCAGTTGTCGGGCAGCCCCACGGGCTTGCCATCGATCCGGCCGACCGAGACGCCGCAGCGACTGCAGATCCACCTGCGTGCATGGGCAATCGAACTGATGTTGCGCGCCCCTTCTTGACGGGCCGAGGGGAGATCCAGCGACCCCAAGGCACCGAAACGGCACGCGGAGGAAACGGAACCTCTCGGGCGGCAAACGGTGCCACCCGACCTCCATCAAGGTATCACCCGAAGGCGCATCTACCGCAGGATTTGTCTCGGCGGCGGACACTGTGCCGGGTCGCGTGTGGAGTTAGCGCGGACCGGGCCGGGTACCGGTGGGGGGCCGTGGGTGAGATACGGGACAGGAGCGCTGAGCCCGAGGGCCGCGAGGACCACCGGTTCGGCCGCTGCGCGCCGCTGTCGATTGGAGTCGAGGAGGAGTTGCTGCTCACCGACGAGCACCAGCAGCTCAGGCCGGACAGCGAGCGCGTGCTGGCGGCGCTGGCGGACCGGATCGCCGATCGCGTCTCTCCGGAGCTCTTTGCCGAGCAGATCGAGCTGAAGACCGGGGTGTGCGACGACGCCGGCCAGGTCGAGCGGGAGCTGAAGGAGGTCCGCGCCGGGGTCGCCGCCGCGGGCGGGCGCCTGCTCGGCGTCGGCCTGCATCCTCGCGAGGGCTTCGGCGAGGCGCCGATCGTCCGCAAGCCCCGCTACATGGAGGTGCACCAGGAGCTTCGCGGACTTCTCTGGACCCCGCCCTGCGGCCTCCATGTCCACGTCGCGATGCCCGATCCCGAGACCGCGGTCCGGGTCGGCAACGGGCTTCGCCACCACATCCCTGTGTTGCAGGCGCTGACCGCCAACTCCCCCTTCTGGGCGGGAGTCGATTCGGGCCTTGCCAGCGCCCGCACCGCGGTGGTCCGCGCCTACCCGCGCTTCGAAATGCCGCGGGCCTTTCGCGACTACGAGCATTTTCTTCAGATCGCGGACGAGGTGATAGCCGCAGCCGGAGTCGATGACTACACCTACATCTGGTGGGACCTGCGCCCCCATCCGCGCCTCGGGACGGTCGAGCTTCGGGCGCTCGACACCCAGACGGCGGTCGAGGGGAACGTGGCGATCGCGGCCCTGATCCAGGCGCTGGCGGCGCGCGAGATGGAGCAGCCGCGCTCCTTCCACCTCTCGCGCGAGGCGCTCGAGGAGTCGTACTTCCAGGCCTCGCGGTACGGCCTCGAGGCCCAGCTGATCCTCGAGGACGGCAGCACGCAGCCCGCCGCCGACGTGGCGCGCCGCACGGTCGAGGACGCCCGCCCCTACGCCCGACAGCTTGGCGGCGACGACGCGCTGACCGAGATCGACCGCATCGTCAGGGAGGGGAACGGCGCCGACGAGCAGCGTCGGGTGATGGCGGCGCTGGGGATGGACGGCCTGCTCGAGCACCTGGCCGAGCGGACCGCGGGATGAGGCTGTCGGGGCGCCGC
Source organism: Solirubrobacterales bacterium (assembly GCA_036406595.1). Taxonomy (GTDB): domain Bacteria; phylum Actinomycetota; class Thermoleophilia; order Solirubrobacterales; family 70-9; genus VRUE01. The sequence continues at coordinate 11,859 of DASXAR010000027.1, read as the reverse complement.
CGCCGGCCTCCTACACTTTGGGCATGAGCGACGAGCAGGAGCGGGACTCGGTATTCGACCTATACCGGCGCGGTATCGAGCTGCTCGAGGACTCCGACTTCGAGCAGGCGGCGGTGCCGCTCGAGGCGGCGGCGCGGCGCGCGCCCGAGAAGTCCTCGATTCGCGAGGCGCTCGGCCGGGCCTATTTCCGCCTCGGCCGCTTCGCCGCCGCGGCGCACGAGTTCGAGGCGGTGGTCGACAGCCACCAGGTCAACGACTACGCGCACTTCTGCCTCGGCCGGGCGCTCGCCAAGACGGGGGAGAGGGACCGGGCCCGCCACCACCTGGCGCTTGCCGCGAACCTGCGCCCCGAGCGGCGCGACTACCGCTTCTACCGCGAACTCCTGCAGTCCTCGGCCTGAGGGGCTCAGAGCCCGGCGACGAGCCGGCCGACGTTCGTCTTGCTGAAGTAGGGGCCGTAGGTGTGGACGGTGTCGCGGCGTTTGCCGTAGCTGGTCAGCCCGTTGATCGCGGTCCCTTCGTCGATCAGCCAGCCGCCGCCGCTCGCCCCCGGCGCCCAGTGGCAGCGGATCGCGATCGTCGGTGGGCCGGGGATCGGGTAGGTGAGGCTGTCGTCGCCGACGTAGGGTGAGTCGCACCCCTGCATCCAGCGGGTCTTGCCCGGGTAGCCGAAGGTCCTGAAGTCCTCTTTGCGGCTGCGGTCGAGGACGATCGAGGCGCCGCCCCCGACGGCATCGGCGACGTTCAGGCCTTCGGCGTTGGGGCCGGCCTGAAGCGCCCCCACGTCGAAGTTCGGGTTCGAGGTCTTCACCCACTGTCGCGGCGCGAAGATCGTCTTGCGGTGGGCGACGAAGGCTCCGAACGGCGCGAGGCCGCCGCTGTAGGCGGGGACGAACTCGAGGAAGTGCGACCAGATGCTGCCGCCCCTGCGCCCCAGCGGCCCCGAGTTGACGCAGTGCCCGGCGGTGAGAATGAGCTGTCTGCTCGGGCTGTTGATCGCCGTCGCCGAGCAGTATCCGCGCTGCCGGCCCTGGATGACGAAGAGGCGGCCGTTGACCGAGTAGGGGGGAATGGTCGGTTCGGTGACGGGGGCGAAGCTGGCCGTCGCCGTGGTCCGGAGGCCGGCGGCGGCGTCGAGGGGGGGCGTGCTGCGCATCCGCGCCGGCGTCCAGTAGCGGAGCGTCCGCGACGCTTCTCCGTGGGAGACCGGCCTCGCGGGGTGCAGCCGCATGGATGCGGTCGCGGCGGCGGGCGCCAGCGCGCACGCGCAGGCCACGGCTGCGATCGAGCGCCCGACGCGGGCCCCCGCCCTGTTCTCCCCCTGGCTCATCTCACATTCAGGATAGAGATCGGCAGAGCGGGGCCCAACCTGGCGTGGGGCCGCGATCAGGTGACGAGCGGGATCACGCACCGGTAGTAGAGCTGTTCCGAGGAAAGTTCGAAGTCGATTTCACCTTCGTCGTTCACGGTCACCACCCCGAACACTTCCAGTCCTGAAACATTGGTCACGTCGCCTGTCCACTCCACCCCTTTCGTGAGGTTGATTCCCGGTAGCCGCGCGAAGGCAGAGAGCTCGAGTGCGCCGGGCAGGGTCCCGCCCTGTTTCGCGCATGACGAGGCGGCTTCCTCGGCGGTCCCGTCAACTTCGCTCGGCGACGTCTGCCAGCAGGCCCCGGCGAAGGGCTGGGTTCCCGGCAGGCAGCCGGCGCTGTGGCCGTTGACCGTGCTCGCGTCGACGGCGTTGACCGCGTTCAGCGCCGTCTGGGCGTCGACCGCGCTCTGCGCCGTGTCGGCCGAATCGGCGTGGGCGGCGCTGGGCACCTGGCTGAGGGTGATCTCGTTGATCTCGGCGCCGGTCAGCGGGCCGCTCAGGCGGGCGCCCTTGAGGACGCCCCGCTTCAGCCGGTTGGCGGGGATCGAGTGCGGCTTGACCCGGTTGCCGGGCAGCGACTTGAGCTTGATCGCGCGGCCGTTGATCCTCGCCGCCGCATACACGGTGCCGCTCAGCGCGACGAACAGCGCCAGCAGCGATACCCCCAGCGCAGGCGCGTTTTGCCGTTTCCCCTGCTTCATCGTTCCTCCCAACGTCGTTTAGGGCGCGGCGAGCCTAGATCGGGCCGACCGGAGGGCAAACGAGATTGGACGAAAGTTCCCCGCTCAGAAAATGGTCAGCGAGGCGAGCGCGACGATCGAGATGGCGATCAGCGCGAAGGCGATCCCGGTCGCCCACCTACCGGCCGGCCCCAGCGCGTGCTCGCCCATCAGCTCCTCGTCTTCGCCCAGCCGCCGCATGAAGGGAAGCAGGGCGAGGAGCAGCACGGCGTTGAGCGCCTGGGTGAGGTAGAGGATCGAGATCAGCGGCGCGCCGGGGATGAGGACGATGAGGGCGGCGAGGGCGACGACGCCGGCGAAGGCGAGATAGAAGGAGCGGGCCTCCTCGAAGCTGTCGTCGAGGTCCGCCCGGCGCCCGAGCGCCTCCGAGATCGAGTAGGCGGTGGAGAGCGGAACGATTGCCGCGGCGAGCAGCGCCGCGCCGAGGAAGCCGAGCCCGAAGAGCGTCGCCGCAAGGTCACCGGCGAGCGGTTCGAGCGCCCGCGCCGCGTCGCCCGCGTCGTTTACCGAAATCCCTTCCACGTGCAGCGTCCCCGCACAGGCGACGACGACGAAGAGGCCGATGATGCCGGTCAAAACGGCGCCGACGACGACGTCGATCCGCTCGTAGCCGAGCTGCTCGACCCGCAGCTTCTTGTCGACCGCGTAGGACTGGATGAAGGCGACGCCCCACGGGGCCAGGGTCGTGCCCACCGTCGCCACGGCGGCCAGCACGGCGTCCCTTTCGAGCGGCATCCTGGGCACGACCAGCCCCTGCGCCGCTGCGCCCCAGTCCGGCGAGGCGAGGACCCCGGAGATGACGTAGGCGACGAAGACCGCGCTCAGCGCGAGCAGCACGTGCTCGACATGGCGGAAGCTCTCGCGCAGGACGAGAGCCGAGACGCCGGCCGCTGCGATCGGGACGCTGAGGTAGCGGCTGACCCCGGCCAGCAGGTCCATCGCCGCCGCGACGCCCGCGAACTCCGCGCAGACCGTGCCCGTGTTGGCGACGACGAGCGCGGCGAGGACCGCCGCCGCCGCGCGCGGGCCGTAGCGCTCGCGCACCAGGGCGAGGAGGCCCTTGCCCGTCACCACCCCGAGGCGCACGCCGAGCTCGTGGAAGACGATCAGCGCGGCGGTCGAGAGCGCCAGCACCCAGAGCAGCTCATAGCCGTATTCGGCGCCGAGGATCGAGTAGGTGGTTATCCCTGCCGGGTCGTCGTCGGAGAGGCCCGCCAGCAGGCCAGGGCCGACGACCGCCAGCAGCGTCGCCGCGGCGCCCCCTCGCAACAGGAGGTGGCGGCGCCCGGCCAGCCGCCAGTGGACGTGGCGTCCCGGGGTTCGGTGGGCGCGATCCGGCACGGCGGCCATACATTGACCCCCGCCGCCGATAGACTCGCGGCCACATAGGCCGGTGGTCAAGGGAAGTCCGGTGAGAAACCGGCGCGGTCCCGCCACTGTGACCGGGAAAGGAAGCCGCAGGCGCGAGAGCGCCGGCCACTGGGGCGACACCCGTCTCCCCGGGAAGGCGCGGCCGGCCAGCCCGGAAGCCAGGAGACCTGTCCCCGGCCAGCCATGACAACCCTCGAGGAAAGGGTGGCTTCCATGCCCAAACCCATCTCATCCCGGCTTGCCGCCGCGTGCGCGCTGGCCATCGTCCTGCTCGCCGTGGTCCCCGTGACCGCGAGCGCCAAGCGAGTCTCTGCGAGCCTGCGCGTCGTCGGCAAGGGGGGAAAGGTCCTCACCGAAAAGACCCTGCGGACCGGCACCATGTCGATCAAGACGAGCAGAGGGGCGAACTGCTTCGGCAAGGGAACCGGCGGCAGCGGCAGGTCGGTGAAGGTCAGGGGCGCGACCGCGCTCGGCCTGCTCGCGCAGGCGTCGAGGTCGACGCCCTCCCTGCGGCCGCTCCTGATCACAGACGCCTTCGACTTCGGGCTCGGCATCTGCGGCGTCGGCAAGAGCCGCGTCAGCGGCAGGGCGTCCTGGTACCTGAAGGTCAACCACAGGGGAGCACAGGTCGGCGGCGACGCCTACGGGCTGCACGGCGGCGACGAAGTGCTCTGGGACCTGGCGCCGTCCTTCCCCTACCCGGACGAGCTCGTCCTGAAGGCGCCCGAAGCCGCCCTGCCCGGTGTTCCCTTCAGGGTGCGCGTCCTCTCCTACGACGAAAAGGGGAAGCGGAGGCCGGTCTCCGGCGCGAGCGTGACCGGGGCGGCCGCCCCGACCGGCGCCGACGGCACGACCACCGTGACGCTGACGGAATCCTCTTCGCTGCGGGCGACGCACGGCAGGGAGATCCCGTCCGCGGCGAGCTTCGTCTGCGCCGGCGTCTGCACCGGAGGCAGTCAGCCTTGAGCCGCCGCTGCGGCATGGCGGTCGCGATCGCGCTCCTGATGGCGCTCGCGACCGCCGGCTGCGGCATCGGCGTCGGCGCCGAGATCGGCCCGGTATCGCTCACCGTCACCCGCGACTACGGTAGTGAGCCCGTCGCTCCGGCGGTCCGGGACGGCGCCCGGGAATCGGACACGGTGATGCGGGTGCTGGACCGCAACGCGACGATCGAGACCCGCTACGGGGGCGGCTTCGTTGAGTCGATCGACGGCCTCTCCGAAGCGGTGCGGGACGGGCGCCGCTACGACTGGTTCTTCTACGTGAACGGAGTCGAGTCGCCGGTCGGCGCCGCCGACTTCACGCTGCATGGCGGCGAGGCGATCTGGTGGGACTACCGCGACTGGTCGGCGGCCCCGAGGGTCCCGGCCGTGGTCGGCGCCTGGCCGCAGCCGTTTGCGTCTGGATACGAGGGAGAGGAGCACCCGACCTGGGTCGAGTGCGAGGGCGGTGGCGGGGCTTGCTCGACCGCGCGCGACCGGCTGCTGAGCGCCGGCGCGACGATTCGCGACGAGGGATCCGCGATCCCGGTCCTGGTCGGCCCGTGGGCGCGCCTGCGGCACGATCCGGCCGCCGCGCTGCTCGAGGGCGGCCCGCAGGAAAGCGGCGTCTTCGCCGAATTCGCGACCTCCAACAGAGGCTGGGAGCTGGTGGGTCTGGGAGAAGACGGCGACTCGGCGCGCCGCTTCGATGCTGCCACCGGGCTCGTCGCGGCGACGCGCCGCTACGACGGTCCTCCGGTCTGGCTCGTCACCGGCGCCACCGCGGGCGCGGTCCGCTCCGCCGCCGCCCTGCTCGACAGCGCCGACCTGCGAGACCACTACGCCGTCGCCACTGAGGGTGGGGAGGAGGTCCCGCTTCCGCTCAGATGAGGTCGCCCTTCGCCTACAACCCGCGCTCCGCGCCGCTCCAGAACGCGTCCACCGGCGCGGCGGTCGCCTACCTCGGTTCCTTCGCGATCGTCGCCTTCCTCTACTCTAGCCCGCTGGTCCTGGCGGCGGTCGCCGCGGGCGCCCTTCTCGCCGGGATCACCGCGGGGGCGGGGCGAGCGGCGTTCGCCGGCCTCCGCATGGGCCTCGGCCTCGCCCTCCTGATCGTCGTCGTCAACGCCCTGGTCGTCGACCGCGGCGAGACGGTGCTGCTGCGGCTCGGCGAGGCGCCGCTGCTCGGCAGGGTCGACGTCACCGCGGAGGCGATCGCGGCCGGAGCGGTGATCGGGATGCGGGCCGCCGCCGTGATGGTCGCCTTCGCCGTCTACTCGGCCTGCGTCGACCCGGACCGGGTGCTGAGGGCGCTGCGTCCCTACGCGGGCCGCTCCGCGCTCACCGCCGCGCTGATCTCGCGCCTCGTCCCGGTCGCGGCGGCCGATGCGGCGCGGCTGCGCGAGGCGGGGCGGTTGCGTGGCCCGGCGGCGGAGCCACTGGGCCGCGGTGCGCTGGCCCGCCGTCTCCTCACCGGATCGCTCGACCGTGCCGTCGACGTCGCCGCGACGCTCGAGCTGCGCGGCTACGGGCTCGGGGTGCGCTACGAGGGCGATAGTCGCCGTACCTCTCGTCACGACATGCGCTTCATTCTCGCCGGCGGGGCCCTTGCCGCGGCCGCAATCGCCGGCAGGCTGCTGGGCGCCGACGTCTTCCACGCCTACCCGAGCCTCGAAATCGTGGCGGAGCCTGGAACGCTCGTCATCTCGGCGACCGCCGTTGCGGCCGGCCTGGCGCCGTGGAGGAAGGGCGCGCGCGGTGCCTGACCTCCTCGCGAAGCGCCGGACGGCGCCCTCGCTCAGCGTCACGTGCCTCGGCTATCGATACCCGAACGCGGAACGCCCGGCGCTGGAGGACGTCTCGCTCGAGCTCGCCGCCGGGACCTTCGCGCTGCTGGCCGGACGCTCGGGAAGCGGCAAGTCCACCCTGCTGCGGGCAGCCTGCGGCCTCGTTCCGCACTTCCACGGTGGCGAGGTCTGCGGAGGGGTCGAGGTCGCGGGGCTCGACGCGCTCGCCGCCGGCCCCGGGGAGCTCGCCAGGGTATGCGGCTTCGTCGCCCAGGACCCGGAGACGCAGGTCGTCTCGACCACCGTCGCCGCCGAGATCGGCCTGCCGCTCGAGCTGCACGGCGACGCCCCCGCATCCCGGGCGCGGGCCGTCGAGGAGGCGGCCCTGGCGCTGGCGATCCCGCACCTGCTCGATCGCACCGTCGACAGCCTCTCCGGCGGCGAGCTGCAGCGGGTCGCGCTCGCCGCGGCGCTGGTGACGCGCCCGCAGCTGATCCTCCTCGATGAGCCCACCTCCCAGCTCGACCCCGTCGCCGGCGACGAGCTGATCTGGCTGCTTCGGCGTCTCAACGAGGAGTGGGGCGTCGGGGTCCTGCTCGCCGAGCACCGCCTCGAGCGCTGCCTCGCCGCCGCCGACCGGGTGGTGGCGATGGATTCGGGCCGGATCGGCTTCGACGGCGACCCCCGCGGCTTCCTGGAGTGGGCCCAGGAGGCCGACCCCGCCCTCGAGACGCCGGCGGCCCGCCTCTTCACCCTCGCCGGGCTCGAGCCGCTCCCGACCGGAGTCAGGGACGCCCGAGCCATCCTCGGGCGGGTGTCGCAGGGGTGGGGTGACCTCCGCAGCCCGAAGCTCGTCGACGCCGGCGCCCCGCCGCCGCGGCGCGACCCGCCCGCCGCAACGGTCCGAAACCTCTGGGTCGAGCTGGAGCGAGACGAAGCCATTCACGACGTTCTGCGCGGGATCGACCTGCGTGTGGCTCGGGGGGAACGGATCGCGCTGATGGGCCGCAACGGGGCCGGTAAGAGCACCCTGCTGCGAACCCTGGCCGGCATCCTCGAGCCGGTTCGCGGGCGGGTCGAGATGAGGGGCGGGATGGCGCTGCTGACCCAGAACCCCGGCGACTACCTGGTCCGCGAGAGGGTCGCCGAGGAGCTGCCGGGGGAGGAGGGGATTGCGGCGTTGCGGCTGGTTGGCCTCGAGCACGCCGTCGATCGAGACCCGCGCGACCTCTCGGGCGGCGAGCGCCAGCGCCTCGCGCTGGCGATCACGATGGCGGGCCGCCTGGAGGGCGAGCGGCTGCCGGGCCTCGTCGCCTTCGACGAGCCGACCCGCGGCATGGACCGGGCCCGAAAGGACGTCCTGGTCGAGCTGATCGAAGAGCTCGCCGCGCTCGGAGCGGGGTTGGTCGTCGCCACCCACGACGTCGAGTTCGCCGCCGCCTTCGCAGAGCGGGTGGTGCTGCTCGGCGATGGAGTCGTGATCGCCGACGGGGATGCGGCCGAGATCCTCTCCGGCGGCTGGTACTTCGCGACCGAGGTCGCTCGCGTGCTGGGCCTGCCCGGGACGATCACCGCAGAGGACGGCGCGGCGGCCCTCCTCGAGGGGCGGGGGCCTCGAGGATGAGCTGGGAGACCGCGAGCTTCCTCATCCTCGGAGCGGTCCTGCTCGGCGGCTTCGCCTGGTACGAGCGCTCGCGGCCGCCCTCCCAGGTCGTCGCCCTCGTCGCCGCGCTGGCGGCATTGGCGGTGGCCGGGCGGGTCGCATTCGCGGCGATCCCCAACGTGGTCGCCACGACCGACATCGTGATCTTCTCCGGCTATGCGCTGGGACCGGCGCCCGGGTTCGCGGTCGGGGCGCTCGGAGGGCTCGTCTCCAACTTCTGGCTCGGGCAGGGGCCGTGGACGCCATGGCAGATGGCCGGGTGGGGCCTCTGCGGGATCTTCGGCGCCGGGCTTGCCCTCGGAGGGCGCCGGCTCGGCCGTGTCGGACTTGCTGCAGCCTGCGCTCTGGCAGGCGTCCTTTACGGCGCTCTGCTGAACTTCTCTCTGATGGCAACGTACGGAGGCGACCTCTCGATCAAGCACTTCCTCGCCCTGGAGGCGCGCGCGATCCCGTTCGACGCGGCCCACGCGATCGGCAACGCGACGCTGGCGCTGGTCGCGGGGCCGGCGATGGTGCGGGCGCTCTGCCGCTTCCGCGAGCGCTTCGAGTGGCGGCCCGCCGCGGTGGTGGCTTCGCTCCTGCTCGCGCTTGCCGTCGCCACCACCCTTCCGTCCTCGGCGCAGGCCGCGGGCGCCTCAAAGGGGGCAGGCTGGCTGATCACCGAGCAGAACTCCGACGGCGGCTGGGGCTCCTCGCCGGGGGAGGACTCGAGCGCCTCGATCACCGCATGGGTCGTGCTCGGGCTCGAGGCGGTTGGGCGCAATCCCCTCGACCTGCCTCGCTCCGGTCACACCCCGATCGACTACCTGCGGGCGCACGCGGGTGACCTCAGCAGCAGCGGCGACTTCGCGCGGACGATTCTCGCCGTCGAGGCGGCCGGTGTCGACTCGCGATCGTTCGGAGGGCGCGACCTGGTCGAAGCCCTGCTGAAGCGCCGCCGCAGCAACGGGTCCTACGAGGGATGGCCGGGCTCCACCGCCTTCGCGATCATGGCGCTCCGCTCGGCCGGGGCCGGCGGCTCGCTGGGGGCATCGATCTCCTGGCTCTCGAAGGTCCAGAACGACGACGGCGGCTGGGGAGACACCCCCGGCTCGCCGAGCACCGCCGAGGGAACCGCCGCGGTGATGCAGGCGATGCCGGACTCCAAGCCCGCGCAGCAGGGCCTGCGCTTCCTGCGCAAGGTGCAGCGGCCGAGCGGCGGCTTCGCGGGTGGCTCCGGGCCCGTCAACTCCCAGGCGTCGGCGTGGGCGGTGCAGGGCATGCTCGCGGTCGGGGCCGACCCGGCGTCGATCCAGGATGGCGGAAACAGCGCGCTCGACTACCTCGCGGCGCGCCAGGCCGACGACGGCCACTACGCCTATTCCTCCTCCAGCGACCAGACGCCGATCTGGGTGTCGGGACAGGTGCTGCCGGCGGTCGCCGAAGAGCCCTTCCCGCTGCCGGTGACGCCGCGGGCGCCGAAGCCGAAGCCGGCCCCGACGGCTCCCCCGAGCTCCTCCGGCCTTCCCTCCGGCTCGCTGGCCCCGTCGGGTTCACCGGAATCGACATTCGGGGGCGAAGGGGGCGGGTCCTCATCGCCGGGCGCGGGCGGCGGGTTCGGGGGAGTCGGGGAACCGCCACCCAGCGGCGGTGCGCCGGCGCCCGTCCCGGGCGAAATAGTGCCTGAGGGCGACGAACCGGAACCGGTGACCGCACCCAGTGGCCCGCCCTTCGAAGCGAAGGAGAAGCCGGGCCCGAAGCCGCTCGCGCCGGTCGGCATCGGGCTCGCCAGCAGCGGGGTGGCGCTGGGCAGCTTGATCTTCCTGGGGCGCCGCTTCGGTTGGTGAGCGGCGGATCTATACCCTCGCCGCGATGGACGTCGAGACCGCGATCCGCACCCGCCGCACCCACAAGGCCTTCGCGCCCGAGCCGCTCGGCCGCGACGAGATCGGCGAGCTGCTCGAGCTGGCGCGCTGGGCGCCGAACCACAACCTGACCGCGCCGTGGCGCTTCCGGGTGGTGGGGCCCGAGACCCTCTCGCGCCTCCAGGCCGTCGCCGGCCGCGAGGGGGCGGCAAAGCTGTTGAGAGCGCCGACGCTGATCGTCGTCTCCTGCGCGCTCGGCGAGGACCCGGTCCAGAACGAGGAGGACCTGCACGCGACCGCCGTCGCCGCCTACATCGTCCTGCTCGCCGCCCACGGCCGCGGTCTCGCGGGCTACTGGCGGACTCCGGCCCTGCTGCGGTCGAGCGAGGGCCGCGAGGCGGTCGGCCTCCCTGGCTCGGAGCGCTTCGTCGGCCTCCTGCACCTCGGCCGCGCCCGCCAGGAGAAGGAGCCGCCGCCCCGACCCCCGGTCGAGCAGACGACCACCTACCTGGACTGATGCTCTCCCGCTCGGCAGCGCTGGAGGCGATCGCCGGCCAGAGCTTCGAGGTCGTCGTGATCGGCGGCGGCATCACCGGCGCGGGGGTCGCCCTCGACGCCGCATCCCGCGGCTACTCGGTGGCGCTGCTCGAGCGCGACGACTACGCGATCGGCACCTCGAGCCGCTCCTCGAAGATGGTCCACGGCGGCCTCCGCTACCTGCAGAACTTCGACCTCGGCCTGGTCCGCGAGGCGCTGCTGGAGCGGCAGCTGATGGTCCAGCTGGCACCCCACCTGGTGTATCCGACGCCCTTCCTTGTCCCCTCCTTCGCCGAGGAGCGGCGCGATCGCCGGATCGGGATCGGGCTCAACATGTACGACGTCATGGCGACGACCCGGGTGGGGCGGAGCCGTCGCGAGATGCGCTCCGCAAAGGAGGAGGACGAGGATTTCTACTGGGCGCCCGATCGCCACCGGACGATCGACCGCGACGAGCTGCTCGAGCTGGTGCCGTCGCTGGAGCCCCGCGATCCCAAGGACGCCTACCTCTTCTACGACTGTCAGACGGACGACGTCCGGCTCGTGCTCACCGTGCTCGGCGAGGCGCAGCGGTTCGGGGCGGTGATGCTGAACGGTGCCGAGGTGACCGAGATCCTCACCGAAGACGGCACCGCGAGCGGCGTCGCCTGCCTTGAGCCGGAGTCGGGCGAGCGCTTCGAGGTGGGGGCGGGGGCGGTGGTCAACGCGACCGGGGTCTGGGCCGACCGGATCCGCCCCGAGGAGGTGGTCGAGGAGGAGGATGTGCCGCGGATCTCGCCCAGCCGCGGCACCCACGTCCTGATCGACCGCGCCGACCTCTCGACGGGCAGCGCCGCATGCATCGTGCCGGCCGGCGAGGGCCGGGCGATCTTCGCGCTCCCCTGGTACGGCCGGACCCTGGTCGGCACCACCGACAACGATTACGACGGCGACATCGACCGTCCGCGTCCGGGCGAGGACGAAGTCGCATATCTGCTCGACGCGGTCAACGACTTCTTCGGCACATCGCTGGGGCCAGGAGATCTGGTCGGGGCCTACGCCGGCGTCCGCCCCCTGATCGCCAGCGGTGACCCGAAGAAGTCGGTGGACATCTCGCGCAAGGCAGAGCTGTATGAGACCTCGTCGGGGATGCTGACGATCACCGGCGGGAAGCTGACGACCTGGCGCCGGATGGCGAAGCAGACCGTCGATCGGCTGGTCGAGCGGGAGGGGCGCGACGCGCCCTGCCACACGGCCGAGATCCCGCTCGGCATGGAGGCGCGGCCGGATGACCTCGAGGCGCCGGAGGGAGTCGGGGAGGAATCGGTCTCCCAGCTCGCCTTCCGCTACGGACACGCGGCCAGGGCCGTCCTCGACCTGGCCTGGAAGGACCCGGCGCTCGCCGCGCCGATCGTCGAGGGCCGCCCCGACCTGCTGGCCGAGGCGGCGATCGCGGCGCGGCTCGAGCAGGCCCGCAGCGTCGCGGACGTGTTGCTGCGGCGAACCCGGCTCGGCATCCTGGCCGCCCCCCTGCTCGAGAGCGCCGCGGCGGTTCGGCCGGTGGCCGAGGCGATGGGAACCGAGCT
>DASXAR010000026.1:0-23488 GCA_036406595.1 Solirubrobacterales bacterium | reverse complement strand
CGTGACTGGCCGCGGCATGTCGATGACCGCCGGACCGCCTGCGTCCGCGCCTGTGATGGCCGCGACGATGTCGGCCTTGGCAGTGGTCGCCCGCTCGAACGTGCCGACCGCGCGACCAAGCCGAAGGACGCAGATGCGGTCCGCCACGGCGAAGACGTTCTCGAGGTTGTGGCTGATGACGACGACACCATGGCCGTCATCGCGGAGGCGCTTGATCAGGCCAAGCACCTGCGCCGTCTGGCGGATCCCGAGCGCCGCAGTCGGCTCGTCGAGCACCACGACTGCGGGGTCGCCGAGCATTGCGCGCGCGATCGCGACCTGCTGGCGCTGGCCGCCGGAAAGCATCCCGACCTTCGAGTGGACGTCCACGATCGTGACGGCGAGATGCTCGAGCAGCTCATGCGCTCGCTCCTCCATCTCCGTCTCGTCGAGCTTGCCGACCAGGCCGCCCGGGCCAGCCGCTAGCTCCTCCTGTCCGAGGAACAGGTTCGCAACCACGTCCAGGTTGTCGCACAGCGCCAGGTCCTGGTAGACGGTGGCGATGCCGAGCGCGGTCGCGTCCTGGGGGCGGTGGATCGTCACCTGGTCTCCGTCGAAGCGGATCGATCCCGAGTCGATTTCGTGGATCCCGGCGATGGCCTTGACGAGCGTCGACTTGCCGGCGCCGTTGTCCCCGACCAGGCCGATCACCTCTCCGGCGTGGACCTCGAAGTCGACCCGGTCCAGGGCCTGGACCGGGCCGAAGCGCTTGCTTGCGCCCTTGACTTCGAGCAGAGCGCCGTTCGAGGTGGTCATTTCTCGATTTCTGCCTAGGAGATCCCCAGTTCCTTGCAGGCCGAGGCGTATGACCCGGTGCAGAGTTCGTCAGGAGTGATGAATTCGTCCTTGATCACCGTGCTCTTGACGTTGTCCTTCGTCACCGCAACGGGTTCGAGCAGAACCGAAGGCACATCGGTTTTGCCGTTGTTGATTTCTTCGGTGATTTCGACCTTGGGTTCTTCGCCTTCCGCAAGCGCAACCGCGATTTCCGCAGCTGCTTTGGTCTCGAGGTCCGTTGCCTTGTAGACGGTCATGTACTGCTGTCCGGCGATGATCCGCTGAACGCCGGGGACCGTCGCGTCCTGGCCGGTGCTGGGCTTTTCGGCAGGATTGATCCCGGCCCCCTTCATCGCCGCGATCGAGCCTGCGGCCATTTCGTCGTTGGCCCCGTAGACCCCTTCGAAGCCATTCTTGCCGAGAGCGGTGATCGCCTGCTGCATCTCGTTCTGGGCGTTCGTCGCCGACCATTCGGGGGTGTCGTACTCCTTCGCGATCTGCACACCGGCTTTTTCGAATCCGGTATGCGCGCCTTTTTTGAAGAGGGCGGCATTGCTGTCGGCGGGGTCGCCGTTGACCATCACGATCGGCCCGCTCGCGGCACCGTCTTCTTTCAGTTTTTCCGACAGCGATTCGGCCTGCAATTCGCCGACGTGTTCGTTGTCGAACGAGACGTAGTAGTCGACTTCGGAGTTTTCGATCAGCCGGTCGTAGGAGAGAACCGGCACGTTCTGGGCGTTTGCCTTTTCGACGATCGCCGCGGCCGATTTCGCGTCAACCGGGTCGAGGACCAGGACTTCCGCGCCCTGCGTCAGGGCCGCTTCCGCCTGGCTCTGCTGTTTCGAGGCGTCCTCGGTCGCGTTGTTGTAGAGGACTTCGCAGTCTTCGCATTCCGCTTCGACGTTTTCTTCGAATTCGGGGCGGTCATGCGCTTCGTAGCGCGGCGTTTCGTTCTCCGGAAGCAGGAGGGCGATCTTCGGGCCGCCGCCACCTCCGCCGCCGCCGCAACCCACCGCGGTAACGATTAGGACCAGGAGGGCGGCAGCCGCGAACGGTGCACGCCTAAGGAACGCCGAATTGGACATCGTCTCCTCCTTATTGAGCTATGCGCTTTCGACCTTACCCGGCGGGAGGGATTTCAAGCAAAGCTTTTGTTGCAAACCCTGTGCGCCCTAGGCGGCGACCGGCTCACGGCGCCGGCGAGAGGTCCGTTTCGCCGCCGCAGGCTCGACCAGCGAGGCGAGAAAGCGGCCGGTGTAGGAGCCCTCGGCGGCGGCGACCTGCTCCGGGGTGCCGGTGGCGACCACCTCTCCCCCCTCTTCGCCGCCCTCCGGCCCGAGGTCGATGAGCCTGTCCGCGGTCTTGATCACGTCGAGGTTGTGCTCGATGACGACGACGGTGTTGCCGGCGTCGACGAGCCTGTCGAGCACGTCGAGCAGGCGCTGGACGTCGGCGAAGTGGAGGCCCGTCGTCGGCTCGTCGAGGATGTAGAGCGTGTCGCCGGTGGCGACCTTGGACAGCTCTGTGGCCAGCTTCACGCGCTGCGCCTCGCCGCCGGACAGCGTAGTCGCGGGCTGTCCGAGGCGGATGTAGTCGAGGCCGACGTCGTGCAGGGTGCGCAGACGACGGGCGATCTTTGGGATGTTCTCGAAGAAGACAACCGCCTCCTCGACCGACATCTCCAGCACGTCGGCGATGCTCTTTCCCTTGAACCGGACCTCGAGCGTCTCGCGGTTGTAGCGCTTGCCGTGGCATTGCTCGCAGGGCACGTAGACGTCCGGAAGGAAGTGCATCTCGATCTTGATCTGCCCATCGCCGCGGCAGACCTCGCAGCGCCCTCCCTTGACGTTGAAGCTGAAGCGGCCCGGCTTGTAACCGCGGGCCCGCGACTCCTGGGTCTGCGCGAAGAGCTGTCGGATGTGATCGAAGACGCCGGTGTAGGTGGCGGGGTTCGAGCGTGGTGTGCGCCCGATCGGCGACTGATCGATGTTGATGATCTTGTCGATCAGGCTGAGCCCGTCGATGCCGTCGTGGGCGCCGGGACGCAGTTTCGCCTGGTGCAGCCGGTTGGCGACGGCATGGTGGAGCGTCTCGTTGACAAGAGTCGACTTGCCCGAGCCGGAGACCCCGGTCACGCAGCAGAAGACGCCGAGCGGGATCGTGACGTCGATTTCCTTCAGGTTGTGTTCACGGGCGCCTCGGATGAGCAGCGCGCCGCTCGGCTCGCGGCGCTCGGCTGGAACGTCGATCTGCCGCTTGCCCGAGAGGTACTGGCCGGTGAGCGAAGCGGGTTCGGCGGCGATGTCGGCAGGGGTTCCGGCGGCGATCACGTGCCCGCCGTGTTCGCCGGCGCCCGGGCCGAGGTCGACGATGTGGTCGGCGGCGCGCATCGTCCCCTCGTCATGCTCGACGACGATGACCGTGTTGCCGAGATCCCGCAGGCGGTCGAGGGTCGCGATCAGCTTCTCGTTGTCGCGCTGATGGAGCCCGATCGAGGGCTCGTCGAGGACGTACATGACGCCGACCAGGCTGGAGCCGATCTGGGTTGCCAGCCGGATCCGCTGCGCCTCGCCGCCCGACAGCGAGCGCGCCGAGCGATCGAGTGAGAGATAGCCGATCCCGACGTTCTCGAGGAAGGTGAGCCTTTCGCTGATCTCGCGGACGATCAGACGGGCGATCGCGCGCTCGGTCTCGGTCATCTCCAGCGCGGCGATCCAATCGGCTGCCGCCCGCGCCGACATCTTCGTGTACTCGGCGATGCTGATCCCGCCCACCTTGACCGCGAGGGTCTCAGGCCTCAGACGCGCCCCGCCGCACTGCGGGCAGGGCTGCTCCGCCATGTAGCCCTCGATCCGCTCGCGATTCGACTCCGAGTCGGTCTCTTCGTAGCGGCGCTGAAGCTGGTTGACGATCCCCTCGAACCGGACCCGGTAGGAGCGGCGGCGACCGAAGCGGTTCGTGTAGCTGACCTGGTGGCGCTCGCCGCCGGTGCCGTAGAGAAAGATCTCGCGCTCGGATTTCTTCAGCTTCGACCACGGCCTGTCGATGTCGACTTCGTAGTCGTCGGCGACCGCGGCGATCAGGCGTTTCCAGTAGGCACTCACACCGCGATTCCAGGGCTGGAGGGCGCCCTCGGCGAGCGACAGCGTCGGGTCGGGAACGACCAGCTCTGGGTCGATCACACGCTGGAAGCCGAGGCCGTGACAACGCTCGCAGGCGCCGTGGGGGGAGTTGAAGGAGAAGATCCGCGGCTCGAGCTCCGGTATCGAGGTGCCGCAGTTCAGGCACGCGAACTGCTCGGAGAAGAGCATGGTTGCGCCGCTCTGCTGGGCTTCGCGTCCGCCGTGGGCCTTGTCGCCGAGGATCTCCACTTCGACCAGTCCGGCGGCGAGGCCGGCAGCGGACTCAACCGACTCGGAGAGGCGGCGGCGCAGGTCCGGCTTCATCACGAGGCGGTCGACGACCACCGCGACGTCGTGTTTGAACTTCTTGTCGAGGACGATCTCCTCGTCCAGGCGTCGCAGCTCGCCGTCGACCTTGACCCGGGAGTAGCCCTCCAGCCGCAGCTGCTCGAGCAGTTTCCCGTACTCGCCTTTCCGCCCTCGCACGACCGGCCCGAGGACCATGAATTTGACCCCCTCCTCGAGGGTCATCAGGCGATCGACGATCTGCTCCTGCGTCTGGCCGGTGATCTCGGCCCCGCACTCGGGACAGTGGGGGGTGCCGATCCGCGCCCAGAGCAGCCGCAGGTAGTCGTAGATCTCGGTCACCGTGCCGACCGTCGACCTCGGGTTGCGCGAGGTCGTCTTCTGGTCGATCGAGATCGCCGGTGAGAGCCCCTCGATCGAGTCCACGTCCGGCTTCTCCATCAATCCAAGGAACTGTCGGGCGTAGGCCGACAGCGACTCCACATAGCGGCGTTGCCCCTCGGCGTAGATCGTGTCGAAGGCAAGACTCGACTTTCCAGAGCCGGAGAGCCCGGTGATGACGATCAGGGCATCGCGAGGCAGGGCGAGGTCGATGCCCTTGAGGTTGTGCTCGCGGGCCCCTGAGATGACGATGCGATCAGATGCCGGCACTGGCGTCGATTCTACGCAGGCGAACAGACGTTCCCCGGGGAGAATCCGCGATCGCGAACCGGATTTCGTCATGGCGCGGCTCGCATCGCCGCGGGACGGGCGTCGTCGACGAGAGGGTCGATCGCCGCCGGGAGGCGGCGAGGCAACTCAGTAGAGGGCGGCGGCGAGGCGGCGGCGGTAGCCGCGGGCCACGGGGTCGCCCTGGTCGGCTTCGCTGAGGATGCCGACGATCGCGCGGCGCAGCTCCTCGCGAGCCTCTTCATCGGCGTTCGCCACCTCCTCCAACAGGGAATCGAGAGCAGCATCCCTTTCGCCCCGATCGAGGGTTTCGAATGCCTCCCCTGCGACCCCGGACCTTTCCAGCCGGATCCTTGCGGCGATCCCGTCAGCGGCGAAATCGCCCTCGTGGCCTTCGACCGCCTCCAGTGCCTCCTCCTGGGCCCCGCGCTCCAGGCGGGCGCGCGCCAGGGCGGCCGCGATGTCGGCCCGGTGGGGCTCGAGCTCGGAGGCCTCGCGCAGGGAGAGCTCATCCCCCAGAGCGAGCAACTCGTCCGCCCGCGACGGGACCAGCGAGTCGAACAGCTCTTCGACCCTGGGTTTGGGAACCGCGCCGACGAATTCGTCGACCACGGCGCCGTCGCGAAACGCCTTCACGGCGGGAATCCCCTGCACCTGAAAGCGTGCGCCGAGCCCCTGGTTTGCATCGACGTCGACCTTTGCCAAAACGACCTTGCCGGAGCGAGCCTTCTCCGCGGCTTCGAGCGCCGGCGTCAGCGTCCGGCATGGACCGCACCACTCCGCCCAGAAATCCACGACCACCGGAACCTGGCGCGAGCGCTCGATCACCTCGCGCTCGAAGGTGGCTTCGCCGACGTCGATCGCCATGCCTTGAGGTTAGATAGGAGGGATCGTGAATGGGCCGCCGCCCGTGAGTGGGATATCGGAGCTGGTGCTCGAGGTTGCCGATCTCGACGCCGCTCGTGCGTTCTACCGGGACATTCTCGGCTTCGAGGAGACGCTCCACGGGGAGGGGCGAGACGACCGCTGCTGGTACCTGATCGGAGACTCGGCCCGGCTCGGTCTGTGGACACCGCAGGTGGGGCTGGCCGGTGGCCGCGGCGGGGCCCACGTCCACTTCGCGTTCTCCGTTCCCGACAGAGAAATCGACTCGATAAGGGAGCGAATCGTCGCTCGGGGAGGAGAGGTCGAGGGCCCGATCCAGCTGGGACCTGGCCGCGCGGTCTACGTCACCGATCCGGACGGCAACGTGGTCGAGTTCTGGTCGCAGGACCTGTCCGAATACGCCCGCCGCGCCAGAGAAAGCTGAAGAAGCGCCGAGCATGTGGACCTGATGGGGCCGGGCGCTTGCCGGGGCGGTGGGGCCGGCGGTAGGTTCTTGAAGGGCGGGCGCCACCGAAAAAGGAGAGCGACATGTCAAACATCGACACCGCCAAGTCCGCCTACCAGGCATTTGGCCGCGGAGACCTCGAAGCCCTCAAGGAGGACTTCGCCGAGGACGCGGTTTGGGTGACCTCGGACGAGCTTCCCCTCGGGGGAGTGGTCGAGGGCCGCGACCAGATCATGGGGAACTTCGCCCAGATTCCCAACTACTGGTCCTCGTTCAGCGTCGAGCCGGAGGAGTTCATCGATGCCGGCGACTACGTCGTCGTCCGCGGCACGCAGCACGCCGGCAACGACAAGGGGAGCTTCGATGCTCCATTCGTGCATCTCCTGAAGTACGAGGACGGCAAGGCCGTTCGCGGCGAATTCTTCACCGACTCGGCAAAGGCGGCGAAGCTGCTCGGCTGAGCTTCTCCTCGACCACCACTCGCTGCTCGCCGACAGGTCTGCCGCAGGAGCCGGGCTCGTCCCCCTCGAGGACGCGGGTCCCCCCTCCCCGCAGCCGGATCCGAAGGCGGCTCGGAAAGGTCATCCGCAGCGCCGCGACGTCGAGCCCGTCGACGCCGCTGTCCGGGGTGCCACCGAGCCGTGCCCGCACGAGGGAGCCGAGCCGGGCGCGCAGGCGCCTGTCGGCCGCTAGCGCGCGCACGAGAGCCGGTGTCGGGCTGGTCTCGTCCATGTTGACGTCGGCAAGGCGCCGCCTGATCCGCAGCAGGTCGCCGATGCCGAGACCGGGAGAGGCCCCGGCCTCCAGCGTGCCGAGCAGCGTCCGCGCCGTCAGCGCGGGGTCATGCCTGATCCTGACCCTGCCCGCCAGGTCGCGGATACGGGCCTCGTTCCCCGAAAGCCAGCCGGGCTCCAGCTCCGCGGGTGTCAAACGTCCCGCGATCAGGCCGACCGCGGTGGTCAGCGCCGCGGAGAAATTGACCCGCACCGGCGTCAGCTCTGCGCCTCGACCCAGCTTCTCCATCTCGCAGGTCAGCCAGCCTGCGTCGATCTCGACCCCGGCCACCTCGCCCGGATCCAGATCGGCCGCGCAGGCCGCCTCCGCGACGGATTGCAGGTAGGCGCAGCCGGGAAGGCGCTTGAAGGCGAGGGTGTCGGTCAACCAGACCTCGCCAAGCCCTCCGAACATCGCGGGCCGAGGCGCGAACGAGAGGTTGGCGAGCACTCCGCGCGGATGCTCGACCACGTCGAGGGCACCGCTCATGCCCTCCGCCGCAAGCAGCGCCGACCGGACCCCGAGGGCGGCAGGCTCGGCGGCGGTCAGGAGCTTGCTGCCGGGCCCCATGAAGCCCGGCCACATCCCATAGGGCGGCTGGTAGAGCGCGATCGCCAGCGCATGCGCGGTGCGCCGCGCGTCGAGCCCGAGGCCGAGCGAGGCGGCGACCGCCGCCGAGGCGCAGTGGATCGACGCCCAGAACTGGCCGTTGTGGGGGCCGAGGAAGAGAGCCGCACCGAGCCGTCCGGCGACCTCGTTGGCGGCGACCTGGGCACAGAGGGCGCGATCGCGCTCGGCCGCCGCGAAGCAGACGGAGGCCGGCACCGCCGAGTGGCCCGTGTGTCCCATGAAGAGGTAGTCGTCCCAATCGTGGGCGATCGACGCGGCCGCCGAGCGGTAGACCTCGCCGACCGGACCATCCGGCGCCGCCGCGGCAACCGCCCCGGCCGCCACCTCTCCGGCGGTGCGACCGGCGGCGATGCTCTCGGCCTGCAGCCCGGCCCGCTCGGTGACGCTTGCCGGCAGGTCCTCGGCCCGTAGCGAGACAGCCCATTCGGCGAGCTGCTCGCAGATCGTGGCAGGCATCAGGTCCCGGCGCGCATGCCGTCGAGGTCGCGGCGCAGCTCCTTCAGCTCGTCGCGGATACGCGCCGCCTCCTCGAAGCGGAGGTCGTCGGCCGCGGCGAGCATCTCCTCCTCGAGCGAGACGATCGTCCGCTCGAGCTCTCGGGGGCTTGCGAACTCCTCCGCGCGCCGCCGGCGTCGTTTGGCGGGTGCCCGATCCTCCATCGCCAGAAACTCGGCCATCTCGGAGATTCCCTTGCGCACCGTCTCCGGGGTGATCCCGTGCTCCTCGTTGTAGGCGAGCTGGATTGCCCTGCGGCGATCCGTCTCGCGCATCGCCGCCCGCATCGCGTCGGTCTCCTTGTCCGCGTACATCAGGACCCGCCCGTTGACGTTGCGGGCAGCGCGGCCGATCGTCTGCACGAGGCTGGTCTCGCCGCGCAGGAATCCCTCCTTGTCCGCGTCGAGAATCGCCACCAGCGAGACCTCGGGCAGGTCGAGGCCCTCTCGCAGCAGGTTGACACCGACCAGCACGTCGTACTCCCCCAGCCGCAGCTCTCGGACTATGCGGATCCGTTCGAGCGTGTCGACCTCTGAGTGCAGGTAGCGGACCTTGATCCCGTACTCGAGCAGGTACGCGGTCAGGTCCTCGGCCATCTTCTTGGTCAGGGTCGTGACCAGAACCCGGTCGCCGGCCTCCGCGCGCGCTTTGATCTCGTTCATCAGGTCGTCGATCTGGTTCCTGGTCTCGCGGACCTCGATCGCCGGGTCGACGATCCCGGTCGGGCGGACGATCTGCTCGACGACGCGCGAGGATTCGGCCTGCTCGAATGGGCCGGGCGTAGCCGAGACCATCACGAGCTGGTTGACCCGGTCGAGGAACTCGCCGAACTTGAGCGGCCGGTTGTCGATCGCCGAGGGCAGGCGGAAGCCGTAGTCGATCAGGGTCTGCTTTCGAGAGCGGTCCCCCTCGTACATGCCGCCGAGCTGCGGGATCGTCTGGTGGGACTCGTCGACGAAGACGACGAAGTCGTCGGGGAAGTAGTCGATCAGGGTGTGCGGTGGGCTACCAGGCGGACGGCCGTCGAGGATGCGTGAGTAGTTCTCGATCCCCGAGGTGAAGCCCAGCTCCTTCAGCATCTCGATGTCGTAGGCGGTGCGCTGTCGCAGCCGGTGCGCCTCGAGCTGCTTGCCCTCCTCCTCGAGCTGGGCGGTGCGCGCGTTCAGTTCGGCGCGAATCTCGTCCACAGCCCGCTCCAGCGTCTCGTCCTTGGTCACATAGTGGGAGGCGGGCCAGACCGAGACGTGGTCGATCTCGTCGAGGATCTCACCGGTGAGCGGGTCGAAGTGCTGGACGGACTCGATCTCGTCGCCGAAGAGAGCGATCCGGTAGGCGGTCTCGGCGTAGGAGGGCATGATCTCCAGCACCTCGCCCCGGACCCGGAAGGTGCCGCGGCCGAGCGCCGAGTCGTTGCGCTGATACTGCATCTTCACCAGCTTGCGCAGGACCTCGTCGCGGTCGATCTCCTCGCCGACCTTGAACAGCTGCATTTTTTCGTTGTAGACCTGGGGCGAGCCGATCCCGTAGATGCAGGAGACAGAGGCGACGATGATCACGTCGCGGCGCGCGAACAGCGCGGCCGTCGCAGCATGGCGCAGGCGGTCGATCTCGTCGTTGATCGAGGAGTCCTTCTCGATGTAGAGGTCCTGCGCCGGGACGTATGCCTCCGGCTGGTAGTAGTCGTAGTAGGAGACGAAGTACTCGACCGCGTTGTCGGGGAAGAACTCGCGGAACTCGTTGCAGAGCTGCGCCGCCAGCGTCTTGTTGTGCGCGATCACCAGGGTCGGCCGCTGCACCGCCTCGATCGTCCCGGCCATCGTGAACGTCTTCCCTGTGCCCGTGGCGCCGAGCAGCGTCTGGAAGCTGTCGCCTTCGCGCAGGCCCTCGCTCAGCCCGGCGATCGCCGCCGGCTGGTCGGCGGTCGGGGTGTAGGCCGGATTCAGTTTGAAATCGGGCACGGGATGACGATAGCGACAGGCTTAGACTGCCCCCGCGTGACTCGCTCGCAGAAAGCACTCGCGGCGTTCTTCGGCTTCGCCGGGACGATGCACTTCGTGATCCCACACAGCTACGAGGCGATGATGCCGCCCTCGCTGCCGATGCATCGCGAGGCGGTCGCGGTGAGCGGCGTCGCCGAGATCGTCGGCGGCGCTGCGGTGCTGCCCCGCAGGACCCGGCGACTGGCACGGTGGTGGCTGCTGGGTTTGCTGGTCGGGGTCTTCCCCGCCAACGTCCACATGGCCGTCAACCCGGAGCAGGTGCGCGGCCTCGACCTCGATCGGGTTCCCCGCTGGGCGCTCTGGGCGAGGCTGCCACTGCAGCCGCTCTGCATGCTCTGGGTCTGGCGGGCGACCCGATAAGACGCCCGCGCTTGTTAGGGCAGGAACTGTTCGAGGAGGCCCTGGGCGGGGCCGAGGAAGGACTGGACGTTTTCGAGCAGGGCGCGGGCGTCGTTGATGAGCGCGATCGCCTGGTTGATCGGTATCTGCCGTAGCGTCCTGCGCAGCGGGCCGGCGACGAAGGGGCTGAGGGCGCCGGCTTCTTCGGCGTCGTCGACAGCCCGCAACAGGCCGGCGCGGATCGCCTTCGCGAGCTCCGCTTCGGAGATGTCGTAGCGATCGGTGAAGCGTTCTCGCGCCTGCTTGCTGGCAAGTGCCTGGGCAAGTTCCTCGCGGGTGACGCCGAGCTCGCACGCCGCGCCGTCGAGGGCCGACAGGGTGAACTGCTGTGCGATCTCTTCGAGACCCTGCGGGTTGCGCGACGGCCTGTGCTTGCAGGGGTCTCGGACCTTTTCGGGCGTGTAGGAGCTTCCCCCCGCGGCGAGGTAGACGCCGACCAGCAGAGCCGACACCGCGATTGCGGCGACGACCAGCGAGGTGCCCCGGGAGTCGCTCACAGCTCCAGCCTCCTGGCGACGCCGATCGGGACGAGGGAGAGCAGGGCGATGATCGCTGCGATGCCGAAGGAGGCGCTGAAGGCGTGCGTCGCGCCGCGGTCGAGCTGGTCCTGCAGTTCGCTGCGCAGCTGCAGGACGTCGGCGCGGTCCTCCGGGTCGCTGGGCAGCGGTTCGAAGGCTGGCCCGATTGTCGGGACCTTTCCCTTCTCTTCGTCGAGGCGCTCGCCGATCCGCTGCGAGAGCTGAAGCTTCAACAGGGGGCTCACCTGGGAGTCGAGGACGACCGCGGTGCCCGCATCGATCGCGTCTTCCCGCTGCTGCGCGATGTCAGCGGTAAAGACCGGCGTCAGCAGGAGAAGGCCGATCGCGACGCCGGCATGACGTGCCGCGATCGTCCAGCCGCCGTGGATCGCCTGGGGCGCCCGACCGCTCAGCGCGGTCTCGGTCAGAGCCGAAAGGACCAGTGCGAGCCCGACACCGACCAACACCTGCGGCGGCAGGGTCAGCGCTACCTCCGCCTTCGGCAGGAGCGCCAGACCTCCGAGGCCGCCGGCGACGAGGATGGCGCCGGCGACGCCGCGGGCGCGGGTGCTCGGAACCGAGCGCCCGAGTCGCGCCCCCAGCAGCGCCGAGACCGGCATCACGGTGACCACGATCGCCGCCCCGATCGGCGACAACCTCCAGCCTTCGATCAAGAGCAGTACGAGCAGGAAGAGGGCGGCGGCGATCGCCGCCGAGATCATCGCCAGCGCGACGTTGGCCGACAGGTGCGGGCGCCCGGTGCTGCGCAGCTCCGAGGCGATCACGCCGGTGGCGGCCTCGTGCCGGGCGACGCCGAGGATGGGCACGCCGGCGGCGAGGGCGAGCGGCGCCTGGATCAGGAAGATCGACTGCCAGGAGACGAGGTCGGTCAGCAGGCCTCCGGCCGCGGGCCCGATCGCCGCCCCGGTTGCACCCGCGATCACCCAGACCGAGACGGCGCGACTCTCCGAACCCACCGTGGCCGGCAATAGCTCGAGGACCGCGGTGACGGCCGCCGCGCCACCGAGGGCCTGCACGCAACGGGCCGCGAGCAGCGTGCTCAGCTCCGACGCCGCCCCGCAGGCGAGGCCCGCGCCGGCAAAGATCGCGAGCCCGAACGCCGCGGTCCGGCCCGGACCCGCGCGCCGCGCCAGATGGGCCGCGGGCACTGCGGCCAGCGCCAGCACGAGGTTGAACGAGACCAGCACCCAGGCGACGCCGGCGACGCTCGTGTCGAGTTCCCTGTAGATGTCCGGCAGCGCCAGGACGACGACCGAGGAATCGGCGAGCACGAGGCCCACGGCGAGCGCCAGGGCCGAAAGGCGCGGTTGCGGCCGCTCGCTCAATACCCCAGCTCCTCGGCGTACTCGTGCCGGTAATCGCTCTGCTTGTCGAGCACCTCTTCCACGTAGCCGCGCGTCTCTTCGAGCGGGATGTCGTCCAGGGTCAGCTCCGAGCCGCCCCATTCCTGCGCCTTCGTCGGCCCCGCGTTGTAGGCGGCCAGCGCCGCCACCGCGTTGCCGTCATACCGGCGCAGAAGCTGTCCCAGGTAATACGTGCCGTAGCGAATGTTGATTTCGGGATCGGCAAGATCGGCGAGCCTGAACGTCGTGCCGCCGCTGAGCCGCTCGATCTCGTGGGCCGTCGTCGGCGTGATCTGCATCAGTCCCCGCGCCCCCGCGTGCGATGTCTGATCGCGGAAGCGGGACTCAGCGTAGATGACGGCCGCGATCAGCGACGCATCGACGTTCTTCTCGCGGGCCTGTTGACGGATGATGTCCTCGTGGCGGAGCGGAAGCGTCAGCTCCTGGATCACATCGCCAAATCGCCCGACCAGGCCGGAGGCAAGGGCGATTGCAACAGCAGCGCCGACGGCGCCACCGGCGAGCAGCAGGCGGCGCCTCCTCCTCCTTGCCCTCATTCCCCCAGTTTCTCGACGAGGCCAGACAGCGCTCGTTCGAGGTCGTCGACGCTGCCGTCGTTTACCACTACGTGCTCAGCCCGAGCCGCCTTCTCATTCTGGGCGAGCTGCCGCGCCTCCCGCTCGTCCACAAGGGTGTGCCCCCTTGCATCCGCCCGGTCTCGCCGCACCTGCTCCGAGGCGACCACGGCGAGCGTCGTGTCGAAGACCCCCTCCATCCCCGACTCGAAGAGGAGCGGGACCTCGACCACCGCGACCCTCGTCGCGTCAGGCAGGCCCGCAAGCCAGCCGCCGATCCGCTCGCCGACGAGTGGGTGGATCTGCTCCTCCAGCCAGGCCAGCTGATCGCGGTCGGCGAAGACGATCTCTCCGACCCGCGTGCGGTCGATCTGCCCCTGCTGCGCGACCTCGGGCCCCCAGCGCTCGAGCAGGCGGCCGCGCAGAGGCTCGGCGTCGAGCAGCTCATGGACCACCGCGTCGCTGGAGATGGTCGCCGCACCGAGGCGCTCAAACGCGGCCAGCGCCTCGGACTTACCGGCGGCGATCCCGCCGGTCAGGCCGATAGTCAGCGGCGCCATCGCCGCCGCTCAACCCTGCTCTGAATCGCCCGCCTCGTCGCCGTCCGCCTGCTCCTCCGCCTCTGCTTCGTCCGCGGCATCGGCGTCAGGATCTTCCTCCGGCGCCTCTCCCGCGGGTGGCGTGGAGTTGGGCTCCTCGCCCGCAGCCACCGGCGAGGACGAGGAGTCCTCCTCCGCGACAGGATCCGCGGGCTGTGGCTCTGAGTCAGCCTCGTCGACAGAACCGGCGGGCTGCAGCTCCTCCAGCTGGGCCCCGAGATCCTGCATCGGCATGTTCTGCCCCTCGACCCGCTTGATGCTGAGCGAGAGGCGGCGCCGCTCTTCGTCTATCTCGAGGATCTTCACGTTCAGGGTCGTGCCCGGCTCGACGACCTCGCTGGGGTTCTCGACGTGGTGGTCCGCCAGCTCGGAGATGTGGACCAGCCCCTCGACGCCCGGCAGGATCTCGACGAAGGCGCCGAAGGCGACGACCTTCGTGACGGTGCCCTCCAGCACGTCACCCGGCCGGTGGGTGCTGATCACCCGCTGCCAGGGGTCCTCCTGCGTCTGCTTGAGACCGAGCGAGATGCGCTGGCGATCGCGATCGATGTCCAGCACCTTGATCCTCACGGTGTCGCCGATCGAGACCACCTCGGAGGGGTGGTTGACGTGGCTCCAGGAGAGCTCGGAGATATGGATCAGGCCATCGATCCCGTCGAGGTCGACGAAGGCGCCGAAGTCGACGATGTTGGAGATCTTGCCCTCGACCACCTGACCCGGCTCGAGGCGGCCGAGGATCTGCTCCCGGACCTCCTTGCGCTCTTCCTCCAGCACCGCCCGCCGGGAGAGCACGACGTTGTTGCGGCTGCGGTTGAGCTCGATCACTTTGCACTCGAGCTTCTGCCCGAGGAACTCGTCGAGGTTGTGGACGCGACGGATGTCGACCAGCGAGGCGGGCAGGAAGCCGCGCACCCCGAGATCGAGGATGAGACCGCCCTTGACCACCTCGATCACGCTTCCCTCGACCGGCTCGCCCGACTCGGCGGCGGTCTCGATGCGCCGCCAGGCCTTCTCGAAGCGAGCCCGTTTCTTCGAAAGGACGAGGCGGCCCTCGGCGTCCTCCTTGGTCAGGACCAGGGCGTCGATCTCCTCGCCTAGCTCGACCTCATCGGCGGGGTCGACGGACTTGCGGATCGAGAGCTCGGTCGAGGGGATGACCCCCTCGGCCTTGTAGCCGATGTCGACCAGGACCTCGTCCTTGTCGATTCGCACGACCTTGCCCTTGACGACGTCTCCCTCGTCGAAGGAGACCATCGTCGCGGCGTAGTTCGGGACGATCTTGCCGTCGACTTCGAGCAGCAGGCCGCCGGAGCCCTCGACAGGGGTTCCGTTCTGCGCAGGGGCACTCATTGTGTCGGTCGCGGACACAGCCCGCCAAGATTACACGCGGCCCCGTTCCCGCGGTCGCAGGCGGCGGAGGGAACGGTACCCTGACCGCAAATGCCGGTCCGAGCGACGAAGCGAGGCGAGCAGCGGGGGCCGCTGTCGGGACGCCACGACGTGCTGATCTGCGGCGCGAGCTTCGGCGGCCTTGCGGTGGCGCGCGAGCTGGCCGGCTCCGGCGCCGACGTGATGGTGATCGACCGATACGAGATCGGCGAGCGGCAGACCTCCGCCTGCGGGATTCCGACCGACTGGCTGCGTGGGGCGGGCCTGATGGCGGCCGAGCGCCAGCGCTTCGACTCGCTGCTGATGCGAACCCCGCATGGGACCCGGCGCTACCGGCTGCCGTGGACGTTCTCGACCTTCGACTACAGGGAGCTATGCGCGCTGCTCTGGGAGGGCTGCGACGCGACCTTCGAGACGGCCAAGGTGAACGGCCGCACCTCGCCCCAGAACGGGGACGGGGCGATCGCCGTCGACACCGACCGCGGCGTCCTCTCAGCCCCTCTGGTCGTCGACGCGCTCGGCTGGCGCCGCGTGCTCGCCACCGGAGACGGCTTCCAGCCGCCCGACGCGCCGCTCTCGCGAGGGCTGGAGGTGCACCCCGACGGCTCCGGCGAGGACCTCGAGATCTGGATCGACCGCCGCTACGTCCCGGCGGGCTATGCGTGGTCCTTCCCGGCGCGCGACGAGCTGCGGATCGGCGTCGGCTCCTTCGACCCCCGCTTCCACATACGCGACACGACCGAGCTTCTGGCCGAGGACCTCGGGCGTGACAGGGTCCGCTACCAGGGCAACTGGATCCCGCACAAGCTGCGGCCCGCGACCGAGGGCGGGATCTTCTTCGTCGGCGACTCCGCCGGCCACTGCCTGCCGCTCACCGCGGAGGGGATCAGGACCGCGATCTACTTCGGGATCGCCCTGGGCCGCGAGCTGCGCTCGGTTGTCGAAGGGCGCCAGAATCGGGAGCGGGCCGCGTACTCCTACACCGCGTTCCACGACGCGCACGAGTGGAAGTTCCGCTCGATGCTGCGCGTCCAGCGGCTCCTGCCCCGGGTCCCGCCGAGGCTTCTTGGCCCGATCATCCGCCTGCTCGGAGTGAGGCGATTCGTCGACTGGTCCTTCGGGCATTACCTGCGCATCGCGCCGCCCCCGGCGGGCTCAGCGAACGACGAGAACGGTTCCCGCAAGGAGGAGCGCGACGCCGATCACCCGCTCCGGACTGAGCGAGACCTGCTCGAGGCCAAACAGGCCTAGGCGGTCGATCGCGACCGAGGCCAGCAGCTGGCCGGTGATCGTCGCGGCCGCGACCCCGCCGGCTCCGATCGCGGTGACCGCGACCAACGCGTTCGCCACGTACGCGGCGCCGAGCAGGCCGCCGAGCAGGTAGTACCAACTGACCTCGAAGGTCGAGCCGAGGCCGCCCGCCTGGCCGCTGAGGACGACGATCGCGGCGAGCGCCAGGGTGCCGACGCCGAAGGAGACGAGCGCGGCGGGAAGGCTCCCGGTCGCCCTGCCGAGCCCTGCGTTGATCGGCGCCTGGAGCGCGATCAGCCCGCCGGCCCCAGCGGTCAGGAAGACGGCAAGGCCTCTATCCACGACCGGTCCTCCTCCTCTGAGTGATTTTCGCCTCGGGCATGGGTTGAATGGTCAGGGGTAACCGCCCCGCTGTCATATCAGTACCTCCCAACGCCGATAGAACTTCAGATGCCACCCCCAGCAGAGGGTCTCGTCAGCCGCTGGGCCGCAGGCCCGGCGGGACCAGGATCGCGATCATCTTCGCAACCGGGCCGAGTTCCTGGCTGGAGACAATCCACGCGACCGTGACAGCGACGACGACGGGGTCATGGACGGCGATGAGAACGCCGGCACGATCAAGTCGTTCGACGCAGAAACCGGTCGGCTGACGATCGACCTCTTCGGGGGCGACACGATCAGCGGCCTCCTAACCGACGAAACCGAGGTCAAGTGCGAGGGCGGCCACAATGGCTCCGCGACCGCGTCGCACGACGGGGAGGACAACCCCGAATCGGGCGAGGACCAGCCCGGCGAGGATGAGAACGGCGACGACCAGGCCGAGGAACAGCCCGACGGCCAGCAGGGCGAGGACAACTCCGGCTCGGAGCGCTCGGACGAGGGTCACGACCACGGCGAGTGCGGAGGTAGCTGCACCACCGCAGACCTCGTCGAAGGGGCCGTCGTCGAGGAGGCCGAGCTGAAGCTCGAGAACGGCCAGGCCACCTTCGAGGAGGTCGAGCTGGCCGGCTGACGCTACTTCGCGTCGAGCCAGTCCTGGCCGATTCCGATATCGACCTCGAGGGGCGGATCGAGCTGGTAGGCGGCGCACATCTCGCGCCGCACCAGCTCGGCCGCCTCCTCCATCTCGCCCGGCGGCCCCTCGAAGAGCAGCTCATCGTGGATCTGCAGGACCAGACGGGTCGCATCGCCACCCTCGCGCAGCGCGTTGTGGCAGCGCACCATCGCCACCTTGATGATGTCCGCGGCAGTGCCCTGAATCACCGTGTTTACGGCCAGCCGCTCACCCAGGCGGCGGGTGTTCGGGTTGCCTGAGCGAAGCTCGGGAATCGACCTCCGGCGGCCCATCAGAGTCGTCACGTATCCCTCATCCTGGGCCCGCTCGACGACCTCCTCACGGAATGCGCGGACGGCTGGAAAGCGCTCCAGGTAGCGGGCGACGAATTCCTCGCCCTCCTTCCTGGGGATGTTGAGCCGATCGGCGAGGCCGAAGCCGGTGAGCCCGTAGACGATCCCGAAATTCACCATCTTCGCCTTGGAGCGCTGGCCGACGTCGACCTCCTCGCGGGCGACGCCGAACACCTCGGCCGCGGTCGCGGCGTGGACGTCTTCGCCCCGCTTGAAGATCTCCTTGAGTACGGACTCGTCGGCGACGTGGGCGAGGACCCGCAGCTCGACCTGGCTGTAATCGGCAGAGAGGAGGCGGGCGCCCTCCTCGGCGACGAAGCAGGCGCGGACCGGGCGGCCGATCTCGGTGCGGATCGGGATGTTCTGGAGGTTGGGGTTGGTGCTCGAGAGCCGGCCGGTCGTGGTCGATGCCTGGTTGAACGTGGTGTGGACCCGGCCGCTCCGGGCGTCGATCAGGTCGGGCAGGGTGTCGAGGTAGGTGTTCTTGAGCTTGGTCAGCTCGCGCCAGGACTCGATCTTCTCGACGATCGGGTGCTCGTCGCGGATCTGGGCGAGGACGCGGGCGTCGGTGGAGAAGCCGGTTTTGCCCCGGCGCTTCCGGGTCAGTCCGAGCTTCTCGAAGAGCACCCTGCCGACCTGCTGCGGTGAGCCGATCGTGAACTCCTCCTCGGCCAGCTCGAATATCTCCGACTCGAGCGTCTCGATCCGCTCGGCGAAGCCGGCACCGACCTCGGCGAGCCGCCGCGCGTCGAGCTTCAGGCCCTCGCGCTCCATCGAGGCGAGGACATCGACCAGGGGTAGCTCGACCTCGCGCATCAGCGGCTCCAGCCCGAGCTCCTCGAGGCGGGGGCGCTGTGTTTCGCACAGGGCGGCCACCAGGCGTGCTTCCTCGGGCGGCTCGAGCCCCGCATCCGAGTCCTCTCCCAGCGAGAGCTGGGGGTCGTCCTCGTCGCCCGAGGAGGCGACGGCGGCGGAGGGATCTGCGAGCCCGATCCCGGCGTCGGCGGCGAGCTCGACCAGCTCGTAGCTGCGCCTCTGCGGCTCGAGAAGATATGCGGCGAGCATCGTGTCGTGCTCGAGGGCCAGCGCGACCCCCTCGCGGGCGGCAGCGGCGAGGAGGCCGTGGCGGCCGCCGCCGAGCGACTTTGCGTCGTGGGCGAGGATCGGGCGGCCGGCCAGGCCCACCGCGAGCTCGTCGAGGCTCGACCCGCCGGTGAGGATCTTCTCGGCGCCGGCGGCCGCCCACCGTCCCCCCGCTACCGCGATGGCCAGCTCGCCCTCCCCGAGGTCCTGTGGGGTTCCTTCTACCGCCTCGACCTCGAGCTCGGTCTCGACCCTGCGGCCGGGGACGGCGACGCCCTCGGGAAGGCCTTCCTCGAGCCGCTCCATCACCGCCCGCAGCTCGAACTCGCGCATGAAGTCCCGCAGGGCGCCACGGTCCGGCTCGGCTCCCATCACATCCGTGAGGTCGATGCCGGTCTCCACATCGCACTGAAGCGTCGCCAGCTCCTTCGAAATGCGGGCGTCGTCGGCGTGCTCGACCAGGTTCTGCTTCCGCTTCGCGCCGGAGATGTGCTCGACGCTTTCTAGCACCTGCTCGAGCGAGCCGAACTCCTGCAGCAGCTGGGCGGCGGTCTTGTCGCCGATGCCCGGGACGCCGGGGATGTTGTCCGACGTGTCTCCTTTCAGCCCGATCAGGTCGGTGACGAGCTCCGGCGGCACCCCGTAGCGCTCGACCACGCCCTCGCGGTCGTAGACCTTGGTCTCGGTGACGCCGCGGGAGGTCGTCATCACCCGGATGCCGTCCCCGACCAGCTGGTAGACGTCGCGGTCGCCCGAGACGACCATCACCGGTATCCCCTGCTCCTGTGCCTGGCGCGCGAGGGTGCCGATCACGTCGTCGGCCTCGAAGCCCTCGACCTTGACGTTGGTGTAGCCGAAGGCCTCGACCAGCGGCATAAGGTGCGGCCACTGCTCCCGCAGCAGGTCGGGCCTTGACGGGCGCTGCGCCTTGTAGAGGTCGTAGGTCTTCTCGCGTCCGGACATGCCGGCGTCCCAGGCGACGATCAGCCCGGCCGGGCTCATCTCGACGACGATTTTCGCCAGCATCGAGGCCAGCCCGTAGATCGCGTTGGTCGGCCGCCCGTCACTCGTCCCGATCGACTCCGGCAGCGCGAAGAACGCCCGGTAGGCGAGCGAGTTCCCGTCGACCAGGAAAAGCTCGTGCCCGTCGCTTCCGGACCCGGCCGGAGCCGTCGATTTCTCACTGGTGGCCATCGGAGCCAACTCTACGGGCCGCGGAGGCGAGGGCCGCGGTCAATGCCACCGCCACCTGCTGCGGACGTTCGACCAATTGCCGTTCGCCGATCCTCAGGACCTCGAAGCCCTGCCGACGCAGCTCGAGATCGCGGGCACGATCATCCTCGAACGCGCCGGCCCCTCGGTGGTAGCGGTAGCCGTCGACCTCGATGACAAGCATCGCGTGGCGCCAGAGGAAGTCCACCTCATGTCGGCCGATCAGGACGTTGTTCTCGGGCTCCGGGAGGCCGGAACGGCGGCAGAGGCCCAGGAAGAGCAGCTCGAGATCGCTGCGCGAGCGACCAAGGCCAATCTCCAGGCCGGTCGGCAACCCGAGCGCGTCCGCCTGCCTGATCGCGCGACGTAACAACCTTGGAGAAATTGCCCCCGCTCGACCGTGAGAGAGAGCCCTACGGAGGTCGGCGACCGTACGCGCGGACTTCGTCACAGGGATGCCAGAGCGCAGCGTCACATGCGAGTCAACCAGCGTCCTCGACCGATGCACGACGATCCCGGGCCGATTGCGACGACCGCCTTGGCCAGGGCATGAGACCTCCACCGGGCCGGCCCTGGCGGGAAGGAGTCCCCACAGCGCCGCGGCGCTCCAATGGCTGAGAGCCGCTCCCCAGACCTCGAGAATCGAGCCCGCCGATTTGAGCGACGCACCGCCGCCGCAGGCAAGGACCGCGGCGATCCACCTTCCCTCCTCCGAAAGGCGGCGATGGCCCACGGCGTAGACCCCGCGGTGGACGCGATGGAGCCGGCCTGTGCGGACCCTCCTGGATATGGCGCTGCGGTCGATCCCGGCGTCATGAAGCTGCTCGACGGTAACGACCCCGTGCTGCCGGGCTGCGATGCTCGCCGCCTGCATATCGCCCGTGGCGCGTTCCTCCCGCATACCGAGAGCAATGCGCCACGCGATCAGGTTCGCCCCTAGCCGGGCGTACCGGTGGCATCGGGAGATCCGATGCCAACCAGATGGCCCACCCCCGGGACGAAGCGGCCGACGCGGGCTGCGTACTCGGCGTAGGCGGTGCCGTGGGTGCGGAGGAGGTATGGCTCCTCGACGGAGCGCACCTGGAGCTCGAGTGCGACGACGGCGGTTGCGAGGGCGGCGATTGCCACCACGCTCGGCACCATCAGGGCGAGGCCGAGGACGCCCGGGATCATCGCGCTGTAGATCGGGTTGCGGACGATTTCGAAGGGGCCGTCCGTCACAAGGTCGGTCCTCTCCCCCTCGTCGACGCCGATCCTCCAGGAGTCGCCCATCGCGAGCTGGGCGGCGAAGGTGAGCGCGATGCCGGTGACGGCGAGGACGATCCCGATGGCATGTCCGACGATGCCATCGAGGGCCGGGATCGGCTCGAGGACGCCGGTCAGGGCGAGGACCGGCGCCGCCGCCCCCAGCGTGACCGCGAGAGCGAAGAGGCCGCCGGCCAGCCACTCGAGCGGCCCCGCCCCGCCGCCGATGAGGCGGACCCCGGTCGAACCGGTCCGTAGAACCTGCACGACGATCCTCACCCCAAACGTGAGGGCCAGGGAGACGCCGTAGAGAACGAGAGCCGCCGCTGCCACCGGCGGCGATCATAGGCCCGCCGCAGGACCCGGGCAGAGAATCTGATTCGATAGCGGCCCATGCCGGTGAGTGCCCAATACAGCGTCACGATCCGCGTCGAGCTCGACGCGAGAAAAGAGCCCCTTGGGAAACTGACCGCGTCGATCGCCGAGGCGGGCGGACAGCTGCAGAGCGTCGATCTGGTGCCCGGCGCAGGCGGCGAGGGCAAACGGGTGCGCGAGTTCACGATCGACGCCCAGGATCGGGAGCACTGGGAGCGGATCCTGCGGGGGATCGGGTCGACGCGCGGCGCGAAGGTCCTCGACTACGTCGACCGCACGATGCAGATGCATCGCGGCGGCAAGATCTCGGTGGAGAACAAGTACCCGCTGAAAACCCGCGACGACCTCTCGATGGCCTACACGCCCGGGGTCGCCCGGGTCTGCATGGACATCCACGCCGACCGCGACAAGGCCTTCGAGTACACGATCAAGAAGAACACCGTCGCAGTCGTCTCCGACGGCAGCGCCGTGCTCGGGCTCGGCAACATCGGCCCGGAGGCGGCGATGCCGGTGATGGAGGGAAAGGCGATGCTCTTCAAGGAGTTCGCGGAAGTCGACGCATTCCCGATCTGCCTCGACACCCAGGACGCGGACGAGATCGTCAAGGCGGTCGAGCTGATCGCCCCGACCTTCGGCGGCGTCAACCTCGAGGACATCTCCGCGCCGCGCTGCTTCGAGATCGAGGACCGGCTGAAGGAGTCGCTCGACATCCCCGTCTTCCACGACGACCAGCACGGCACCGCGGTGGTGACGATGGCGGCGCTCTTCAACGCCCTGAAGATCGTCGGCAAGCCGATCGAGGACCTGCGGGTGCTCGTGGTTGGCCTCGGCGCGGCGGGGGTAGCGGTGACGAAGATGATGCTCGCCTCAGGCGTAACCCACGTCGTCGGCTGCGACCGGCAAGGCGCCCTATCCACCGAGCGCGATGACTATAAGTCGGGCGAGATGAGCGGCATCAAGCGCTGGTATGCCGAGAGCTCGAACCCGGAGCGTCTCAGCGGCCAGCCCGCCGACGTGATCGAGGGGATGGACCTCTTCATCGGCCTCTCGGGCCCCGGGATCATCGAGCCCGAGGCGCTGGGGAAGATGAACGACGACGCGATCGTCTTCGCGATGGCCAACCCGAATCCCGAGGTGATGCCGGAGGACGCCGCCCCGTACGTGCGGATCATGGCGACCGGCCGCTCCGACTACCCGAACCAGATCAACAACGTTCTCTGCTTCCCGGGCATCTTCCGGGGCGCCCTCGACGCCGGCGCGCCGCGGATCACCGAGGAGATGAAGCTGGCCGCCGCCAAGGGGATCGCCGATGTCGTCACCGAGGAGGACCTCTCCGAGGACTACATCATCCCCAGCGTGTTCAACCGCGACGTCGCACCGCGGGTGGCCAAGGCCGTGGTCGAGGAGGCCAAGCGTGAGGGGCTTGCGCGGTTCAGCGAGGAGACCGGCACCTTCTCGACCGTCGACGTCAACTGACCGATGAAGGTCCTCGTCACCGGCGCGAGCGGATTCATCGGCTCGGCACTCTGCGATTCGCTGCTGTCCCGGGGCGATAGCGTCGTTGCCCTCACCCGCGACCCCGAGCGGGCGAGAAGCTCGAATCCAAGCGCCGTCTGGCACGCATGGGAGCCGACCCTGGAACGCCCCGACGCGAGCGCCTTCGAGGGGGTGGACGCGGTCGTCCACCTGCTCGGAGAGAAGATCGACCAGCGCTGGACCGACGAGGCCAAGCGGCGGATCATGGAGAGCCGGCGCACCGGCACCCACAACCTGGTCGGCGCCATTGCCGGCCTGGAGCGCAAGCCGCGGGTCCTGGTCAGCCAGTCGGCGATCGGCTATTACGGCGACCGCGGCGAGGCGATCGTCGACGAGTCGGCCGCACCGGGAGACGGCTTCGACGCCGAGGTGGTGCGCGAGTGGGAGCAGGCC
>DASXAR010000025.1:0-19709 GCA_036406595.1 Solirubrobacterales bacterium | reverse complement strand
GGTCGAGGGCAAAGCGGTCGACGGCCAACCGGGCGGCACGGGCAGGCCTGCTGGCCGGCGCCGCGGGCACCGGGCTGGCCGCCGCGGGCACGGCGGCACTCTGGCACTGGCTGGCGCGGCGGCCGCTGCCGAAGACGCGCGGCTCGATCGAGGTCGAGGGCCTGCGGGGGAAGGTGCGGATCCGCCGCGACCGCTGGGGCGTCCCCCACATCGAGGCCTCGGGCCGCGACGACCTCTGGTTCGCCCAGGGCTTCTGTCACGGGCAGGACCGGCTTTGGCAGATGGACTTCTACCGCCGCGTGGTCCGCGGCCGGGTCTCGGAGATGGCCGGGCCCGAGGGTCTGCCGGTCGACCGGCTGATGCTGACGCTCGGCATCCGCCGCGTCGCCGAGCGCGAGGAGGCCGGGCTGGAGGCGGAGCAGCGACGCCGGCTCGAGGTCTTCTGCGCCGGTGTCAACGCGGCCGCCGCCGGCGCCAGGGCGCTGCCGTTCGAGATGCAGCTCCTGCGCCTCGGGTTTGAGCCGTGGCGCCCGGTCGACATCCTCAGCCTCGGCAAGCTGCTCGCCTTCGGGCTCTCGACCAACTGGGAGAAGGAGCTGCTGCGGGCCGACATGACGCGGGCGCTTGGGCCGGAGCTGGCCGCCCGCCTCGACCCCGGCTATCCGGCCGGCAACCCCGTCGTCACTCAGGAGGCATGGTCGGGCGACGGTCTCGCCCTCGCCGAGCAGATCGACGCCGTGCGCCGCTCGATCGGGATGGCTGCGGAGGCGAGCGGCTCCAACAATTGGGCGGTCAGCGGCGGGCTGAGCGCGACCGGGGGACCGCTCCTCGCCGGGGACCCTCACCTGCCTCCCAGCATGCCCGGCATCTGGTACCAGGTCGGGCTGAAGCGCGGAGGCCGTTTCGCCAGGGGCGCCTCGCTGCCGGGCATGCCGGGCCTCTACATGGGGCAGAACAACGACGTCTGCTGGAGCTTCACCAACGTGATGGCCGACGTCGAGGACCTCTTCATCGAGCGGGTCGACGGCGACCGCTACCTGTTCGAGGACGAGTGGCTGCCGATCGAGCAGCGCCGCGAGGAGGTCCATGTCAAGGGCCAGGCCGGCCCCGAGGTGGTCGACGTCCGCCTCACCCATCACGGGCCGATCGTCAACGAGGCGCTCGGCGCCGACGAGGCGGAGCCGCTCGCCCTGCGCTGGGCGACGCTGGACGAGCCGACCGCATTCATGGGCATGTACGAGCTACCCGACATCGCCTCCGGCCCCGACCTGGTCGCGAAGCTCGAGGGCCATACCTCGCCCGCCTCGAACCTCGTCTGGGCCGACCGGCATGGGTCGATCGGCTACAAGCTGATCGGCCGCCTGCCGATCCGCCGCGGCGGCTGCCCCGACCTTCCGAAGCCCGGCTGGACCGGGGAGTTCGAGTGGGAGGGGACGGTTCC
This sequence comes from Solirubrobacterales bacterium, assembly GCA_036406595.1. Taxonomy (GTDB): domain Bacteria; phylum Actinomycetota; class Thermoleophilia; order Solirubrobacterales; family 70-9; genus VRUE01. Next base: position 18,268 of record DASXAR010000025.1, on the reverse strand, counting down.
CTACGCGGAGCTGCCGGAGGTGACCGACCCGGAGAGCGGCTTTCTGGTCACCGCCAACAACCGGATCGTCGGCGACGAGTACCCGCACCACATCACCAGCGACTGGCTGGACGGCTTCCGGGCGCAGCGGATCGAGGAACTGCTCCGGGCCAGCGACGAGCACGACATCGAGGGCTTCGAGGCGATGCAGTCCGACAACCTCTCGATTCCAGGCCTCGAGGCGGCGCGCCGGCTCGGCCGGCTCGAACCCTCAGGGCAGCGGGAGCTGAGCGCGATCGAGCGTCTTCGAAGCTGGGACGGTCGCCTCGACCCCGAGACGATCGCCGGCACGATCTACCAGGCGTTTCTGCTGCGGCTGGCCCGAGAGGTCGCGCGGGCGGCGATCGGCGACCGGGATCTCTGCGAGCGCTGGCTCGACCGCGCCGACAACGGCTTCACCCCGCACGTCACCTCGCCGTGGCGCTGGCACTCCCATCTGATGGGCCTCTGGGAGGAGGGCGACGAGGAGCTGATCGGGCGGCCCTGGGACGAGCTCGTGCTGGAATCGCTGAGCGGCGCCCTCGACGACCTCGGCGACCGCTTCGGCCCGGACCCCGAGAACTGGCGCTGGGGCCGGGTGCACGAGATGGAGTTTCCCCACCCGCTGGGGGCGGCGAACCCGCTTCTGCGCCGCCTCCTCAACCGCCGCCTGCGGGCGGGCGGAGCGCAGGAGACGGTGAGCCAGATCGCCTATGACCCCAACAACCCCTACGAGGCGGTCTGGGCGCCGAGCTGGCGGATGATCGCCGACCCTCTGGCGCCTGAGCGCTCGCGGTGGCAGATGTTCACCGGCCAGTCTGGGCACCCGGCGAGCCCGCATTACGACGATCTCCAGGCCGACTGGCTCGAGGGCCGCACCCAGCCGATGGCGGGCGGCGCCCCCTGGCGCGAGCTCGACCTCCTTCCTGCCTGAAACGGGACGTCCCTTGCGAGAAGGTCTCGGCGAAGGCCGAAACCATCGCCGGGTGAGATGGTTGGGGGAGAGATGCGGCGCGTCGCATTACTGGCACTCGCGCTCGCTGTGGCCCTGCCCGCAGGCGCCGGCGCGAAGACTGTTCATTTCCAGGGGAAAGCCGTCCAGGCCCCGGCCTCCTGGCCGGTCATCAGGCTCGCCCGGCACCCGCGCGCCTGCGTCCGGCTCGACCGGCGCGTGGTCTACCTGGGCAGGCCGGGGTCCGGCCAGCGCTGTCCTGCGCACGCGATCGGGCGCCGCCGCGCGATTCTCGTCCCCGGGCCGCCCACGAGCGCGCAGGGGGCCGGGGCCAGCCGGGTCCCGCCCGCCCGGATCAGCGCCGCCTCCGACTTCACCGGCCTCGGCTTCGATGCCTGCACGGCGCCGTCCCGGCGGGCGATGGCGGCCTGGCTTTCCTCCCCCTACAGCGCGATCGGGGTCTACATCGGCGGGCTCAACCGCGGCTGCTCGCAGCCCGCCCTGACCGCGTCCTGGGTCGCCGAACAGATCGGCAACGGCTGGCACCTGATTCCCACCTACGTGGGCCTGCAATCGCCGACCAGCAGCTGCACCTCCTGCGCGAAGCTGAGCGTCGGCCATGCCGCGTCCCAGGGGGCGGCCGCGGCCAACGACGCCGTCGGCCAGGCGCGCCTCGTCGGGATCGGCACGGGCAGCCCCATCTACTTCGACATGGAGAGCTACACGCGGACCTCCAGCGCGACCGCGGCGACGCTTCAGTTCCTCGCGGCCTGGACCGCACGCATCCACGACCTCGGCTACCGCTCGGGCGTCTACAGCAGCAGCAGCTCCGGGATCGCCGACCTCGCCTCGCGCTACGGCACCGGCTATGCCTCGCCCGACGACCTCTGGATCGCCAACTGGAACGGTCGCCGCGACACCAGCGACCCCTTCGTCCCCGCGAGCGCCTGGAGCGATCATCAGCGCATCCACCAGTACAGGGGCGGGCACGACGAGAGCTACGGCGGGGTGACGATCAACATCGACGGCGATTACGTCGAAGGCGACACCGCCGGGACGGTGGCGTCCGGCAGCGACGATCCCAAGGGCCGCGTCGAGCTGGCCGAATCGCCGGCGCCGGGCAACGTCAGGATCGTCGGCTGGGCCTTCGACCCGAGCTCGCCCACCGTTCCGGTGACGATCCGCGCCTATGTCGGCGGCCAGCGGAGCGCGGCCCGTTACGAACTCGGGCCGATCGCCGAGATCGCCCGCCCGGACATCGCCACCAGCCACCGCGCGGCGGGCGCCGATCACGGCTTCGACGCGCGCTTCGCGACGATCAAGACGGGCCGCCAGCGGGTCTGCGTCTACGCGGTCGACATCGGCCCCGGGAACGACAAGCTGCTCGGCTGCAGGGGAATGGGGATAGGCGTGGCGGTGACGATGTCGAACCTGCGCGTCGTCCGCCACGGCATCCGGGCGCTGCTCCGCTGCGAATGGCCGGCCGGGACCGAATGCCCCGGCCAGCTCCTCCTCAATGCGAAGCTCCCCGTCCACGTCGCGCGGCGCCGCGGCCGCGCGAGGACGCGACTCGTCCGGGTCGGCCTGGCGCGCCGGCGCTTCAAGCTCGGCGGGGGGCGCTCCCACGAGTTCAGCGTCCAGCTGACGAAACGGGGCAGGCAGCTCAGCGGCCAAGGCCGGCTGCGGCGCGCCCAGCTCGTAATGGCGATCCCGGGCGGGCGGCGAGCCCGGCGCGTGCCGCTGCGGTGATCAGCGGCGGGACGCGAGCCAGTCGTCGCTCTCGCCGCTGACCGCGGTGACGACCTCGACGATCTCCGGGCTCGCCTTGGCGGGAGAGCCGGCATCGTGCGGAGGCTGTGGGTCGTACTCGATGCCCAGCTGGATCGCCTGGGCTACCTCCGGGCCCGCCTCGCGGGTCACGAGCTGAAGGGCCATGTCGATCCCGGCCGAGACGCCGGCTGCGGTGATCACCTTGCCGTCCTCGACCACGCGGCCGCCGACCGGATCGGCGCCGAACTCGCGCAGCTGCTCGAGGAAGAGCCAGTGGCTGGTCGCTCGCCGGCCCTCAAGGAGGCCGGCCGCGCCGAGCACGAGGGAGCCGGTGCAGACCGAGGTCGTCCATTTCGAGGTCTGGTCGACCGTCCGCAGCCAGGAGAGGACCACGTCGTCTCCGAGCAGCGGCCGATTGCCTTCGCCGCCCGGCACGAGGACGACGTCGGGCTCGGTCACCTCGTCGAGGGCGTAATCGGCGCTGAGGCCGAGGGCGCCGCTGTCGGTGCGCACCTCGCCCCTGCGGGGACCGACGAAGCGCACCTCCCAGCCCGGGACCGATCGAAGCACCTCGTAGGGGCCGATCGCGTCGAGTGCGGTTAGTTTCTCGAAGACGAGAATCGCCACCTGCATTGCGGGAATCATGACGGCTTTTCGCATCGAACGCGACGCCTTCCGCAGCGAACGCACGTTTGGCGTGTTGAAGAAGGAGAGTGTTCTCCCGGTCGAAGTTGTTGGCCCTGGCAGGGGTCCTTGTCGTCGCCGCTGCGGTTGCTGCCGCGCTGCCCGGCGCGAGCGCGCGTGCTCGCGTGCCCCGGGACTTCTTCGGTATCGCTCCGCAGACGCCGCTCACCGAAGCCGACACGAGCCGCATGCGCCATGGCGGAGTCGACGCGGTGCGGGTGGCGGTCTCGTGGGCGGCGGTGCAGCCGAAGCCCGGCTCGGGATACGACTGGAGCGGCCTCGACCAGACGATGGCACTGCTCTCCCGCTCGCATCTCGAAGCGCTTCCCTTTCTCGCCGGGACACCCCGATGGCTGGCGCACCGCTTCAGCATCCTTCCGGTCTCCAACGCGCGACAGCGCAGGGCCTGGTGGGCGTTCCTGCGGGCCGCGGTGGAGCGCTACGGCCGCCACGGGACCTTCTGGCTGGAACACGGTCCCGGCTCCGCCGACTTCGTTCCCCGCAACCCGGTGCGCCGGTGGCAGCTCTGGAACGAGGAGAACTTCTTCTACTTCGCGACGCCTGCCTCCCCAACCCGCTACGCGAGGCTTCTGAAGATCTCGCGAGGCGCGATCAAGGGGATCGACGGCCACGCCCAGATTGTGATGGGAGGCCTATTCGGCAACCCGAAGGAGCGCCCACCGCGCGCGATGGACGCGGCCGCGTTCCTCGACCGCCTCTACCGCGTGCGTGGGATCAAGCACTACTTCGACGGCGTCGCCCTCCACCCGTATTCCCGCAATACCGCCACCCTGCGCCGTCTCACGGGGCGGATGCGGCGGGTCATGCTGCGCCACGGCGACCGGCGCACCGGCCTCTACATCACCGAGATGGGCTGGGGCTCCCAGCACGACCCGCGCCGGGTCGCCTTCGAGGTCGGCCGGCGCGCGCAGGCCCGTGAACTGCGGGCCGCCTACAGCTACCTGATCGGCAACCGCCGCCGCCTCAACCTGACGCAGGTCTACTGGTTCTCCTGGAAGGACGCGGCGCTGCTCTGCAACTTCTGCGACTCGTCCGGCCTGTTCAGGGGGGGCTCCCGCTTCAAGCCGAAGCCCGCCTGGCACACCTTCACTGCGATCGCCCACGGCCGGCTGCGCTGAGCCCCGCCTGGCGCTTGCGTAAAGTCTCCGGGCTTTGAGCCGCCGGGACCAGATCAAGCTGAGCGACGCGGAGAGGCTGGAGCTGCTGGAGGCGGAGCGGATCGCGGTCGTTTCCAGCCTCGGCCCCCGCGGCTGGCCCCACTCGATGCCGATGTGGTTCGTGCCCCGTCAGGGCCAGATCTGGGTCTGGACATACGCGAAATCGCAGAAGGTCCGCAACCTGGAGCGGGATCCGCGGGCGACCGTCCTGGTCGAGACAGGCGAGGAGTACGGCGAATTGCGGGGCGTGATGATCGAGGCGGAGGCGGAGATCCACCGCGACTTCGATACCGTGCTCGGGTTCGCCGAGGAGTTGACGCTGCGTTACGCAGAGGGGATCTCGTCTGTCGGTGACGAAGGTAAGGCGGCGCTGGAAGCGCAGGCTCCGAAACGGGTCGCGATCCACTTCAAGCCGCTGCGGGTCGCGACGTGGGACCACCGCAAGCTGCAAGGCACGTACTGAGCACGATGAGATCGACGAGACACGCAATTGCGCTTGGCGTGCTGATCCTGGTCCTCGCGCTGCCCGGCACGGCGAGCGCCGTGCCGCGCGAATTCTTCGGCATCTCGCCGCAGACACCGCTCACCGAAGCCGACGTCGAACACATGGAGGCGGCGCGGATCGGCAGCCTGCGCTGGCCGCTGGCCTGGGAATCGGTGCAGCCGACCGCAAGGAGCGAATACGACTGGTCCGGTTTCGACGAAGTTGTCGGGATCGCGGCCCGCGGCCACCTGCGGGTGCTGCCGTTCCTCGCCGGCACGCCGAAATGGCTTGCGCCGAAGTTCACGATCCTGCCGATCGACTCCGCCCGCCGACGGCGCGCCTGGCAGGCCTTCGTGCGCGCGGCCGTCGAACGCTACGGCCCGGGCGGCGACTTCTGGCGGGAACACTGGTATGGCTCGGCCGACCCGGTCCCGTCGCTTCCGGTCCTCAACTGGCAGATCTGGAACGAGGCCAACTTCTTCTACTTCGCGACCCCGGCCTCTCCAACCCGCTACGCGAAGCTGCTGAAGATCACCTCGCCGGTTATCAGAAGCGCCGAGCCGAATGCCGGGATCATCCTCTCCGGCCTCTTCGGCGAACCGACCGCGCAGCCGCCGAACGCGATGTCCGCCGTGGATTTCCTCGAGCGTCTCTACAAGGTCCCCGGCATCAGGTCGCTCTTCGACGGGGTCGCCCTGCACCCCTACGCGGACCGGGCCTCGAAGCTGGAGGAAATGACGGAGGAATTGCGGCAGCTCATCCTCGAAAACCACGACCCGAGCGCCGCCCTCTACATCACCGAGATGGGCTGGGGCTCCCAGAACGACCCCAACATCGTCAGCTTCGAGCGCGGGATGCACGGCCAGGTCGTCGAGATGCGCAACGCCTACAGCTACCTGATCGCCAACCGGCGCCGCCTCAACCTGAAGGCCACCTACTGGTTCTCCTGGAAGGACGCCGCCGGGCTCTGCAACTTCTGCGATTCGGTCGGCTTCTTCCACGCCGGCAACGGCCTGCGGGCGAAGCCGTCCTGGCATGCCTTCGTCCAGCTCACCGGCGGGCGCACCCGTCCGTAGATGGCCTAGCGATGGAACCGGCCCGCGCCTGGCTGGTCTTGCCGACCTACAACGAGTCGGGAAACATCGAGCCGTTTGCGGAAGCCGTGCTGGCAAAGCTGCCGGAGTCCTCCCGGGTCCTGATCGTCGACGACAACTCGCCGGACGGAACCGGTGAGATTGCAGACCGGCTCGCCTCCGGCCACGAGCAGATCGAGGTCCTCCATCGGCCCCGCAAGGAAGGGCTCGGGCCGGCATACCTGGCGGGCTTTCGCCGTGCCCTCGGGGAGGGCGCGACGCACCTGCTCGAGATGGATGCCGATTTCTCGCACGATCCGGCTTACCTCCCCCGTCTGCTCGAAATGGGGCGCCGCGCCGACGTCGTGATCGGCTCCCGCTACGTGCCGGGAGGAGGCGTGGAGAACTGGAGCGCCCTGCGACGGGCGATCAGTCGCGGCGGCAGCGCCTACGCGCGCCTCGTCCTGGGCGTCGGGATACGGGACCTCACGGGCGGCTTCAAGTGCTTCAGGCGCGAGGTGCTCGAGGCGATCGACCTCGACTCGATCCGGTCGCGCGGCTACGCGTTCCAGGTCGAGATCACCTACCGCGCGATCCAACGCGGCTTCGACGTCGTCGAGGTGCCGATCGTCTTCCGCGACCGCCGCAGCGGCAGCTCCAAGATGAACCGCGCGATCGTCGCGGAGGCGGCCCTGCGGGTCCCGCTCCTGCGTTTCGGCCGATCTCGCTGACGGCGACCCGCCGGTAGTGTTGCCCGCTCTGGCGGGGCGGGCGAAAAAGTTCGACAGGTTGGCCTGGGCGCTGCTGGCCGTGGCGATGTGCGTTTCGGCGACCTGGCTGATGCTGGCCGGCCGCGGCCTCACGATCTCCGGCGACGAGGTCTACTACTACGCCCGCTTCATCGACGACGGGGGCGCGGTTCGTCCGGGCGGCGGGCTCGAGTACTTCCTGGCGCCTCACAACGGCCATCTGGTTGTCCTGGGCAAACTGATCTATCGCGGCCTGTTTCTCACCGTTGGTACCGACTACACGGTCTTCCGCGCACTCGAGGTGGCAGCTGTCCTTGCCACCGTCCTCCTCTTCTTCGTCCTCGTCCGGCGCCGTCTCGGGCCGATCTGGGCGTTGATCCCGAGCGTACTTCTTCTCTTCCTCGGCTTCGCGGCAGAGACACTCGTCTGGCCCTTCAACCTGCACACGGTGCTCGCGCTTGCGTTCGGCCTTGGGGCGGTGCTCTCACTTGAACGCGAAGACCGGAGAGGGGACCTCTTGGCCTGCGGGTTGCTGTTCCTTTCGATCGCCTGCGTCGAGCTCGGCCTTGCTTTCGCAGTCGGAGTCGCTGTCTCGGTCATCCGGCGGCCCGACCGGGCCCGGCGAGCGTGGATATTCGCCGCGCCGATCGCCATCTACGTCATCTGGTGGCTGTGGGCGCGACGCTTCGGCCAGACCAACTTCGAGCTGACGAACGTCCACCTGATCCCGACGACGCTCACCGATGCGCTGACTGCGGTGATCGGCTCCCTTCTGGGCCTCAACCCGACCGGCGAGGGCGTTCCGACCTATGTCACGACGGTCACGGGCTGGGCGACGGCGGCGGCGGTGCTGGCGGCGATCGGCCTCGGCCTGCGGATCAGGCGGGGGAGCGTGCCGCGGTGGCTCTGGGTCTCGCTCGGCGTGGTCCTCGCCTACTGGTTGATGATCGCGATGTCCGGGTCTCCGGGCGACTCCGTTCGGTACGTGTTCGTCGGCAGCGTGATGGTGTTGCTGATCGCCGCGGACGCCGTTCGCGGCATGAGGCTCACGCGTGTGACGCTGATCGTCGCGGGCTGCGTGGTGGCTTTGGCGATCCCGCCCAACGTGGCGAAGCTCTACGACGCGCTTCACCCCCGCGTGGTCGACGCAGAGAACACGCGGGCCGAGGATGCCATGCTCGAGCTCGCCCGCCCGACGGTGAGTCCGCGCTACGTCCCGGGAATCGACCCACGGGTCGAAACCGTAGGCGGCCACGTGAATCTTCCTCTCTCCGCGGGACATTACTTCCGCGCCTCCGACGAGTTCGGCTCGCTCGCCTACTCGCTCGAGGAACTTCGAGGCAAGAGCGAGAGGGTGCGGTTGATTGCCGACACTGCGCTGGTGGACGCACTGCGTATCTCGACGCATCCAACCGATCGCCCATCAGAACCGGAGGCCTGCGCAACCTCACGCGACGGCTATCCCGGCCACAGCGTTTACTTCCCCCTTCCCCGCCGGGGCGTGTTGCTCGGACCGCACTGGAAATTCCCGGTCAACGTCGAGCTGAGCCGCTTTGGCGATGGTGACCCCGGCGTCGAACTCGGCCAGCTCGCTCCCGATCGATGGGCAACCCTCCGCGCGCCGTCGGACTCCGCGCCTACGCGCTGGCGGGTCTGGGTGGACGGCCCGGTCTACGTCTGCCCGCTCGCCCGGTAGGCGCCTAGTCGCCCGAGCAGACTTCGACCGGATCTTCGACCACCGCGTGCCAGGGATCGGTGGCGGAGTCCCTGGGGATTCGCAGCACCATCCAGGCATGGGGTCGCAGCTCGCCGGCGACCACGCTGGAGCTGTCGTCGCCGAAGCGACGCAGCCCGAGTGGTATCGCGGCCCGGGAATGACTTCGGATCGAGGTGGCGCCGGTCGAAACGTCGAATTCCACACCGCTCGCGCCGGGAGGCGGAGAGTGGAATCCGCACCCGTCGCGTTGCTTCGGGGGGGAGGGCCGTAGCGTGACTCCGAGGGCGCCGATCAGCGCAGCGTCGGCGATGCGGCGGATGTCCGGCGCCTGACTTCTCACCTGATCGAGGGAGTAGCCGAGGGAGCCGTTGTGAGCGGCGGCATCGAGATAGGCACGTGCCGACAGCCCGATGAACAGGCCGCCCCCGATCTGCGCCACCTTGTGGTCGAGGTTGACCCGGTATCGGGGGTCAACATGATCTTCGGCCAATTCCAGCATGGCGAACTCGGTGCGACTGATCGGCGCTTCACGATGGATCGTGTCCTCGCTGCGGTCGAGCGTCAGCTGTTCGATGTTTGGGGGAAGCGCGATCACCGCGACGATTGCAATCGCGGCGGTGAGCCGTCCGGACGGTGGGCTCCGAAGCGCGTAGGTGCCGACCAGGACCGTCAGCAGCGCGCTGACAAAGAGGTAGCGGCCGGCCTCCGGGCCTCGTTCGGCGGCGGCCAGGAATATCCAGTAGACCGCCAACGCGGTCAGCAAGGCCCAGATCAGGCGCGGCGCAGGGCGGCGCCAGAGGCGGACCGCGAGAGCCGTCGCGGCGAGGATCCCGATCCCCCGGCCGAACCAGGTGATCGCGGTCGTATAGGAGGTGGGCATCACCGGATCGGTGCCGGTGAGGGCCCCCATGGTCGAGGCGAGGGCGTCGAAGATCGTCTTCGGGACCAGGGTCAGGTTGGCCAGAGAGGCTTCGCTCTGGTCGAAATGGTCTGCCCAGACCCACCAGCCCGCGTAGAGCACCACCGGGACGGCGACGATCCAGATCCGATGCAGCCTGCGCTCACCGCTGAGAAGCCATACCCCGATTCCCGCCGCAAAGGCGAGCCCGATCTCGAGGGTCGCCACCGACGCAGCAAGCAGGGCGCAAGCCGCGACGTCGCCGCCGCGGCTTTCGCGCTGCAGGGCGAGCACGGCTGCGAGCGAGAGCGCCAGCGCATAGGTCGAATGGAGGTTGAAGGGCCAGAGCAGCGTCTCGCTGGCGAAGCCGAGGAAGAGGAGGAGGACGCAGGGTGGGAGCGCGGCCAGAGGCCCGACCCATCGTCGCATGAGCTCGAACGCGAGCCCCACGCAGAGGAGCAGTCCGACGATGTGAACGGCGAGCAGGACCCCGTAGTCGGCCCCGACGGTGGCAAATATCGCCTCGTAGACGAGGCGGCCGCCCAGAACGAGATGGCCGTTGTAGGGCGCGAGGAGATATTCGAGCTGGAAGGGCTCGTAGTGGACGAGCTGCCCTGACTTGTGGACCACGCGGCCGTAGTAGGTCAGCTCGTCGACGGCAAGGCTCTGTCCGTGGGCGGTGCGCGCGATCAGCCATGCCGAGACCAGCATCGCTCCTCCGAGCGCGATCCAGGCCCATCCTGGTTCGTTCAGCGCCCCGACCAGGGTTGCCCAGCGCCGGCGCACCTCAGACCCCGGGGTGGCAGACGGCCACCCGGCCGGCGCCCGTCAGCTCCATCCGCCAGGGGCGCGCCGAGCGGTCCGTGGGGATCCGCAGCTCCTCCCATGCCTCCGGGTCGAGAGTTCCCGCGATCACCGGGAAGGAGTCCGAGAACCGGCCGATCAACACGCGGACAGTCGATCCACCCCCGGCCCGCAGCGCCGTCGAGCCGGGCTCGAGGCTCACCACCGTCCCCGGCTTCGAGGCGGCGATCGTCCGGCAGCTCGCTTCCCCGGGCGCGGTGGTGGGGCCGAGGGTGGCGCCAACGGCGCGAGCCAGCACCTTGTCGGCTGCCACCCGCGCGTCCTCCGGAGCGGCGGCGAGCTCGGATTCGGAGAACGCAGGCGAGCCGTACGCGTCCCGGGCCGAGAGATAGGGGCCCGCGAGCACGCCGACGTAGCCGGTGTCCGCGATGTCTTCGCTCAGAACCAGCCCGGGGTCGACCCTGTCGCGGGAGAGCTCGAGCGCTGCCAGGTCGGCGCGCTCGAGCTCGCTCGTGTGTCGATAGCTCCTGTAGGAGAGGTCGAGGAAGAGGATTCCGCTCGCCGAGACCGCCACCACCGCGACGATGGCCGGAGCGAGGAGGCGCCGGTCGAGCCGCACGCCGCGCAGCAGCTCCGTCGCAGCGAGGAGGACCAAGGTGGCTCCCGGCAGCTGATAGCGGCTCGCCCAGGGCACTCGGCCTTCCTTGACGAGGACTCCGCCGAGCACCCAGAAAGTCAGACCGACGGCGAGCACGACCCAGAAGGAGCGCGGAATGCGCGGCAGTCGGTAGGCGCGCCAGATTGCCAGAGCGCCGACCAGCACCGCGAGCGGCCGTCCCCAGTCGAGCCCCCCCGGGGCGGCGATGCCCGGCGCCGGGGTTCCCAGCCCGAGCAGCGCGGCGAGCGCCGCGGCGAAGGAGTCGAGGACGAAGAGCGGCGTCGTGCCGAGGTTTTCGAGCTTGAAGGATCCTTCCGCCTGGTGGCCCCAACCGAGCCACCAGATCGCCCAGAGGATCACCGGGACGGCGACGAGGTATGCCCTGCCGCGCCAATCGCGCTCTCTCCGGCGCAGCGCGATGTCAACCGCTGCGCCGGCCGCGAACGCGAGCCAGAGACCCGAGAAAAGCATCGAGCCGACCAGCCACAGGCACGCCCTGAGGTCGCCCCCCTCGTCCCGCCGGTCGAGCGCCAGCAGCATGCCCAGCCCACAGGTCAGCGAGCCGAGAAAGGTGATCGATGCGAACCAGAGGTAGTCGTCGAACGCCGCCCCCATGAAAAGTAGGGGAACGGTCGCGAACAGCGCCGGCCATTCGCCGATCCGCCGCCTTATCCAGACGAAGGTGAACCAGGCACCCAGCAGGAATATGGCCGTCGAGACGAGCTTGTACGGGAGCATCGAGCTGATCCCGAAGACCGCGATCAGCGACTTCCAGATCGCAACAGGGCCGGCCACGAAGTGCTCGTTTGCGGGCAGCAGGAATGCGTCGGCGTTGAAGCCGCGGCGATTGATGATGTAGGTCCAGTCGTCGAGCAGGAAGGTCAGGCGCGAGCCGAGCACGACGATGAGCGCCGCCGAGACGGCCATCGCCGCCAGCAGCAGGGCGGTGGCGGGACGTCGCGACCAGGCACGCGAAGGAGATGCTTCGGTTGCCTGCATCGGTTGGGAACCTAGGACCTGTCCCGGAGGCGCCCGCCGCGCCAGCTGCCCCGCGGCCGGACGCCCGCATCGCCGTCACGCCGGTAGTCGCCCCTGCTCAGGTGATGCTCGAGGAACACGTGGAGCACGATGAAGAGATACCGGCTACCCATCTCGTTGAGGGAGAGCTTTGAGGCGCCCGCCTTGCGGTTGGTCCAGGAGATCGGGACGATCCCGTAGCTGTAGCCCCGGACGACTGCCTTCAGCGGCATCTCTACCGTCAGGTTGAAATGGTGCGAGAGGAGAGGTTTGAGGTTGTCGATCACCTCTCGGCGGTATGCCTTGAACGCGTTGGTGGTGTCGTTGTATCCGTGCCGGAACAGAGCTCTGATTCCCCAGTTGACGATCCGGTTCATGATCAGCTTCGAACGCGGGTAGTCGATGACCTTCGAGCCGTGGACGAAGCGGGAGCCGAAGGCGCACTCGTAGCCTTCCTCCAGCAGGCGGTAGTACGTGACCAGGTCCTCGGGACTGTCGGAGCCGTCGGCCATCACGATCGCCACCGCGTCGCCCTCATAGGCCTCGAGGCCGGCCCGCACCGCGAACCCGAAGCCGTTCCGAAGCGGGGAGTCGATGCATCGCACCCTGGGGTTGCTCCCGGCTGCTCTGGTGACCGCCTCGACCGTTCCATCGGTGCTGCCGTCGTTGACGACGATCACCTCGTGGTCGATTCCCTCGCGTCCGAGGGCATCGACGATCCCCGCGACCGTGCCGCCGACGGTCTCCTCCTCGTTACGGGCCGGGATGACGACCGAGAGCATCATCGGGACACCGCCTTCCGATTACCAGGAACTGCTTGCCCAGCACCCTCCAGGCGGGCCGCACTCGAAGGTAGGCGCGGGTCAGCCGCTTCGATGGAGGCAGGATGCCGCGGAAGGAGTAGGGCAGGTAGCGCGGGATCACCTGCTCCGGCTCGAATCCGGCCGCGTAGAGGTGCTCGGCGATCGCGACGTGGGTGAGCGCGACGTAATGGTCCGCGCAATCCCAGTACTCCTTCGCGCAGTAGCGGTAGTTGGGCCCCATGATCGCGATCCGACCCCCATCGACCATCAGGCTCCGCATCTTCTCGAGGAATGCCGAGATCGCCTCCTGGTCCGGGAGGTGCTCGAGGAAGTTGGAGACGAAGACGCCGTCGAAGTGGTTGCGGGGGAGCTCGGCATCCATGATCGGGGACGTGATCACCTGGCTGGTCGAGGCATGGCTCGCCTCGGGATAGGACACCTCGTCCACCGCCCAGGTCTCCTCCGCGTCGACCGAGCCGATGAACTCGCCGCGCCCGGCGGCGGGATCGAGAACCTTTCGCGGCGATCCCATCAGGGTGTGCACATGCGGAGCGATCTCATCCCAGACGGCGGCGCGGCTGTCCTGATCGATCCCGCGAAAGCGGTATGAGTAAAGCCGTTCGTAGTTCAAAGTCGGAGCGCCTCTGCCAGCGCGGCCTCGTGCGTGGTCGTCCACTCCAGCAGGTCGGCGAGGGTGTCGCGTGGGGACCGTCGTGGACGCCACGAGCTTAAGGAAAAGAGCCGGGAGCAGTCCGAGAGGTAGATGGGGACGTCGCCGGGCCTCGATTCGGGCTCGGCGTCGATCGGAACCTCTCTGCCGGTCAGCTCCCGGCACAGCTCGGTTGTCTCGAGCAGCGAAAGGCTGTGCTCGCGGCCGCCGCCGACGTTTGCGGTCACGCCGCTCCAGCGATCGGGGTTTGAGAGCTGCTCGGAGACCAGGTCGACCAGATCGTCGATGTGGAGCAGGTCGCGCACCTGCTTGCCCGAGCCGCCGAAGCCGATGTAGGAGAGCGGCCTGCCGAAGTGGTGGCAGAGCAGCCACCAGGAGAAGACGCCCTGATCGACCCTGCCCATCTGCCACGGGCCGGCCAGCACGCCGCAGCGGTCGATCACGGCGCGCAAGCCGAAGGCGTCCGCGTACTCGGCGATCAGCAGCTCCGCGGAGAGCTTGGTCGCCCCGTACATGGTCCGGGGACCGATCAGCGGAAAGCTCTCGGAGATCCCCCTCTCGCTCGCCCCCGCGACGGGTTGGTCGGCGGCGAGCTCGAAACGGGTTTCCGCCTCCGCGACCTTCAGCTCGAGCTGCGGCGCGACCGGGTAGACGCGGCTGGTCGAGAGGAAGACCACGAAGCCCTCCGTCTCGCGGGCGCGCTCCAGGCAGTTGACGGCGCCGACCAGGTTCGTCTGGATCGAGTAGCCGGCATCGTCGAAGCCCGCCAGGACGGACGGCTCGGCCGAGCACTCGACCAGCGCATCGAAGTCCCCGGCCGCCACCAGGTCGGTCGGCTGCCGTACGTCGCCATGGACGAACTCGACTCCGGCCTCCCGCAGGCGCGGCAGGTTGAGCTCCGACCCCCGCCGCATCAGGTTGTCGAAGGCGACGACGTCGTGACCCCCCTTCGCCGAGAGGGAGACAGCGAGGTTGCCCCCGACGAAGCCGGCGCCACCGGTGACCAGGATCCGCATAGGCTGGGCACTCTAGTGAGCGCCCGGGTACCCTCGCCGCCCATGCTGGTGGTCCTGGCGACCAATCATCTCGGCCTCGGCGGCAGCGAGACCTATCTGCTCACGGTGGCCGAGCAGCTCGACCGGCTCGGGCACGAGCCGGTGGTCTACACGAGGGAACCGGGCGCCGGGGCGGAGCTTGCCCGCGACCGCGGCATCTCGGTGGTCGACCCCGACTCGCTACCGGGCGGCTGCGATGCCGTGCTCGCCCAGGACGCCGGGGTCTCCCTCGAGCTCGCATCCGCCTACCCCGACGCCTCCCATGTCTTCGTCGCCCACAGCGACAGCTTCGACCTCCAGTCGCCGCCCAGGCTGGAGGGGGCGGTGGACGTCGTCGTCGCCCTCAACGACAGGGTTCTGTCGCGACTTCGGGCGATGGCGATCGACGCGGAGATCATCCGCCTGCGCCAGCCGATCGACATCGAGCGCTTCAGGCCCCTCGGCCCGCTGCGAGAGTCGCCGAAGACGGCGCTGCTGCTCAGCAACAACCTGGTCGACGATCGGATCGCGATGCTGGAGGCGGCGTGCGCGGATTCCGGGCTCGAGCTCTCACGCCTCGGCGGGGAGTCGGCGGAGGATCAGAGCGGCGACATCCGTCCGGCGCTCGCCGAGGCGGACATCGTGGTCGGTTACGGCCGCGGAGTACTGGAGGCGATGGCCTGCGGCCGCGCCGCCTACGTCTACGACCGCCACGGGGGGGACGGGTGGGTCACGGCGGAGAGCTACGCGGCGCTCGAGGGCGATGGCTTCGGGGGTCGCGGCGAGGTCGTCACGATCGACCCGAAGCGGCTTGCGGAGGACCTGCCCTCCTATGTGGCGGCGATGGGGCCGGTCAACCATGATCTCGTCGTCGCCCACCATCGTGCCAACGCGCACGTCGAGCAACTCGTCGAGCTGTTCGGGCGCCGGTCGAAGGGGGCTGCCGACGCGAACGCGCCCCTCGACGAGATGGCACGCCTGGTCCGCCTCGAGTGGCGGGCGCGGGTCGAAGCGCAGGCGCTGGCCGCCGAGAGCGTGCGCGCCAACGCGAGCCGGCACCAGGCCGAGCTCGAGGTGACGCGCAGCGTCGAGACCGCGATTCGGAACACCGCGCGCCACTACGAGGGCAGCCTCAGCTGGCGGCTGACTCGCCCCGTCCGCGCCCTCGGAAGCCTTCTGAAGTGGCGTTGAGCTCAGCCGCGCAGGTCCTCGACCAGCGGCTCGCTGAGCAGCGGCCGGTAACGGCGCCACCAGTGATGGAAGAGGCCGATCGCCTCCATGCCGAGCCGAAGGTCACCTGAGAGCTCGCCGCGATTCGGATTCTCGAGCCAGGCGCGGAGCTCGGGCGCGAGGTGCTCGGCCAGCGGCCCCTCGCTCAACAGGTCGCGATACATCGCCACCGCAGGCTCCGAGCGCCAGCGGCGCGGCAGTGTCGGCTTCCGCCGCGGGGCGTCGTTGGTTGTCGGCATAGCGCCGATGCGACCGAACCGCGCGAGGATGTGGTCGTACATCCGGTGCGGCGCCTTCTCCAGCGGGTCGGCGGAGAGCGCGGCGCGGGCGAACGCGTCGGCGGCACCCGGCACGATGACCGATGCGCGGTGGCCGAGCAGCCCGATCGGGTACCTGCCGACCCCCCTCACGGAGCGGGTCGCGTAGAGGGAGAGCAGCGCCTGCGATGGATGGCCCGTGTAGTGGTCGACCTGGACGAGGAACTGCTCGCGGACGCGGGCGAGGAGCGGCTCGCGCAGGGGCTCGGCGAAGGCGAGCTGAGCCTTCCCGTAGCGGCGCAGGCGGTCGAAGAGGAGGTCGCGACCACGGACTCCCGGCTCGAGCGATTCGGGATCGTAGAAGCGGTTTCCCGACTGCATCCAGACGTCGAGCGCGAAGCCGTCGACCACGGGAGCGCTCACGCCGTCGAGGCACCGGGCGAGCGGCGCAAGCCAGGCGTGGTCGACGAACTGGTGCTCGACCCGCTCTGCCCGCAGCGCCCAGTCATCGGGGTAATCGGCGGCCGTCGGGGCGAGCACCTCGTGGCGGACGCCGAGGGCGTCCGCCACCGGGGAAGCCAGATCCTCCTCGCGCCCCGTGCCCGCGTCATCTCCGACCGTCAGCGCCGCGCCGGCCTGCTCATGCTCGACGAGCAACTGGAGCAGGATGCGCGAGTCCCGGCCGCCGCTCAGCGGGCAGATCACGCCGTCGCCCAGGGCCCGGGTCGACTCGCGCAGCGCCTCGATTGCAGCCTCCGCCGCGGCGGAGGGCGATCGGTCGGGGTGGATTGCGGCCCAGGGCCACGAGGGGGACTCGACCATCGTGCGCCCCTCCCGCCGGCACAGGGTCGAGTGCTGGGGGAGCCTGCGGATCTCCGCGAAAGGGGTGCGGTCTCCGAGCGGATATCGGAGGAGGAACGTCGACGACCACGCGTCCCAATCGACGGAGAGGCGGCCCGGAACGCTCCGGGCCAGCGGCTCGAGTCGGGTCGCGAAGTAGGCAGCTCCGGCGTCATCGAGCCAGTAGACCGGGAGGAGCCCGTCGATCGCGGAGTGGACGAAGGGGCTGCCGGAGATCGCCAGCCCGCAGGCACCCTGCCTCGCGGCGTCGCTCCACCTCTCCGCCCCGCCGCGCCAGCGGGCGCCCGCAACCCACGCGAGTCCGCGCCCGCCGGTCCCGCTCCATTCGAGCGGCTTCCGGTCCAACATCAGGATCGAGTTCTCGTCCTCGTGGACCGGCGCGAGCCCCCCGCCCAACGACCTCGCAATTCGCTCCACCCGACCGCGGTCGAAGCTGCCAAGCGCGCCGCAGGCCAGCGGCGCTCCGCGCGGTTGCCCCTCCGCCTCCATGGTCTCGCTAGTCTGCCGCAGGTGCCCACAGTCATAGTCACCGGGTCGGGGGGCCTGATCGGGTCGGAGTCGGTACGACGCTTCGTCGAGGCCGGCTGGGACGTGGTCGGGATCGAGAACGACATGCGCTCGCGCTTCTTCGGCGAGGAGGCCTCGACCGCCAGGATCACCGAGGAGCTGCGCGAGAGCCACCCCGAGTTCCGCTCGCTCGACCTCGACATCCGCGATGCCGAGGGTGTCGCTCGCGCCTTCGGAGAGAGCGCAGGGTCGATCGAGGCGGTGATCCACACCGCCGCGCAGCCGTCGCACGACTGGGCCGCCCGCGACCCCCAGACCGACTTCGGCGTCAACGCCCTCGGCACCCTCAACCTGCTGGAGGCGGCGCGGCAGCACGCGCCAGAGGCGCCCTTCATCTTCTGCTCGACCAACAAGGTCTACGGCGACACGCCGAACCGACTGCCGCTCGAGGAGCTGGAGAAGCGTCTCGAGCTGCCACAGTCCCACCGGTACCACGGCGGCATCGACACCTCGATGTCGATCGATCACTCGACCCACTCGCTGTTCGGCGTTTCGAAGGCCGCCGCCGACCTGCTGGTCCAGGAGTACGGCCGTTACTTCGAGATGCCAACCGTTTGCTTCCGCGGAGGCTGCCTCACCGGGCCCCAGCACGCCGGCGCCCAGCTTCACGGCTTCCTCGCCTACCTGATGAAGTGCACCGTGACCGGGACGCCCTACACGGTGTTCGGCTACGGCGGCAAGCAGGTGAGGGACAACATCCACAGCGCCGACCTCGTCTCCTGCTTCGAGGCCTTCCAGCGGGCGCCTCGGGTCGCCGCCGTCTACAACATCGGCGGCGGGCGCCGCAGCAACTGCTCGATGCTCGAGGCGATCGAGGTCTGCGAGCGGGTCAGCGGGCGCGAGC
>DASXAR010000024.1:0-10949 GCA_036406595.1 Solirubrobacterales bacterium | reverse complement strand
AGGATCCATGCTTCCCGGCTAGCTCTCGGCCCGGAAGGTGATGCCTTCGAGCGAGACGATCGAGCCGTTGGTCGAGATCACGCCGCCTTCGAGGTTGAATCCTTCGGCACTCGTATTGGAGCCGGCGACCAGGAGGGTGTTGTAGTCCTCTTGGTCGTTTTCGTCGTCGGTCGCGCAGGGGCCGATCGAGAAGCAGAAAACGCTGATCACGTTGATCCTGCCGCTCGCCGGACGGTAGCCCGGGGGAAGCCTGAAGATGACCCCGAGCGGACCGGCTTCGCCGACCTGCGCCATCCCCTGCAGGTGCACGATCCCCTCGTGGTCCTTGTAGAAGCCGACCGGCTCGAAGCTGAGGCCCGAAAGGCCAGCGAAATTGCTGCTGCCGGTCTCGAATCCGGGCTGGCCGCTCGAGCCGACCAGATGGGTCGCTTCGGCCGGTGGGATCGTGTTGGCGATTTCCGCCGAGGGCACGGTTCCGAGCTTCTTCAGGTTGATGTCGGAGCCGGTCAGGGTGTGCTTCTTCACCTTGGCGCCCGTCACCGCGTTCTTCTTGATTTTCGCCTTGGTGACGCTGTTCTTCTTCAGCTGCTTGGTGCCGACCGCGTTCTTCGGCAGCTTCAGGGCGGCGTAGCCGGTGCCCACCGTCGCCATCACCAGGGCGACGATCGAGATCACGACAGCAGTCGACGGATGGCGGGCCAGGAAGCCTTTCATCGGGGTCCCCTCCTCTTGGGTTTGAGTTGAACTGCAGTGGCAGGCTATTTCAGCCGTCGGTTGCCGTGTCGCCTTCGGGCGCGGCGTCGAGCTTCGCCGCGAGCTCGTCGAGTCGGAGCTCCTTCAGCCCCTCCCCCACCGCGTCGAGCTCCGCCGCGCAATAGCTGACCAGGTCGCGTCCCTCCCGGCAGAGGTCCAGGGTTTCGCGCAGGCCAGCCTGGCCGGAGTCGAGGCGGTCGATGATCTGCTCGAGCCGCTCGACCGCGTCCTCGTAGGAATCGACCCCGGCCCGCGTGCTCTGCTCCCGCTCGCTCGCGCTCATGATCCCCGGCTATCTCGCTCGCT
Organism: Solirubrobacterales bacterium; assembly: GCA_036406595.1. GTDB lineage: Bacteria > Actinomycetota > Thermoleophilia > Solirubrobacterales > 70-9 > VRUE01. The sequence goes on along the minus strand of DASXAR010000024.1, from coordinate 9,890 downwards.
CGCTCCCGCGTCCGTCGCGGGCTGGTTTCGCGCGGATCTGGCCATCGGCAAAGCGGAGCCTAATCTCATCGAGCCGACGGGCGGCCGCCGCGCTCGTCACAGGCTCCCCATCCTCGCTTTCGGCCAGCGCGTATCCCCGCGCGAGCGTGTGCTCGGGCTCATGCGCTCGCAACGCCACTTCGGTTCGCCTCAACGCCTCGCGGCGGCTGCCGAGTTCGGCGCCGGCCGCGCGGCGGCGAGCCCGTTCGAGCACCACCAGGGCAAGGCGCCGCTGGAAGTCGCGCCGCTCCGCGACCCCGCGCTCCGACGCCGCCCGGATCTCCCGCGTTTTCTGGTTGAGCGCAGCTCGCTCTCGCCGCAGCGCCCGGGCCGGGCCGCGCGCGAGGGCGACGAGGTGCCGGTTGCGGACGCCGACTGCGCCCTGGGCCGAGCGGCGCAGCGCCGCCGCCGAGCGACGCAGGTCCCGCCGGGCCTCGCCACAGTCGAGCGGCACCGCCGCCTCGGCCGCGTGGGTCGGAGTCGAGCATTCGACGGCGGCCACGTCGTCGATCAGCGTCGAGTCGCGCTCGTGCCCGACCGCGCTGATCACCGGCACCCGGAGCATTGCCACGGTGCGGCAGAGCGTCTCGTCGCAGAAGGCCCAGAGGTCGGCGAGGCTGCCCCCGCCCCGGGTGACCACGATCGCCTCGATCTCCGGGCGCGCCGCGAGTTCCTGGACCGCCGCGGTGATCGCCGGCGCGGCTCGGCGGTCCTGCACCGGGGCGAAGCCCCAGACCACCGTCCCGGCCCAGCAGCGCCGCTCGAGGCCGGCGAGCAGGTCGCGGCGGGCGGCGCCGCGCTCCGCCGTCACCACACCGATCGCTTTCGGCAGGAGGGGCCGCGAGAGCTTCTTCTGCAGCTCGAACAGGCCCTCCGCGCGCAGCTGCTTGCGCAACGCCTCCAGTCGGGCCATGAGGTCCCCCTCGCCGGCGAGCCGTATCTGGGTCGCGCGGAAGAAGAAGCTGGGCGAGGCCTGGGCGCTGCCCCGGTAGTAGTCGGGCCCGCCTCCGATCACGACTTCGGCACCGTCGCGGAGGCTCCCCTCGGGGAGACCGAGCTTCTCGAGCTCGTTGAGCCAGATCGCGCACGGAACGGCGCCCTCGCTGTCGCGCAGCTCGAAGTAGGCCTGGGCCCTGCTGCGCGTCAGGCCCGTAACCTCGCCGATCAGCGCCACCCGGGCTCGGCGGCGCATCTCCTCCTCGAGCTTGCGCGCATAACGCCCGACTGCAAACGGCCCGGGCAGATCCGAGGAGACGGCGCGGCTGCTGGGGACTGGCGTGGCCAAGCGGACTCAGCCGGCGCGTCTCCAGCGGCGGGCCCAGGAATGCAGCTCGGTGATCGCCGGGCGCAGGCCCATGCCGGCCTCGGTCAGCGAGTAGGTGACCCGCACCGGCGAGCCCTCCTCGACCCGTCGCGCAACCAGGCCCTCGTCCTCGAGCTCCCGCAGGCGTCGGGAGAGAAGGCGGTCCGAGAGACCCGGCACCGCCTTCGCCAGCTCCCCGAAGCGCAGCGGGCGCTCGGTCAGCGCCGAGAGAATCGCGCCCGTCCAGCGCTTCCCGATCAGCTCAATCGCCGCGTGGAAATGCGGGCAGACCCCCGCGGACTGGCCTCTGACCTCAGTCACGTCCAAGGAGTTCAGCTTACTGAACGTAAGTGTCGGCCTTCCGGCGTCGGGGCTGGTTGTATTCGGTGGCTCCCGTGACATTTCTCGACTGGGGAATCGTGGTTTTCGCCCTGGCGCTCGCGGCGTGGGGTTACCGGCAGGGACTGATCGTCGGCCTGCTCACCCTGCTCGGCTTCTGCGCCGGGGCCTTCGTCGGCAGTCGGCTCGGGCCGCTCGGCCTCACCCACGGCGCGCGGTCGCCCTACGCGCCGCTCTTCGCCGCCTTCGGCGCTCTGATTTCGGGCGCCCTGGTCGCCGTCACGCTCGAGAGTGTCGCGCTCGGGGTGCGCGAACGGGTGATTCGCGGGCGCGCCCTCGAGGTCCTCGACGGGATCGGCGGCGGCGCCCTGATCGCCGCGGTGGCGCTCGGCCTCGCCTGGGTCTGCGGTGCCGTCGCCCTTCACGCCCCCGGCACCGCCCAGCTGCGGATCGACGTGCAGCGCTCGCTCATCCTGCGCACCCTCAACGATCTGCTGCCTCCCTCGGGCCCAATCCTCCACGCGCTCAGCAGGGTCGATCCGGCGCCGTCGATCGCCGGGCCGACGACGCCGGTCGCACCGCCCGATGCGGCGATCGCCTCCGACCCCGACGTGCTGCGCGCCGGCCGATCGGTCGTCCGCGTGCTGGGAACTGCCTGCGGGCTCGGTGTCGAGGGTTCCGGCTGGGTCGCCGCGCCGGGTCTGGTGGTGACCAACGCCCACGTCGTGGCCGGCGAGGACGACACGACCGTCACCACGCAGGACGGAGCGTCGCTCGACGCCGTCGCGGTCCACTACGACCCCGACAACGACCTCGCCGTCCTCAGCGTCACCGCGCCGCTTCCGCCGCTCAGCCAGGCGGCCAGCGCCGATCGGGGCACCGGCGGGGCGGTGCTCGGGTATCCCGAAAACGGGCCGTTCAGCCTCAGCCCGGCCCGTCTTGGGAACACCGGCACCGTGCTCAGCGAGGACTCCTATGGCGCCGGGCCGATCCGCCGCGAGATCGCCTCCCTGCGAGGGACGGTCCGCAGTGGCAACTCAGGTGGCCCCCTGGTCGACTCCCGCGGCAGGGTGCTCGCCACCGTCTTCGCCTCGACCACCTCCGGCCCTCAGGGCGGCTTCGCGGTACCCAACGACATCGTCAAGAAGGCGCTCGGCGCCGCATCGAGCCCGGTCGACACCGGCGCCTGCACCGGATGAGGAAGCTCGACCGGCGGCCGTCCCGATAGCCGACCAGCCCCACCACTAAATTTCTCCACAGTGAATGGCCTTTCGCTTGCGGCGCAGAGGCGTCGCCGCCTCGTCACCCGCACGCTGCCGCTGGCGATCCTCGCCATCGTCTCCTTCGCGTTCGGCGCCGAGGCGGGGAAGCAGGGCTCGGCGGAGACCGAAGCCGCCGACCGCTTCGCCCGCGCCTGGGAGCGGCAGGACTTCGGTGCGATGTATCGCGAGCTGAGCCTCGACTCGCGGCGCGGCGTCAGCCAGGCGGAATTCGCCGACGCCTACCGGAAGTCCGCCGAGGTCGCGACCCTGCACCGCCTCGACGCCGGCTCGGCGGGTGACGCCACCGAGTCCGAAGGCAGAACCGTGGTCACCCTCCCGGTGAGCGCCGACACCGTTGCCTTCGGCTCGGTCGAACGCGACGTGACCCTGCCCTTCGAGGGCGGCGCGATCGTCTGGGACCCGAGCCTGACCTTCCCCGGGCTGCGGCGCGGCGAGCACCTCGAGAACCGGATCGACCTGGCGCCACGGGCGCCGATCCTGGCCCGCGACGGCACGCCCCTCGCCGAAGGCAGAGCGGAATCGCGGGAACACTCGATCGGCAGCGCGGCGATCGACGTCACCGGCGAAATCGGCGCGGCGGAAGGCGACGACGCAGAGGCCCTCGCGCGCCATGGCTTCCCGCCGGGCGCGCCGGTCGGCGTGAGCGGGGTCGAGCAGGCCTTCAACGCGAGGCTGGCGGGCAAACCCGGAGGCTCGTTGCTGGCGGTCGCCGACGACGGCAGCTCGGCCCGGATCCTCGCCGAGGCCGAGCCCCTGCCCGGCGCCCCGGTGAAGACGACGATCGACCCGGACCTGCAGAGCGCCGCCGTCTCGGCCCTGGCGGGACGGGCCGGAGGCGTCGTCGTCCTCGACGCCCGCAACGGCGACGTGCGCGCGCTCGCCGGGCAGGCCTTCTCGGCGCCCCAGCCCCCGGGATCGACCTTCAAGATGGTCACCACCACCGCGGCCCTCCAGAAGGGCGTCGTCTCCCTCGACGACGAATTCGAAATCGTCGACGGCGTCAACGTCGGCGGGCGCTTCATCAGCAATGCCAACGGCGAGTTCTGCGGCGGCACCTTCCCCCAGGCCTTTGCCGAGTCCTGCAACGCCGACTTCGCTCCCCTGGGGCCGAAGATCGGCAACGACGAATTCGTCGCCGTGGCCGAACGCTTCGGCTTCAATTCGCCGCCGCCGCTCTACGCCACCCGCTATCTGCGCGAGGTCGGGCTGCCGGAATCATCGATTCCCACCGAGATCGGAGACGAAGTCGATCTCGGCGTGACGGCGATCGGGCAGGGCGAAGTCCTCGCCACGCCGCTGGAGATGGCGACGGTCGCGCAGACGATCGCCAACGACGGGGTACGCGAGCCGACCTCGCTGGTGGCCAACGCGAAGCTTCGCACCCATGCCAAGCCGGTCAGGGTGATGTCGCCGAAGATCGCCGCCGAGCTGACCGAACTGATGGTCGGCGTGGTCACCGGCGGGACCGGCACCGCCGGCGCGATACCCGAGGCGCAGGTCGCCGGCAAGACCGGCACCGCGGAGCTCGGGCCGGTCCCCGGCCAGGAGAACGCGCCGGAACCGGAGCAGATCAAGGACGCCTGGTTCGCCGCCTTCGCCCCGGCCGAAAAGGCGCAGCTCGCGGTCGGCGTGCTGCTGATCGAAGCCGAAGCCGCCGGTGGGGAAGTGGCCGCGCCGATCGCCGCGGAAGTCCTCTCCGCGGGCCTCTGAGAGGCCGGTCGGCCTACAGGTCCAGGGTCACTTCCGCCGGCCCTTCGGAGCCGGGGATTTCAAGGACCAGCGGGCGCGCCTCCGAGGCGGAAGCGGGTAGCTCGAAGAGCACGACCGAGCCCTGGATCGGGCCCTGCTGAGGCGTCGAGTCGAGCACCGGCACCTGTTCTTCGGATTCCACCTCGCCCCCGACCGGGAAGGCGTAGAGGCTTTCGCTGGGGAGCGCATCGAACTGGCGGTGCTCGGCATCGACGATCGTGAAGGAGTCGGGCAGCGTCTGGGCCTCGTCGCTTTCGTTCTGCACTTCGAAGAAGACGCCGAAGTAGGACATGCCGGGGGGTGGCTCCTTCTGGCCCACGAGGTAGGCGGAGTCCTCGGTGTCATTGGGGTTGAGGAAGCGCGAGAAGACGACGTTGTACTGGAGGTCGCCGAGCTCGACCGGCTCGCCCTCGACGACTTCCTTGGAGTCGCTCGAGGAGCCGCAGCCGGCGACGGTGAGGAGGGCCGCGACGAGCGCGAGCGCAGCCAGCAGCGACGGTACGGGTCGGCGGTTCCTCATCGGCGGCGAGAGTCTATATAGAGGCCCTCAGGGGATGCCCGTCGCGTGGGCATTGCCCCCGGCAACCCCGACGCGCTTCCCCGGCGGCGCCTCGGACTCGAGGATCTCCCGCGCCCTTCGCATCGCCTCCCGCAGGTCGCGCTCGAGCCGCATCGCCGCGCCCGACAGCTTCTCCAGGGCGATGTCCACCGGGTTCGAGGGCTCGGTCCAGAGGGAGACCCGGAGGAGGGTCAGGGGGCCGGCTCCCTCGAGGACCTCCCACACGGTCCTGGTCGGGATCCGGTTTCCGCGTCCGCCGAATCCGCGCTCGACCACCTTGTGGGGGGGCTCGGACTCGACCACCGTGGTGTCCATCCAGATCGAGCGGGGCCACAGCGCCAGGCGAAAGCGCGCACCGGCGCCGACTCCGCGCGGCTCGATCCGGGTCAGGTGGAAGTCGGTGACGAAGTGATCGGTGAACGTCGGTCGCAGGGCGAGATCGGCGAGCAGCTCGAAGGCCCGCTCCCGCGGGGCGTCGACTTCGACTTCGGCGGTGATCGGTCCCATCGGCGGCGGGATTCTAAATCGAATGGACTAATCGGTCGGAGGCCGATAGGATCGACCTGCGGAGGCGCTCGAAAGGAGCACCAATTTTCACCAGTCTGATACCGGCGCAAGCGCCTGAAACCTTCTCCAGCGGAAGGTTCCCCGGCGCCGGGACCTATTACTGCGTTGAATGCGGGTCGCAGCTGGCCCTCAACGAGAACGAGCGCCTTCCGAAATGCCAGGGCTGCGGCTCCTCGGCGTTCAAGCTCGACTCGATCTTCGAGCCGATGCAGGAGCACGGCGACAGCACCGCCGAACTCCGGCTCGCGAGGACCGCCCCGCGGCCGCGCTGGCAGGAGCGGGTGCGGGCCCAGCTGCCCGGCCACGGCCGCTTTCTCGCCTGCCTCGGCGACGACGGCGAGATCGAGGTCTATCCGCTGGCCAGCGGCTGGACCAGGATCGGCCGCAGCGTCGCCGCCGACATCCGCCTCGACGATCCCACGGTCTCCCGCCGGCACGCCCTCGTCGTCTCCGACGAAGCCGAGCCGCTTCGCGTCCTCGACGACCGCAGCCTCAACGGGGTCTTCGTCAACAACGAGCTGGTCGAGTGGGGCAGGCTCGAGGACGGGGACGAGTTGACGATCGGCCGCTTCAGGCTGCTGGTCCTCGAAGTCTGAGCAGACCGCCGTTCCGCCCGACGACGGCCCTAGCATTCCCGGCCGTGAACTCCTCTACCGGCGCCGGTGGCGCGGAGCCGCCAGAGATCTCTGCTGCGCGGGAGCGGCTGCGGGAAGAGATCGACCGAGTGCGTGCCGGGGTCGAGCAGATGCTCGCCGAGCAGGACGGCGAGGGCAGCGCCGACCTCCGGCGCGAGCTCGACCGGCTGCGGCTCGAGGGCCGTCGTTACGCGAAGCGCCGAGTCGGCAAGAGCGAGAAGAAGCTGGAGCGGTCGATCGAGCAGGTGGACGGCCGAGTCAATGAGCTGGAGCAGCGCTTCGACGCATTCGAACAGGAGCGCCTGTACGCCGAGTGGCGCATCCACACAAGCACCGAGGCGATGCTCGACGGGCTCTTGCGTGAGGTGCGGGCAATCGCCGATCTGCTGAGCCGGATGCACTGAGAAAAGACTGCGCAAGTAGCGGGAATGTCGTCAAATCGAACATTCGGCCAGCGTTAGCATGCGGCGCGTGAACGGCCCTCGCGACCCGGGCGACCGCTCCTCGGAGATCTCAGCCGCCGCCCAGCGGGCCCGCGAACGGCTGCACGAGGAAGTCGAGGGGGTCCGCGCGGGGCTTGACGAGATCGTCGCCGAATCGGACCCCCCCGAGCAGAGGGGTTCGCCTCGCCGTGCGCTTGCGAAGGCGGGGATCCCGTCGCTGGCGCTGCTCGGCTTCCTCACCGCGATGGCGGTAGCCGGCATGACGACGCTGGCGCTGCGGACCAACCCCTCGCCGACGGTCGGAGCCCTCGTTCCCCACACGGGCCCCGAGCAGGGCTCGGCGCCGGGCGGGTCGATCGCCGTCACGAAACCAGGCGGCAATTCGGGCAGCGGCTCCCCGACCGCTTCGGCGCCCGGCGGCCCCAGCGGTCCGACCACGGGCCCGGGCTCGCTTCCGCCGGCCCAGCTGGTGGCCCAGGTGCCGCCGGTCCACTCGGGCGCGACGATTCCGTCGCCGGGAGGCGGGGGCTCGGGTGGCGGTGGGTCGGGCCACGGGACGCCGGGCTCAGGCCCCGGCAGCGCCCCGGGGACGAGCCCCGAAGGCGCCCCGCCTCCGCAGGCTCCCTCGCCGGCCCCCGAAAGCTCGCCGCCCGAACCACAGCCGGAAGCGCAGCCGGCGCCGAGCGCTCCCTCAACCCCCGCCCCCGACAAGGGAGCCGGAGGCGGTGGTCACGGGGTGCCGGTCAGCGCAGGGTCGGGCGGCAACGAAGACTCCCAGGGCCACGACAGCGACGAGGACGGTGGAGGTGGCTATGGGGGGCACCACCACGGAGGCCACGACCACGGTGGCGATGGCGGCAATGGCCACGGCAACCCACCCCACCCGAAGGAAAATCCGGGCAAGGCTCTGGGACACGGCAAGAGCACCCCGGGCAGGGCCCTCGGTCACACAAAGAGCCGCCCACCCGGCAGGGGCCGCGGCCGCTCCTATTCGCCCCCGCCCCCGCCCCCACCCTCGAGCCCGCCCCCCGAAGCCGACACCGGCTACGGCCATGGCTCCGGCTACGACGGGGACGACGGTGACGGCGGCAACGGGAATGGCCACGCCTACGGTCACGGCAACGGGAACGGCAACGGGAACGGGAACGGCTACGGCAACGGCAACGGCCGCGGCCACTCCGACGACTAGAAGCTCCCCCTCGCCATCTGAGTGGGCTGACAGCAACAGCCGCTCCAGCTGTTCGCCTGGCCGCCCCGCTGTTCCTTATCCGGCTATATCCCGGCTTTCGAACAGCCGGGGGGGATCGAGACGTGTCCTCAGACCCGACGCGTCGGCCAACGCCATGCAGTGCGGGGAAGCTCCTACTCGGTCGAGATGCTCGGGTCGGCCTGAACCCGGTGAGGGACGACCATCAGGAAGTTGTCCCGCGCCTGGGAGGCGAGGCGGAGGACCCTGTCGGCCTCATCTTCCTGCCCGGTCTCCCGCAGCTCCTCGGCGTAGTGCTCGAGCAGCTCGTCGATGTCGAGCAGCCCCTCGGCATCCAGCTCCCTGAGCTCGACCTTGGCGCCCTCCCCCAGCCGCCTCTCGATCGCGTCCCGGTCGATCCCGAAGGCGTTGTGGCGGACGTAGACGCGACCGCCGGTCATCCCGGCGCAGGCCCATGGCCCGAGGTCGCCGAGCACGACCGCGCGGCCGGAGGTCATGTACTCGAAGGCGAAGCCCTTCGCGTTCGCGCGGTTGACGATGCAGCCCCGGCCGTCGTCGATGTCTCCCTCCGGCTCGCCGCCGAGCACCACGTCGGCTCCGGAGAGCCGGATGCAGAAGCGCGAGTCGGCCGACCCCTGGACGAAGAGGCGCCCCCGCTGGGCTCCGTAGGCAAAGGACTTGCCGACCGAGCCGTTCAGCCGCTGGCCCTTCGCGCCATTGCCCTTGAGCACTGCGACGGTGCCGCCGAGCATCGTCTTGCCGACCCCGTCCTGGGCACCGCCCTCGACCCGAATCGAGACCCCGTAGGCGTTGAACGCCCCAAGCCCCTGCCCGGCCACCGAGCCGCCGTTGAACTCGACGTCGGCGAGCACGTCGTCGCCCGGCTCGGGGCCGTCCTCGAAGATCCGCGCGCGGGCAAGCGCACCCGCGAGCTCCGTGCCGAGGACGCGGTCGTTTGCGTCGGTCGCGCGGGGGAACGCGCTGCTGACCGAGCGACCTGCGCAGACCTCGGTGGCGAGGGCGGCGATCTGGCTGGAGGCCTCCTTGGGCTGCATTCGGATCGGCCGCGCGACCACGAGGCCGGCCTCGGCGCGCTCCTCCGCCAGCTCGGCATCGGCGACCGGCAGATCGAGGGGCTCGAGGTCCAGGAACTCCTCCAGCGGGGTGATCAGGGGCGCCAGGTCGATGTCCTCGTGGTGCGAGACCTGCTCGAGCAGGTCGTAGCGGCCGATCAGGTCCTGCGCCCGCTCGTAGCCGAGCGAGGCGACGACCTCCTTCACCTCCTCGCCCATCGCGGCGAAGAACTTCGCGCAGCTCTCCGCGGCGAGGTCGACCTCCTGGGGGGTGAACTTCTTCAACCCGTGCTGCTGGGCCTGCTCGACCGTCTCGATCTGGGTCGCGATCCCGACGTGACAGGTGTCGAGCTGGCAGCCACGGCAGATCGTGCAGCCGAGACTGACCATCGCCAGCGTGCCGAAGCCGACCCGGTTGGCGCCCAGGCAGTGGAGCTTGACGATGTCGTGCCCGGTGCGGTAGCCGCCGTCGGCCCAGATCTCGACCCGGTTACGGATCCCGGCCTCCATCAGCGCCCGGTGCACGGCGCGGGTGCCGATGTCGGAGGGCAGCCCGACGTGGCGCAGCGCGTGCTGGCGGGCGGCGCCGGTGCCCCCCTCGAATCCGGAAAGGGTGATGATGTCGGCGCCCGCCTTCGCGATGCCGAGCCCGATCGTCCCGATGTTCGGGACGACCGGGACCTTCACCGAGAC
>DASXAR010000023.1:0-10521 GCA_036406595.1 Solirubrobacterales bacterium | reverse complement strand
GCGGCGTACTCCTCGCGCTTCTGGGCGACGAAGCGCTCACGCTCCGCCTCGTCGTCGATCTCCTGGATCTGGTTGTAGAAGACGGCGTTGACGGCGGCCTGCGGACCCATCACGGCGATCGAGGCGCTCGGCAGGGCGATGCAGCAGTCGGGCTCGAAGGCGGGGCCCGCCATCGCGTAGAGGCCCGCGCCGTAGGCCTTGCGGACGATCACCGACAGCTTCGGAACCGTCGCTTCCGAGACGGCGCTGATCATCTTGGCGCCGTGGCGGATGATGCCCTGTCGCTCGACCGCCGTCCCGATCATGAAGCCGGGCACGTCGGCGAGGAAGAGCAACGGCACGTTGAAGGCGTTGCAAGTCTGGATGAAGCGAGCTCCCTTGTCCGCCGAGTCGACAAAGAGGACGCCGCCCTTCTGCCGCGGCTGGTTGGCGACCACGCCGACCACCTGCCCGTCGAGCCGGCCGAAGCCGACGATCAGCTCCTTCGCCCAGCGCCGGTGCACCTCGAGGAAGGAGTCCGCGTCGAGCAGCGCCTCGAGCACCTCCTGCATATCGAAGGGCTGGTTCTCATCGGCCGGGACGATCTCCTCGATCGCCGCGTCCGACGCAGGCTCCTCCGCCAACCCGGCCGGTGGCGCCTCGCGCCAGTTGCCCGGCATGTAGGAGAGGTAGCGCTTGGCGAGGTCGATCGCCTCCTCGTCGCTCTTGACCAGGAAGTGGCCGCAACCGGAGACGCCGGTGTGCATCCGCGCGCCCCCCATCTCCTCGAGGGTCACCTTCTCACCGATCACCATCTCGGCCATCCGCGGCGACCCCAGGTACATCGACGCGTTCCCGTCGCGCATGATCACCACGTCGCAGAAGGCGGGGATGTAGGCACCGCCGGCGGCGCTCGGACCGAACAGCAGGCAGACCTGCGGCACCTGCCCCGACAGCCGCACCTCGTTGTGGAAGATGCGGCCGGCGCCGCGGCGTCCGGGGAACATCTGAACCTGGTCGGTGATCCGGGCGCCCGCCGAGTCGACGAGGTAGACCATCGGCACCTGCGTCCTCAACGCCCGCTCCTGGATGCGGAGGATCTTCTCGACCGTCTTCGGCCCCCATGAGCCCGCTTTCACCGTCGGGTCGTTCGCCATCAGGGCGACGCGGCGGCCGGCGATGGTGGCAAGGCCGGTGACCACCCCGTCGGCTCCAAGTCCCTCCTCCTGCCAGTTTGCGAGCAGGCCCTCCTCGGAGAAGGACCCGTCGTCGACCAGTCTGGCGACCCGTTCGCGGACGGGCAGCTTCCCCTGCTCGGCGGTCTTGCCTTGGTGGCGCTCCGGGCCACCGGCGAGAGCGGCGTCGAGCGCCTTTGCGAAATCGGACACGGTCAGCAGCCTATTGGTGGCGGTCCCCGAGCCAGTTGACCGGCCCGGCGCGGAGGACATGCGCCCCGAGCGGCCTCCCGAGCACCTCCTGCGCGGCGCGCGAGGCCTCGATCAGCGCTGAGAGGTCGATGCCGGTCTCGACACCCATCTCGTGCAGCATCGAGACCACGTCCTCTGTCGAGACGTTGCCGGTCGCGCCCGGTGGCACAGGGCATCCGCCCAACTCGCCGAAGCTCGACTCGAACGACTCGACGCCCTCCTCGAGCGCCGCCAGCACGTTCGCCAGCCCCTGGCCACGCGTGTTGTGGAAATGGGCGGTCAGCTCGAGTCCCACCAGCCGCTCCCTTGCGGCAGCGAAGAACTCGTGCACCTGGACGGGGTTGGCCATCCCCGTGGTGTCACCGAAGCCGACCTCGGCGCAGCCCGCCACGGCGAGGCGCTCGGCGATCTCGAAGACGCGCTCGGCGGGAACCTCGCCCTCATAGGGGCAGCCGAACGAGGTGGAGACGACTCCCTCGCAGCGCAAACCGGCCTCGACCGCGGTCGCGAGCGTCCGCTCCAGGCCCGCCAGCGACTCCTCGATCGAACGGTTCACGTTCCTTTGGTTGTGCGTCTCCGAGGCGGAGAGGAAGACGTTGATCTCGTCGAATCGGTCCCGCATCCCGAGGGCCCGCTCGAGACCCCGCTCGTTCGGGATCAGCACCGAGAAGGAGACGCTCCCGCGGCGCTGCACGGCGGCAAGCACCTCCTCCGCATCGGCCAGCTGCGGGATCACGTCCGGCCGCACGAACGACGTCACCTCCAGTCGCGGGACTCCGCTCGAGGAGAGCATGTCGATAAGCCGAACCTTGTCGGCCGTCGCAATCGTCTCCGGCTCGTTCTGGAACCCGTCGCGCGGCCCGACCTCGCGGATCCGGACCTTCTCGGGATAGGCGGCCATTCTGACGAAGCTTATGCAGACCGATTGCGCAGCCGGCGCGCGCAGTCAGCCGAGCTGGCCGACGGCGATAACGCGCCGCTCGTGCGTCCCGACGCCGATCGTCCGATCTCCTTCGCTGACCTCGACGTCGAAGCGCAGCTTTCGGCCATCGACGACCTCGCGCAAGGTCGAGCTGACCGAGCATGAAGCACCCTCGGCCGCCGCCGCGACGTGCTTCACGCAGACTTCGAAGCCGACCGTCGCGCTTCCCTCCGGAAGGTTCTCGAGCGCGAGCACGGCAGAGCAGCCCTCCATGATCGAGATCATCCCCGGCGTCGAGAGCACGCTGGCGCCGATGGTCCCGCCGACGTCGGTCAGGAGCCGGCCCTCGACCGTGAACTCGTCGCGGCGCTCGATCCCAGGCTCGAGCGCCATCAGACCATCCCCAGGCCGCCGCTGACGCCGAGCGTCTCGCCGGTGACGTAGTCGGCGTCCCCCGAAGCCAGGAAGGCGACCGCGGCGGCCACCTCCTCGGGCTGGCCGAGTCGCTTCATCTGGGTCGCCTCTTTCATCGTCTCGATCACCCGCTCGCCGATCTCGCCGAACTCCTTAGCCCCCATCAACAGCGGCGTCTCGATCGGTCCCGGGGCGATCGAGTTGGCGGTGATCCCATAGCGTGCGTTCTCCCGTGCGATCGCCTTCATGAAGGCGACGATCCCACCCTTCGCGGCGCTGTAGACCGCCGAGCCCTTGGAGCCGACGCGGCCCGCCTCCGAGGAGATGCTGACGATGCGCCCGTAGCCCGCCTCCTGCATCCCGGGCAGCGCCGCGTGCGTGCAGTTGAGGACGCCCCCGAGGTTGATCGCGATCAGCCGCTCCCACTGCTCGGGAGTCGTGTAGGTGAAGAAGCCGAAGTCGTCGGTGCCGGCATTGTTGACCAGGATGTCCAGGGTGCCGATCTCGGCGATCGCCGCGCGGGCCGAGCCGATCCGTGTGACGTCGAGCTCGAGCGCGTGGCCGGCCACCTCGCCGGCGACCCGCGCCGCGCCCTCGCCGTCGATGTCTCCGACCCAAACCTCGGCGCCCTCGGCGGCGAGCCGCGCCGCGATCGCGGCACCGATCCCGCTCGCGCCCCCGGTCACCAGCGCCTTTCTCCCCTCCAACCTCATTGGAGGTTGAGCATAGACTGGCGCGACCTTGACGGGCTCCGAACCGATTCCGATCATCGGCGGCACCGGCGCCCTCGGCGCCGGCCTCGCCCGCCGCTGGGCCGGCGCCGGGATCCCGATCGTGATCGGCTCACGCTCGGCGGAACGGGCAGAGGAGGCTGCCGGGAGGCTCCGCGAGGAGGTGGCGGGCGCCGAGGTCGAGGGGCTCCAGAACCAGGAGGCGGCGGGACGTGCCGAGATCGTCTTCCTCACCGTGCCCTTCCGCGCCCAGTCGGAGAACCTGAACAACCTGCGGGAAGCGCTGCGGCCCGGGCAGATCCTCGTCGACTGCACCGTGCCGCTGGCGGCCGCGGTCAGTGGAAAGGCGACGCGCTCGCTCGGGGTCTGGCAGGGATCGGCGGCGCAGCAGGCGCAGGAGATGGTGCCGGAGGGCGTCACGGTCGTCGCCGCCCTGCACACCGTCAGCGCGCCGCGGCTCGGCGACCCCTCGGCCGAGCTCGACGAGGACATCCCCGTCTGCGGCGATCGCAAGAACGACAAGGCGCGGGTCGCACGCCTGATCGAGGCGATTCCCGGGCTGCGCCCGGTCAATGCCGGGCCGCTCGAGATGGCACGCATCGTCGAGCAGCTCACGCCTTTCCTCATCTCGGTCAACGCCCGCTACAAGACGCACGCCGGGATCCGCCTCACCGGCATCCCCGACGACGACCACTGGCAGTGATTGTCGAGGCGTCGTGAGGGTCGCCCTGCTGGCCGGCGGCACCGGCGGCGCCAAACTGGCGGCGGGCATGCAGGAGGAGATCGGCGCAGACCTCTCGGTGATCGTCAACACGGCCGATGACGTCGAGGTCCTCGGCGTACACGTCTCCCCCGACCCGGATCTCGTCACCTACTGGCTCAGCGGAGAAATCGACGCGGAGCGCGGCTGGGGTCTGCAGGAGGACTCCTTCGCCGTCTTCGAGCGGCTCGCGAAGCTGGGGGCTCCCGACTGGTTCCGGCTGTCCGACCGCGACCTGGCGGCGTGTCTCTACCGGCGCGAGTTCCTCGACGCGGGGGGCCGGCAGACCGATGCGCAAGCACAGATCACGCGCGCTCTCGGCGTCGCCGCCGCCGTCCTTCCGATGAGCGACTCGCCGGTGAGGACCGCCGTCCAGACCGCGGTCGGTCGACGCGGGCTCCAGGAGTACCTGATCCTCGACGGCGGTCTGCCCGAGGTGCTGGGGGTCGAGCTCGAGGGAATCGCCGAGGCGGAGCCCACCGCGGAGGTCCTCGCCGCCCTGCGAGAGGCCGAGGCGATCGTGATCGGCCCCTCCAACCCGGTGATCAGCATCGGCCCGATCCTTGCCGTTCCCGGCATGCGCGAGGCGATCGCGGGCGCCCGCGCGCCCGTGGTCGCGGTCAGTCCCTTCGTCGCCGGCGAGGTCGTCAAGGGCCCGACCGAGCGGTTCATGGCAGCCCTCGGCAGACCGTCGAACGCTGCGGGGGTCGCCTCACTCTACGAGGGCCTCATCGACGCCATGGTCGTCGATGAGGGCGACCCGGACCCCCCTCCCGCGACGGTCCCTGTCCACGCAGCGCCGACCCTGATGGAGGGCGCTGCAGGTCGGGCGAGAGTGGCGCGGATCGTGTTGGACTACCTCGCTAGCCTGAGACCGGCTTGAGCGGCATCGCAGTCCTACCCGTGAAGCGCTTCGACCTCGCGAAGCAGCGCCTCGCCACGGGCATCGAGGCCGCACGCCGTCGCGTTCTGATCGAAGCGATGCTGGAGGACGTGCTCGAGGCGATCGGCGAGGCGCGCACGGTGGAGCGGACGATCGTGGTCAGCAACGAGCCGCGCGCGGTCGAGATGGCCGGCGCCGCCGGCGCCGAGATCGTGCCGGAGCCCGAGGCGGGCGGGCACTCGGAGGCGGCGCTGGCGGGGATCGGCCGGGCTCGCGAGCAGGGCGCGACCCGGGTGGTGCTGCTTCCCGGCGACTGCCCAATGCTCGAGCCCCGCGAGGTCGACCGGCTGTTGACCGGGGTGCCCTTCCCCTACGTCGCGATCGTCCCCGACCGCCATGGAACCGGCACCAACGCGCTACTGCTCTCGCCGCCGGACGTCATCGAGCCCTCATTCGGTGAGGGAAGCCGGGCACGGCATGTCACAGCTGCCCGGGAGGCCGGAGTGCCGTTCGCGGTCGAAGGGCTCGCCTCGCTGGCCATCGACCTCGATACTCCGGCCGACGTCGTCGCGCTCACCCTCGAGCTGGAGAGGTCGGCTGGGCGGGGGCAGAGAACAGCCAGGGCGCTCGGGCTATGAGGATTCTCCCGGTCGACGGCCTGCCGGAGTTCGCCGAAGGAATGAGCGTCGGCGCCGAGATCGCCGCGCGCGTGGAGCTCGAGGACGGAGACGTGCTCGTCGTTTCCCAGAAGGCGGTCTCGAAGGTCGAGGGACGGGTCCGCAGCCTCGCCTCGGTGCTTCCCGGCAGCGAGGCTCGTCGGCTCGCGGCCGTGCTCGGCAAGGAGCCGGCGCTGGTCGAGCTGATCCTCGAGGAGAGCAGGGAGGTGCTGCGGGCGGAGCGCGACGTGCTCATCGTCGAGACCCACCAGGGGCTGGTTTGCGCGAACGCCGGGATCGACTCCTCCAACCTGCCGGAGGAGGGCGTGGTCTCGCTGCTGCCCGAGGACCCGGATGCCTCGGCGCGCCGGATACGCGCCGATGCCCGAGAGGCGAGCGGAGCCGGCGTTGCGGCAATCGTCGCCGACAGCTTCGGGCGGGCCTGGAGGCTCGGGCAGGCCGAGGTGGCAATCGGCTGCGCGGGACTGACGCCCCTCGACGACTGGCGCGGCCGCGCCGATGCCGCCGGCCGGCCGCTGAAGGCGACGGCGATCGCAATCGCAGACGAGGCGGCGGCTGCGGCCGACCTGGTCCGCGACAAGGCGAGCCGGCAGCCGGCCGCGATCATCCGCGGACTCGAGAGGTTCGTGACAGAGGACGACGGTCCTGGCGCGGCCGCCCTCCGCCGGCCCGCCGGCGAGGACCTCTTCCGCTAGCCGCCGACGGGCCGTCGGCCATCAGGCGATTCGCAGGACCGCTGCGCCGCGGAGACTGCCGCTGCGAATCGACTCGAGCGCTGCGTCTGCCTCCTCGAGCTCGAATAGCTCGACCTCGGTGCGCACCGGGACCTCGGGCGCCAGGGCCAGGAATTCCTCTCCGTCGAGCCGGGTCAGGTTTGCGACCGATCCGAGCACCCGCTCCCCCCAGAGCCACTGGTACGGAAAGGAGGGGATGTCGCTCATGTGGATCCCGGCGCTGATGATCCGTGCTCCCTTCGCGCTGACCCGCAGCGCCTCGGTCATCAGCGGGCCGACCGGCGCGAAGACGATCGCCCCGTCCAGTGGCTCGGGCGGCTCTTCCGAGGAGCCGCCGGCCCATTCGGCACCGAGGCTCCGCGCGAATTCCTTCCCCTCCTCGTCGCCGTCGCGGGTGAACACGAAGACGCGTCGCCCTTCGTGGACGGCGAGCTGGCAGAGGATGTGGGCGGAGGCCCCGAAGCCGTAGAGGCCGATCCGATCCGCTTCGCCGACCAGACGCATCGCCCGGTAACCGATCAGGCCGGCGCAGAGCAACGGTGCCGCCTGCTCGTCGGCGTAGCCATCGGGGATCGGGAAGCAGAAGCGCTCGTCCGCCACCGCCCACTCGGCATAGCCGCCGTCGACGTCATACCCCGTGAAGCGAGCCCTGTCGCAGAGGTTCTCGCGGCCGCCGCGGCAGTAGCGGCACTCGCCGCAGGTCCACCCCAGCCAGGGCACCCCGACCCGCTCACCCTCGGAGAACCTCGTCGTCCCCTCCCCCGCCCCCGCGACCGTCGCGACGATCTGGTGGCCGAGGACGAGGGGCAGCTTCGGCTCGCTCAGCTCGCCGTCGACGATGTGGAGGTCGGTTCGGCAGACGCCGCAGGCTGAAACGTCGAGGAGAAGCTGGCCGGGAGCGGGCTCGGGCTCGGGAAGCTCAGCGAGCCGCAACGGCTCCCGCGGGCGGTCGAGGACCATCGCCCGCATCGACTCAGGGCAGGTCCGGCTCCGATGTCTCGGTCAGCTTCGCCGCGCCGAATCGCGCCTCTGAAGTCCCCACGACGCGCTTGCCTTCGCGGAAGAGGCCCGCCTCGAGCTGGGTAGAGGAGCTTTCCGGGTCGATCAGGCTGACCCCGGCGCGGGCGTCGATCGGGACGCCGTCGAGGAAGATCTCGTAGAAGCCGCTCGCTTCGCTGGATGCCTTCAGATGAACGACCAGTTCGTGCCAGGCGTCGGCAGCTACCGGCGCGAGGAGGCGGTCGCCGCCCATCGCCGGGCCGCTTGACCAGAGGCCACGGGTGACTTCACCCGCATACCACTCGGTGCTGGGGAATTCCCAGAGCTGCAGCCCGAGGCTCGGGCCCTCGGCCCCGTCGCTGAGGACCCGCAGCAGCATGTTTTCGGTCCCGATTTGCTCGAACGCCGATTCCTCGATCTCGAAGGAAACGGCGAGGACGTACTCGTGGCCCTCGACCAGGGAGAAGGGGCCAGCCCCGTTCCTGATCCCGCCGTGCACGACCCCTCCTGAGGTCCTCGGGCCGCCGTTGCCGCCACCGGATCCGCGCGGCCCGCCTTCGAGTTCGGCGACGACGATCGGCCCGGATTGCGCCGGCTGCGAGACGGCGGGAGGGGTCGGAGGCAGCGGTTCGCTGGCTCCACCGGTGTCGGGCGCATGGGGCGTCGGCTGCGACGGCGCGACTGCGACGGGACGGTTCGAGGAGACGCCGATCGCCTCGGTGGAGCCGGCCAGCGCGACCGGCTTGCCGGAGAGCACGTATGCGGGAGGCGCGGGCGCGATCCGGGCCGCCGCGATCGACGGCCCCCCGGCGCCCGCGACGGCGACCGAGTCGCCGATGGCGACGCCGGTGGAGGCCCCGGTCGTCAGGTCGGGCGCCAGCGAGTCCCGTTCCCACGGGCGCGCGATCAGCAGCGCCGCCCCACCGAGCAGCACGGCAAGCGCGATCAGGGATCCGACCGCCAGCCCTGGGAACCCACCCCCTGAAGAACGTGCAGCGATTGCGGAAACATACAACTTTTTGGTAGCTCTTCAAGAAGTTTTTAGTAAGTCTCCAGAATCTCGTAGAGCGTAGTGCGCTGGGCAGGGGTCCGTCCGCCGGCGCGGGCGGCCGCGATCAGCTGCTCGGGCTCGAGTCGGACACCGTGCTGCGAGCCCGCCATGCGTGAGATGTTCTCCTCCATCAGGGTGCCGCCCAGGTCGTTGACCCCCCACCGCAGCGCCTCGGTCGCGGCCTCGAGCCCCATCTTCACCCAGCTTGCCTGCAGGTTCCGGATCGTCCGGCCGAGCGCCAGCCGGAAGGCCGCGGTGTGCTTGAGGTTCTCTGCGGCGGAGATCTCCTCGATCCCGTGCGTCCGCCCCAGCAACGTGTTGAACGGGATGAAGCTGAGCGGCACGAACTCGGTGATTCCGCCGGTCCGCTCCTGAACGGCGCGCACAACCCTCATGTGGCGGGCCAGCTCGCGCGGCTCCTCGATGTGGCCGAACATCACCGTCGACGTCGAGCGAAGCCCGGAGCGGTGGGAGGCCTCGATGATCTCGACCCAGCGCTCGACCGGCAGCTTGTTGGGCGAGATCCGCTGCCGGACGCCGTCGTCCAGAACCTCTGCCGCGGTGCCCGGGGTCGAGCCCAGGCCGCATTCCTTCAGGTAGGCGAAGACCTCGTCGGGGCTCTTGCCCGAGCGCTCGCACATGTAGTGGATCTCCATCGGCGAGTAGGCATGGAGGTGAAGCTGCGGCGCGAGGTCCTTGGCGAGGCGCAGCCAGCGGCCGTACGCCTCCAGGGTCAGATCGGGATGGATGCCGCCCTGCATGCAGATCTCGGTCGCGCCGAACTCCACCGCCTCGCTGACCCGCGCCGCGAAGTCCTCCTCGCTGACCTCGTAGGCGTCCGGGGACCGCCGTCCCTGGCCGAAGCCGCAGAAGGCGCAGCCGACGACGCAGATGTTGGTGAAGTTGATGTTCCGGTTGACGACGAAGGTGACCCGCTCGCCGGCCAGCTCCGCGCGAAGCTCATCGGCGGCGGCGCGCATCTCCTCGATCACCTCGGGCCGCGTCTCGGCGAAGAGCGCGGTCAGCTCGTCCTCGCTCAACTCGGTCCCCTCGCGGCCCTTGGCGATCGCCCGCGCGGCGAGCCCGGGCTCGATCGCCTCCTCGCTCCGCCGTCCCGAACCGCGCCTTGGGATGAAGCTCCAGTACTTCAACTTGACCACGTCGAGGACGCCCTGCTCCATCCAATCCGGATCCAGGTACTGCGGGTAGGCGCAGAGCCGCTCGGTCAGCGCGTAGCCGCGCGGCGCCAGCTCCTTGCGGACCTGGTGCGGGCTCGGGAACGGCTCCTCGGGAGAGATGTGATCTCCATTTGCCGACAGCCCCCCGAGGTCAGTCGCACCAGCTTCCACGAGCTCCGGCCACCAGTCGCTCAGGTTGGGCGGCACCTGCACCCCCACATCGGGCATCAGCCGCCGGCTTTCCGCGATCAGCAGCTTTATGTCGTCGACTGTGACCGGGGTTGCCCAGTCGGGCATCGGGACGTTCTCCGGTGGGGAAGGCGGGGACTCCTCCGGCGGAATTGCTTTTTTGGACATTCCGGCGGAGGAGTCCCCGTTCTCGCTCCACCTGGCGCGAGAGGCCCGGTCGGCGATGTCCGCGACCTCAGCCGCGTAATAGCGGGGGTGCGGGACGAAATTCTGGAGGATGACCTCCTGGATATGGCCATGGCGCTGGTGAGACTGCGCCAGAGCTTCCAGAGATTCGATGCGCTCCTGAGGGGTCTCGCCGATTCCGACGAGGATGCCGCTGGTGAAGGGGATGCGAAGGTCGCCGGCTGCTTCGATCGTTTCCAGGCGTCGAGCCGGGTGCTTGGTCGGTGAGCCCGCGTGGACGGTCTCCATCAGCCGCTCGGAGATCGACTCGAGCATCAGCCCCTGCGAGGCGGTGACCTCGCGCAGCCGTGCCAGGTCCTCGCGGTCGAGGACGCCGATGTTGGTGTGGGGC
>DASXAR010000022.1:0-5062 GCA_036406595.1 Solirubrobacterales bacterium | reverse complement strand
CGGCGCCAGCCGCGTCCGCGACCTCTTCGAGCAGGCCAAGCAGAACTCCCCCTGCATCATCTTCATGGACGAGATCGACGCCGTCGGCCGCCACCGCGGCGCCGGCATGGGCGGCGGCCACGACGAGCGCGAGCAGACGCTGAACCAGCTGCTGGTCGATATGGACGGCTTCGAGATGAAAGACAACATCATCCTGATCGCCGCCACCAACCGCCCCGACATCCTCGACCCGGCGCTGCTGAGGCCCGGCCGCTTCGATCGCCAGGTCGTCGTCGACCGCCCCGACCGCAAGGGCCGCAAGCACATCCTCGAGGTCCACACCCGCGGCAAGCCGCTGGCGAAGGCGATCGACCTCGACGCGCTCGCCGGCCAGACCCCCGGCTTCACCGGCGCCGACCTCGCCAACCTGATCAACGAGGCGGCGCTGCTCACCGCCCGCACGGGCAAGCGCGAAATCTCGATGTTGGAGCTCGAGGAGGGGATCATGCGGGTGATCGCGGGCCCCGAGAAGAAGACCCGCGTGATGAGCGAGAAGGAGCGCTTGATCACCGCCTACCACGAGCTCGGTCACGCGATCGTCGGGCACCTGCTGCCCAACTGCGATCCGGTCCACAAGGTTTCGATCATCAGCCGCGGCCAGGCGCTCGGCTACACGATCAGCATGCCGACCGAGGACAAGTTCCTCACCACCCGCGCCGAGCTGACCGACACGATGGCGATGACGCTGGGCGGCCGCGCCGCCGAGGAGATCGTCTTCGGCGAGATCACCACCGGCGCCTCCAACGACCTCGAAAAGGTGACCGAGACGGCGAAGCAGATGGTGATGCGCTTCGGGATGTCCGAGCGGCTCGGCCCGCGCGTCTTCGGTCACGACCGCAGCCAGCCCTTCCTCGGCCGCGAGTTCTCGGCCGAGCCCGACTATTCCGACGAGATCGCCCGCGAGATCGACGACGAGATCCGCCGCATCGTCGAGGCCGCCCACCAGACCGCCAAGGATCTGCTGACCGAGAGGCGCGGGGAGCTCGACAAAATCTCCCGCATCCTGCTGGAGCGGGAGACGATCGACGCCGAGCAGTTCGTCGCCCTGCTCGAGGGCAAGCCCGAGGACGAGGTCTTCGCCGACGAGGAGGAGCCCTCGAAGCCGGTCGAGCCGGCGCCGGAGCCCGAACGGGCGCAGCGCGAGGGCGCCCGCCCGATCCCGCGCCCCCGGCCGGGCTACGCCGGCGGCGACGCCAGCTGAGCGCCGGGCCGGCGGGTCCTGTCGCCGCCCAGCCGCCGGCACGAGCCATCTGGGCCTGGCGCCAGGGGGCCACACCCGATGCCGTGAACGCAGCGGGCGCGCGAGATACTGCCGTCCGTGGAAGCCATGAGCACCAGAGCGCTCGGGCTGTTCCTTTTGCGTCATATGCACGCCTAATGAACAGCGGGAGCAAGCAACCGAAGAAATGAACAGCGGGAGCAAGCGACCGAAGAAATGAACAGCGGGAGCAAGCGACCGAAGATCATGGGGGTGGTCAATGTCACCCCGGACTCGTTCTCAGACGGGGGGCTCTACCTGGAAGAGGAGGCGGCGATAGCGCACGGGGAACAGCTGGTCAGGGACGGCGCGGACATCCTCGACGTGGGCGGTGAGTCGACCCGCCCCGGGGCGGAGGAGGTGAGCGCCGAGGAGGAGCGGGCCCGCACCGAGCCCGTGGTCTCCGACCTCGCCGGCGCCGGCCACGCCGTCTCGATCGACACCTCGAAGCTCCCCGTCGCCGAGGCGGCGCTCGATGCCGGCGCCCGGATCGTCAACGACGTCACCGCCCTCCGTGGCAGCCCGGACATCGGCCCGCTCTGCGCCGAGCGGGGCGCCGGCCTGATCCTCATGCACATGCAGGGCGACCCCCGCACGATGCAGCTCGACCCCCGCTACGACGACGTCGTCGACGACGTGCGCGAGTTCCTGGAGGGGCGCGTTGGGGCGGCAATCGACGCGGGCGTGCCGCAGGAGCGGATCTGGCTCGACCCGGGGATCGGCTTCGGCAAGACGCTCGAGCACAACCTCGAGCTGCTGCGAAGACTGGGAGAGCTGCGCTCGCTCGGCTGCCCGCTCGTCATCGGCACCTCGCGCAAGAGCTTCATCGGCAAGATCGACGGCTCGGAGGTCGACGAGCGGATCGGCGGCAGCATCGCCAGCTCGGTCATCGCGATGGCAGAGGGGGCCGACGTCCTCCGCGTCCACGATGTCGCCGAGACCGCCCAGGCGGCGAAGCTGGCCGCCGCGATCCTCGCTCCGACCGAGCTGAGCGCGGACGCCTAGCCCCTCAGCTCGATCCAGGTCGCACGCGCGTCGGCGAGCAGCTCGCCCTCCGCGGAGAAGATCGCCGATCCCGAGTGGAATTTGCGCCCCTCGCGGTCGATCGGCCAGCCGACCGCGACGCAGGTGGAGCCCGGCTCGACCGGGCGGTGCAGGCGCGCCGCAAGCCGCCCGAGCACGGATTGCCCCAAATCGGGCAGGAGCATGCCGGCGATGCCGCTCGGGCAGTCGAGCACCGACCAGACGAGCTCCGCCGGCACCTCGGCAGGCGCCTCCCAGGGCGCCGCGACCAGGCCGTCGCCCCCGACCGGCCCGCAGGTGACCCGGAGCCCGTCCCCCGGCGCCCGTTCCGGGCCGCAGACGAAGCAGCCGGGATAGGGATGCTCGTGCTGGAAGGGCGAGGCGTCGCGGGCGGCGGTCGCCTCCTCGACACCCACCGGCGCCGGCACCTCGAGCTCGTATTCCTCGATCGCGCGCGCTTCGGCCAGCACAGCCTCGCCGTCCCGCATCCACGCTTCGCCGTCGTCGACCTCGACGGCAAGCGGCCGTTCCAGCGGTGGCGGCAGGCGCAGCGTCACCTCCGCTCGGCGGGGTTCGAGGAAGGCGCCGAGCATGCCGCACGCGTAACCGCCGTTGGCGCTGTCCGGCGGGCCGCGGAACCGCCTCGCGATGACGACCTCTGCGGCCATGCGTCATACGTTCTCACAGCCTGCGCGGGGTCCCTGTCGGCAACCTGCGCGGGCTCCCCATCGGCTAGGTTCAGCGCGGAGATCGCATGGACGAACCGAGCCACAACGGAATCGACTCCCGGGTCGAGGTCGAGCTGCGCGGCCTCTCGATCTACACCCATCACGGGGTCAGCGAGGCCGAGCGCGAGGTCGGCCAGCGGCTCGAGTTCGACGTCTCCTTCGACGTGCCCGACTGCGACGCGGTCCTCACCGACCGCCTCGAGGACACCGTCGACTACAGCGATGTCTGCGACATCGTCGCTCTCGCCGCGACAGAGCGCAGCTACAAGACTCTCGAGCGGCTGGCGCAGGTCGTCGGCCAGCGCCTGATCGAGCGCTACGGATGCGAGTCGGTGCGGGTGCGCGCCTCCAAGCCCGAGCCGCCGCTGCCGCTGGCGATCCAGGAGGTCGCGGTCGAGGTCGTCCAGGAGCGGCCCGAGGAGGAAGAGGAGGAGGACGGCGAGGACTGACCCCTGGGACGTGGCGGGAGTTAGCCCACCATATGGGTGGCTCACTCCCGGCACGTCCGGCGTCCGTAGATTTGGGGCATGCGGCGAGTCGGATATCTGGGCCTCGGGTCGAACGTCGGCGACCGGGAAGCCCATCTGCGCGCCGCGCTGCGGCTGCTTGAGGAGCATGGGGTCGAGGTCGACGCGGTCTCCTCGCTGTATGAGACCGAGCCGGTCGGCGAGGTGCTCGACCAGCCCGATTTCCTCAACGCCGCGATCCGCATCCGTACCGAGCACGAGCCCGAGCCGCTGCTCAACGTCTGCAAGGCGATCGAGGTCGAGCAGGGCCGCATGCTGGGGGCCTCGCGCCACAGCCCGCGGCCGCTCGACATCGACCTGCTGCTGCTCGGCGATCTCGAACTCTCGACCGAGCGCCTCACCCTGCCGCACCCCGAGGTCCTCAGCCGCCGCTTCGTCCTCGCCCCGCTCCTGGAGCTGGACCCCGCGCTCACCCTCCCGGACGGCACCGGCCTCGCCGAGGCGCTCGCCGCGCTCGGTCACGGCCAGCGGGCCGACCGCGTCGGCACCCTGACCTGACCCAGGCTCCCCGGCGGCCCTTCCCGTCTAAGGCGGCCCTTCCCGTCTAAGGCGGCCCTTCTCGACTAAAGCAGTCCGGCGGCCTGTCGATAGTGACACGGTGGAAATGTCGACCGCGCGCCCGCAGCTACGCGAAATGCCGCTCCGCTACTGGGCCTGGCACTCGGTTCCCTTCCTGATGCCGATCGGCTTCCTCCTCATCTTCCTCGGTGCCCGGGGCGCCCAGGACTGGCTGATCCCGGTGGGCTTCGCACTCCTCGGGATCGTCTTGATCGACACGGCCGTCGTCTTCCCGCTCGTCATGGTGCGGGCGATGGCGCGTCGATCTCAGCGCGACTCAGACTGAGTCAGCGACTCGATCTCAGCGCGACTCAGACTGAGTCAGCGACTCAGTCTCAGGCCGACTCAGACTGAGCTGCGCGGCCGCTGCTGGCGGTGGGGGAGGCGGCGGCGACCGCCTCCAGCCAGGCCGGCGGAAAGATCGGCGGGATGTCGCCGGCGATCTGCGGCTGCACGCGGAGCGCGAGCTTGCCTGCCGGCCGCGCTTCGATCAGCGGTCGGAGGTCCTGGAAGGTCATCGCCAGGCGCAGACTCGGCGCGATCTGGAAGTCGGCGGCGTACAGCTCCTCGCCGTCCAGCGTGCCCGCGGCGATCATCTCGTCCACCCGGTTGAGGAGGCCGCCGAGGGCGTCGAGGTCGGCGCGCACGTTCTCGTCGGTCGCCTCGTTGAAGCGGGCCGAGAGGGCGACGATCGGCCCCGCCGTCTTCAGCGCCAGCCCGATCGGGACGCCGAGCCTTGCCCCCTCGGAGAAGCTCCGCAGCGGCGCCCTGTCCTTCTTGAAGGCCCACCAGATCAGCTGGCGCACCGGATGCTGGAGCTCCTCGTCGCCGAAACGCTCGGCCTCCTCGACCGCGGCGCGCTTCTCGGGGTCCTCTGGGAAGAGCGGCGGCTCCGGGCGCAGCCGGTCGAGCTCGCGGGCGATCTCGCG
>DASXAR010000021.1:0-3145 GCA_036406595.1 Solirubrobacterales bacterium | reverse complement strand
GCCCTGGCCTGCTCCTTGGCCTGCTTGTCCTCCTCGCGGGCCTTCTTCTTCGCCGCCTTGGCGTCGGCCTTGACCATCGCCTTCTCCTCCCGCTTGGCGCGGCGCGCCTCCTTGCGGGAGAGCTCGCTACCAGGTGCGCCGCCACTGATCGCCGGAGCTGCCCCACTCTCCTGTTTCTGGCTCTTCTGGCGCCGGTTGACCATCAGCAGGAGGATGAAGAGCAGGATGACCGCGGCGGCGATTCCGTACGCGGGAGCCGGGTGATCGTTGACGAAGTCGGTGACGGTGCTGGTGTCGATGGCAACTAGCATCGGCGCGTCCAATGTTCGCACGAGAGATCCGTTCTCGTGCAGAGGCCTATGCCCTCTCATCGGGCGAAAGCTTGCCCGGCTGAAGTCAGTCAAGCGGGTGGACTGGACGCTCAGTTGAGTCTCTGCTTGAAGTCCCGCTCGACCTCGCGGCGAACGTCGCGATCGGAGATCTCACGGCGACGATCGCGGCCCTCCTTGCCCTTCGCCAGCGCGAGCTCGACCTTCGCCCGCGGGCCCTTGAAGTAGATGCGAATCGGGATCAGCGTCTGGCCACGCTCGGCGGTCTTGCCGATCAGCCGCTCGATCTCCCGGCGATGCAGGAGCAGCTTCCGCGGGCGGTCCGGGTCGTGGTTCTGGTCGGAGGCGGGCAGATAGGGAGGGATGTGTGCGCCGCGGAGCCAGACCTCTCCCTTGTCGACGACCGCGTAAGCCTCGTTGATCGAAGCCTTGCCGTCACGCAGCGACTTCACCTCGCTGCCCCGGAGCTCGATCCCGGCCTCCATCCGCTCGAGCACCTGGAACTTGTGCCGAGCTCGCCGGTTGGTCGCCACGTCGCCGCTCTCCGGCTTTCGCTGCTTCGGTTTCTTCGCCATTACCCCTCTGACGGTAGGAGGTCGACCCTGCGGCGCGGCGCCTCGACCTTGTCGACGCCCACCTGGACCGGGTCGCCGATGCGGATCGCCCCGCCGCCGCGGGCGCCGACGAGCATGGTCTCGGTGGCGTCGAGCTCGTAGCGCTCCCGGCCCCCGATCCGGCGCGCCGGGAGGAAGCCCTCGTAGACGTCGGCGAGCGCCCCGCCGAAGCGGACGAACGCACCGGCCCCGACCACTCCGGAGACCTCGCCCTCGAAGCGGGTGTACGGGCCGCGCTCGAAGAGCTCGCGCTCCAGGAGGAAGCCGGCGCAGACGGAGTCCGCATCGCGCTCCAGCCGCGTTGCGTCCCGCTCGCGCTCTGAGCAGTGGGAGCCGACCTCCGAGAGACCCTCCGCCCGAGGCGCCTCCTCCCCGGCTCCGATCGCCGAGAGCAGTCCGCGGTGGACGACGAGGTCTGGATAGCGGCGGATCGGCGAGGTGAAGTGGCAGTAGGCCGGGCTGCCGAGCCCGGCGTGGCCAAGGTTGCGATCGGCGTAGTGGGCCTGCTTCAGGGACCGGAGCACAAGCGATGTATATGCCTCGCGACCGTGGCGGCGGCGCGCCGCCTCGCGGGCCACCAAGCGGCTCGCCTCACCCGCCAGCTCTCCGGCCTGCTGGGGCGTGATCGACTCGGGCAGGGCCGGGGTCGGGATGTCGAGAGCGGCCAGCTGCTCGATCAGCCAGCGGATCCGCTCCGGGTCCGGCTGCTCGTGCACGCGGTATAGCGTCGGGACCCGGTGCTGCTCGAGCAGGTCGGCGACCCGCTCGTTGGTGAGGACCATCAGGTGCTCGATCAGCCGGTGGGCCTCGGTCTGCCGCACCGAGTGCGCCCCGACGACCTGACCGTCCTCGAAGCGGAATTCCGGTTCGGCGCCGTCGACCTCCAGCGCGGAGCTGGGCCTGCGACCCGCGAGCGCCGCAGCGGCCTCCCGCGCGAGCGCCAGCGGCCCGGCCACCGGCTCCGGCGGTCGCGAGCGCCCGGCGAAGATCTCGTCGAGCTGCTCGTAGTTGAGCCGCACGTCCGATCGCATCAGGCTGCGATAGAAGCTCGCCGAGATGGGATCGCCGTTCTCGGAGATCTCGATCTCCGACGTCACGGCGAGGCGGTCCTCGTCGGGGACAAGGCTGCAGGCGTCGGAGGAGAGAGTCTGCGGCAGCATCGGGGCGACCCGCCCCGGGACGTAGGTCGAGTTGGCGCGGCGGTAGGCCTCCTTCTCGAGGGCACCGCCGGGACGGACGTGGGCGGCGACGTCGGCGATGTGAATCCAGCGGCGATACCCCCGGTCCGTCCGCGAGGCCGAGACGGCGTCGTCGTAATCGTGTGCGCTCGCCGGATCGACCGTGAAGGTGGGCAGATCGCGGATGTCCCGGCGATCGAGCTTGAGATCCCGGGCCGCGGCCGCCGCGGCGCCGGCATCCTCCTCGACCTTCCGCCCGAAGCCGACACGCACGTCGCGGTCGGCGAGCATCGCCTCGATCACGTCGGCTGCCAGGCCGGGGTCGCCCAGCTCCTTGACGACCCGGGCTCGGCCACGTCCCTGGCCGACCTCCACCAGTGCCATCCGGTCCGGCGTCGCCGCCCGGCGCCCGCCGGCCAGCTCTATCCGACCCCCACGCTCGAAGAGCAGCTCACCGACCAGGAACCGGCCGCGCTTCGAGACGAGCACGACCCGCCTCTCCCCTGCGGTTCGCGGAGTCAGAGCTTCTGGGACAGCACCTGGAGTGCCTCTTCCCGCCCCTCGTCGGGCTTGGTGTCGGGGTTGTCCTTCGCCTTCACCTGGGGAGCGATGCCGGTGCCGTTGATTGAGGTCCCGTTACGGGTCAGATACTCCCCCACCGTCAGGTCGAGTGCGCCGCCGTTGTTGAGGGGGACCACCTCCTGGAAGGTGCCCTTGCCGAAGGAGGTGGTTCCGGCAACGGTCGCGATCCCCGACTGCTCGAGAGCGGCGGTGACGATCTCCGAGGCCGAGGCTGTGTCGCCGTTGATCAGGACGACCATCGGCTTGCGGGGCAGCGGGTCTCCGGTGGCGTCATACGTCCTGGTCTCCTGCGTCCGCCCGTGCGTCGAGACGATGTCCCCGTCCGGGACGAAGATGCTCGAGACGAGAACCGCCTCCGTGAGGAGCCCGCCACCATTGCCGCGGAGGTCGAGAACGAGGCCCTGCGCGCCCTGCGAATAGAGCCGCTCGACCTCCTTGCGGA
>DASXAR010000020.1:0-8958 GCA_036406595.1 Solirubrobacterales bacterium | reverse complement strand
GAAGTAACGGCAGAACTTCTCCCAGACCACGTGCACGTCGCCGCCGAAGACGAGGTTCGGCGAATCGGTCGGCCGGCCCGCCTCCTCCATCCGCTGCCGCCAGTTCCACTTGAACGAGAGCGCGCCCAGCATGATCGCCTCCGAGGAGCCCTGGGTCCGGGCTCCCGTCGTCTCGTCTGGCGCGTGGTAGAGATCGGCGAGCATTCGGATGCAGCGCCGCTCGATCTCCGCCGAGCGCGGGTACTCGGCATGGTCGATGAAGTTCCGGTGCAGGTTTTCGGCGATGATCCGCTGCGCCTCCGGCTCCATCCAGGTCGTGACGAAGGTGGCGAGGTTGTGCATCGGGTCGCCGTCGAGAATGATTTCCTCGCCGAGCAGCCGCATCGCGTCCGTTGCCCGCATCCCGCTCTCCGGGAAGGCGTTGTCCGGCGCGTCATGCGTAAGGAACTCGAGGCCGATCAGCTCGGCGGCGTCGTTGTCTTTCACCTGGGGTCCTTTCCTCGGCACCGCTGACGGGTCTGGTGGAACCCTAGCCGCGCGCTTACCCTTGGACCAGCAGCGCCCATCCGACCCAGGAGGAAGCCCATGCCCTCAACTGCGACCATCACAGGAGTCGACTTCTCCACGATCTTCGTCCAGGACTACACCGCGGCGGTCGAGTTCTACGGGGGGGCGCTGGGGCTCGACCATTCCGTCGACTACGGGAAAATCCCCGGCGGCGAGTTCGAGGCCGGCAACCTGACGCTCCAGGTGCTCGAGGCGGCCGCGGTGGGGCAGGACTTCCGGCCGAGCAC
This sequence comes from Solirubrobacterales bacterium, assembly GCA_036406595.1. Classification (GTDB taxonomy): domain Bacteria; phylum Actinomycetota; class Thermoleophilia; order Solirubrobacterales; family 70-9; genus VRUE01. The sequence goes on along the minus strand of DASXAR010000020.1, from coordinate 8,164 downwards.
CCATCCGATCGCCTTCCACGTCAACGACGTGGCGGAGACCCGCGCCGAGCTCGAGTCGAAGGGCGTCTCATTCGCCGCCGACACCATCGACAGCGGCGTCTGCCACATGGCGCCGTTCACCGATCCCGACGGCAACGTGCTCCTGCTCCACCACCGCTACGCCCCGCGGGACTGAGCGGGTGACATGCCAACCGGGCTGGAGCTTGCCGCCCACCTGCCGCTGATCCAGTTCGACGCGTCGCCGATCACGCGGGAGAGGATCCTGGGGACGGTCAGGAGCGCCGCGGAGCTCGGCTTCTGGGGGATCGCCGCGAACGATCACGTCATCTTCTCGCGGCCGTGGGTCGATGGCCCGACCGCCCTCGCGACGGCGATCCCGGAGTCGGCGGAGATGAGGATCTGCACGACGATCGCCCTGCCGACCATTCGCGGCCCGATGCAGCTGGCGAAGACGCTTATCTCGCTCGATGCGCTCGCCGACGGCCGGCTGGTTGCCGGCGTCGGCCCCGGCTCGTCCTCGCGCGACTACCTCGCGGCCGGCATTTCCTACGAGCAGCGCTGGAGGCGCTTCGACGAGGCCGCGCTGCTCCTGCGGCAACTCCTTCGAAGCGAGGAACCTAGGGACGGTGAGCACTATGCCTGCTCCACGGTGGCGGCGGAGCTTCAGCCACGTCCGGCCCGGCCGATCCCCGTCTGGATCGGCAGCTGGGGGTCGGAGGCGGGACTTCGCCGGGTGGCTCGACTGGCCGACGGCTGGCTCGCATCCGGCTACAACACCACTCCGGAGGAGTTCGCCGAGGCCAGGGCCAGGCTCGACGAGGAGCTGGCGCGACGGGGAAAAGAGCCGTCTGAGTTCTCAAACGGCCTCGCGACGATGTGGCTATGGGTGACGGAGTCCCGCTCCGAGGCCGACTCGATCCTCTCCGACCGGCTCGGCCCCGCGGTGAAGCGGGACGCCGACTACCTGCGGCCCCGCGTCTGCGTCGGCTCCGCGGAGCACTGCCTCGATCTGCTCGGGCGCTATGCGGCCGCGGGGCTCCAGCGCGTATTCCTCTGGCCGCTCGGCGAAGAGTCCCGGCAGCTCGAGCTCGTCGCCGAGAAGCTGCTGCCGGCCCTTCGCGCTCAGTCAAGCAGCCCGTCGAGTATCTCTCCGTAGGAGGCGATCGCGAGTGAGAGGTGGCCGTGTCCGGGGATCAGCTGGGGAACCGCCCCGCTGACGTTCTCCGCCAGCCACTTCCCGTGCGGGAAGGGGACGAAGCGGTCGTCCTCGCCCTGCCAGATCGCCACCGGCACCTCGATCCGGCCGAGGTCGAAGCCCCAGTCGCGGATGAAGGCCATGTCGTCGTCGAACCAGCCCCAGATCCCGTTTCGCAGCGCCGCCCTGAACGAGTCGGCGACGTGGCTCGCGAAGTCGCCGGTCAGTGCGGGGCGGTCGGCCGCCGAGATCAGGTCGCCGAGCGCGGCGAGGACCTCCTCGTCGCCGACCGCCGCCAGCTCCTCGGCCTCGCCCTCGAGGTATGCCCGCAGCTCCTCCTCACCGGCCTCCGCAGCGGCGAACTCGACGAGGTTCTCCTCGCCCATCCCGGCGAGCCAGTCGAGCCCGGCCGCATCGCGGGGGGCGACCGAGGCGATCGTCGCCGCGGCGCGGACCCGCTGCGGCAGCAGCGCGGCGCAGGCAAGAGCATGGGGACCACCCCCGGACCAGCCGACGGTGAAGAGGTCCTCGACCCCGAGCGCGTCGGCGATCGCCGAGACGTCGCCGGCGCAATCGGCCACGGTGCGCCCGGGGCTCCGGTCGGAATCCCCGTAGCCCGGCCGGGAGTAGGTCAGGTGCCTGAGCCCGCGCTCGGTGCCCGCCGCCACCATCGGGCCATAGAGAGGGCCGTCATCGGGCGTGCCGGTGTGCATGAGGAGGACGTCGCCGTGCTCCGGGCCGGCGATGCCGGCGACGAGCCGGCGGCCGTCCGCAGCGCGCACCTGATGCCAACTCGCCTCCACCGGTCGATCGTAGAGCAGGCCGTGCGGCCACTCAGCGGCGGCGGCGAAAGAAAGCGAGCAGCCTCCCGAGGGCCTGCCCGAATCGGTGACCGCGGCCCGCGACGACCGCCTCGTAATCGCTCCGCGCCCGCTCCAGCTCCTGCTCGAGCTCGACCCGTTCCGCATCGGCCTGGCGCAGCTGCAGTTCGACCGAGAGCACCCTGACCTCGGTCTGCCATTGGACCCGGACAAGCCGGGCCAGCTCCTGGAGCCGCCTCTCGCCGTCGCTGCTCGCCGCCTGGGACCCCAGCTCGCGCAGCGCCTCGACCAGCTGGGATGCATGGTGGCCGGCCTCGTGATGGCGGACCGCGATGCTGCGGTTGATCGAACCCATCGCCGGGGAGTAGTCGGCCAGATCCGCGCAGAGCCTGTCGGCGTCGACGATCCGCTCCGAGGCGAGGCTGGCGAAGCCGTCCCGCTCGAGGGCCTCGTAGGACTCCGGCGTCACCCAGCCGTCGGCGCCGAGGTGCCCGTAGACATAGACCGAGCGCCCGCACGCCATCGCCTCCAGCGCCGCCCGCCCGTTGCCGAAGACGATGTCGCTGGTGCGGAGCCCCATCTCCGGGGAGACGGTCGGCCCGTCCGGCCCGGAGCGCCCGACGACGTTGAGGGCGATGCCCGTCCTGCGGGCCGCCTCTCGCAGGATCTCGAGGCGGTCCCCCTCGACGTAGTTGCTGAGGAGCAGCATCGAGGCGGGGCTCTCGTTGAGGCGGTTGAAGACGGTGAAGCGGCGAACGTCGATCGGCTGGCGGAGCCTCAGCAGAGGCGGACAATGGGCGAGCGATTCGAGCCGCTCGGCGACGCGGTCGTTCATCGCGACGACCATCCCGACCGTGGTGGAGGCCTGGGGCGGGAACTGGAGCGGGTAGTCGGCGGTGTGAGCGATGAAGAGCTGTTGGACCGAGGGGAAGCGTTCCTCCAGCGCGTAGCTGACGACCCCGTCCTGGGCGGCGATCGCATCGTAGGGACCCCCGTCGAGCTGCTCCGGGGTCGCGATCCGCAGCCCGCGCTCGGCCGCCGACTCGCTCATCTCCCCGGGCTCGAGCGTGAAGATGGTCACCTCGTGGCCCAGCTGTTCGAGATACTGGGCGACGGTGAGCAGGTAGGTCTCGCTTCCACCGGGCATGGCGAACGAGTGCGTTGCCAGGAGAAGCCTCATTGTCTAAGTCTTTATCAAGCGGGATGGGGGATGAAGGGCGCGACCGCCTGCTGCGGGCAGCGTGGGCTCAGCCGCCGCTGGGCGATCGTGTCGCCACGCTCTCGAAGATCGCACAGCAGATCGGCCCCGATCCGGGCAGCCGATCGGCGGCGCCGGCGGATCTGCCGGACTCGGTGAGGAGCCTTGCGGCGGCGGCCCGTGACGCCACCAGGGCCCGCGGCGGCGGGGCGACGGCCCTGCCGGGCAAGGTGGCGCTCGAGAGCGCGCCCGACGCCCTCCGCGTCCTCGCGCGCCGGCTGCCCGAGGGGTGCGTCCTGGTGTCCGGGACGAACGGGAAGACGACCGCCGCATCGATGCTCGCGTCGATCCTGCGGGTCACCGGCCGCGAGGTCGTCCACAACCGGGCGGGCGCCAACGCCCACTGGGGAGTGGCGACAGCGCTGCTGGAAGGGCCCGGCGACATCGGCGTCTTCGAGGTAGACGAGGCCTGGTTGCCGATCCTGGCCGCCGAGCTGGCTCCTCGCGTGATCGTCCTCGGCAACCTCTTCCGCGACCGCCTCGACGCCTACGGAGACATCGAAGCGCTGACGGGGGCGTGGCTTCGGATGATCGCCGCCGACTCGGGCGCGACGCTCGTCCTCAATTCGGACGACTCCACGATCGCCCACCTGGCCACCGCCTGTCCCGCGGCGCGCCGCCGCCCCCCGATCTTCTTCGGCGTCGAGGACCGCAGCCTCGGCCTCGCGGAGGCCGAGCACACGGCCGATTCGATCCGCTGCCCCGCATGCGAGACGCCGCTTCATTTCGAGCTGCGGCTGCTGAGCCACCTCGGCCACTATCGATGCGACGGCTGCGACGCCCGGCGCCCCGAGCCTGAAATTCGCGGCGAGGAGGTCGCGCTCGAGGGGCTTTCGGAGGCCGACCTGTCGATCGAGGCCGGCGGGCAGAGGATCGATCTGCGGCTCGGCGTCCCCGGTCTCTACAACGTCTACAACGCGCTGGCGGCGACCGCGGCCGCCCATGCCATCGGGGTCGATCCGATCTCGATCGCCGACGGGCTCGGAGGTTTCGCGCCGGTCTTCGGACGGGGCGAGCGGGTCCAGGCTGGGGATACGGACCTGCTGATCCTTCTGATGAAGAACCCGGCCGGGGCCAACGAGCTGATGCGAATGCTCGGCAGGGACGGCGGCCAGGGGCTGGACCTGCTGATCCTGCTCAACGACGGCCCGGCGGACGGCCGCGATGTGTCCTGGATCTGGGACGCCGACTTCGAGCTGCTCGCCGACCGGATCGGGCGCGCGACGTGTGGCGGGAGCAGGGCCGCGGAGCTGGCGCTGCGGCTCAAGTACGCGGGGTGGCCGGTTGCCGCGATCGAGGTCGACGAGTGCCTTTCGAGCGCCCTCGACCGCAGCCTCGCGGATGCGCCCGACCGTCTCATCGCTCTCCCCACCTACTCGGCGCTGCTGGCCCTGCATGGGGAGCTCGAGCGGCGCGGACTGACCCCGCCCTACTGGGCCGCCCCGACCGGGGCGCCGGCCCCCAGCAGCTCCTGAATCGTCGAGCGATCCTCGTACCTGCTGCTGTGGATCGACTCGACGACGTTGCCGCGCCCCATCACGACGACGACGTCCCCGGCCGCGGCGCCATCCAGCGCGCTCGCGATCGCCTCCCGCCGGTCGGGGACGAGCGCCAGCTTCGCCCCCTCGACGCTCCTCGCCCCCGCGGCCATGTTGTCGAGCGTCCGCAGCGGCGCGTTGGGGCGGAAACTGCCTGCGGTCAACACGACACGGTCGCTCAGGGTGCGCGCGGCCCGACCGAGAGCGCGACGCTGCTCGGGGTCGGGCACTCCCAACACCCCGAGCACGGCGTGGAGGCGGCCCTCGCAATCCATGCCCGCCCGGACCGCGGCGAGGAATTGCTCGACGGCGACGGGGGAGGAGGCGGTGTCGAGCAGCACCTCGTGGTCCTGGCCGCAGTCGATGTGCTCGAAGCGGCCCCGGGCGCCGGGGTGGTTCGCCAGGACCTCGGTCAGCACCTGGCGGTCGACCCCGAGCGAGTCGGCGACGCCGACCACGGCGGCAAGGTTGCGGGCGTTGTAGTCGCCCGGGAGGTTGGTCTCGACGGTGAGCGGTCCGCTCGGGGTATCGAGCTGGAGCTTCGCCCGGCGGAGGCTCCACTCAGCCGAACGGATCCGGTAATCGGCGTCGTCCCCGGTGCCGACCCGGACCACGCGGGCGCCGGCCCGCTCCAGGTCGCCGGTCAGTTCCCGACCGAAGTCTTCTCCGGTGTCCATCACTGCAAGCTGGACCGCCTCGCCATCCTTGATGAAGAGGCTTCGCTTCACCTCGCCGTAGCGGCGCATCGTCCCGTGCCGGGGCAGGTGGTCCTGCGTGAGGTTGGTGAAGACGGCGACCTCCGGGAGCAGCGCCGGGCAGAACTCGAGCTGGAAGCTGGAGGCCTCGCAGACGATCGCGTCGAGGTCGCCGCCGACTGCTGAGAGCGGTGGTGCCAAGTCGGCATTCCCGGCCAGCTCCACCCGAACACCGGCCCCAGAGAGCACGGCCGTGATCAGCGTCGAGGTGGTCGTCTTCCCGTTGGTCCCGGTCACCGCGATGATCGGCGCCCTGCTCAACCGCCAGCCGAGCTCGAGCTCGTCGATCACCTCGATTCCGCGTGCGCGGGCCGCTCGCAGGAGCGGGGCATCGGCGGGGACGCCCGGGCTCTTGATCACCGCCCGGGGTGTCGGCGAAGAGTCGAGGAGGCCGTCCTGCTCGCCGAGGTGCACCCGCACGCCGGCCGCCTCGAGAGCGCGGCGCAGCCGCTTCGGCACCCCGACGGGATGGTGGTCGGAGGCGACGATCGGCGCGTCGCCCAGGCCCCTCAGGGCCTCGATCGCGGCCTGTCCCGCCTCGGCAAGGCCCGCGACGATGTAGGGGCCTTCGGGGACCGCGGGGCGGTCACGTGGCTGCAGGCCGGAGAGCGGCGCCGACCCCTGCCTTTCTCCGAAGGGCATTGCCAGCAAGATACGGTACCGCGATCACTCGATTCGATTGAGCCGAGCCGCCCCGATATCCATTGAGCCGAGCCGCCTCGCGGAGGTATGTTGTTCCGATCAGGCTCAAGCGCTCGATTCCGTTGTCTCTCGTTGCATGCGTTGCCGGCCTCATGCTCCTCGCGCCGGTGGCAGTTGCCGCTCCGAAGGGCTTCTCGTTCGGCGTCTCCTCCGGTGACGTCGGCAAGACCTCGGCGATCCTCTGGGCGAAGGCCAACAAGGCCGGGACCGCTCTGGTGCAGCTGAAGAAGGGCGGCAGGTTCGCCACCTGCAAGCTCAAGTCGAAGGCCGCGAAGAAGATGAAGGCGAAGGCCAAGAAGAAGAACGACCTCACCGTGCAGCGCAAGGTGGGAGGCCTGAAGCCCGGGCGCAAGTACCGCTATCGCTGGTGCATGCCCGGCGGCCGCCACAGCGCGGTCGGCGTCTTCGACACCGCGCCGGCCCCGGGCAAGGCGGCGACGATCCGGTTCGCGATCAGCGGCGACCAGGACGCCTCCCCGCTGCCCGGCACGACCACTCCCTACTGGAACGACTTCGGGGTGCTGCGGCGGATGAAGAAGGAGGAAAACAACTTCAACGTCATGCTCGGCGACACGATCTACTCCGACTCCGAGGTGCCTGGGGTCGGCGGCGTCGCCGGGACCGCGACGACGGTCGCGCAGAAGCGGGCCAAGTACAAGCTCAACCTGGGGCAGAAGGCATGGACGAGCATCCGCGGCGCGACCTCCTACTACGCCCACTGGGACGACCACGAGTTCATCAACGACTTCGCTCGCGGCGAGAGCAGCTTCCCCGAGGAAGGCGGCGCGGTCGAAGTGCCGGGCGAAACGCTCTACGCGAACGGCGTCAAGGCCTTCCGCGAGTACAACCCGATCACCTACTCGAAGCAGAACGGCATCTATCGCACCTTCCGCTGGGGCAAGTACCTGCAGACGTTCTTCCTCGACGAGCGCTCGTTCCGCAGCATCTCGGCGGACTACGGCGGCGCCTGCGACAACCCGCCCGGCAGCGGCACCCCCGACCTCGCCCCGACCGCACCGGCGGCGAACCGGGCCCTCTTCGCGGCGGTCATTCCCTCGCTGGCCAATCCACCGCCCCCCGCCTGCCTTGCCGCGATCAACGACCCGAGCCGGACGATGCTGGGACAGCAGCAGCTGAGCGCCTTCGAGAAAGCGATCGCGAGCTCCAGCGCGACCTTCAAGGTGATCATCAACGAGGTTCCGATCCAGCAGTTCTACGCGCTCCCCTACGACCGCTGGGAGGGCTATGCGGCGGAGCGCCGGCAGCTGCTCGAATTCCTCCAGCAGAACGTGAGGAACGCGGTCTTCCTGACCACCGACGTCCACGCCAACATGGTCAACGACGCCCGCCTGCAGACGCTCGAGCCGGGCGGGCCCGTGAACACGGGCATCACCGAGGTGACGACCGGGCCGATCGCCACCAAGACGTTCGCCGGTGAGATCAACGGGACCACCGGCGACCCGAGCTCGGCGAGCCTGCTCCGCGCGCTCTTCTTCAACGCGCAGCCCCCGACCGGGGTCGGCATGCGCTGCTCGGGCCTCGACCAGTTCAGCTACGCCGAGGTGACGGTGGGGCGCTCGGCGCTCACGGTTGAGCTCAAGGACATCGAAGGCAATCCGGTGCTGAACACGGCCGACAGCAGCAAACCGGCCTCCGCCTGCGAAAAGATCGTGATCGCGGCGCAGTAGGGCGAGGCGCCCGCCGACCGCTACCCTCGGTGGGGGATGTTGTTAGCTGGCAGGAGGGAATTGGAAGCATGACCAAGAGAATCACCGCGATCGCCCTGCTGGGGCTGCTGGTCGCCGCCGGGAGCGCCACCGCGATCGAAATCCGCGCCGGCGATCTGATCGTCCGCGGCGACGGCGGCTTCAAGCCGAAGACCCTGCCCAAGTTCA
>DASXAR010000019.1:0-40459 GCA_036406595.1 Solirubrobacterales bacterium | reverse complement strand
TGGGCGAGGTTCGTCGCCTCCCCCGTCGGGTTCTGGCTCTCGAGGCATATCGGGTGGAAGGTGGATCCGCTTCTGCTGCGGCTGACCGGCAGCCGGCTTGGCACAGGCCTCACGATCCCCACCGCTCTGCTGGAGACGCGGGGCGCGCGGACCGGGCTCCGCCGGCGCAACGGGGTCATCTATTTCCATGACGGGGAGCGGGTGACGATCGTCGCCTCGAAGGCGGGAGCCCCGGAGCACCCCGCCTGGTTTTACAACGTCCAGGCCAATCCCGAGGTGACCTTCGCGGGCCGGCCGTACAGGGCGGAGGTGATCGATGAGGAGGCGACCCGCGCCAGGCTCTGGGAGCTCGGCGACCGCGTCTTCCCGCCTTATGCGGCCTACCGCGCGAGCGCCGCCCGCAGCGGCCGCACGATCCCGATCCTCCAGCTCGTCCCCCGCTGAAGCCCGGCGGGCACCGCGATCGGTTCGTGGCGCATGCGGAGCTAGCGTGGCGTCACGGCGCCGAGCTCGATGAGGCTGCGGGCGCAATCGACGATCGTCTCCTCGAGCGGGCGGGGGGACCAGCCAAGGGTCGTCCTCGCCTTCTCGCTCGAGAGCTCGACCCGCTTGCCGAGCTGACCGACGATCGAACGAATGCCCGGGTCGAAGCGGGCCATTACCCGGACGATGAGATCGGGCACCCTGCGGCTCGGGACCCTCGCTGCCTCCTCGCCGAGGCGATCTCGCAGCACCTCGGCGATTTCCGACATCCACATGTATCTCGTCGTCGCGATGAACCTCTCGCCGCCCGCCTCGGCCGAGGTCATCGCGCGAATCTCGAGATCGGCGACATCCCGGACGTCGACGAAGCTGAACCCGATCCGCGGAACGCCCGGCATCCCCCTCAGCATCCGCTCGACCACCTCGAGCGAGTAGGAGAGGTCATCGGTCAGGGTCGGCCCGATGATCGCCCCGGGATTGACCACCGCGAGCCTCTGAACGGCGTCCCTTTCCTCCACGAGGTCCCACGCCGCTCGCTCGGCGATCGTCTTCGACCGCACGTATGGGGTCAGCTTCGTATTGGCGGGGTCGGTCCAGTTCTCCTCCGTGAGGGGCACCTCAGACTCGTCCACCCCGCCGCGGACCGCGGCGACCGAGGAGGTGACGACGACACGCTCGACCCCGGCCCGGAGCGCCGCGTCGAGCACGCGCCGAGTACCGTCGCGCGCCGGGCCGATCAGCTCCTCGGGGTCCTCGGGCTGCGCCGGCGGGAACGGCGAGGCGACGTGCAGCACGTAATCGCATCCGCCCACCGCCTCCTCCCAGCCGTCGTCGCGGGTAAGGTCGGCGGCCACCACCTCGAGCCGATCACCGGCGTCGACGCCGCGGGCGACGGCGGCCCGCACCTCCGCTTCACGCGATAGATCGCGGACGGTCGTGCGCACCCGGTGGTCTCGTTTCAGAAGCTCGACGATGACCCAGCCTCCCAGGTATCCGCTTCCTCCCGTTACGAGGACTTTGCTCACAGCCGCCTCACAGTCAGTGGGCCTTGACCAGCCAGAGCTGTCTGCTCTTCGTGGCGGGGTCTCCTCCGGTCGGAGTGAATCTGAGCCGGAACACGACGATGAGTCTATGGCTGCGACGAAGGTGGCGGGCGACCCTGCGCCGGGGGCGGATCGGCACCGAGACCGTGCCTGCCCTCGTGACTTTCCGGGTGATCCTCCTCACCTGCTTGCCGAAGAGCGCCAGGACGCCTGGGCCGGGCAGCTTCACCTTGACCAGCGCAGTGCCGTTCTTCCGGTTCCGCTTCTGGCCAAGGATCCTGAATGCATTGGAGGGCGGTGCCGGCGGCGGTCCCAGGGCATCGACCGCCATCTGGACAAAGGGCCCGCCATATACGCCGAGGGAGAAGTAGGCGTTCTGAAGGCCGGAGCCGTCGACGTTTGCCCGAGCGATCGATGAGGGTGACGGGTATTGCGCGGTGCCGAAGTAGATATGGGACTGAAAGACCGCGATTCCGCATCCGATCGGCACCCCGGTGTCGATGAACTTGGGCGAGACCCCCGAGCCATTTAGGTTTGCGCGCCCGATGCTGTTGCCCGTCGCATCGGACCAGTACACGTGCCCGGGGTCGACGGCGACGCTGCAGGGATCGCCCGGAGCCGCGACGAAGCCCAGGTCGACGTTCTTCCCGTCCAGGTCGGCCCGGCCGATCGCCCCGATCTCGTTCTCCCCCCAGTAGAGGTGCTGGCCGTCCAGCGCCAGCCCGGTCGCATGGTTGGTCGCGATCAGCGACGGGTCGGCGCCCGTTCCGTCGATGCCAGCGCGCCCGATCGCGGTCAGGCCCGACCAGTAGATGCTCGTCCCATTCACCGCGAGGCCGGGCAGATAGTCGGGCAGCCCGGTGATGAAATTCGGATTCGGGTCGGTCCCGTTCAGGTTGGCGCGACCGATGCGGCCGTCGCTGCTGGTCCAGTAGACGTATTTGCCGTCGATCGCCACCGCGTCGGAGAAGGGCGGGGTCGAGACGAAGAAGCCGAGCTGCGAGCCGTCATTGGCGGCGCGCAGGAGGCCGGTCGCGTTGGAGCTCCAGTAGACGTAGGCACTGGCCCGGGGAGCGATGAACAGCCCGGCCAATGCAAACAGGACGAACACCGCAGCGCAGAGGCGCGCGGAACTCGCCTGCCCGGTTGTCGGCTGCGGCACGTTCCGATCGTCTCACCCGCGGATGGGCATGTCCATCGAACGGGTATCGAGTCACCATGCTCGCGGATCTGACGGCAGGGACGAGCCCGGCACGCCTCCTCGTCGTGTGTCTCGCCTGCTCGACCGCCCTTCTCGGATGCGGCGGATCCAATCAGAACACAAACTCGTCGGGCCCGTCCTCCGGGCTGCCCGATCGGTCGTTCAACGTGCAGACCGACCAGCCGGCGAGCGGCCTTCATCTCAGCGCCGCCGACTGCGCCAAGCTGGCCGATCAGCTCGGCAGAAGGCTTCGGCGGGAGGTTCGAAGCCTCCCGGAGCCGTCTCCTCCCCTATCGCGCTGCCGCCTCCTCGCGGCGGGCGTGCGGGTCTCGGTCTTCCTCGATGCCGCCTACGCAGCCCGGCGGCGCTATGAAAACAGGATGACCGAGCAGGCCCAATTCGGGGCTCCGGACCCGGCGAAGGTCCCCCATCCGGTCGCCGGCGTCGGCGACCCCGCCCCGGGCGAACACTTCGCCAGCTGGGTTCCCGCCTACAGCACGCTCTTCGCGGTCCGGGGGAATCGCTGGCTCACCATCGCATACTCGATCGGGGGCGAGCCGAAGGCGAGCCTGCGGATCGGCGCCGCGGTGCTGGCCCACCAAGCCTTCCGGCTCTCCGCCGGTTAAGCCCGCTCGTCTCTAAAAACTGGGGACGCTATATTTAGAAACGTGGGGTTCCTTACACAGGGAGGGGGGCCGGGTCCGCGACGCCGGCGCAAGCTTGGGTTGAGCCTCTGCCTGGCACTTGCCGCGGTCGCGATTGCCGCGCCCGCGGCCTTCGCGAGCGTCGAAGAAATCTATGTCCGCGAGGTCTACGCCGGCGGCGCGCACAACGACAGCTACGTCGTACTCCAGGCCTCCGTGGCGGGTCAGAATCAGGTGACGGGCTCGATGCTGACCGCCTACGGCTCTGCGGGCGCGGTGCTCGGCAGCGCAGCCTTCCAGAGCGACGTCGCCAACAGCGAAAGCCAGATGACCCTGCTGATCGCCGATACGTCCTACGGGACGTCGTTCCCCGGAGGGCCGGCTCAGAACCTGACGATGCCGAACCTCAATCTCAACCCGTCAGGGGGCGCGGTCTGCTGGGAAACCTATGACTGTGTGGCGTGGGGCGAGTTCACCGGGTCGACCCCGTCCCCTACCGGCACCCCGGCGATCGCAATGACATCGAGCCAGCGCTACGTCATCAACCGGGACATCGACAAGGGCTGCCCGGGCGCGCTCGACGCGGACGACGACACCGACAACAGCTTCGAGGACTTCTCCAAGCAGCTCCCGAACCCGCGCAACAACAACAGCCTGATTCCCGAGATCCTCTGCGAAGGGCCGAGCTCCTTCATCGACTCGAAGCCGCCGAGAGAAACCGATTCCACCTCGGCCGCATTCAGCTTCCACTCGTTTCCGTCCGGGGCCGAACTCGAATGCCGACTCCGCGGCGAACCCTTCGGCCCCTGCGAATCGGGCAGCAAGTCCTATTCCGGGCTGGGCGAGGGCATGCATCAGTTCCAGGTCCGCTCCCGGAACAGCCCGGATCCCGCCGGAAATCCGGCGAGCTGGCTCTGGGAGATCGACCTGACACCGCCGACCGCGACGATCGAAAACCCGCCCGAAGACCCGAATCCCGGCCCCGCGGTGACCTTCTACTTCACTGCGTCCGAGGATGCGACCTTCGAATGCAGCCTGGTGCCGATCGGACAGCCGGACGACTACCAGGCCTGCGCCACGCAGAAAACGTACCTCCACCTCGACGACGGCTCCTACACCTTCAGGGTCCGCGCGATCGACACCGTCGGCCACGTCGGCATTCCCGACAGCTACGACTTCACGGTCGACTCGACGCTACTCGATCGGATTCCACCGGAGACGACGATCACCGCACACCCGCCGGAGCCGGTGGAAGACGCCACCGCGAGCTTCAGGTACGTGTCGAGCGAGCGTGAATCGATGTTCCAATGCAAGCTCGACGGCGGGGCATTCGAATTCTGCCTGCCGCAGGGGATCACCTACGACCACCTCGAACCGGGGATCCACAGCTTCGAAGTCCGCGCCAGGGACGAAAAAGCCAACGTCGATCCGACGCCGGCCGCCTACGTCTTCTCCGTGGTCGTGGCTCCGACCGTCGACGCGCTGCGACACGGCAGGGCCGACACGAGGCTCACCGCCAAGCCCCGTTCGAAGACCCGTGACCGCCGTCCGACCTTCCGCTTCTCCTCGACCTCGCCGGGGGCGAGCTTTCAGTGCAAGCTCGACGGCAGCAGCTTCTACAGGCGCTGCCACTCACCGCTGACCACGAGGCGACTCTCCTTTGGGAGGCACCGGTTCAGCGTGCGGGCGGTGATCGCCGGCGACGCCGACCCGACCCCCGCCACCATCCGCTTCCGGGTGGTCAGGGCAAAGCGGAAGCACCTGAGGCGCCGGGGCGGCTAGCCGGCAACCTCGTACCCGAGCCCGGTCGCGCGCTCGGCGGCGAGCCCCACGATGTCGTCGATCACGGGAGCGTGCCAGCCCTCGGCGCGCGCCCGTTCTGCGAGGGGTCCGAGCGCATCGCGGACCCGGGCGGCCAGGTTGCCTGCGATCCCCCGCATCCGATCGAAGTCAAAGCCGCATTCCTCGCACACGCACCCCAGTTCGAGCAGGTGGACCGGCTGGTCGAAGTCTTCGGCGATGACCATGCCGACGTGGATCGGCAGGTCGTAGACAACCGTCGAGCGCAGATCGAGGAGCGGGGCGAGGCGGGTCCCGCCAGAGTCGTGGAGCAGGCCGAATCCGGCTCCGTGGGCGTCCCCGTTTCCGATCACGTAGGCGAAGAGGGCGACCGCGAGGAGTCTCGCCACGTCCTCCTCTCCGGCGCTCGCGCGCAGCAGCTCGCTCACCTCCCCCAGGCCGGGGCTGGGCGCCTCGGATCCCGGTCTCGACTCACCGGGCGGCGGAAGGCCGAGCGCCTGGCAGATGTCCTCCTTGTGGACGCGCGCGGGGCCATCTCGATCGAAGCGGCGCGAGACGAGGCACTCCCGCCCCCCGACGACTTCGATCCCAGCCTCGGCCACCGGGATCCCCACCCGGCGCCCCAGCTCGATGCAGAAGAGCTGGTTGCGGAGCAGGCCCGGCAGGTCACCGGCCCCGGGCTTCACCACATGCGTGCTGGGGAGCGTCGCGGAGGGCAGTCGCCAGCCGCCCCCATCATCGCGAGCGAGCGCCAGCTTGTGGCGGGCGCCCGGCAGGCTGTGGCGGACGGCGAGGCCGGGCTCGCCGGGCGAGCCCACGACCAGGCGCTCCAGCTCCTCCTCGCCCAGCAGCACCGCGTCGTTTGAGACGCGTCCGGCGCCTGCCGTCTCCCGGTCTCGCGGGGCGAAGACGATGGCACCGACGCAGTCCTCTCCCGCCGCACCGATCAGGCGGTGCTCGTCGGCGGGGTCCGCTCCGACCAGCCGCGCCAGGCGCTGCCGCGCCCGTCCCTCCGGCAGGAGCCCGGCCAGGTAGGCGCTGCTCTGTTCGGGTCCAAACGGCTCGGCGCGCAGCGGCAGCGCCGCGCTCAACGGCAGCGCTCCAGCCTCCCGGCGGTCGGCCAGCTCGGGCCTGTAGGCAAAGCTGCAGCCGCCGCCAGGGACCGGGGTCAGGGTGCCGACCCTCTCCTCACCGAGAAGGACGTCGTGGACGCCGATCTCCACCCTGGCTCCGGTCGGTCCCTCAGAGGGCGAAGCCGGCGCGAGCGTGGCGGAACTGGGCCAGCGTCTCTTCCATCGACCCGACCTCGCAGGCGACCATCTCGGGCCACGGCTTGTCCGGATGCTCGTCGAGCGTCTTGTATCCGTTGCCGCTGATCACCGCGACGACCGTCTCGTCGGGCCCGAAGGTTCCCGCCGCTGCGAGCTTGCCGGTGGCGGCGATCGTCGTGCCTCCGGCCGGCTCGGTGAGGATCCCCTCGGTCGCGCCGAGCAGGTCGATCGCCTCGAAGATCTCCGCATCGTTCGCGGTCGCCGCCGATCCCCCCCTCGACATCACGGCATCGACGACCAACGGCCCGTCACCGGGGGCTCCGATCGCGAGCGAGTGCGCGGCGGTATTGGGCCGCTGGGGCTCAATCTCACCCGAGCCGTCGATCACCGCGGTGGCGATCGGGCCGCACCCCTCGGCCTGCGCGATGCTTATCTTCGTCTTCGCCGTCTCGGCCATCCCTACCTTCTCCATCTCCCCCAGGCCCTTGTGGACGCGGGAGGAGAGCGTTCCCCCGGCTGCCGGGATGACGAGATGCTCGGGAGCGCGCCAGTCGAGCTGCTCGACCACCTCGAACGCCATCGTCTTCGCCCCCTCGGCGTAGAACGGCCGCAGCGTGATGTTGGCGAACTGGATGCCGCTGGCGAGGGCTAGCTCGCGACAGGCCCGGTTGGCCTCGTCGTAGTTGCCGTCGAGCTGGATCACAGCTGCGCCCAGCGCGCGGCATGCGCGGGCCTTGCCGCGCTCCAGGTTGGAGGGATAGAAGACGTAGGCGGCGACGCCGGCCTTCGAGGCCAGCGAGGAGACCGCCGTGCCGACGTTGCCGGTCGAGACGCAGCCGATCTCATCGCACCCCAGCTCCAGCAACCTTGCGACGGCAATCGAGACGACCCTGTCCTTGTAGGAGAGGCTTGGCCGGGCGGTCGAGTCGTCCTTCAGGTAGAGGTTTTTGATGCCCAGCTCGGCGCCGAGGCGATCGGCCCGGATCAGCGGGGTGATCCCGCTGTGCTGCCCGACACGGGACTGCGCGCGCGAATCGACGATCGGGAGAAGCTCCTCGAATCGCCACAGGCTCGAGGGGCGCTTCTCGGGAGCGAGCGCCCGGAGCCGCTCCGTCGCCAGCTCGTAGTCGTAGTCGATGTCGAGGCCCTGGCCGCAGCCGAGGCACTTGAAGGTCGTATCGGTGAGAGGGAGCCGAAGCCCGCAGTCGCGGCAGACCAGCTCGGTCGCGCATGAGCGTGTGCGCTGATCCGCCGCAGGGGTCATCGCCCCTCGCCTCCCATGGCTCGCGAGGGCAGACCGCCCGCCTTTGCGAATCTCCTTCGGCGCTTTCCGTGCTGCCGTCTGATCATCGAATCACCTATATAGCAGATGCCGCAGCAGGCTCAAACGCCACTGGGCTGGGGAGCCGCCTCGGCGAGCGCGGCGGCCAGCTCCTCGGCGATATGCGGGGCAAGCGGCTCGAGCTGGGTTGCCAGCAGGGCAAGCGCCTCGAGCAACGCGTCGAAGTCAGGGCTGCTGAGCCGCCCCCGCCGCTTCACGACGCGCTTCTCGAAATCCTGAATCCGCTCGAAGAGGCGGCCCACGTTGCGGACCGCCTTGTGCATCTGCAGCATCTCGTAGTCGGCGGTGATCCGCTGGACGCCGCTGTCGCACCATTTCCCGAGCCGCTCGCGGATGAAGGCCGTGTCGGCGGCGGCCTCGGGGTCCTCGGGCGCCTCGGCTGCGGCGGCGATTCGGTCGTGGGTGTAGGACCAGAGGTTGTTGAGGAAGCGGGCCGCGTAGCGGATCGCCCCCTCGGTCCAGTTGAGCGCCTTTGCCGGCCCCGCTGCGTAGAGAACCGCGACCCGCACCGTGTCGGCGCCGTGCTCGGCGACCAGCTCGTCGGGGTCGACGACGTTGCCCAGATGCTTGCTCATCTTGCGCCCGTCCGCGATCACCATCTCGTGGAAGAGACAGCCGGCGAACGGCTCGCCGTCGGCGAGGAAGTCGAAGGGCCCGATGTCGCGCAGCGCCTTCGTGACGACGCGCTGGTCGAAGACGAAGCCGCCGCTGTCGTTTCCCGCGACGAGCCGCTCCGACGGGAGCCAGCGCCTCAGGTCGGGATGGCTGAACATCTGCTCGTCGCGTGCCTCCGGCGGGACGGCAGCAGGAACCCATAGCCAGAGGGCGTCGAAATGGCAGTCGAGCGTGTCGGTCTCGCGCCGGGCGGGCTCGCCGCACCGCGGGCAGGCGACCTCGACGAAGTCGGGACGCTCGGCGAGCGGGTTCCCTTCCCCGGTCGGTTGAATGTCTCGCGGCAGCACCACGGGGAGGTCCTCGACCGGGACCGGAACGGCTCCGCAGGACTCGCAGTGGACGACCGGGATCGGGGTGCCCCAGTAGCGCTGCCGGGATATCGAGAAGTCGGACGCCCGGTAGCGCGTCGCCTCCCGGGCCGCCGCCTCGCCCAGGCCGGGCTCGGGCGCAAGCCGCTCGAGGCGCGCCGCGATCGCCTCATCTGCCTCGTCCACGCTCGGCACCCCGAGCGCGGCGGTGGTTCCGTAGCGGGCATCGACGAGTGGCGAGATGTAGGCGGGGAGCTCGGCGCCCCCGGGGCCGGCGGCGGAGAGGCCGGTGTCGATGACCGGCACCGCCGTCGCGTCGCGCGCGCTCCGCTCCCATCCACCCGAGCGCAGTTCGTCCAGCTGCTCCTGGACCCCGGCCCCCTCCGCCCATCGATCAACCTGGGGATGGCGGGGGGAGATCAAGAGGAAGCGCGCCGAGGCGGCCGCTCCGGCGTGCGGGGTGAAGGCCGTCAGCGACTCGCCGTCGGGGCCGCGCAGATCGAGCTCGACGCCGTCGACGCGCCCGAGTATGTATCGCTGCGTTTTCAACGACAGCTCGTCCCAGTCAGAGAGCCGGTCCAGATTGCGGTCGTTCTCCTCCACGTAGGGCCCGATTCGCAGGAACCAGGTTGGCCTGCGGATCAGCCGCACCGGGTTGTGGCAGCGCCAGCAGCGCCCGTCCTCGACCTGAAGCGCCGCCAGGGTGGTCTGGCAGGTATCGCACCAGTCCACGGTCGCGTCGTCGCGGTAGATCAGTCCGGCCTCGAAGAGGGTCAGGAAAAGCCACTGCGACCAGCGGTACTGCGACTCGTCGGAGCTGTAGAAGGCGCGATCGAGGTCGAAGGAGAAACCGAGGCGACGGATCTGGGCGAGCATCCGCTCGCCGCAGCGCCCGACCCACTCCGCGGGCGGCACACCACGCTCGATCGCCGCCATCTCTGCCGGAAGGCCGAAGGCGTCGAAGCCGAAACCGAAGAGGACCGCGTCGCCACGCGATCTCCGGAAGCGCGCGTAGGCGTCGCCGATCGCGTAGTCGCGGACATGGCCCATGTGCAGGTTTCCGGAGGTGAATGGACTCGACGGCTTGACGTAGACCGCCTCCTGCCCCGCGCCCGGGTCGGGGGTCGCGAAAGCCGCGCTCTCGGCCCAGCGCGCCTGCCTGGCCGTCTCCACGGCCTCGGGATCGTAGGTTGGCCTGCGGTCCGTCATTCCCCTGAGTCTGCCATGCCGGCCGCGCCGCGCCGTCCAGCTGCGCAGGGGCCGTTGTCCACTTCGTCCGTTGACCAGCTCCACTTCGGGCGGCGAGACTCGCATGCATTCCCACCCACCTCGTCCGAGGGGAGAGAGATGAGCCTCCACCGCCTGGTCCCGCTTGCCCTTGCCTGCTTCGCTGCCGCGCTCCTGGCCGGCTGCGGCGGCGATGACTCGAGCACCACGACGATCAAGCTGATCGAGCACGCCGAAACGGACACCGTTCGCCACATCGGCCCCGCCAAGGAGGAAGACTCCGTCGGCGACGTGCTCGCCTTCGCCAATCCCGTCTTCGACGCCGAAAACAAGAAGCAGGAAGGCACCGACAACGGCACCTGCGTGCGGACCGCCGCCGGCATGGCCTGGGAGTGCATCTGGACGGTCACCCTCTCAGCCGGGCAGCTCACGGTCGAGGGCCCCTTCTACGACGCGAAAGACTCGACGCTCGCGATCACCGGCGGCACCGACGACTACTCCGATGCCCACGGCCAGATGCAGCTTCACGCCCGCAACCCCGAAGAAACCGAGTACGACTTCACCTACGAAGTGGAACAGTAGAGCGCCGCTCGATCAATCGGCGAAGGTCCACAGCTTGTTGCCGAGGAAGTTGAACGGCATCGCGACCGCGACCGCAATCGCCTGAGCGCTCAGGGCAGCCAGCGAGGTCCCCGAGAGCAGAGCCTCGAGGACGAGGAGGTTGATCAGCAGCGCGGCGATGCTGATCGCGAAGAAGCGGGCAGCCTGAAAGCCGGCGTGGCCGTGGCCCGCGGCGAACGTCCAGTGGCGATTCCAGAGAAAGTTGTTGGTGACGGCAACACAGAAGGCGAGCACGGCCGCGAGCGCGTGATGGACGCCGAGGCTTGACTCGAGCACGGCGAAGACGGCCAGGTTGATCAGGTAGCCGCTTCCGCCGACGATGCCGAACTTGAACAGCTCCAGCCAGCTGGCGGGGCGGCGGGCGGCAGCGCCGATTCGGTATGCGAGTTCGCTCGAAGGAGTCATGGGGGTGGCCAGCCTAGGGGGTCGCGCCGCGTAATGTTCCGGACCGCGTGCGGCGGAGATTGGGCATTTTTGCAGGCTTGGCGGTTGTCGCCGGCGCCGCCGTGCTGCTCGCGCTGCTGCTCGGCGGGGACCGCGGCGGGTCGAGGCCCCCGCAGGGGACGCCTGGTGAACCGACCGTCGACATCGTCTCTCCTCGCAACGGTGCCCGCCAGTCCGCCCTGGCCGTCGTCGTCAAGGCGAAGGTCCACAACTTCGAACTCGCCCCGCGGCACTTCGGCCGGGAACCGCAGCTGGGGCAGGGCCACATCCGCTTCGCCCTCAACCGCGTGCCCGACTGCGTCGACCCGGTCAAACTCGAGCGCGCGCTCGAGAGCCCAATCGGCCGGGGAAGGCTCGTCGGCGCCTCTTTCGACTACCCCCGCTACGCCGGCCCCAACGGCGTTCTCGCGGTCCGGATCGGGTCGGCCGGCAGCTACTCCCCCGCAACCCGACCCGAGATCTTCTACCACGAACTCCGCCCAGGCCTCTACCGGCTCGTGCTGACCCTCGCCCAGAACAACGGGGCGACGACGCCGTTCCACGCCGTCACCAACTTCCAGATCCTGCCGCGGCCCGGCCATAAGCCGCCGGAATGCACCGGCGGCAAGGTCTCCAGCGCGAAGGCGGCGAGCCTCAACTAGTCGCGGCCCGGGGCCGGGTCGCCCTTTACTTCACTTTGTATAGTCGGTTGCCGATGCGGACCTACCGCCGCCTGATGAGCTTCCTCCGCCCGTACCGCCGCCAGCTCTGGGGCTCTTTGGCGTTCGCGTGGGCCGCGATGGGGATGACGGTGCTCATCCCCTGGCTGATCGGGCAGGCGGTCAACGCCATCGAGGACGGCCGCAAGCCCGATCTTCTTCCCCTCACCCTGGCGATCGTCGGCGCCGGCGTCCTCCGCCTCGGCCTGACCGTGGTCAGGAGGCTGGTGGCGGGACAGGTGTCACTGGCCGTCGAGTTCGACCTGCGCCAGCTGTTCTACGCGCACCTCCAGCGCCTCGAGCTGGGCTTCTTCGACAGTCAGCAGACCGGCCAGTTGATGTCGCGGGCGACCGTCGATCTGCAGTCGATCCGCTTTTTCCTCGGCTACGGCCTGATCTTCATCACCCAGAACCTCCTGACGATCTTCCTGGTGACGGTCGTGATGATCGCGATCAACCCCTGGCTGGCCCTGATCGCCCTGGCTCCCGCCCCTTTGGTGGTATTCACCGCCGCCCGCTACAACCGGATCTCGAGGCCGGCCCTGCAGGAGGTGCAGCAGCGGATCGCCGAGCTGACCGCGGAAGCGGAGGAGAACGTCTCGGGAATTCGCATCGTCAAGGCGTTCGCCCGCGAGGAGCACCAGCTGCGCCGCTTCCGCCGTGCAGTCGAGCGGGTCTTCGACCAGAGCATCTACTCGACTCGCCTGCAGGCCTTCTTCTCGCCGCTGATCGGCCTGCTTCCACAGTTCGGCATAGCGCTGGTGTTGCTGGTCGGCGGTCGCGAGGTGATCGCCGGAAACATCAGCCTCGGCGAGTTCACCGCCTTCTACACCTACCTGGTGATCCTCGCGGCGCCGATGCGGATGCTCGGGATCGCGCTGGGAATGGCGCAGCGGGCGATCGCCTCGGGGAACCGGCTCTTCGAGATCCTCGACCGCGACCCGAGGATCGAGTCCCCCGAGGGCGCCCCGCCGCTCCCGGTGGGCGGCGGCCGGGTCGAGATGCGCGGCGTTTCGCTGCGCTACGAGGACGGGGGGGTCGCGGCCCTGAGCGGGGTCGATCTCGAGGTCGATGCCGGCAACACGGTGGCACTCGTCGGCCCCTCCGGCTCGGGGAAGACCAGCCTCGTCGCCCTCGTCGCCAGGCTCTATGACGTGAGCGAGGGCTCGATCTCGATCGACGGCAGCGACGTCCGGGAGATCGATGTCTCATCGCTGCGCTCCGCAGTCGCGTTCGTGAGCGACGACAGCTTCCTGTTCACGGCGACCGTCGCCGAGAACATCGCCTACGCGCATCCCGGCGCCGGCAGCGAGGAGATCGAACGCGCGGCGCGGCGGGCGCAGGCACACGATTTCATCATGGCGCTCCCGGAGGGCTACGAGACCCGGGTCGGCGAGCGGGGCCTGACGCTCTCCGGCGGGCAGCGGCAGCGGGTCGCGATCGCCCGCGCGCTGCTGGCCAATCCGCGGGTTCTGATCCTCGACGACGCGACGTCCTCGGTCGACGCGACGACGGAGGCCGAGATCAAGGCAGGTCTCGCCGAGGCCATGGCGGGGCGGACGACGTTCGTCATCGCCCACCGGCTCTCCACGGTCGCGCTCGCCGACGAGGTGATCGTCATGGACGGGGGCACGATCGTCGATCGCGGCACCCACGAGGAGCTGATCGAAGGCTGCAGCTTCTATCGCGAGATCGCCGAGCACGGCCTCGCCGATTCGGTCTTCCTGCAGCGCGACCTCGAGCAACGCGAGGAGATGGCGAAACTATGAGGGAGCTCTGGCAGACGATCCGGGGGCAGGACCAGCGCGCCCGCAAGCTGCGCTGGCTGGCCGGCCTGCTCCGCCCCTATCGCGGCAAGGTGCTGCTGATGTTCGCCTCGCTCCTGGTCGCGACGGGGGCCGGACTCGCCCCGCCCTATCTCGCCGGCCGGGCGGTCGACTCGGGCATCGTCGCAGGCGATGCCTCCGCCCTGGACCTGATCGTCGCCGCCTTCGTGGCGGTCGCCGTGATCTACGCAGTGGCCACGTATGTGCAGACCTACCTGGTCGGCTGGGTCGGCACGCGAGCGCTTCAGGACCTGCGAGAGCGCGTCTTCTCGCATTTGCAGAGGATGTCGGTGGGCTTCTTCACAAAGCGCAGCGCCGGCGTCCTGATCAGCCGGCTCACCAACGACATCGAGGCGCTCAACCAGCTGGTCACCAGCGGCGTCGTGACGCTCTTCTCCAGCACCCTGACCCTGGTCGGAGTCGTCGTGATCCTTCTCGTGCTCGACCTGAAGCTCGCGCTCGTCACCTTCCTCACCTTTCCCCTGCTGGCGATCGCCAGCGTCATCTTCCGGATCGCGTCGCACGGCGCCTACCGGGTGACCCGCGAGCGGATCGCCGCCATCACCGCCTACCTGCAGGAGACCCTGAGCGGCGTCCGGGTCGTGCGGAGCTTCGGCCAGGAGCCCCGCCACCTCGAGGCGATGACGGACCTCAACGAGGCCAACCGGGAGGCAAACATGAGGACCGTCTACCTCAATGCCTCCTACTTCCCGGCCGTCGAAATGCTCGCCGCGGTCGGGACCGCCGTGATCCTCCTCTACGGCGGCTCCCAGGCGATCGACGGCGCGATCCAGATCGGCGTGATCGTCGCCTTCGTCGGCTATCTCCAGACCTTCTTCCAGCCGATCCAGGAACTCTCTCAGCTCTACACCACCTACCAGGCGGGCATGGCGGCGCTCGACAAGATCTTCGAGCTGCTGGAGACGGAGCCGGACATGGTCGACGCGCCGGACGCGATCGACCCGGGCCCCCTGCGGGGAGAGATCGACATCGGCGGGGTCTGGTTCAGCTATGAGGACGACCCGGTGCAGAACTGGGCGCTCGAGGCCATCGACCTGCATGTCCCGCCGGGACAGACGCTGGCCCTGGTCGGAGCGACGGGAGCGGGCAAGTCGACGCTCGCAAAGCTGGTTGCGCGGTTCTACGACCCGCAGCGGGGCAGCGTGCGCGTCGACGGCCACGATCTGCGCGCCCTGCACCAGCAGAGCCTCCGCCGACAGCTGGGGATCGTGCCGCAGGAAGGGTTCCTCTTTTCGGGCAGCGTCCGCGAGAACATCGCCTTCGGGCGGCCTGACGCGAGCCTCGAGGAGATCGAATCCGCCGCAGCGGCGGTCGGCGCGACGGAGTTCATCGCCGCCCTTCCGCAGGGAATCGAGACCGAGGTCGGTGAGCGAGGCGTCCAGCTCTCGGCCGGACAGCGCCAGCTGGTCGCCTTCGCGCGAGCCCTGCTGGCGGAGCCCCGGATCCTGATCCTCGACGAGGCGACCTCGAACGTCGACGTCCGCACCGAGCGGACGATCGAGCGGGGCCTCGAGCGCCTGCTCGCCGGGCGCACCGCGATCGTCATCGCGCACCGCCTCTCCACGATCCGACGCTCCGGCAAGATCGTCGTCCTGGAGGGTGGCCGCATCGCCGAGGCCGGCACCCACGAGGAGCTGATCGACGCCGCCGGGCCCTACGCCCGCCTATACGGCGCCTGGCAGGAGTCCTCCGCCGCCTAAGCCGCCCCCGGACGCGGGAGCGGAGGAGGCCGGTGGCCTATCCGGGGCCGATGCCGCCGGAGCTTCCCCCGCCGGTCGATCCTTCGGTGCCCCCGCCGGTGCCGCCGCCGACACCGGCGCCGCCGCCGGCTTCTTCTTCGGGCGCCGCTTCTTCGACTTCTTCGGGCGCGGCTTCTTCGACTTCTTCGGGCGCGGCTTCTTCGGCTTCTTCGGGCGCCGCTTCGCCTGCTTCCCCTTCCCCGCCCGCCGGGGCCGTCGGCGCGGGTGCGCTCGGCGCTTCACTGCAGTCTTCGAAGCCGAAGGACTCGGCCGCTTCCTGGAAGCTCGCGAGGGCCGAGGCCGAGGCCGACTCGGCGCTGGAGAGGCCGCTTGAATCGCCCCGCTCCGCGGCCAGCTGGGCGTTGCTCTCAGCCTGCGCGAGCTCTTCGGCAGCGGCGATGAATTCGCTGTAGCCGGCGCCGCCTTCGCTGGGAGCGCCAAGCCCCTTCAGCCGTTCCACCATGCCACCGTAGAGGTCCGCTTCCTGCACGACCTGGGCGGCCGTGTCAGCGCTTTCGGTGGCGGAGACCGTCCCGACCGCGGCATTGACCTCGGCGCAGATCGCATCCCCCTGCGTTAGCAATTCCTCCTTGCTGAGCGCGGCTTCGGTCGTGGCTTCCGCCGGGGCGGCCGTGGTTTCCCCGCCACCACCGCCGCCGCACCCGGAGAGCATCGCCGGGACGGCCAGCAGCATCGCGGCGAGCGCAAGCATCCTGGGCCTCATGACGGGCGAACGTAGCAGAGGGCCTAGACGCCGCAGCGGCGTCTCCTCCCGGTGCGGGGGGTTGCGGCGTTAGCTGCGCCCCAGGGACTCGAACCCCGACTACCTCGTCCAGAGCGAGGCGTGCTGCCATTACACCAGGGCGCAATGAGGAAGCCGGAGGATAGCGGCGAGGGGCCGGTGCCCTAGGCGATCTCGGCCAGATCGCTGTCGGGATCGGCGATCCGGTCGGCGGAGGCGCTCACGTCGACGCCGTCGGCGATCATCCGCCTGGCTTCGGCGAGGTCTTCGGAACGGCCGACACTCAGCGCGCCCGCGACTCTCCCGTCCTTCAGGTACCAGAGCGAGAACTCGCCGCTGTCCCGGTCCCCCCGCCAGACCTCCCGGTCCCAGTCCTGGGCCGGGCCGACGTACTCGAGGCTCGCCCAGTCGGCCAGATCGCTGAAGAAGTAGGGGACGACGTCGTAGTCGGCGTCGTCGCCGAGCATGTTGCGCCCTACGTGGAGTCCCTGCTGCATCGCGACGTCCCAGTGCTCGACCCGCAGCCGGCGGCCATGGACGACGCTGTCGTAGGAGCAGCAGTCGCCGGCGGCGTAGATCCCCTCGGCCGAGGTCCGCAGCTTCGCGTCGCAGACGATCCCGTCGTCGACGTCCAGGCCTGCCCGCTGGGCCAGCATCGCGTCCGGGCGGACGCCGGCGCCGACGATCACCGCGTCGCACTCGATAGCGCGGCCGCTCGCGGTGACCACCGCCCTGACCCGGCCGTCCCCCTCGAAGGCCTCGAGCTGATCGCCGCCGTGGAACGTCACGCCGTGATCTTCGAGCTGCTGCTGGAACCAGCGGCCGGCGTCCTTGCCGAAGCTGTTCGAGAGCGCCACGTCCTCCATCATCACGATCGTGCAATCGACCCCGAGCGCAGTCAACGATGCGGCCACCTCGGTGCCGATGTAGCTGCCGCCGATCAGGACCACGTGCTCGGCTGCCTCGGCGTCAGCCCGGATCGCGTCGGAGTTGCCGAACGCCCGCAGGTAGTGGATGCCCTCGTTCTCGGCTCCCTCGACCCGCAGGATGTTGACCATCGCGCCGGTTCCAAGCAGGGCGCTTCCGAAGGAGACCTCCTCGCCGCCCTGCAGGGTCGCGGTTCGCGCCTTTGCGTCCAGCGCCATCACGTTGACGCCGGTCTGTAGCTCGACCTCGTTCTCCTCGTACCAGGCGGCGGCGTTGACGTGCGCGTCGGCGCGGCTCGCCTCGCCGCGCATGTACTCCTTGGAGAGCGGCGGCCGTTCGTAGGGGAGCTCGGGCTCGCGGCCGACAAGAAGCACCGAGCCGTCGGCGCCGCGCCGCCGCAGCTCCGCGGCGGCATGCGCAGATGCCATGCCCCCTCCGATCAGCAGATGGTCGGCGTGGCGCGAGGCCACCTCAACCCGACCCGTCGCCGCTGGGGCTGAACAGCTCTTTGAGATCGTCCTCGCGGCCGGGGTCGAGCACGGCGAGGATCTCGTCGCCTGCCTCGAGCACCGTTTCGGCATTGGGGACGAACCCCTTGCCATCGCGAAGGACCGATATCAGCAGGCTGCCTTCGGGCATCGCGAGGTCGCCGACGCGCCGTCCGTTGACCGGCGAGTCCGTGCCCAGCAGCATCTCGATGATCTCCAGCTGCTCCTCCTGAAGGTCGAGCAGATGGACTAGGCCGTACTCGGGCACCTCGTGCTCGAGCAGGCGCAGTATCAGGTCGGTGGCGGAGACCGAGGGCTTCACGCCGAGCAGATCGAAGTGCTCGCGGTTGCGGGGATTGTTGACCCTCGCGATGATCCGTCCCACCGAGTACTTCTCGCGGGCGACCTGGCAGATCAGCATGTTGTCCTCGTCGTCGCCGGTTACCGCGATCACCATCTCGGCACGCTGGATGCCGGCCCGCTCGAGCACCCACAGCTCGGATGCGTCGCCATAGACGACGTTGTGCTCGAGCTCCTGCTCGACCGTCAGGTAACGGCGCCGATCGGACTCGATCACCGTCACCTCGTGTTCCTTTTCGAGCAGCTCCCGGGCCAGGTTCCAGCCGACCTTTCCCGCTCCGACGACGATGATGTACACGGACGACCCGCCTCCTATGCGGCTTCGGTCGGATTCGTGGCAGGCCGCTCGGCCCTCTCCCGAACGGCGCTCTCGAGCATGTCGATCGCGACCTTGGTCGGGCAGACCGTGTGGAGCCCCTGTTCGCGGTACCACTCGGCGCGGAGCGGGTCGAGGATGCGGGCGATCACGGTCGGCACCTCATAGCGCCGCTGGGCGATCTGGGAGATCACGATGTTCGTGTTGTCGCCGTCGGTGGAGGCGATGAAGGCGTCGGCCCTCTCGATCCCGGCGGCGACCAGGGCGTCGGTCTCGAGGCCCGTCCCCACGGTGAACTGGCCGCCGAGGTCCTCCCACCCCTCCTCGAGGCCGACCTCGAGTCGGGAGTGCGACTCCGGGTCCTCGTCGAGACAGGAGACTTCGTGCCCTTCGCGGAGCATTGTCCGCGCGACCGAGGAACCGACGCGGCCGCAGCCGACGATCAGGATGAACATGCCCGTGAATATAGATGCCGCGCCTACTCGGAGGCTTCGGGAGGCGCCGTGAGGAGCACCTGGCAGGGGGCCTTCTTCAGCACGTACTGGGTCGCCGCGCCTATCTCGGCGGGCCTGGAGCCGCCGAGGCCTCCCAGTGCGGCGCCGCCGCGCACCTTGGTCGGAGGCTCGGCGCCGACCACGATCGCTTCCGAGCTTCCGCGCCGCGCCGCCTCGACGATGCCCGCGCCGACGTCACGGGCCCTCAGCACCTCGGTCGAGACGTCGACGTCCTCGTACTCCTCGCCCACTTCGCGAGCCCGCTCGAGGATTCGGTGGGCCTCCCCTTCCTGCTCTGGGAGGTCGGCGTCGAGCGGCAGCGTCAGCGGCACGTCCACCACATAGAGAAGCGACAGATGCGACCCGGAGGCGCCGTCGGCGTCGGCGGCAGCCAGCCGTCCCGCGGTGGCCACGATGTCGTCGTCGAGCTCGGTGCCGAAGACCGGAACCAGGAGGTTGCGATAGGCGACGTCCACGACCTGCTTGGTGAGGGCGCGCTCCGTGACCGAGACGCGGCGGGTCAGCGACGTTCCCTCGAAGCCGCGCCGGTAGATGACGTAGAAGAGGAGCCCGAAGGCCATCCAGGCCGAACCTGCCCAGCGCGCCGTGTCGTGGTATACGAGGACGCTGATGAAGGCAAGGCCGCTGACCACCGCCGCGAAGATCGCCGGCACCGGCAGCTTGGAGCCCTGCCACTCGACGCTCCAGGGGATGCGGAACGGACGGGGCCGGTCGGGTTCCGTCACCCGCAAACGCAGCACCGAGAGGTGCGCGATGGTTATCGCGAGCATCGCGCCGAACGCGTAGAGCCCGGCCAGGAGCTTGACGTCGGTCGGAACGACCAGGCCGATCGCGATCAGCCCGGAGATGGCGATCGCGACGTGCGGCGTTGCATTGCGGGTGCCGAGCTTGCCGAGCCAACTCGGTATCTGGCGGTTGATCGCGAGCGTGTAGATGTGCCGGGACACACCCAGCATGGCGGTCGTGACCGCCCAGAAGAGGACCGGAACCGCGACCAGGGCGACGAACCAGCGCATCGTGTCGGCGAGCCAGGCGGGGTCGTAGGCGGATACCACACCCAGCACCGGCGCCTCGACGAATTCCGAACCGAGCGCGGTTTCCGGGCCACTCGGGCCAGCGACCACGGGGACTGCCATCAGCGCGATCGCCGCCATCCCGGCGTAGACGAGCGGTACCGCGATCGCCCCCAGCGAGACGATCCGCTTCAGGTCGCGCGTCTCGACGTCGATATCCGGTGCCAGGTCGGAGGCGGCCTCGATCCCCGCATAGGCGAGCATCGCGATCACCGCCGCATAGACCACGTCCGAGAAGCTCGGGTCGGTGAAGAGATTCAGCTGGTCGGTGAGGCGGTCGGGGTGCATCACCGCGACGGCGCCGACGACGATCACCGCCAGCTGGAGCGCGATGTCGGCGAGGGCGAGGACCGAGAGCGTCCGCTCCCGTCCGCGACCGGTCACGTTGAGGACGTTGAGCGCGCAGGCGGCGACGATGACGAGGCCGGCGACCCCAATCTCCCAACCCGGCTCGGCGAAGTCGGAGGAAATCGGCTCGAGATAATGGGGAACCGAGATCGCGGCGAGCGCCGCGACGATCAGGTAGTCGATCAGGATTGCCCAGCCGGCGATGAAGGCGATCAGCTCGTTGAAGGCGTGGCGGGCGAAGCTGGAGGAGCCGCCCCGCTCCCTGATCATCGCGCCCCCCTCCACGTAGCTGAGCGTCGTCAGCGCGAAGAGCAGGCCCGCCGCGAGGAAGATCAGCGGCGTGAGGCCGAGGCCCCGATCCGCGACCACGCCGAGGGAGAAGTAGATCGAGAAGCCGATCGCCGAGTAGACCGCGACGAAGAGGCCGGGAACTCCGACGCCACGCCGGAGCAGCGGCTCCAGCCGCGAGCCGGGCTGCTGGTCGGGATCGCTCACTTATGTACCCGCGCGGCGAGCCAGAGCCTGGCGGCGCCGACCGCAAGGAACGCGACACCCAGTAGGACCCCCACCGAGGCCGGGCCTCCGCCGGCGGCCAGAGTGGTCGCAAGCAGCGCCAAGCCGAGGGCGAGGAAGACCACAGAGAGGACGCGCACCGAACGGTGGTACATCTAGGCCGATTCTAGGCGAGCGACGGCGAGAGATCGGCGGTCTGCTCGGCGTCTTTCTGCGAGACGACGATCACCCGGCAGGGCCGCTCGCTCAGCACCGTCTGCAGCGTCTTGTCGTAGAGGGGCGTGCCGTTGCGGTAGTGGAGCCCGATCACGACCGCCGCGGCGCTGATCATCGTGGCCTCCTCGGAGACCGAGTAGCCGGCCTGTCCCGGCCTCACCCGCTCGACGTGACCGGTCACGCGCTGTCCGCCGATCAGCTTGGCCTGCTCGACCTTGCTCTGCGCCTCCGCTTCGCTATCGCGCAGCTCGGCGTCGAGCGGCAGGTTGGTGGGCACGGTCAGCAGGGAGTGGACATGGATTCCGCGGCGGCGGTTCGAGGCCAGCTTGACGGCGGTCGCGACCATTTCCTCAGAGAAAGGTTCGTCGTCCTCGAAGACGACGAGGACGCTCTTGTACTCGATCTCCTCGACCCCGAGCGGCTCCGGCAGCAGGACTTTGACCGTTTCCGTCAACGGCAGGCGCTGGTTGCGCCGATAGAGCACGTATACCGTGATCCCCAGCACCATCCAGCCCAGGCCGACGGCCAGTGTTCGGGGGTTCAGCGCCATCACGACGATCCACGCGGCGAATGTGCCGAGCCCGCCGAGCACGGCAGTCAGCGGCACCTCGGTTCCGAATGCGCGGAAGTTGAGCGGCGGCTTCCAGGGCCTCATGTCCGCCGACTGGCGGCGACGCAGCTGCACCACCGAGATGTGGGCGATCGTGAAGGAGAGCATCGCTCCGAACGAGTACATCGTCGCGAGGAAGTCTGTCTTTCCGGGGATCAGGGTCACCATCGCGACCGCCGAGAAGACGAGGATCGCGATGTAGGGGGTGCGGTAGCGCGGATGCACCTGGCGCAGACCCTCCGGGAGCTGGCGGTGCTGGCCCATCGAGTAGGTGAGGCGGGAGACGCCGATCAGGCCAGCGTTGGTGGCGATCAGGAGGATCACCGCGGCGAGCACGCCGACGTAGAAGCGGAGCGCTTCGGTAAGGCCGTCGCTGAGGCCGAGGTTCTCGACGATGCCGAGGATCGGGTCATTGGCGAACTCGGTGCCGAGAGCGGTCGAGTAGTGCCCCGCCGCGTCCTGGGTCACCGGCATCGCGGAAAGAGCGACGACAGGGATCAGGAGGTAGAGGCCGAGCACGACAGCAACGGTGATGCCGACGCTGCGGGGAATCGTTCGCCCGGAGTCCTTCGCCTCCTCCGCCATGTTGGAGATCGTCTCGATCCCGGTGTAGGCGATCATCCCGACGGCGATGCCGAGGGCGAAGTCGCTCCAGCTCGGGGCTACGCCCAGGTGCACGTTGTCGACCAGGACCTGCGGGCTGAGGACGAGGAAGACGCCGATGCCCACCAGCACCACCTGGGTCGCCAGGTCGGCGACGGCGAGGATCAGGTTCAGCTTCGCCGACTCCTGCGAGCCACGGATGTTGAGCAGCGCCAGGCCGCTGATCAGCAGGGCGCCTCCAATGATGTCGCCGGGGGCTTCTCCGAGCGGCTCCCAGAACACCGCCAGATAGTGGGGGACGAAGTAAGCCGAGATCGCGACCGTGATCACGTAATTGAGCATCTGGCCCCAGGCTGCTATGAAGCTGACCAGCTCGTTGAAGGCATGGCGGGCGAAGCTGGAAGAGCCCCCCGCCTCCGGATACATCACGGTCGCCTCGGCGTAAGTCGCCGCGGTCGCGGCGAAGATCAGCCCGGAGATCACGAAGGCCACGGGCGTCAGGCCGAGGGCGAACGCGGCCGTGACCCCGAGCGCGTAGTAGATCGAGCTGCCTACGTTGCCGTACGCCGCCGAGAAGAGGGCGCCGACGCCGTGGACCCGGCTCAGCGATTCGTCTCTGGGGATGCGCTGTGCCATCTAGGCACCGTTGGAATTGTCCATTTAAAGCGAATATAGGGACGGCGTCGGTGCCCGCTTCACGTGTGAGCGGTTGAGCTCGGCGGGGGTCGCGCAACCGCACAGGGCCAGGGTCAGCTCGAGCTCCGCGGAGAGGATTTCCAGAATGCGCCGGGCGCCCTCCTCACCACCAACCGCCAGGCCCCAGAGCGCCGGGCGGCCGACCAGCACCGCGTCGGCGCCGAGCGCCAGCGCGATCGCCACGTCGATGCCCCGCCGGATGCCGCCGTCGACCAGGACGGCAGCGCGGCCGTCGACCGCGTCGACGACCTCGGGGAGCGCTTCGGCGCCGGGCAGGCAGCCGTCGAGCTGCCGGCCGCCATGGTTGGAGACGATCACGCCGGCCGCGCCGTGCTCAACGGCCAGCGACGCGTCCTCGGCGGTCACCACTCCCTTGACGAGGATCGGAACGCTGCAGTCGGAAACGAGCTTCTGGATGTTCTCCCAGCGCAACGCCGGCTCCATCAACCCGAAGGTCTCCTCGATCGTCACGGCCCTGCCAGAGCCGAGAGCGGCTTCGACGCTGGGGACGCCGAGCTCCTCCGGGATCACGAAGCCGGTGCGCAGGTCGCGCTCGCGATTTCCCGCCCGCGGTGCGTCCACCGTGATCACGATCGCCTCGAAGCCCTGGGCGACCGCCTCCTCGATCAGCGCCTCGGTGACGTGCTCATCCCGAAAGCAGTAGAGCTGGAACCAGCGATGCCCGCCCGGCGCGCCTGACGCAACCTCATCGGGGCGCGCCGTGGCGAGGGTGGAGAGACACATCACCGTGCCGAAATCGGCCGCCGCGCGTGCCATCCCGACCTCGCCCGCCTCGTCCACGAGGCGCTGGTACGCGACCGGGGCGACGAGGATGGGCGCCGTCACCGGGGTGCCGAGCAGCTCGGTGGCCGTGCTCCACTCGCCATGCCCGGCAAGCGCTCGAGGGCGCAGCTGCCAGCGGCGCCAGGCGGAGACGTTCTCGCGCAGCGTCCACTCGTCGCCCGCACCGCCGAAGAAGTAGCCGGCAGTCCCCGCGTCGAGCTTCTCCGCGGCTACCCGTTCGAAGTCGGCGACGTTGATCAGCTCGTCGAGCACAGCGCGCGACCCTAGCTCTTTTGAGGGCCGTCCAGCGCCTCCCGCTGGGGAGAACCCGCAGCCGGGGCGACTTCTCTTCGCTATGCGGTCAGAACTCGCCCCACCCGACGTCGCGGTCGCCGAAATTGCAAGCCGACAGCACGGTGTCGTGACCCGCAGGCAGCTGCGCGCCTCCGGAATCACCTCTGCCGGAGTGACAAGACGCCTGCAGGCGGGCCGGCTGCACCGTTTGCACCGGGGTATCTACGCCGTGGGCCACCGTGCCCTTCCGATAGAGGCGAGGTGGATGGCGGCGATCCTCGCCTGCGGTGCTCACCCACCCCGAAGCGGGGCAAGCGCATCGATCCTCGACCACTGGGGCGCGGCGTTGAGCCACCTCAGCGCCGCCGCCCTATGGGGGCTCCTTGACACACGTGATGGCCCGATCGACCTTTCTGTGCGCGGTAACGGTGGGCGAGCACACCGGGCGGGTATCCGCCTCCACCGGCGTCGCTCGCTGAAGACCGTGCACGTCACCGCTCACCGGGGAATCCCTGTCACAACCCCGGCGAAGACGATTGCTGATCTGGCTTCCGTGCTAACTGAGAGGCGACTGAGGCAGGCGACTCGGGAAGCCGAGGTCCTTGGCCTGCCGACCGACACCTCTGCGATTTCGGATCGGACGCGTAGCGACCTGGAGTCGCTGTTCCTGAGCTTCTGCCGGCGCCACCGGCTGCCGCGACCGGAGGTCAACGTGCGGGTGGGTCCCCACCTGGTCGACTTTCTCTGGCGAAACCGGCGCCTTGTGGTCGAAACCGATGGCTATCGATACCACCGCGGCAATGTCGCCTTCGAGGAAGACCGGGCGCGCGATATCAACCTGCGCTCGCTCGGCTATGACGTCATCCGCGTGGCGGACCGCCAGCTCACAGAGGAGCCACAGCAGATTGCCGACCTGTTGCTGTGGATTTTCCGCCAGAGGCCCTGACCGCCGACGGGCGAGAGGCCTGGCCGCCGGAGGGCAGGTCGCTCGTCTGGATGAGGTGGTGTCGCGGTGGCGAAAAGCAAGGGCGGCACGGACGCAGGTCCTCTGAATAGCAGCGCTATTCAGAGGACCGAGGACACCGCCGCACGCCGCTTTGCAGCCGCCGCGATGCCGCCACGGACGGGCGAGAGGCCTGGCCGCCGGCTCTAGAAGTGGACGATCGGGATGATCAGGATGGCGACGATGTTGGCGACCTTGATCATCGGGTTGATCGCGGGGCCCGCGGTGTCCTTGTAGGGGTCGCCGACCGTGTCGCCGGTCACCGAGGCGGCGTGGGCCTCGGAGCCCTTGCCGCCGAAGGCGCCGTCCTCGATCAGCTTCTTCGCGTTGTCCCAGGCACCGCCGCCGGCGGTCATGGAGATCGCTGCAAAGAGGCCTACGACGATCACGCCGATCAGCAGTCCGCCGAGCGCGTCGACGCTCAGCAGCCCGACGATCACGGGCACCGCGATCGGGATCAGCGCGGGCAGGATCATCTCTTTCTGGGCGGCGGCGGTGACGATCCCCACCGTCTTCCCGTACTCAGGTTTCTGAGTTCCCTCCATGATCCCCGGGTTCTCGCGGAACTGTTTCCGGACCTCTTCGACCACCTGTCCCCCGGCGCGTCCGACGGCCTCGATCGCGAACGCGGCGAACAGATAGACCATCATGCCGCCGATGATCAGCCCGATCAGCACGTCCGGGCTGGAGAGATTGAAGAGGCTGCCGAGGTCGAAGCCCGCGGGTGCCTCGCCCGCGAGTTCGCTCTTGAAGGCCGAGAACAACACGAGCGCGGCGAGGGCCGCCGACCCGATCGCGTAGCCCTTTGTCACCGCCTTGGTCGTGTTGCCGACCGCGTCGAGCGGGTCGGTGACGTTGCGGACGTCCTCGGGCAGATCGGCCATCTCGGCGATCCCTCCCGCGTTGTCGGTGATCGGCCCGAAAGCGTCTAGCGCGACGATCAGGCCGCAGAGCGACAGCTGTGCCATAACCGCGACGCCGATCCCGTAGATGCCGGCGAGCTCGTTGGCCGCGAGGATCGCCAGCGCGATCACCATCGCCGGCGCGGCGGTCGACTGGAAGCCCTGCGCGAGGCCCTGGATTATGTTCGTGGCGTGGCCGGTCTCAGATGCCTTCGAGATCGTCTTGACGGGCCGGAAGCGCGTCGACGTGTAGTAGTCGGTGATCACGAACAGGAAGCCGGTGACGGCGACGCCGATCACGGCGCAGAGCCAGAGGTCGGTGACGCTGACCGCCTTGGCGCCGGCGCTCAGGCCGAGCCGCACCGGGTCGCTCATCAGCCAGTCGGTGACCGGGTAGAAGGCGGCAATCGACAGCAGCCCGGAGACAATCAGGCCCTGGTAGAGGGCCCCCTCGACCCGGTCGGATTTGGTCCGGACTGAGAGGGCGCCGACGATCGAGGCGATGATCGCGACCGCGCCGATCACCAGCGGGAAGATGGCCACCTCGCGGGAGAAGTCTCCGCCTGAGCCGGTGAAGGTGAGCACCCCAAGCAGCATCACCGCGACCGAGGTCACGGCGTACGTCTCGAAGAGGTCGGCGGCCATGCCGGCGCAGTCGCCGACGTTGTCACCGACGTTGTCGGCGATTACGGCCGGGTTGCGGGGATCGTCCTCGGGGATTCCCGCCTCGACCTTGCCGACCAGGTCGGCGCCGACGTCGGCGGCCTTGGTGAAAATGCCGCCGCCGAGACGCGCGAATACCGAGATCAGCGAGCCGCCGAAGCCGAGGCCGATCAGCGCGTCGACGGCCTCCTTGTCGCTGCTGCCGGTGAGAACGAGGATGCCGTAGTAGCCGGCGACGCCAAAGAGCGCCAGGCCGACCACGAGCAGCCCGGTGACCGAGCCGCCCTTGAAGGCGACGTCGAGCGCCGGCGGGACGCCGCCGCGCGCCGCCTCCGCGACCCGCGCGTTGGCCCGAACCGAGAGATTCATGCCGATGAAGCCGGTCGCCCCCGAGAGCGTGCCGCCGATCACGAAGCCGATCGCAGTCTGGTAGTCCTGAAGGATCCAGAGCAGGATCGCCAGCGGCACCGCGACCGCGGCGATGATCGTGTACTGGCGGCGCAGGTAGGCGCTGGCGCCCTCCTGCACGGCCCCGGAGATCTCCCTCATCAGGTCGTTGCCCGCGGAGCGCGAGAGCAGGCGCTGGGTGATCAGAAGTCCATAGACGACGGCCGCCCCTGCGCAGACGAGCGCGACGACGACCCCATAATCGGTCAAGAAGCTGGTCAAGTTCGGTTCCTCCGGCTGGTTTTAGCGGCGCGGGAGTCTATATGCGGGGGCGGCGCGGGCGTTCCGCGGTCTGGGTCAAACCGGCTCAGGCAGCCTGTTTCTGGGCCGTGTAGGTCCGTCTCGTCTCGGCCAGCGCTTCCCGGTAGATCGCCTCGATCGAGGCCCCTCCGGCACGCGCCCCGAGAGCGCGCTCGGCGCCATTGAGGGCCGGCAGCGTGACGTCGATCCCCAGCTGCGCCCGGGCCGGCTCCGTCCAGGCGAGAACCGCCTCCAGCGCCTCGCGGGCCGGAACCAGCTGACCGCCACGGCGGAAATCGATCATCTCGCCGCTCATCCCATGGCGGATGGCCCGCCAGAGGTTCTCCTCGATCTCACGGTCGACGAGCGGCCTCCCCCGCCCCTCGTACCCGTGCTCGTCGAAGTCGAGAGCGGACTGTGCGATGCAGGCGCCGATCAGCCCGGCGAGGGCGAACGACTCCTCACCCTGCGTCTGGGCGTCGCAGACCCTCACCTCGACCGTGCCGAAGGCATGGTGTGGCCGCACGCTCCACCAGAGCTGCGTCGACTCGACCACCGTCCCGGTTCGCTGGAGGAGATCGACGAACTCGGCGTACGCGCGCCAGTCGCCGAACGGGCTCGGCACCCCGCAGCGGGGAAAGGTGCGGGTGAAGATCTCGCTGCGCACCGTGTGGAGGCCGGTGTCCTTTCCGTCGAGGAACGGAGAATTCGCCGACACCGCAAGGAGCAGGGGAAGCAGCTCGCGCATCCAGTCGCACACGGCGATCGCCCGGTCTGCGCCGCGGATGCCCATGTGCAGATGCAGGCTCCAGGTGTTGTTGCGCTGCGCGACCCAGCCGAGTTCCTCGCGCAGGAGGTTGTAGTGCGGCGTATCGATGATCCGCTGGTCGAGGTAGTTGGCCCAGGGATGGGTCCCGGTGGCGGCCAGCCCGAGGCCGAGCCGCTCGACCAACTCGAAGAGGCGGTCGCGCCGCTCGCGCTGGAGGGCGACGGCCTCGCCGAAGCTCTCGGCGCGGCCGGAGCGGATCTCTATCTCGGAGGCGATCAGCTCGCCCGCGGCCGACTCGGCCAGCACCTCGTCGGCCTGGCATGCGGCGTAGACGTCCTCGAAGCGATGCTGAAGCTCCAGCGTGCGCGGATCGACGATCGCGAACTCCTCCTCGAGCCCGATCGTGAAGTCGACCGAGCTCTCGAATCTCTCGCGAGCGAGGTCGAGGTCCAGGGACAAGAACTATCGCCTTCCTAGATTCAGGTCAGATAGAAGTAGAGCGCGTAGAGGAGGTCGACGGCGGGGCTGGATGTGTGCACGGTGACCTCAGGCGGCACCTGCAGCAGCTGCTCGGAGTAGTTGAAGATGATCTTCACTCCGGCCGCGACCAGGCGATCGGCGACAGCCTGGGCGGCGTCGGCCGGCACCGCGAGGACCCCGACGACGACGTCCTGCTCGGTGACGACCGACTCGAGGTCGGCGAAGTCGCGGACCTGGAGGTTGCCGACCTGCGTCCCGACCACGCTCGGATCGACGTCGAACATGGCGACGATGCGGAAGCCGTGGTCGGCGAACATGTCCGAGCTGGCTATCGCCTGTCCGAGGTTGCCGGCGCCGAACAGGGCGATGTTGTGCTGACCCGAGGTTCGGAGGATCTTGCGAACCTCGGAGACCAGCGACTCGACGTTGTAGCCGACACCGCGCTTTCCGAACTTGCCGAACCCGGAGAGATCGCGACGGATCTGGGTCGGGTTGATGTGGGTGTAATCGGAGAGTTCCTGCGAGGAGATCGTCTCGCGACCCATCTTTCGGGCCTGGGTCAGCACCTGCAGGTATCGCGAGAGCCGCGCCGCCACCCCGAGCGAGAGGCGCTCGCCGTCGACCGCGAGCCCGTCCGAAGCGTCGAGACCCTCCACCGCCTGATCCATCACTACCCCCCGGTCCGTGAGCTCATGGCCTCACAGTATCGAGCCGGGCCATGAGCGCGGCTCGGTCAAGCACGAGCTCGGAGACGACCTGGCCGCCGACCTCGACCACCGGAATCCGCTCGAGCAGGCGTCGCAGGAGGCTCTCGTCGCTCTCGATATCGATCTCGCGCAGCTCGAATCGGTACCCCTCCGAGCGCAGGGAGACGATCTCAGCGAGCGCCTCTTCGCAGAGATGGCAGCCGGGCCGCGAGTAGAGGACAACGGTCTCGAGCTGCTCGACCTGCGGAGGGCCGGATGCGGACGATTCCTCGTTCCGCCCTCCGGTCCTACCTGGACCGCGGAAACGCATCGTAGGAAAGGTACTCGGGGTACGGCATCCGGGGCGCGAAGCGCGCCGCCGAGCCGATCATCGCGGCGTTGTCCGTGCAGAGCTCCATCGGCACCAGCTTCAGCCCGATGCCGCGGCGCTCGCAGAGCACGGCGGCGGCCTCCCGCAACGCGCCGTTCGCCGCGACGCCGCCGCCCAGCGCCACTGCCGCCCACTCCCCGCTCCTGACGGCGCGGTCGAGCTTGGCCGTCAGCTGGCCGACCGCTGCTGCCTGGAAGCTCGCCGCGAGGTCGGCTCGGCGCTCCTCGACTCCGTCGGGCCCAAGATCCCGGCAGAGGTAGACCAGCGCCGTCTTCAGGCCGCTGAAGCTGAAGTCGAGCCCCGGCCCACGGCTCATCGCGACGGGCAGCTCGAACGCCTCCGGGTCTCCCCCCTCTGCCAGTCGCTCGAGCGCGGGGCCCCCGGGATAGCCGAGCCCCAGCAGCCGGGCGACCTTGTCGAACGCCTCGCCGGCCGCGTCGTCGAGGGTCTGGCCCAGGATCTCAAAGCCCTGCAGGTCGCGGACCGCCGCCAGCAGCGTGTGGCCGCCGCTCGCGAGGAGGCAGAGAAAGGGCGGCTCGAGCGGCTCCGGGTCCAGGAAGTTGGCGGCGACGTGGCCCTGGAGGTGGTCGACTGGGACCAGGGGCAGGCGGCGGGGCGCGGCGATCGCCTTCGCGCTGCTCAGCCCCACCAGCAGGGCTCCGATCAGGCCGGGCCCCGCGGTGACGGCGACCGCCTCGACATCGTCGAGGGAGGCATCGGCCCCCTCGAGCGCAGCCTGCACCACGGGGACGGTCAGCTCGAGGTGGTGCCGAGAGGCGACCTCGGGCACGACCCCCCCGAAGCGGGCGTGGGCGGCGGCCTGCGAGGAGATGACGTTCGAGCGGATCTCCGCCCCGTCGACGAGCGCCGCGCAGGTGTCGTCGCAGGACGTCTCTATGGCCAGGATCAATCCAGCCACATGATCAGGGCGTCCTCGCCGTTGTCGCGGTAGTAGCGGGGACGGACGCCGGCTGAGCGGAAGCCGAGCTTCTCGTACATCGTGATCGCCTCACGATTGGACACGCGCACCTCTAGCGTGAAGGGCAGCTCCCTTCCGGCCTCCTCGAGGAGGCGTGAGATGAGCCTGCTTGCGACCCCGGCCCGCCTCCTCTCGGGCGCGACGGCGACGTTCATCAGGTGCCAGACGCGGTCGTAGCGGGAGCAGACCAGGTAGCCGCGCAGATCCTCGTCCTCGATCGCCGCGAGGCAGATGCCGGAGGGCTTCGAGAGCTCGAGGACGAACATCGCCAGCGACCACGGCGAGGGGAAGGAACGACGCTCGATCGAGATCACCGAGGGCAGGTCGCTGTAGGCGAGCCGCCGCACCAGCGGCTCTCCCGTGGTCTCATCCGGCTTCTTGGAGAGTGTCTCGCTCACGCCACCGTTCCGCGTCGGGGGGCCTCAGGTAGATCGGGGCGACCGGTCCATCGCCGTCCCCGCCGCCGGCCGCCGCAGCGGCCTCGCAGATGTGCCGGGCGGCGACGCGGTGAACGGGATCGGCATCGTCCGGGATCTCGATGCCCCGATTGATGAAATCCTGGCGAAATCGTAGCGCCCCGGCCCCCACGCCAAGCGGGGAATCGTCCAGGTCGCCGACGCGATCTGCGAGCTGTGACGGCGGACTGACCACCGGCCCCCACAGGCGTTCCCCCGCATCGGAGTAGAGGGCGGCGAAGACCTCGCCGCGTCGCGCGTCGAGAATCGCCAGGCAGGGCTTCTCGCCCGACGCCGCCCGCGCCCCGCGAGCAAGGGCGTCGATCGTCGGGACGCCGGCGGCCGGAACCCCCCGGCTGAGGCTCAGCGCCCGGGCCGTCGCGATCCCGACGCGAAGGCCTGTGAACGAGCCGGGCCCGGTGCCGACGGCGACGAGCTCGATCGCGTCCCAGCCTCCCGTCGCCTCAACCGCCCTCTCCACCTCGGCGAGGAGCGCGGTCGTGTGGAGCGGCCCCCCCTTCTCCGAGGGGCCCAGCAGCGCCTCGTAGCGGACCTGCCCCTCCTCGACCGCGGCGACCGCGGTGTCCTCGGTTGCGGTATCGAAGCCCAGCAGCGCCAGCGGGGCGGCTACTTCGGCACCCGGAAGATGAAGATCCCGACCCGCTTTCCTTCGACGAACCAGGTCACCTTGTGGACGCCGGGGATGTTCGAGGTGACCTTGTTGACGTAGAGGGTGCCTTTGACGGCTTCCTGGCGAGGAGCGCAGAGGCGGCGTTTGGTCGGGAATTTGACGCAGACCGTGTAGAAGACGTCGGCTTTGTTGCTCCTGAAGAAGGCACCCTTTTTGCGGCCCTTCTGGCAGAGATGCGCCGGTTTTGCGTTCTGGGAGAGTCCACAGGCGACGTAGTGCCGGTATGCCGACGACTTCGCGGACGCCGGCACGGCGCAGAGCAGCAGCGCCGCCGCCACCGAGATCGCCGCCAGGGTCTTCAATCCCTTCATCAAGCCTCTTCCTCCTTGCTCCATGTGGTGTAGCGATGCTACACGCAGGTTCCCCGATGGGAACACGTCTACTGGCCGAGTGATGCGGAGGCGAGGGGCCCGATCTCGACCATCCGCCGGTCGCCTCCTTCATGCTCGAGCCGCACCTGGAGCACCCGGCCGCCCCGGAGTCGGGGCTCGACCAGGGCCGGCCACTCGACGAAGCTGACGGTGGCCTGATCGAGATAGTCGTCGAGCAGCGCCGGTTCCTCCTCGTCGAGGTCGGCGAGGCGGTAGAGGTCCAGATGGGAGACGGGGAGGCGTCCCCTGTAGCGATGGCCGACGGTGAAGGTCGGCGAGGTGATCGGATCGGCGACTCCGAGCTGCCTGCAGGCGCCGCGGATCAGCGTCGTCTTCCCAGTCCCCACCTCGCCCGAGACGACCACGACGTCACCCGCCTCAAGATCGCCGGCAAGCTCCCGGCCGAGCGCTTCGGTCTGCTCCGGGGAGGTGGAGATACAACGCCGCCTTTTCTGCTCTCGCTCAGTCCCCATCAACCGAAGAGGTCCATCTGGTCCGCCGGCGGCTGTGGCGGCCCCGGGGCCTCGGCCTCCTCGATGTGCTCCTCCCGCTGCGGCGGGGTGGGTGGCGGGCCGGAGACGAGGGCCGGGAGCGTTTCCAGGTCGGCGCGCAGCGTCTCCTTGACGGACGGCGTACGGAGCGCGGCCGCCGGGTGGAAGAGCGGCAGCAGGAAGACCGAGCGTCCACCGAGCCGATGCACCTGCGGCGTGCCCCTCACCCGCGTGATCCCGGCCGGGTTGCCGGTCAGCAGCTTCGTCGAGAAGTTTCCGAGCGTGCAGACGACCCTGGGCTCGATCAGCCGAACCTGCTCGAAGAGGTACGGCCTGCATGCCTCGATCTCGGCCGGCTGGGGGTCG
Source organism: Solirubrobacterales bacterium (assembly GCA_036406595.1). Taxonomy (GTDB): domain Bacteria; phylum Actinomycetota; class Thermoleophilia; order Solirubrobacterales; family 70-9; genus VRUE01. Next base: position 7,698 of record DASXAR010000019.1, on the reverse strand, counting down.
CGGTTTCCGGGAGGTCGGCTCTTCAGCACGTTCGCGATGAATACCTCCTCCCGCGACATGCCGATTTCGCCGAGCAGCTGGTCGAGCAGCTGTCCGGCACGCCCCACGAACGGCAGTCCCTGGCGGTCCTCCTCGGCGCCCGGAGCCTCGCCGACGAACATCACATCGGCGTCGGCGTCCCCGGCTCCGAACACGGCCTTCGTCCGGGTCTCATGCAGCGGGCAGCGGGTACAGGCGGTGACCTCCCGGTAGAGAGCGACCAGCTCCTCGCGGCGAGCCTCGGCCGAAGCGCTCACTCCCCCGCCGCCCGCCTCGCTTCGCGCTCCCGCCGTCTCGATTCGCTGTCCCGCACCCGGGGGCCGCGCGGCTGTCGGCCGGGAGGAGAAACCAGCGAGATGACCCGCCGCACCTCGACCGCACCGCATTTCGGGCATGGCGGCGAGGCACTCTCCTCGCGGACGAGCTCCTCGAAGCGCTCGCCGCAACGTTTGCACTCATACTCGTAGACGGGCACCGTGGCGCCAATGTTAGGTCGCTACGACCTCGTTGAGTCCCTAGGGGAGCGGCTCCCAGTCCCAGGCCTTCGGAGAGGCAAGGCTCTCCTGGTCGAGGTAGCGCCGAAAGGCATCGAGCTCCCTGGGCTCGATCCCGTACACATGCTCCGCCTCGGGGAAGCTCTTTCCGCGGACGTCGTCCACGTAGCGGCCGAGGCCGCGAGCCATCTCCTCGTGCACCTGGGCGTAGCGCTTGACGAATTTGGGCGCCCGCCCGGTGGTGATGCCGAGCAGGTCGTGGTAGACGAGTACCTGGCCGGAGGTTCCCGGGCCGGCGCCGATGCCGATCGAGGGAATCTCCAGACGCTCGGCGATCGCCTCGGCTATCGCGGCGGGCACCGCCTCGAAGACGACCGCGAAGCAGCCGACCGACTGCAGGGCCAGGGCGTCCTCGCACAGTTTGATCGCGCCCTGGAGGGTCTTCCCCTGGGTGCGGTAGCCGCCCAGAGCGGTCGCCGATTGCGGGGTGAGACCGACGTGCCCCATGACGGGAATCCCGGAGCGGATGATCGCCCGCGCCCGCTCGACCGACGTCCCCCCCGCCTCGAGCTTGACCACCTGGCAGCCGGTCTCCTTGACCAGCCGCTGCGCGTTCTGCACCGCCAGCTCGTTGCTCGCCTCGTAGCTCCCCATCGGCATGTCGCCGACCATCAGCGGCGTCCTGAGCCCCCGCCTCACCGCCTTCCCGAGCATCACCATCTCGTCCATCGAGACGGGCTCGGTCCCCGGGTAGCCCAGCACGACCATCGCCGCCGAGTCGCCGACCAGGACGATGTCGACGCCGACCTCCTCGGCGACCAGGGCCGAGGGGTAGTCATAGGCGGTGACCATCACGATCGGCTCGCCGGCCGCCTTCATCTCGGCGAGGCGCGGCAGCGTCACCGGCGCCCGCTCGCTCAGGTCGCCGGCACGGGCGCTCGCTCCACTCGGATGCGCGCTCATGACAGCAGCACCTCCGGGCGGCTGTCGACCGCGACGGTCCTGTTGGCGTCGTCCACGTGGACGACGACCGGCGAGTAGGCCTCCAGGTCGCTCTCGTCGTAGGCCGCAAAGGAGGCGACGATCACCTTGTGCCCGGGCCGGGCGAGGTGGGCTGCGGCGCCGTTCACCTGGATCGTGCCCGAGCCGGGCTCGCCGTCGATCACGTAGGTAACGAAACGCGCCCCGTTGTCGATGTCCCAGACGTGCACCTGCTCGTTGGTGATCATGTCCGCCCCGGCCATCAGCTCGGTGTCGATCGTGATGCTTCCCACGTAATCGACGTCGCAGTCGGTCACCGTCGCGCGGTGGATCTTCGACTTCAGCATCTGTCTCTGCATTGAGTTTGGCCCTCCCTCTCGTTGACGCGTATCAAGCTTTGGGTTGGATGACGACGTTGTCGATGAGGCGCGCGCCGCCGATCCGGGCGGCGACCGCGACGAGGACGGGGCCATGGCGCATGTCGACCGCCGGCTCGAGGCTCTCGGGGTCGCGCGCCTCGAGATACTCGGGCTCTATCCCTGCGGCCTCCAGCTCGCGGCGGCCGGCGGCGAGCGCCTCCTCGAGCGTCGCCTCACTCGCCGCCGCGGCAATCGTCGCGAGAGCGCGATGGATGACGGCGGCGCGCCGCCGCTCGGGCGGATCGAGGTAGGCGTTGCGGGAGCTCATCGCGAGGCCGTCCGGCTCACGCACGATCGGCAGCGCCTCGATGCGGACCAGGATGTCGAGATCGCGCACCATGCGGCGGATCACCGCGACCTGCTGGGCGTCCTTCTGACCGAAGTAGGCGACATCGGGCTGCACGGCGTTGAGCAGCTTCGCGACCACGGTGGTGACGCCGCGGAAGTGCTCGGGGCCGCGACGGCCAGGATCGCCGCAGAGGACCTCGGTCAGGCCGGAGACCTCGACGGCGGTCGCGAATCCCTCCGGGTAGATCTCATCCACCGAGGGCGCGTAGACGAGGTCGACGCCCTCCTCGCCGGCCAGCTGAAGGTCGCGCTCCTCGTCGCGCGGATAGCGGGCAAGGTCCTCCGAGGGGCCGAACTGAGTCGGGTTGACGAAGAGAGACATGACGACGAGATCGCACTCGGCGCGGGCGGCCCGGAGCAGCGAGAGGTGGCCCTCGTGGAGGGATCCCATCGTCGGCACGAGCCCGATCGAGCGGCCCTCGCCGCGCGCCGATGCGAGGGCCGTCCTCAGTTCGGACTTGGCGCGGACGAGCGTCACGCCGGATCTTGCAGACGAGATATCGGTCAGAGTGAGATCCATTGGTCCATGCCCGTCGGGGTCACGGCCGAGGGCGCATTATAGGGACTCGGTCAGTCCCGGAATTCGATCGCCCTCACGACCGCTGCCGGAGCGCCGGCGGCGATCGAGCCTGGGGGGATGTCGCCGGTAACCACCGAGTTGGCGCCAATCACGCAGCGGTCGCCGATCGTCACCCCGCTCGTGACAACGCAGTTGACGCCGAACCAGCAGTTCGAGCCGATCCTCACCGGGCCCTTCGAGGTGAACCCCTGTCGGGTGATCGGCAGATCCCGGTCGTCGAAGCGATGGTCGGCATCGCCGACGAAGCAGCCGTTGGCGAACATCGTGTGGTCGCCGATCTCGATCCGCTCGTGGGCGGCGAGCATCGTGTTGCGGTTGAGGAAGCAGCCGGCTCCGATGCGGATGCTCGCCTCCGGCGCGAGGGTCAGCCAGCAGCCGGGCTCCAGCAGGGTGTCGGTGCCGATCGTCAGCCTCCCCTCGTCGAGCGCCTCCAGCACCTCGCCCTCGATCGGCCGCCGGATGTAGAAGCCGCCGCGGGCGGCGTGCCTTGCGAGGCGCAGGCGCCGCGCCAGCCGGTGGTTCCGCTCATACCAGCGGCGCTTTTGCCACAAGAGTCTCCAGTCCCCAAGGGCGCCCACGCCCCTAGCTTTCCAGAGCCGCCGTGGATAGGGTCGCTTCGGGCCGGGAGAAGGAAGGTCTTGCGATGGGCATGTTCGAAATGACCGACGAGCAGGTCGTCGAGTGGCGTCAGAACTACCGCGACATGGCCGCCCCGCACGTGAATGGAGAAGAGCTGCTTGGGGCGGCCGCATTCCGGCGAGGCGGCGCCACGGCGAGCTTCGCAGCGTCAAAGGCCCAGCTGGGCGGCCTGGTCTACGCCGGCGTGAAGATGATGCGCAAGAAGAGCGCCGGGGGGCTGCCGGAGCGGGTGATGCTGGCGCTCACCCCCGAGCGGCTCTACGCGCTGAACCTCGGGGTCAAGGGTCGCGGCTTCAAGGTCAAGGGCGAGGCGGCGATCTGGGATCGCGATGGCCTGCGGATCTCGACCGACCAGCGCTCCGGGATGACGGCGCTGACGATCGAATCCCCGTCCGAGGGCGAGAAGGCGACCTTGGTCGGGATCGGGGTGAAGGACGACCCGCTGAGCCAGGAGCTGATCGGGATGCTTCAGGGCGTCGCGCCCGGCGACGCCCAGCCCAGGACCTAGACCAGAAAAGGGACAAAGATGGCGATCCACCAACCCCGCGGCGGCGGTTACTGGTACTACTGGTTGATCATCGTCGGGGGAATCGTCTTCGTGATCGCCTACTACGCAAGCGACGGGTTCGGCCTGAAGCCGTGAGCGCGGAGCGGCCGTGAGCGAGCTGCGAGGAGGCATCGACCTCGGCGGCACCAAGATCCAGAGCGCGATCGTCGACCCCGCCGGAAAGGTGCTCGGCGAGGCGCGCCGGCCCACCCCCACCACCGGCGGACCCGAGGACGTCGTCGCCTCGATGGAGGGGGGGCTCAGAGAGGCAGCGGCCGCGGCAGACGTCGAGCCGCAGGATCTTTCGGGCGTCGGCGTCGGCTCTCCGGGCGATGCCGACGGGAGCACCGGCGTGGTCAGCCAGGCCCGCAACCTGCCTGGCTGGGATGGCAGTTTCCCGCTCGGCGAAGCGCTCTCGAAGGCGCTCGAGACCGAGGTGCGGGTCGGGAACGACGTCCAGGTGGCGACCGAAGCCGAGTTCCATTTCGGCGCGGCGCGCGAGTTCTCGAGCCTGATCGGGGTCTTCTGGGGGACCGGCGTCGGAGGCGGGCTGATCCTGGACGGCAAGCCTTGGCTTGGCCGCGGCGCGGCCGGCGAGATCGGCCACATGGTCGTCAAGCGCGGCGGGGCGAAGTGCCCGTGCGGCCGCAAGGGCTGCCTCGAGGCGTACGCGGGCAGGGCGGCGATGGAAGCCGAGGCGCGGCGGCAGCACGAAGAGGGCCACAAGACGGATCTCTTCAAGCTGATGAAAAAGCACGACAGGGACCGGCTCTCCAGCAGCATCTGGGAGCGGGCCCTCGACCACGGCGACGGCATGACCGAAAAGCTTCTCGGCAGGGCGATAGAGGCGCTGGGGACCGGGATCGCCTCGGCGGTCAACCTGATCGACCCCGAGGCGGTGGTGATCGGGGGCGGCCTCGGGATCCGCTTCGGGGAGCGGATGATGGGCGACCTGACTGCGGAGATGGGCAAGCACCTCTTCGTCGACGAGCGCCCCCCGGCTGTGCGGGTCGTCTCTCTGGGCGATCTCGGCGGCGCGATCGGCGCCTCGCTGCTGGTCGGCGCGCCTGCCCGGGCCTAGACGCGGCCGGCCGCCTGCCGCTGCCGGCGGGCGATCGCGTCGACGATCACGGCGAGCAGCAGGACGCCGCCGGTGACCATGAACTTGACCGCCGAGGAGAGCGCCAGCAGGTCCATGCCGTTGGAGATCGAGCCGATCACGAGCGCGCCGACCAGTGCCGTCCAGACCGCGCCCCGCCCGCCGAAGAGGCTGGTGCCGGCGATCACCGGACCCGCAATCGCGAGCAGCAGCAGTTCGCTGCCGCCGGAGTTCTGATTGACGGCCAGCAGCCGCGAGGCAGCCATGATGCCGCCGATCGCCGCCATCGTCCCCGAGAGCGCGAAGACGATGACTCGGATCTTTTCGATCCCGATACCGGCGCGCCTCGCGGCCTCGACGTTGCCGCCGACCGCGAAGACGTGGCGACCGAACCGGGTCTGCTTGGCGACGTATTCCATTCCCACCACGAAGGCGACCAGGATCAGCAACGCGAGCGGTACCCCGCGGTCGGAGTTGAGGACGGCGACGACGACGATCGTCGCCACGGCCACCAGGCCGAAGCGCATTGCGAGCGTGATCATGCCCTCGCTTTCCAGGTTGGCGGCGAGCCGCCGCCGGTGCCCGGCAAGCGTCAACGCGCCGTAGGCGACGATCACGATCACCGCCATGGTCCAGCCGACGGCGTCGGAGTAGAAGGTGTTTGCGAGGCCGGTGATTTTGGGATCGGTCAGGTTGATCGACCCCGTCGAGCCCAGTACCTGTAGCAGGGCCCCCTGCCAGGCGAGCAGGCCCGCCAGGGTCACCACGAAGGAGGGGACGCCGAAACGGCTGAAGAGGAAGCCCTGGAGGGCGCCGATCGCCAGGCCGACGGCGATGCCCGCGGCGATCGCGAGGTAGGGGTTCCAGCCGTGCTGGGCGTTCAGCACGGCCATCACGGCCGCCGCCAGGCCGCTGACGGCCCCGACCGAGAGGTCGATCTCGCCGAGCAGCAGCACGAAGACGATCCCGATCGAGATCAGGCCGACGGCGGTGATCTGAAGCATCAGGTTGGTGAGGTTCTCGGCCGAGAGGAAGCGGTCGTTCTGCGACTGGAAGATGATCCAGATCACCGCCAACCCGATCACGACCCGCAACGAGGCGAGGTCCCCCTGGATGAAGCGCCGGACCGTATCCCTGGTCGTCTCTTTGACGGCGCCTGATCCGCCGTTCGCGGCCGGCGCCGCCTCCCCCGTGGCCCCGCTCACTCTTCCTCCTCCCCCTCGCCCCGGTCCTCGGCGGCCCTCTCCCCACCGTTGCCCCCGACGCCGGTGATCGCCGAGACGACATGCTCCTCGGTGGTTTGCTCGACCGGGAAGTCACCGGCGACCTTGCCTAGGCGAAGGACCACGATCCGGTCGGCCACGTCGAAGACGTTGGCGAGGTTGTGGCTGATCACGACCACCCCGAGGTCGCGCTCCCGCAGGCGACGAATCAGGTCCAGGACCTGCTTCGTCTGTGGCACCCCGAGTGCGGCCGTAGGCTCGTCGAGCAGCACCATCTTCGGCTCGCCCAGCAGCGAGCGGGCCACCGCCACCTGCTGCCGTTGGCCCCCGGAAAGGGTGCCGACCTCGCTGCGGAGGCTCGGAATCGTCACCGCCAGCCCCGAGAAGAGCTCCCCGGCACGGTGCTCCATGGTCGCCTCGTCCAGTTGGAGTGTCAACTGGCCGGCACCGTGAGAGATCGTCTCCCTTCCAAGGAAGAGGTTCGCGACCACGTCGAGGTTGTCGCAGAGCGCCAGGTCCTGGAAGACCGTGGCGATGCCGAGGTTCTCGGCGACCTGAGGGGTGTTGATCCGCACCCGCTTGCCGTCGAAGTAGGCCTGCCCCGAATCCGGCGGCTGGACGCCGTCGATCGCCTTGATCAACGTGCTCTTGCCCGCGCCGTTGTCACCAACCAGGGCGACGATCTCGCCGGCGTCGACCTCGAAGTCGACCTCGTGCAGGGCCCGAACGGGCCCGAAGCTCTTCGAGAACCCCCGCAGCGCGAGGAGATGCTCGGTCGCGGCGCCGTTGCCCTCGCCGTTCGACTTCGCCTCTCCTCGCGCTATTCGGGGACTCATCTTCCTAACTCATCCTCACCTAGCTGATCCCAGCCTGCTGGCAGGCGGACTGGAACTGTGAGGTACATACCTGCTGTGGCGTCCAGTAACCATCGGCACCGATGAGCTTCTGGCCGCCATACTCGGCGTCCGCGACGCTCGACGTGCCCGATCCTCCGTCCTTGGTCACCGCAATCGGCGTGAGGAGGAAGGACGGGACGTCCGTCGCCCCGTTGTTGGTCTTCGTCTGCTGAACCGGAAGACCGCTGGTGGGGATCGGCTTGTCCTGGGCGAGGGCCACGGCGATCTTCGCCGCGGTCTGCGCCTCAGGCCTGGTCGCCTTGTAGACGGTCATGTACTGGGTTCCGCCCAGGATCCTCTGAACAGCCTCCAGCTCGGCGTCCTGACCGGTCGTCGGCTTGGTCGACGGGTCGATGCCCGCCGACTTCATCGCGGCGATCGCGCCGCCCGCGGTTCCGTCGTTGGCGGCGTAGACGCCGTTGAACCCGTTGTT
>DASXAR010000018.1:0-2597 GCA_036406595.1 Solirubrobacterales bacterium | reverse complement strand
CCCGAAGGCGGCTCGGTCGCGGCGATCCTGCGCTACGCACTCTGAGCCTGGGGCGAAGGCGACCTCGAGGCGAGGTCAGTCGCTGAAGGTGTCGCAGGCCGCGGGGCTGCCCTCCTCGAACCCGACCGTGAGCCAGTGGAGGCGCTGGCGCGAGGAACCATGGGTCCAGTCCTCGGGGCGGATCCTTCCCGTGGTGTTGAGCTGCTGGAAGTCGCTGCCGACCACGGCGGCCGCTCGAAGAGCATCGTCGAGGTCCGACTGAGTGACCTCCCCCTGCTGGTAGCGGGAGTGCACCCAGACGCCCGCGAGACAGTCGGCCTGGAGCTCGAAGGGAATGGAGCGGGCGTTCGCGCCGGCCGGGTCGCGCCGGTCGGCGCTGGTGAGCGCCTGGCCGATGCCGAGCTGGAACTGGACGTGGTGACCCACTTCATGGGCGATGACGTAGGCGCGGGCGAAGTCGTCGAGCCGGACGCCGACCCTGCGGGCCAGAGCGTCGAAGAAGCGGGTGTCGAGATAAACCCCCCTGTCGGCCGGGCAGTAGAAGGGACCCGACTGGGCGCTCTGGGGTCCGCATCCTGTGTGCACCGCGTCGGTGAAGATCGTCAGGCGCGCCGGGGCATAGGGAATCTCACCCTCTGCGAAGTCCCGCTTCCACATCGCCTGGGCGTCGTCGAACACCTCTCGCAGGAACGCGTTGGCGGCACCGGGCCGAGAGGCCGGTTGCTGGGCCGACCCGGATGGCGCGACGAGCGGCAGTCGCTCGAGCCCGCCCGTCTCCAACGATGTGGTCGTCGTGGCCGACTCATCGGAGCCGCCACAGCCTCCGAACAGAATCGCGGCGAGGACAACGAGGCTCAACGACATACGGATGGTCTTCGGATCCACTAAGTGCCCCATCTTGGTCCTTCCGAGGCGCTGCGTCCACTTCCCGTCGACGTCGCCGCGGTTACCGTTGAGGCGTGGCCTCAACCTGGAAGCTGAGCGACCGGACTCTCGACCTCGCCCGCCCGATCGGTGCCGGCATCGTCAACGTCACGGACGACTCGATGTTCGAGGGCGCGAGGAGCGGCACCCCGGAGCAGGCAATCGAGGACGGTTTGGGTCTGGGCGATGCCGGCTTCGAGATGCTCGACGTCGGGGCCGTGGCGGCGCGCAGCGGGCCGCCCGTGCCCGCCGATCAGGAGGCCGAGCGTCTGGTCCCTGCGATCGAGGGCCTCGCCGGGCGCACTGACCTTCCCATCTCCGCCGACACCTTCTCCCCCGAGGTGGCGGGGCGGGCGCTCGGCGCCGGCGCGGTGGCGATCAACGACATCGCCGGCGGTTCCGAGGCGATGCTCGAGCTGGCGGGGGATAGCGGGTGCGGGCTGGTCGTGATGCAGATCGAGGGACCGCCGCGCGAGGACCGCGAGCTTCCCCGCTACGACGATCCGGTCGACCACCTCAAGGACTGGTTCACCGCGCGCCTCGAATACGCGGTGAAGCTCGGGGTCGATGAGGAGCAGATCGCGCTCGACCCCGGGCTCGACTTCGATCTCTCGGTCGCCGACGACCTGGAAATCCTGCGGCGCCTCGGCGAGCTGAAGGGGCTCGGCCGCCCGCTCTACGTCTCGCTCTCGCGCAAGGACTTTCTCGGAGCGGTTCTGGCCGGTTCCTGGGAGGAGCGACTGCCGGCCGAGGATCGCGAGTGGGCCACGGCGGCCGCCGTGGCACTTGCGGTCACCGCGGGTGCCGACGTGCTCCGGCTGCACGACGCCAGTGCCCTGCAGGCGATGCGGATTGCCGCCGCGATCGATGCGCCCCGGGGAGTCGAGGTTGGCTAGCCGCGCAATCGCGGGCGGCGCCTGGGACCCGGCGCTCGGCCCGGCCCGCGAGGACGGGCGCCTGGTCGCAGAGTCGGGGGAGGCGGCGACGATGGCGAAGCTCACCGGGCTTCCCGACTCGCTCGATCCCGCCCTCCGCGAGGCGCTGATCGGTGGGGGGATCGAGTCCCTCTACTCACACCAGGCTGCGGCGTACGAGACGGCCAAGGCCTCCAACCTGATCCTCACCAGCGGCACAGCCTCCGGGAAGTCGCTCTCCTTCAACCTGCCTGTGCTCGACGGCATCGCCCGGGATCCGATGCGGCGGGCGATCTACCTGTATCCGACCAAGGCCCTCGCCCAGGACCAGGCCCGCAAGCTCGGCGAGCTGCGGCCGCCCGGCCTGCGGGAAGCGATCTACGACGGCGATACGCCTCGGGAGGACCGCCCGTCGATCCGCCGACGCGCGAATCTCGTGCTCACCAATCCCGACATGCTCAACGTCGGGGTCCTCCCCCATCACAAGCGCTGGGGCGACTTCCTGGCGAACCTCGGCTGGGTGGTGGTGGACGAGGCCCACACCTACCGCGGCGTCTTCGGCTCACACGTCGCGAACGTGCTCCGGCGGCTGCGGCGCGTCGCCCGCCTCTACGGCGCGGATCCCCGCTTCGTGATGGCGTCGGCGACGATCGCCAACCCGAAGGAGCTCGCGGAGCGGCTCACCGGCCTCGACTTCGAGCTGCTCGACGACGACGGGGCGCCGCGCGCCGGGCGCGAGATCGCGATGTGGAACCCGCC
>DASXAR010000017.1:0-17639 GCA_036406595.1 Solirubrobacterales bacterium | reverse complement strand
TTGCCGTCGGTGATGATCGCGACGTACCGCGCGGAGGCGCTCACACCTCCAGGATCTCCTCTTCCTTCCCCTTCAATAGAGCGTCGATTTCGGCGATCGCCTCGTCGGTGTGCTTCTGCAGGGTGCTCTCGGCGCGCCGCTCGTCGTCCTCTCCCGCCTCGCCTTCCTTTTTCAGCTCGCGCAGGTCGTGCATGGTGTCGCGGCGGATGTTACGGATCGCCACGCGGCCTTCCTCGGCGACCCCGTGGACGATCTTCACCATCTCCCGTCGCCGGTCCTCGGTGAGCTCCGGGATCTGGAGGCGGATCAGGTTGCCGTCGTTGTTCGGAGTCAGGCCGACGTCGGAGTCCTGGATCGCCTTCTCGATCGACCCGATCGACGACTTGTCGAACGGGGTGACGGTCAGCAGCCGCGCGTCGGACGCGGCCACGTTTGCCAGCTGCTTGAGCGGCGTCTGCGATCCGTAGTAGTCGACCGTGATGCGGTCGAGCAGATGCGGGGAGGCGCGGCCGGTGCGAACCGTCGCCAGCTCGTTGCGGCTCGACTCGACCGATTTGCCCATCCGCTCGCGGGCCTCGTTGAGCATCTCGTCGATCAGCTCCAAGGAAATCCTCTCCTCAAGCGGCGGGTTCGCTGGAGACCAGCGTTCCCACCTTCTCGCCGCGCACGATCCTATCTATGTTCCCCTCGTCGCCCATGTTGAAGACGTAGATGGGAAGGTCGTTGTCCATGCAGAGCGAGAGCGCGGTCGAGTCCATCACCTTGAGGCCGCGCTCGATCGCCTCGCGGTGGCCTATCTCGGGGATGAACTTCGCGTCGGGCTCCGTGGCGGGGTCCGCGTCGAAGACTCCGTCGACCCCGTTCTTCCCCATCAGGATCGCTTCCGCCCGGATCTCGAGCGCGCGTAGCGCGGCCGCCGTGTCCGTGGTGAAGAACGGGTTGCCTGTGCCGGCGGCGAAGATCACCACCCGCCCCTTCTCGAGATGGCGCATGGCGCGGCGGCGGATGTAGGGCTCGGCCACCTCCTTCACGTCGATCGCCGAGAGGACCCTGGTGTGCTCTCCGATGTCCTCGAGCGCGTCCTGGAGGGTGAGCGCGTTCAGCACCGTCGCCAGCATCCCCATGTAGTCGCCGGTGGCGCGATCCATTCCGGCGGCCGCCGCCTGCAGCCCGCGGTAGATGTTTCCGGCGCCGACCACCACCGCCACCTCAACCTGGCGCTCGCGCACCGTCGCCACCTGGCGCGCGATCCTCTTCACCTCTTCGGGATCGGTTCCGTGGTCGCGGCTGCCCATCAGCGCCTCTCCCGAGAGCTTCAGGAGGATGCGGCTGAATTTGGGCGGGTCGGCGGTCAATCCCCCACGCGGAAATAGGCGAAGCGGGCGATGCGGACGTTCTCGCCGGTCTTTGCGGCGAGCTCTTGCCGCAGCTCGTCGATCGTCTTGGAATCGTGCTTGTCTGCATTCACGTGCTGCTGGTCGAGCAGGGCCACTTCCCGCGCCCACTTGGCGAGCTGCCCCTCGACGATCTTCTCGACGACCTCGTCGGGTTTCCCTTCCTCGCGCGCCTTCTCCTCGAAGACGCGCTTCTCGGCCTCGTGCTCGTCGGCCGGTATCTCCTCGCTCGAGACATATCGCGGCGCCGCCGCAGCGACGTGGAGGGCGACGTCGTAGGCGAAGGCCCTGAAGTCCTCGTTGCGGGCGACGAAGTCGGTCTCGCACTGGACCTCGACCATCGCCCCGACCTTCTCGTTGGCGTGGATGTAGGCGGAGACGACGCCCTCGTCCGTGCCGCGCCCTTCGCGCTTTGCGGCTGAGGCCTGCCCCTTGACGCGAAGGATCTCGACGGCACGCTCGGTGTCGCCCTCGGCCTCGCTGAGCGCCGCTTTGCAATCCATCATCGCGGCGCCGGTCCGGTCCCTCAGCGCCTTCACGTCCGCGGCAGAGATCGCGGCCATCAGTTCGTCCCTTCCTCAGTAGCAGGGGCTTTCGTCGCACCGGCCTCGGAGCCCGGTGCTTTAGACGTCTCTCCGGCGGGTGGCGCGGGGTTGGGCTCCTCGCCCGCAGCTTGCGAGGACGAGGTGCCCTGCCCTGCGACAGGACCTGTCGGCCGCGGCGCCTCAGCCTGTGCCTCGGCGGCTTTCGCGGCGGCTTCCTCGGCCTCCTGCCTGGCTTTCTCCTCTTCCTCCCGCTTCTTCCGCTCCTCCTCCTCGCGTTTGCGCCGCTCCATCTCCTCCGCGATGCGGCGTTCCTCCTGCTCACGCCAGGCCCCCGCGCCGGTCTCGATAGCGCCGCCGATCGTCGAGATCACGAGGTCACAGGAGCGGATCGCGTCGTCGTTGCCCGGAACCACATAGTCGATCGAGGTGGGATCGCAGTTGGTGTCGACCAGGCCGATGATCGGGATTCGCAGGCGCACCGCCTCGCGCACGGCGATCTCCTCGGTTTTCAGGTCGGTCACGAAGACGGCGTCGGGAAGGCGGTCCATTTCGCGAACGCCGCCGAGGTTGTACTCGAGCTTCGCCAGCTCTGCCTCCATGGCCATCCTCTCCTTGGTCGGCAGCAGCTCGAGTTTTCCCTCCTCCTGCCACTCGGTCAGCTCGTGAAGGCGTTTGATGCGGGCCGAGATCGTGTTGAAGTTGGTCAGCAGCCCACCCAGCCAGCGCTGGTTGACGTAGGGCATCTTGCAGCGTTCGGCCCAGTCTTTGACGGCGCCACGCGCCTGCTTCTTGGTGCCGACGAAGAGCACCGTGCCGCCGCCCGAGGCAAGCTCGCCGGCGAAGCGACGGGCGTTCTCGAGCAGCGCCTCGGTCTGGACCAGGTCGATGATGTGGATCCCGTCGAGCTCGCCGAAGATGTAGCGGCGCATGTTCGGGTTCCATCTGCGCGTCTGGTGGCCGAAGTGGACTCCGGCCTCCAGCAGCTCTTTGAGGCCCGCCTCTGGCATCTGAATGTTCTCCTTGGTTGACGTTGCCCCGTCGCCCTAGCCGGGGACGCAGCAGCGGCGCTGGTCAGGATCCGGGTCGGTCTCGGCGGGGGTAGGTAGCTAGGGTCGCGGGAATTGTAGTGCCCATGCGGGTTTCAGGAGCCCCGCGCGGCCTCGAGGGCGGCCGCGAGGTCGGATGGGAGCTCGGAGCGGAACTCCATCCTTTCGTCGCTGCGCGGGTGCGTGAAGGCGATCAGGTGCGAGTGCAGGAAGGGGCGACGCAGGCCATAGCGCTCCTCCCCTCCGTAGGTTGGATCCCCGACCAGCGGATGGCCGATCGCCGCCAGGTGGGCACGGATCTGGTGGGTGCGACCCGTCTCCAGGCGAGCCTCCAGGTAGGTCTCGCGCTCGAGCAGCTCCAGCGCGGTGAAGTGGGTGCGGGCCTGGCGCGAGGCCGCGCCCGATACGGCCATCCGGTGCCGCTGCCGCGGCGCGCGGCCGATCGGGGCGTCGATGGTCCCGGTGCGCGAGTCGAGGCGCCCCTGCGCCAGGGCCAGGTAGGCGCGATCCACCTCGCGCCGCCGAACCTGGCCGGCCAGAGCATCATGTGCCTTCTCTCCACGGGCGACGAGCATCAGGCCGCTGGTGCCCTTGTCGAGTCGGTGGACGATTCCGGGCCGGACCGGGTCCTCCCCCCCGGCCAGCAGCTCGCCGAGCTCCTCGACCAGGGTCGGGCCGCGGTGCGAGGGTGCCGGATGCACGACCAGGCCGGCCGGCTTGTCGACGACCGCGAGGGCATCGTCGACGTGGACGAGACGCAGCTCGGCCGTCACGTTCCCTCCTCCCGCAGGAATGTCCAGGCCAGCAGGATCACCCCCACGGTGATCGAGACGTCGGCGAGGTTGAAGTTCGGCCAGGAGAGCAGGTCCACGTAGTCGATCACGGCGCCGCCGCGGACCCGGTCGGCGAGGTTGCCCAGAGCGCCGCCGGCGAGCAGGCCGACGGCCAGCCAGGCCCAGGGCCGCTCCGGGTTGCGGGCGAGGAGGGCGGCGACGAGGGCGAGCGCGGCGAGGGTGAACACCACCAGGACACCGCCACCGCTGCTCGCCAGGCCGAAGGCGACTCCCTTGTTGTGGGTCAGGGTGAGGTCGAGCGGGCCGACCACGGAGACGTGCTCGCCAGGGACGACGTTGTGCTCGACCAGCGCCTTCAGCCCCTGGTCAAGCGCCACCACGAGCCCACAGACCGCTCCGGCCAGGCGCCAGGGGCGGCTCGGGTCGCTCACCCTTCGATCAGCGCGACGGCCAGCCCCCGCAGGACGAAAAGCACGATCAGCGCCAGCATCGGGCTGAGGTCCAGGGCGAAGCCGCCGCCACCGAGTGGCGGGATGAAGCGGCGAAACAGGTTGATGTAGGGGTTTGTGGTCTCGCTGATGAAGTCGACCACGCTGCGCAGCGCGCGGCTGTATGGCATCCGCGGAATCCACGAAAGGAGGACATTGAGCAGAACGAGGACGATGTAGACGAGGAAGAGCGCGCTGACGTAGTCGGCGACGTCCGTCCGACTGATCGCGAGGAGGGTCAACCTCTCATCCTCTCGAGGGAGGCCGCCACCGCGGCGCGAAACGCCTCTGCCGCGCCGGCGCTGTCGAGCGCCCCGAGGCCTGCCTCGGTGCTGCCCCCCGGAGAGGCAACCGCCCGGCGCACGTCGGCCGGGTGGTGGATCCTGAGCAGCTCGGCGGTGCCCGCGGTCGTCTCGACCACCAGCTCTCGCGCCAGATCCTCGTCGAGACCGGCGGCGACGCCTGCGCCGGCAATCGCCTCGACAGCGAGCGCCAGGTAGGCGGGCGCGCAGCCCATCACCGCGGTTGCCGCGTCGAACTCCGCGTCGAGGACCTCGACAACGTGTCCGAGCCCCTCCAGCAGGGCGCGGGCGTCGGCGGAGGGTGCGCCGGCGACGCAGAGCACGCCCCGATGGACCTCCACCGCGAGGTTCGGCATCACACGGGTGACCCGCGCCTTCGGAAAGAGCTCTTCGACCCGCCCCAGCGGGGTCGCGCCGAGCAGGGAGATCACCTCGGTGGCTCCGCCCAGCTCCGCGGCGACGGAATCGAGCGCGGCGGGCTTCATGGCGAGGATCACGAGATCGGCGCGCTCCGCCAGCTCGGCGTTCGAGCCGACGGCCTCGCCCCCCAGCTCCGATGCCAGACCGGATGCGCGCCCGGATCCGGAGTCCGAGAACAGGGTCAGGTCGACCTCACCGCGAATTCCTCGCGCCATCGCGCCGGCCATGCTTCCCGCCCCGCAGAACCCGACAATCATTCTGAGCAGCCTAGTAGTGCTGCGGAGTGCGCGGCGCTTGATCAGGACTGGTTGAAGAAGCCTTTGTCCAGGAGCCGCGCCCGCTCCTCGGCGGAGACCTCGACGTTCTTCGGCGTCAGCAGGAAGATCTTCTCCGCGATTCGCTGCATTCCGCCGTCCATCGCGTAGGTGAGCCCGGAGCAGAAGTCGATCATCCGCTTCGACAGCTCGTGGTCTGTGGTCTGCAGGTTGAGGATCACCGGGACCGAGCGCTTGAACTGGTCCGCGACCTGCTGGGCGTCATTGAAGTTGCGTGGGATCACGAGGTGGACTTTGACGTCGGAGTCGGTGTCCACCGGGCGCAGGACCCTGGTCCGGGAGGCGGTGATCGGCTCGTCGTCGGCGAAGATGTCGTCGATCTCGTCGCGGCGGCCGCGGCGGGAGGTCGGCAACCTGCGCACCTGCCCCGACTCGCGCCTGCCCTCGTAGGGCTCCTCGACTAGATCCTCGTCCGCTTCGTCGTACTCCGGGCCGTAGTCGTGCTCTTCGGCGAGGCCGAAGTAGACGAGCGCCTTGTGCCATGTGTCGCGTAAAGCCATCTCTTACCGGCCTGGTTTCGGCCCTGAGGGGCCGATTCCTCCACCGATTATGGCCTAAGACCTCTCAAACGTAGAGAGCGGTGCCGAGGCGGACTATCGTCGCCCCCTCCTCGACGGCAACCCGCCAGTCCTGCGATGTGCCCATCGAGAGGCGCTCGAGGCCGTGCTCGGAGGCCAGTTCCGCGAGCCGGGCAAAATAGGGCCGTGAGTGCTCGGGGTCGGTGCTGAACGGCGGCATCGTCATCAGGCCGCCCACCCTGACCGGGCACCGCTCGATGAATGCGCCCAGCCCCGAGGGCGGGATGCCGCCCTTGCCCTCCTCGTCGGCGACGTTGACCTCGACCAGGACCTCGGTGTCGGCGCCGCCGTGCTTGCCCAGCTGCTCCAGCGCCGACTCGGTGGCGACCGAGTGGAGCAGGCGGCAGACCGGCAGCAACTGCTTGACCTTGCGGCTCTGGAGGTTGCCGATGAAGTCCCACTCGAACGCGCCGCCCCATCGCTCGTGCTTCGCCGCGAGGTCCTGCTGGCGGTTCTCCCCGACGAGGCGCACCCCGGCCTCGGCCAGGGCTCCCATCTCGTCGACCGGCACGTACTTCGTCGCCGCGAGGATCTCCACCCTCTCCCCGGCCAGCTCCCGCGCCCTTTCCAGGTTGAGGGCGATCCTCGCCGGGTCGAGCCCGTGAATCAGCCCCGGCATGCCTACTCTTCCCCCCGGTCGGCGGCCTCGATCCAGACCAGCCCCGCCTGGCGACCGGTTCGGCCCCCGTCGCGGCGGTGGGAGAAGAAGCGCCCCGCTTCGCAGCTCGTGCAGCAGCCGGCGACCTCGATGCGCTCGACGCCGGCCGATTCGAGCAGCAGCCGCGCGACCGCCCCCAAATCCAACCTGCGACCGGCTGCGACCTCGTCGCCTAGCGGCGCGAACGCGGAGAGCACCTCGTCGCCGACCTCGTAACAGCAACGGCCGATTCCGGGGCCGATCGCCGCGTCGGTCGCTTCGACGGCGGCGGCGCCTCGCTCGACGATGCCGGCGGAGAGGCCCCGCCAGCCGCAGTGGAGCATCGCGACGCCGCGCGGGCCGCAGAGGGCCACGGGCAGGCAGTCGGCGACGAAGACGAGAGCGGCAAGGCCCCTACTGGACGTGACGTGGCCGTCGACGTCGGGGATCGGCGATCCGGGTTCCCGAAACGGCGGGGGGCGCTGCGGGCCGAGGTGCTCCGCCAGTTCGGCGCCATGGACCTGATGCCCGATCACGATCCGGGCCGGATCGAGGCCCAGATGGCCGGCCAGCCTGCGCCGATTTTCCACGACCCGGCGCGGGTCGTCCTCCGTGAAGACGCCGAGGTTGAGGCTCTCGACCGGGCCATCGCTGACTCCGCCTCTGCGGGTCGAGAAGGCGGCCGTCGCCGGGGGCAGCCGCGCCTCGAGCCATTCGGCCTCACCGTCTCGGCGCCACTCCATCAGGCTTCCTCGGCAGCGGCCAGCGCCACCCGAAGCTCTTCCTCGCGCCCCCGCACTTCGCCGTCGAGCTTGCGGCGGAGCGCAACCGCGAGCCCACGCCCGACTGCAGGGCCCTCCGGGACGCCGGCTGCGAGCAGGTCCTCTCCGTCGATTTCGAGCTCGACCTCACGCCACTCGCCCAGGTAGCGGTCGAGCCATTTGGCCCCGAGCGCCCGGCCGAGCACCAGCTCGACAGGATCGGCTCCGCGCACCAGCTCGACCGCCTGTGAGGGCCGCTGCGGCTGCGCCACAGCCAGGCGCCCCTCGCCTGCCTGCGGACCGAGCGCCGCGGCGAACAGTGCCCTGTCGCGCGGCACCGTCCCCCGCCACGGCGGAGCGGCCAGCAAGTCGGCGACCCGCGAGGCCAGGGCGACTCCGTTCGGTCGCAGTTCGACCAGGCCCCACGCGTCGAGCAGCTCGAACCCCCGCGGAGCGTCCTCCTCGGCTGCGAGTCGGAGCAACTCGGCCTCGCTGCGATCCGTCGAGACGGTCTCGAGTCTGGCCTCGCGCAGCAGCGCTGCCGTGTCGGGCTCGGGCGCGAAGGCAAAGCGGGCGGCGTAGCGCGCGGCACGGATCGCCCTGGTCGGGTCGTCGGCGAACGAGCGGGGGTGCAGGACGCGCAGGAGCCGCGCGTCGAGATCAGCCCGGCCACCGTGTGGATCGATCAGCTCCGGTTGCCCGGACAGCGACAGCGCCATGGAGTTGATCGTGAAGTCGCGGCGGCCCAGGTCGGCCTCGATGCTGTCGGCAGCCTCGACCTCGGGGAGGGCCCCGGGATGCGCGTAGGACTCAGAGCGGGCGGTGGCGATGTCGACCTCGTGACCGTCGATGCGGGTCTTGGCGGTCGAGAAGCGCTCGTGCTCGACGGTCTCGACCGGTCCGAGCCGGGTCGCGAGAGCGGAAGCGTCGCCGATCACCACCAGGTCGATGTCCGCGCGGCCCCTGCCGAGCAGGAGGTCGCGGACGGCGCCGCCAACCAGGTAGACCGGCGTGTCGCCGGCGGCAGCCCGCACCTGCTCGAGCTCTGGATGGGCCTGCCGCAGCGCGGCCCGCAGTTGGTTGATCGGCGTCAGCGGCATCTCGGCAGGATCCTCCTTACCATGATCGCCCTCCGCATGGCCGGCCAGCCAACAGGGAGTGGTGGTGGTACGGCGACGGGCTGCTCCCGGCCCGGCCGGTCGTCATCACCTTCGACGACGGCTACAGGCCCCAGTTCACCTTTGCCCTGCCCGTGCTACACGGGCACGGCTGACCGGGTGTGCTCAACCTGAAGGCCGAGGGCCCCGATCTCTACCCGAGCAACGTCGAAGCGATGATCGCCGCGGGGTGGGAGCTCGCCGCCCACACGATCCACCATCTGGATCTGACCCAGCTCGGACAGGCGCCGCTGAGAGAAGAAGTTGCCGGCTCGCGAGTCCTCCTCCGGCGTCAATTCGGCGTGCCCGTCGACAACTTCTAACCGCTTCGAGATCCTCGGCTCCAGCGGCGTCGCGGGAATGGCCGCCGATCTCAGCCCGGGCCTCGACGGAGGGGCGAGCTAGGTCCGGACCGGGATTCCGCTCTCGGCAAGGTGCCGCTTCGCGTCGCGCACGCGGTGGGTGCCGTAATGGAAGATGGAGGCGCAGAGCACCGCATCGGCATGGCCGTCGGTGATCGCCTCGCTGAGGTGGTCGAGCGTCCCCGCTCCTCCGGATGCGATGACGGGGACCGGCACCGCGTCGGACACGGCCCTGGTCAATTCGAGGTCGTAGCCGTCGTTCGTCCCGTCCCGGTCCATGCTGGTCAGGAGCACCTCCCCCGCTCCCCGCTCGACCGCCTCGCTCGCCCACTCGACCGCGTCCCTGCCGTTCACCCTGCTCCTCCCCCCATTCACGTAGACGTCCCATGCCGCCTCGCCGAACCAGCCGGGCGGAGCCTCGCAGGCGGGCGACGAGCCACGCTCCACCTCTCTGCGCTTCGCGTCGATCGCAATCACGACGCACTGGGCGCCGAAGTGCTCGGCCAGCTCGCCGAGCAGATCGGGCCGGGCCAGCGCCGAGGAGTTCACCGATACCTTGTCGGCGCCCGCGTCAAGGACCGCCTGGGCATCCTCGACGGAGCGGATCCCGCCTCCTATCGTGAACGGGATGAAGACGTTGTCCGCGGTGCGCCTTGCCAGCTCGACGATCGTCTCCCGCTCCTCGTGGGAGGCGGTGATGTCGAGGAAGACGAGCTCGTCGGCGCCCTCGGCGTCGTAGCGCTCGGCCAGCTCGACCGGGTCGCCGGCGTCGCGCAGCCCGACGAAGTTCGTCCCCTTGACGACGCGCCCCGCGTCGACGTCGAGGCAGGGTATGACCCGCTTCAGGACCATCAGGAAGATCGTAGGGCGCCGATCCCCTCGGCGACCGTGAACCGGCGCTCGTACAGGGCGCGGCCGACGATCGCGCCCTCGAGGTTGGGCGCGGCGAGCCCGCCGAGGGCCCGCAGGTCGTCGAGGGTCCCCACCCCGCCTGAGGCGATCACCCGCGCCGGCGTGGCCGCGGCTATCCGCGTCAGGTCCTCGAGGGCGGGCCCGGCCATCGTGCCGTCCACCTCGATCGCCGTGCAGAGAAAGCGGCCGACGCCACGCTCCCCGAGCGCTGCGATTGCCTCGACGGCGTCCTCCCCGCTCCCCTCCGTCCACCCCTCGGTCGCAACCCGGCCCCCGTGGGCATCGACCGAGACGACGACGCGCTCACCGTGCGTATCCAGCATCTGGTCGAGGAAATCCGGGTCCTTGATCGCCGCCGTCCCGATCACGATCCGCTCCGCTCCTGCATCGAGCACCGAGTTCACCGAGTCGGCGTCACGCAGCCCACCGCCGACCTGAACCGGGCAACCGGCGGCCGCTGCGACGCGGCCGATCGCGTCGATGTTCTGCGGCGTGCCGGCCCTCGCCCCGTCGAGGTCGACGACGTGGAGGAGCTCCGCGCCCTCGGCGGACCAGCGGCGGGCGGCGTCGGCCGGGTCGGCGTCGTAGGTCGTCTCATCCTCGAAGTCGCCGCGCAGCAACCGCACGGCGGCCCCGCCGCGGATGTCGATCGCCGGAATGAGGATCACGCCGCGACTGGCTTCTGGGCGCAGATCCCCGCGAAATTGGCGAGCAGGCGCAGCCCGGCGGCGCTCGACTTCTCAGGATGGAACTGAACGCCGAAGACGCCGTCCCGCTGCACGGCGCAGGCGAAACGGGCGCCATAGTCGGCGCTGCCGAGCAGATGGGCGGCGTCGGGCCGCGGCGCGAAGCTGTGGACGAAATAGAAGGGAGTCCCGCTCTCGATCCCCTCGGTCAGCGGCGAGTCCAGCTCCCACCGCACCGGCGACCAGCCGATGTGGGGCACCTTGAGGCCGGGGGCCTCGAGCTCGGTCACCTCGCCGGGCAGGAGGCCGAGCCCGGTCTCCCCGCCGAGCTCGGTGCTCGAGTCGAAGAGAAGCTGAAGGCCGAGGCAGATGCCGAGGATCGGGACCGCCGCCTCGCGACGCTCCTCGACGAGTTGGTCGATCTCCCGTTCCCGGACCCGTTCCATTGCCCGCGGGAAGGCGCCGACCCCCGGGAGGATCAGCCCGTCGGCGTCGCGGATCGCGGCGCGCTCGCTGCTGATCGTCGCCACGGCTCCGACGTGCTCGAGTGCCTTTTCGACCGAGCGCAGGTTGCCCATCCCGTAATCGAGGATGCAGATGCGTGCCGGGTCACTCACTGAGCGTCCCCTTGGTCGAGGGAACCCCGGCCTCGTCGGGATCGACCGACACGGCGACGCGGAGGGCGCGGGCGAACGCCTTGAAGGCCGCCTCGATCATGTGGTGGGCGTTGGTCCCGTAGCGAACCGAGATGTGCAGGGTCAGCTTCGCGCTATTCGCGACGGCGCGGAAGAACTCCTCCGCCAGCTCGGTGTCGAAGCCGGCGATGGTCGTGACCGGGAGGTCCGCGTCGAACACGCAGAGCGGCCTGCCGGAGATGTCGATCGCGCACTCGGCCAGCGACTCGTCCATCGGAGTCAGGGCCGAGCCGTAGCGGCGGATTCCGGCGCGGTCCGCGAGCGCCTCGTCGAGGGCCTGCCCGAAGACGATGCCGACGTCCTCGACCGTGTGGTGGGCACCGGTCTCGAGGTCGCCGCTTGCCTCCACCGCCAATCCGATTCCACCGTGGCGCGCGAGGAGGTCGAGCATGTGGTCGAGGAAGCCGATTCCCGTCTCGGCGCTCGCCTCGCCGCCGTCGAGGTCGAGCGAGAGGCGGATCTGGGTCTCCGCGGTGCTGCGCTCTCGTGTCGCCGATCTTCCGCTCATCGTTTCGTCCTTATCATCGCCGACTCCCCGTGGACCGTGAATCCCTCGGCCCTGGCGAGTGCGTCGACGTGCGGGGCAAGCTTCGACGCGGCGGCGGCCGTTACCTCCACGGTGGCCACCGTCCGCATGAAGGCGGCCGGCCCAAGCGGCCCCGAGAAGCGGCCGGCGCCCCCCGTCGGAAGCACGTGGTTGGAGCCGGCCACGTAGTCGCCGAAGGCGGTGGCGCTGAAGCGGCCGACGAAGACGCAGCCCGCGGTGGTCACGCGGGTCGCCTGCAGGGCCGCGTCCTCCTCCAGCAGCTCCAGGTGCTCGGGCGCAAAGGCGTTGGCTAGGTCGATCGCCGCCCCGATGTCGGGGACCTGTGCGAGGCAGAGCGGCGCATCGCCGACCTGCGGCCGGGACGCCGCGGCCGACTCGGTTGCCGCCGCGATCGCATCGAGGACGTGCTCCTCCACGGCGACGACTGCCAGCGGGCCGTCCGGGCCGTGCTCCGCCTGCGCGCAGAGGTCGAGCGCCGCCCATTCGGGGTCGGTGTCGTGCCCCGCGACGAGCATCAGCTCGGAGGGCCCCGCCAATGAGTCGATCGCGACGGTGCCGGCCACGGCGCGCTTCGCCTCGCGGACCCAGGCGTTGCCGGGCCCGGCGATCGCGTCGACCGGCGCGACCGTCTCGGTGCCGCAGGCGAGGGCGAAGATCGCCTGGGCCCCGCCCATCGCGTAGACCTCTTCCACACCGCAGAGCGCCGCCGCGGCGAGCACGAGAGGGCTCACCTCTCCATCCGGCCCCGGCGGCGAGGCGAGCGCAAGCCTCTCCACCCCAGCCACACGCGCAGGGACGGCGCACATGAGGACGCTCGACGGGTATGCGGCCCGGCCCCCGGGAGCGTAGATCCCCGCGGCCCCGACCCCGACGCGGCGCAGCTCGACCGACTGGCCCTGGGGCAGGGAGACGCGGCGGGGAGAGTCGTCCAGCTGGGCCTCGGCGACCGCTCGCACGTTGTCCGCCGCCAGCTCCAGCGACTCCCTCAGCGATGGCTCCAGCTGCTTGAGCGCCACCTGAGAGCGCTCCGGCGCGACCAGCAGCGAGGCGGTCGGTCGGTCGGTCGCATCGAAGCGGGCGGTGAGGCGCAGGACCGCGGCGTCGCCCTCCTCGCGGACTTCGCGCTCGATCGGGGCGACGTCGACGGAGGGAGCGGCCTCGCCGGCCCAGGCCCGCATCTCCGCGCCGGTGCTCGCGGCGTTCCGCCAGTCGAACCGGCGCAGCCTCAAGGCGATGCCTCGCGCAGCCTCGCGGTCAGCTGGTCGAGCTCGCGCGATCGCAGCTTGTGGGCGACGCGGTTGGCGACGAAGCGCGCGCTGCACTCGACGATCTCCTCGCGCACCTCGAGGTCGTTCTCCTCGAGCGTGCGTCCGCTGGCGACGAGGTCGACGATGCCGTCCGCGAGACCGATCAGCGGCGCCAGCTCGACCGAGCCCTTCACCTCGATCACCTCGACCTGGCGGCCGGTCGACTCGAAGTGGCGCTCGGCGACCCGCGGGTACTTGGTCGCGATCCGCATCAATCCGAGACGACGCTCGGACTCGCCGAGCCGGGTGTCGCCTCGGCGGCCGGCGAGAACCATCCGGCAGCGGCCGAAGCCGAGGTCGAGCAGCTCGTAGACGAGGCGGTCCGACTGCTCGAGCAGCACGTCCTTGCCGGTGATGCCGACGTCGGCTGCCCCCGCCTCGACGTAGGTCGGCACGTCAGATGGGCGCATCGTCACCAGGGTGATCCCGTCGCTCTCGAAGATCAGCGAGCGCGAGTCTCCCCGCAGCGGGGTGGTGTCCAATCCCGTCCGTTCGAGCAGCACCAGGGTGTCCTCGAAGAGGGCGCCACGCGGCACGGCGAGCTTCAGGGGGCCGCTTGCCTTCGCCCGCCCGGTCCCGGCCACCTCGCCAGTCACGACTCCTCCTCCATCTGCGCGACATGCAACCGCTCCACGTAGAGGGCGAAGCCGGCGGCGGGCAGGTCGATGCCGAAGCGCTTCAGGAGCCCGTCGTAGCGGCCGCCGCCGCCGAGCACGTGGCCGAGAGCCGGGTCGTAGACCTCGAGGATGGCGCCGCTGTAGTAGCCGAGGTCGCGCAGCAGGCCGAGATCGATCCTGACGCGCTCCGCGACGCCCCGCTCCTCGAGCGCGGCGAAGGTCTCGCCGATCCTGGCGGTGGCCCGCTCGACAGCGTCCCCTCCCAGCTCGCGGGCGCGGCCGAGGACCTCGCTGCCCCCGCGGAGCTGGGAGAGAGCCACGCAGGTCTCGACCTGCTCGCCGGCGATCCCGCCGACCTCGGTGAGCTCGGCCTCCAGGCCGACCATGTCGTGGGTCGCGAGCCGCTCGAGGATCGACTGCCGCGCCCGATCCGGCACGCCGAGCTCGGAGAGCAGCTGCCGGTAGAGGTCGGAGTCGCCGAGGCCGATCACGGCGCGGTCCAGACCCGCGGCGTCGAGCGCAGCCTCCAGCACCTCGACGACCTCGACGGTGCCCTGCGGCGCCGGCGCCCCGATCAGCTCCACTCCGGCCTGGGTGAACTCCCGCATCTGCCCGCGCTGGGGGCGGACCGCGCGGAATGCGCGCGCGAGGTAACAAAAGCGCAGCGGCGGTTCGGCCTCGGCGAATCGGGTCGCGACCAGGCGGGCGATCGGCACCGTCATTTCGGAGCGCAGGGCGAGCATCTCGCCGCGCTCGTCGAAAAAGCGGTACGCGGACTCGGCGCTGCGGCCGTCGCCGCGAGCCAGGACCTCGTCGTACTCGATGGTCGGCGTCGCGACCTCGCCGTAGCCGTGACCTTCGAAGGTCTCGATCAGGGCTGCGTGGAGCCGGCGCAGCTCCCGCATCTCGTCGGGCAGCACGTCGTGCGAGCCGGGTGGGATCGGGTGGATCATCGCTCTAGGTGGAGACCCGCTCGATTCGGGCGCCGAGGGCGCGAAGGCGCTCGTCGATCGCCTCGTAGCCGCGGTCGATCTGGCGGATGTTTCCTATCTCGGAGACCCCCTCGGCGGCGAGGGCGGCGATCAGCATCGCCATCCCGGCACGGATGTCGGGGCTCTCGACCCGCTCGCCATGCAGGCGGCTGGGGCCGCTTACTATCGCCCGGTGAGGGTCGCAGAGGGTTATCCGCGCCCCCATCGCGACAAGCTTGTCGACGAAGAAGAGGCGGTTCTCGAACATCTTCTCGAAGATCAGGATCTCGCCATCTGCCTGAGTCGCGAGGGCGAGGGCGATCGAGGTCAGATCGGCCGGGAAGGCCGGCCAGGGGCCGTCCTCGATCTTCGGGATCGCGTCGCCGAGGTCGGCCCGGACGCGGAGTGGCTGATCGGGTGGTACGACCACTTCGTCGCCCTCGCAGCTCGACTCCAGTCCGAGCCGCCGGAACTGACGGCGCACCATGGTCAGGTCTGCGGGGTCGGCGCCGCGGATGCGCAGCGAGCCTCCGGTCGCGGCGGCGAGCGCCATGAAGCTGCCCACCTCGATGTGGTCGGAGGAGATCGTGTGCTCCGCACCGCCGAGCTTGTCGCGGCCGTGCACGGTCATCACGTTGGAGCCGATCCCCTCGACCTCGGCGCCCATCTTGGTGAGCAGGCGGGCCAGGTCCTGGACGTGGGGCTCGCAGGCGGCGTTTCCGATCGTCGTCGCCCCCACCGTCAGGGCCGCCGCCATCAACGCATTCTCGGTGCCCATCACCGATGGCTCGTCCATGAAGATGGAGCACGGGCTGAGCCCCTCCGCGGGAGCGGTCAGCTCGATCCAGCGCTCACCCTCGACCCGCGCGCCGAGATCGATGAAGGCGTCGAGATGGGCGTCGAGGCGCCGGCGGCCGATGAAGTCTCCACCGGGCGGCGGCATCCTGGCCTCGCCGAACCGACCGAGAAGCGGCCCCGCCAGGAGGAAGGAGGCCCTGATCTTGTTCGAGAGGTCCTCGTCGACAGCGACCCCCGAGACGCCGGAGGCGCACAGCCTGAGGCTGTTGTCGGCCACCCAGACCGCTTCCACGCCGAGCCCCTCGAGCAGGGCGATCTGCGCCTCGGTGTCGCGGATGCGCGGGACGCGATGCAGCAGAACCTCCTCCTCGGTGAGGAGGCAGGCCGCGACGATGGGCAGGGCGGCGTTCTTGTTCCCCGCAGCGGTCAGCTCGCCCGAGAGGGGCACCCCGCCGTTGATCACGAATTTCTCCATCGGAAGTGGGCTAGGGTACCTGCCGCAATGCGGAGGGGCTGGAAGATCCTGATCGCCGCGATCGTGGCAATCGCCCTTCTGCTCGTCCTCAACGCGATCGTCACCGGCAACGAGACGAAGACGGCCGAGGTGACGGTGCCGGGCGGCGAGATCCTGCACCTGACGGGAGGCGACCTCCAGGTCGTGGACGAGGGCCCGCGGGACGGCTCGCCGATCGTTCTTCTGCACTGCTTCACCTGCGCGATCGACTGGTGGGACGGGATGATTCCCCGCCTGCGGCAGGAGCACCGGGTGATCGCGATCGATCTGCTGGGCCACGGCGGCTCAGAGAAGCCCGACTCGGGCTATTCGATCGAAAACCAGGCCGACCTCGTCGCCCAGGCCCTGGCGAGACTGCACGTGACCGACGCCGAGGTGGTCGGCCACTCGCTCGGCGGTCCGATCACGGTTGCCCTGGCCGAACAGTCTCCGCAGCTCGTGGAGCGCCTGGTCCTGATCGACAGCATCCCCGACACCTCCTACGGGGACGTCGGCTTCGTCGGGGAACTGCCGTTCAGGCCGGTCATCGGCGAGGCCCTGTGGCGGGTCAAGCCCGACTTCACGATCAGGGACGGACTCGAGGTCGCCTTCGCACCGGGGTATGACGTCCCGGACGCGTTCGTCGACGATGTGAAGCGCATGACCTACAGCTCGTACTCGGGCTCCCACGAGGCGTTCGAGTCCTACACCGACGAGGAGGCGCTCCCCCAGCGGGCTGCGGCGACGGGCAGGCCGGTCATGGTGATGATGGGCGCCGAGGAGCAGATCGCCGACGATCCGGTTGCCGTCCTGAACGCCTATCGTGACGCCATCCCCGGCGTCCAAACGCATCTGATCGCCGGCGCTGGCCATTCGCCCAACGTCGAGCGGCCGGCTCGGGTGACGGCGCTGGTGCTTGCCTTCGATCGGCAGGAAAGCCCTGCAAACGGGCAGAAACGCCGCAAGGCTTTGCAAAAGGACTTGCAGAATCGGGAAGGCGTCCGAAGCGGCGCCTAGATTGCGAACCCATGTTCGATTCTAAGCAGACGCTCACAACGCGCATGGCCGATGCCGCAGATCTCGTGATCGACTTCGCCACCCTCGGCGAGTACGGCCTCGAGCCGGTCGATCGCCCCTCCCCGAGCTGCCAGGCTCGGGTTCGCTGTGGGGTCCGCCGCAGCACCGGTTCCTGGAGCGCGGCGGTCAACCGCTTCGCCACGCATTCCTAGTCGCACTCTCCCAGAGCGACGAAAGGCCGCCCGAGGGCGGCCTTTGCATGTCTAAGAACCGGCAGCGACCTACTCTCCCAGGAGGTTGCCCTCCAAGTACCATCGGCGCTGAGAGGCTTAACTGCTCTGTTCGGAATGGGAAGAGGTGTTTCCCTCTCGCTATGCGCCACCGGAAATATTGCGAGACCGCCCCGGTGGAGCTTGAAAACCGCACAAGGCCATGGGTAAAGAAAAATCCGTCAAGCCCTCGACCCATTAGTACCGGTCGGCTGAGGGCATCACTGCCCTTGCACCGCCGGCCTATCAACCTGGTGGTCTACCAGGGGTCTTACTCCCTCAAGGGGATGGGAGAGCTCATCTCGAGGACGGCTTCCCGCTTAGATGCCTTCAGCGGTTATCCGTTCCGTGCGTAGCTAACCTGCAGTGCCCTTGGCAGGACAACAGATACACCAGCGGCACGTTCATCCCGGTCCTCTCGTACTAGGGATGACTCCTCTCAACTCTCCAACGCCCACGGCAGATAGGGACCGAACTGTCTCACGACGTTCTGAACCCAGCTCGCGTA
>DASXAR010000016.1:0-16468 GCA_036406595.1 Solirubrobacterales bacterium | reverse complement strand
CCCGGACGTCTTCAACATCCTCCTGCAGATTCTCGAGGACGGGCGCCTCACCGACGCCCAGGGTCGGACCGTGGATTTCCGCAACGCGATTGTGATCATGACCTCGAACATCGGCGCCGGCGAGATCGCCAAGAACACCTCAATCGGGTTCACCGTCTCCGACGAGACCGGCATGTCCTACGACGACATGAAGAACCGGATCATGGGCGACCTCAAAAAAGTCTTCCGGCCCGAGTTCCTCAACCGGATCGACGAGGTAATCGTCTTCCACAAGCTGGCCAAGGACGAGGTCAAGGAGATCATCGACCTGATGATCAACCGGGTCCGCGTCCAGGTCGCCGAGCACGAGCTCCAGCTCGACCTCTCCGAGGACGCCAAAGACCTCCTGGTCGAGAAGGGCTGGGACCCGTCGATGGGCGCCCGCCCGCTGCGCCGGGCGATCCAGCGCTACATCGAGGACCCGCTCGCCGACGAGGTGCTGCGCCAGAGCGACATGGCGCCGGGCTCGACCGTGATGGTCGAGCGCGACGACTCCGGCGACGACGAGGACCGGCCGCTGAAGCTGACCATCGTCGCCCCGAAGAAGCCGCTGCCGAAGCCCAAGCCGGACGAGCCGGAGAAGCGCGAGAAGGTCGGCGTCGGCGCCAAGGGCGGCGATCGCGAGGGCCTGCCGCAGGGCGACGTCCCGCCGCCGCCCGAGCAGCCCGAGCCCAGCGCCGACGAGTCCTAGCTCGGACCCCCTCTCGCATAGCGTTGGGCCGACGCATCGAGTCTGCGGCCACGCCTCAATGCGGCCCCGGTGCGTCGAGTTGCGGCCACGCCTCAATGCGCCCGCGATGCATCGAGTCTGCGGCCACGCTTCAATGCGCCCCGGTGTTCGAAAACCGGCCTATAGCCGCATAAGGAACAGCGGGAGCGGCTCTTGCGGTATTTGCCTAGGCGACGAGTTGGTCGCTCAGCGAATTGCATCAAATTCCCCGTCTGGAGGGCCGGGAACTTGATGCAGTTCGGGGAGGCGGCGTGGCGGCAGGCGCGGGGGGCGACGGCGCGGCGGAACGCGACGTCCTAGGGGAGCTTCTTGCGGCGCTCGCAGCTGCGCGAGCCCTTGTCGCGCTTGCCGCTGCCGCCGTTGCAGAGGTCCTTCTTGCCGGGGCCGCCGAAGAGGCGGTCGGCGCCCGCTTCGCCCAGCAGCAGGTCCCTGCCGGGCCCGCCGAGCAGGGAGTCGGCGCCCGCTTCGCCGCGGACTTTGTCGTTCCCCTTGCCCGACTTGACGCTGTCCTTGCCGGCGCCGGCGCAGATCACGTCGTTGCCGCCGCGGGAGAGGATCCTGTCGTTGCCCCCCAGGGTCGCGATCACGTCGGCGCGGTTCGTGCCCCTGATCCTGTCGGCCTTCCGGGTGCCGACCAGCGAGGCCTTGCGGCCCATGCAGCGGCGGGCTTTGACGGGCGCGGCGATCGGCTGCACCGGGTCGGCGGTGAAGCGGCCGACCATCAGCTGGGAGGGGCCCACGTTCGCTTCGCCGGCGACGACCGCCCTGCCGTCCGGCTGGACCGCGAGCCCGTAGGCGCCGTCGGTTTCCGGCGAGGCGCTGGCGAACACTTCGCCGCCGCTGCCGAAGCTCGGGTCGAGCCGGCCATCCGGGGTCAACCGGAAGAGCCAGGTATCGGCGTCCTCGGTTTCGATCCCGGTTTCCCCGCGCAGCCCGGCCGCGAGGATCCTGCCGTCGGGGAGGACCTCCATCGACTCGATTTCGTCCCCTCCGGGGGTCGGGTTGGCCCTGAACAGCCCGCCGTTGCCGAAGCTCGGGTCGAGCTGACCGGAGGGAGTGACGCGGGCGATCACGGCTTCCTCGTCGTTCGATCCGCCGAACCCGTCCCCGGCGGCGATGATCCGGCCATCGGGGAGCACCGCGAGGTCGAAGAATTCCCCCGAGGGCGAGGCTTCGGTGCCGAGATCGAAGACGGCGACTCCTTCCGTTCCGAAGCCCATCACGGGGTTGCCGTTCGCGTCGAGCTCGGCCAGGAATGCCCCGATTTCCGTAAACCCCCCGACCAGGATCGTCCCGTTGCCGAGGACGGTGACCGCCAGCCCCGTCTCGGCGCTGCTCCCCGGGACGTCCACTTCGCGGATCCCGGCCGGAACCCCGTTGAAGTCTTCGTCCGGAATGCCGTTCTCGGTCAACCGCACCACCGGCACTTTCTGCACCGGCCCGGTGCCTCCGGTCGCAACCAGCTTCCCGTCCGGCGCTTCGTCCATCGCAAGCGCGTCCGAGAATTCGTTCACCGCAACCGTCGTCAGGCCGCCGCTGCCGAACGACGGATCGAGGCTGCCGCCGGGGAGGTAGCGGCCGAACTCGAAGGCGTCGAATTTCATCGGCCCGCGGCCCAGCCCTGCGACGACCAGCTTGCCGTCGCCCCGCAGCTGCATCGCACCGATCCCTCTCGGGCTGCCCGGCGAGCCCAGACCGGGTTCGGCTTCGAGGTCGGGCTCGATCCTGATCCCTCCCGGCCCGAAGCCCGTGTCCGGGCTGCCGTCGGGATTGAGGCGAAGCAGGAGGAAGCCCTTCGAGCCGCCCGTCGTGCCACCCCCGAGGATCTTTCCGTCGGGCAGCACGACGACGTCTTCGAGGTACTCGTTGGGTTCTGAGGGCTCGTCGATGACGCTGAACCCGTGGTTGCCGAAGCTCTGGTCGGGTTCGCCCGCGGCGCCGCTCGCGCGGTCGGCGGCCGCCAGCGTCGCGAGCATCGCGGCGAGCGCCATGGCGGTGAGAAGGCGGCCCGGGAGGCGGGACGAGACCACGCCCATACAGGTGTCGATCGTACATCGCTACGGTTCGCCCGTGGGCGATCCTGGACGCATCGCGATCGGCACCTGGAGCGGCGGGCGCTACCTCCGCTTCGGTGAGGCG
The DNA here is from genome assembly GCA_036406595.1 of Solirubrobacterales bacterium. Classification (GTDB taxonomy): domain Bacteria; phylum Actinomycetota; class Thermoleophilia; order Solirubrobacterales; family 70-9; genus VRUE01. Next base: position 13,560 of record DASXAR010000016.1, on the reverse strand, counting down.
ATCGAGGAGGAGCGCTTGACGAGGCTCCTGCGACCGGGCGCAGGCATCGACACCGTGCTCACCGCCGACGCCTACGGGCAGGGCGACGCCGACCGCCTCCTCGGCCGGGCGCTGGGCGGCGTCGAGCGCGACCGGTTCCGCCTGGTCGGCGCGATCGGCCACGACTTCTACGAGGGCGAGCGGGACGGCCCGCGCGGCTTCCCACGCTTCACGGACCCGCGCCTGCGCGGCGAGGGGGAGTACGCCGGCTATCTGCGGATGGCCGCCGAGCGCAGCCTGGAGCGGATCGGCGTCGACCGCTTCGACCTCCTGCTCCTCCACAACCCCGACCGCATCGGCTACTCGAGCGAGGCCGTCTGGGACGCGATGGCGGCGCTGCGCGAGGAGGGCCTCGCCGGGCAGATCGGGGTCGCGCCCGGGCCGGCCAACGGCTTCACCCTCGACCTGATCTCCTGCATCGAGCGCTTCGGCGAGCGGATCGACTGGGCGATGATCATCCTCAACCCCTTCGAGCCCTGGCCCGGCGAGCTCTGCCTCGACGCCGCGGCGCGCAACGGCGTCCGCGTCATCACCCGCGTCGTCGACTACGGCGGCATCTTCTGGGGCGACCTGCGGCCGGGAATGGAGCTGGCGGAGGGCGACCACCGCGCCTTCCGCCCGCCCGGCTGGATCGAGGCCGGCCTCGAGAAGCTGGAGCGGATCGCGCCGATCGGCGAGGCCGCCGGGCTCTCGACGATCCAGCTCGCCTGCCAATGGAACCTCGCCCATCCGGCGGTCGAGTGCGTCGTCCCGACCCTGATCCAGGAGGCGGGCCCGGAGGCGCGGCCGATCGAGGAGAAGCGCGCCGACCTCGCCGCGCTGCCCGCCGAGCAGCGCCTCGGCGAGGACGAGGTCGCCCGGATCCGCGCCGTCGGAGACAACACCGGCTGCATGGCGCTGAAGGGCGCCAGTCCCCAGCACGAGGGCGAGGAGCGCCCGGACCGCTGGCCGCTCGATGAGGAGCTGGCCGAGGCCGGCCGGCGCTGGGGCATAGAGCCCGGCCGCGACCTCGTCGCCTCATAGATGGTCGGAATCACCGACTAGCCTGCGCCGATGGCACGCAAGTGGTGGACGCTCGCCGGCGCCTGCTCCGGGCTCTTCGTCCTGATGCTCGACTCGACCGTCGTCGCCCTCGCGCTTCCCTCGATCCGCGACGAGCTCGGGGCCAGCGCGGCGGCGCTGCAGTGGGTGATGAACGGCTACCTGCTGACCATCGCCGTGCTGGTCGTCACCGCGGGCCGCCTCGGGGACATGTTCGGCCGCCGCCGCGTCTTCCTGGTCGGGATGGTCATCTTCGCCGCCGGCTCGATCGTCTCCGGCGCCTCGCAGAGCCCCGAGATGCTGATCGGCGGCCGCGTCCTGCAGGGGGCGGGGGCCGCGCCGATGCTGTCGCTCTCGCTGGCGATCGTCTGCAACGCGTTCCCCGCCGGGGAGCAGGCGCGGGCGCTGGGGATCTGGGCGGCGGTCTCGGCGATCGCGCTGGCGATCGGGCCGGTTGTCGGCGGCGCCCTGATCGCCATCGACTGGCGGCTGATCTTCTGGATCAACCTGCCCGTCCTCATCGCCGGGATCGCGACCGTCCTCGCCGCCGCGCCCGAGTCGACCGACCCGGGGGCGGGGAGGAGGATCGACCTCCCCGGCCTCCTCGTCCTCACGATCGGGCTGACGGCGCTCGTCCTCTCGATGATCCAGTCGCGGGTCTGGCCGGCGGCGGCGACCGCCGCGCTCGCCGCGTCCGGCATCGCCCTGGCGCTCCTCTTCTGGCGGGTCGAGCGGCGCGCCCGCCATCCGATCGTCGAATTCGAGCTCTTCCGCAACGGACCCTATTTCGGCGCCAGCGCGGCGGCCTTCGCCGTCGTCGGCTCCTACTGGGCGGTGATGTTCTTCCAGCCGCAGTACCTCCAGGACGCGCGCGGGCACTCGGCGATCCTCAGCGGGCTGTTGATCCTGCCGGTGACGGCGCCGATGGTCGCGATCTCTCCCTTCTCGGGGGCGCTGATCGGCCGCTTCGGCGCCCGTCGCCTGATGACCGCCGGGATGCTCTGCGGGACCGCCGGCCTCCTCGTGCTCACCCGGCTCGGCCCCGACAGCTCCTACGCGCTGCTGCTCGCCGGCTACCTCCTCTTCGGCATCGCGATCGGGCTCGTCTACGCGCCGATGTCGACCGCGGCGATGGCCGCGATGCCGCCCGAGAAGGTCGGGATCGCCTCCGGCGTCCTTGCGATGGATCGTGTCCTGGCCGGCTCGCTGGCGCTCGCCGCGACCGGCGCCGCCTTCCACGCCCTGCAGGCGCGCGGCGACTCCTTCAGCGCCGCGATCGCCGGCTCGACCTGGGTCGCGGTGGTCCTCTGCGCCGCCGGGACGGCGCTCACCTGGGCCTACGTGCGCGACCCTGAGCCGGCCGGACCGGACCCGGCCGTCGCCGGGGAGCCGCCGCCCGAGCAGCTTCTCCACCATCGTCACCATCGCCGCTTCCATCTCTGAGCGCGCCGTCGGCGCTGCCCGCCGGCTCTGAGTGCCGCATTCGTCCACTTAGGTGAGCGATCTACTTGACAATCGGTGTTCCGATCTCTCCAGTCGGGATTGGCCAGACCGCATTGCAGAGCGGAATTTGGCATCCTTTTAAGCGATGTCCTCCTTGCCTGGCGATGAGTTGCATGAGCTTGCGGAACGCCAGGATCCGAAACTTCTGAGGGCACTCGACGTCGTCGCGCCGGGCAGCGCCCTGCGCGAGGGCATCGACAACATCGTCCACGCCAGCACCGGCGCGCTGATCGTCGTCGGCGACCCGGGCGACATCTCGCACCTGCTCTCCGGCGGCATCCAGCTCGACATCGACTACTCGCCGGCGATGCTCTACCAGGTCGCGAAGATGGACGGCGCGATCGTCCTCAATCCGGAGGCGACCAAGATCGTCTGGGCCAACGTGCAGCTGATGCCCGACCCGACGATCCTCTCCTCGGAGACCGGCACCCGCCACCGCACCGCCGAGCGCGTCTCCAAACAGACCGACGCCCTGGTGGTCGCGATCAGCCAGCGGCGCGACGTCGTCTCCCTCTATGTCGAAGGAACCAAGTACATCCTTCAGGACATTCCGGCGGTCCTCGCCAAAGCGAACCAGGGGCTGGCGACGCTGGAGAAGTACCGCGAGCGGCTCGACCAGATCTCCTCGCGGCTGACCGTGCTCGAGTTCGAGGGCGGCGGCGTCCTCTACGACGCGCTCTCCGTCCTCCAGCGGGCCGAGCTGACCACGCGGATGGCGGTCGAGGTCGAGCGCTACATCGTCGAGCTCGGCACCGAGGGGCGGCTGATCGAGATGCAGCTCGAGGAGACGATGGTCGGCGTCGCGGCCGAAAAGACGGCGCTGATCCGCGACTACTCGGTCGAAGACTCCGAGCAGAACCTGGCCACGGTCCAGCAGTCGCTGGCGCGCACTCCGCACGAGGACGTGCTCGATTTCGGCCGGCTCGCCGAGCTGCTCGGCTACGACCGCAAGCTCAACACCCTCGACTTCCCGGTCGCTCCGCGGGGCTACCGGGTGCTGGGCCGGATCCCGCGGATCCCGAAACTCGTCGTCCAGAAGATCATCCAGGACCTGGGTGGGCTGGAGGAGGTCCTGGAAGCCTCCGACGCCGACCTCGAGGCTGTCGACGGAGTCGGCCCGACGCGGGCCAAGGACATCCGCGAGGGCCTGCGGAGGCTCCAGGAAGTTGGCCTGGTCGACCGGTACTTGCAGAGTTGACGGCGAATGGACGTCGTCGCAAATTGAAAGGAGTGGGACGATTCCCGAGCTAGAGGAGTCAATGGAGGTCGGCACCGAAGTGGACGTCGAGTACGTCTGCGATTTCGAGGAGGGGGACAAGGTCGTCTATCCCCACCACGGAGCAGGGCTGGTGCTGAAGAAAGAAACGCGTGAGCTGATGGGCGAGGAACGCGAATACCTCACCATCAAGATCCTCCACAACGAGCTCACGGTGATGGTTCCTTGCGAGAACGCCGGCAAGGCGGGCCTGCGGCGGGTCATCGACGAGGAAGAAATCAAGAAGGTCACCGACGTGCTCACGGACGACGTCTCGGAGATGCCGAAAAACTGGAACCGGCGCTTCAAGTACAACCGCGAGAAGATCAAGACCGGTGACGTCTTCGAGCTCGCCGAGGTGGTTCGCAACCTCGCCATCCGCGAGATGGAAAAGGGCCTCTCGACGGGTGAGAAGCAGATGTACACGCGGGCGAAGAAGATTCTCGCGTCGGAGTTCATGTACGCGCTGGACAAGGACGAGGAGGGCGCGGAGGAGTATCTGGACGGGCTGCTGGAGGAGCGCTTCGCAGCCACCGCGTAGCACCGCGGTCATCGCGGCCGCCGGCTCCGGAGAGAGGCTCGGAGCCGGCGGCCCGAAGGCTTTTCTGCCGCTCGGCGGCCGGCCGATGGTCGAGTGGTCGATCGACGCCTTCCGGGCGGCCGGGGTGGAGTCGATCGTCGTCGCCTGCCCGCCCGGGTTCGCGCACGGGCTGGCCGAGCACTCGCACGGGCTGGCCGAGCACTCGCACGGGGAGGCCGAGCACTCGCACGGGCCGGCCGAGCACTCGCAGGGGGAGGTCGAGGACTTGCACGGGGAGGCCGGGGGGCTCGTGGTGGTCGACGGCGGCGAGACCCGTGCCGCGTCGGTCTCCAATGCGCTCGGCGCGGTCGAGACCGAGCTTGTCGCGATCCACGATGCCGCGCGTCCCTTCGTCACGCCGGAGCTGATCGCCGGTGTCCTCGCGACGTTGGCCGGGGACCCCGATGCCGACGGCGCGATCGCCGCCGCCCCGGTCACCGACACGATCAAGCGAGCCTCCCCCTCCGGAGCACTCGTCATCGAGGGGACGGTCGATCGGGGGCGGCTGTGGGCGGCGCAGACGCCGCAGGCCTTCCGGGTCGAGGCGCTGCGCGGCGCGCTCGAAGCCGAGCCGGACGCGATCGCCGCCGCAACCGACGAGGCGATGCTGCTCGAGGCCGCCGGCGGCCGGGTGCTGATCCACGAGTCCGGCGGCGAGAACCTCAAGGTGACCACGCCCTTCGACCTCGAGCGGGCCGAACGGATCGCATCCCGCCGCGCTGGGTGACGTGCCGGTGGTTATCCACCCATATGGTGGGATAACCACCGGCACGTCACCCAGTTCAGGTCAGCAGCACCCAGGCGAGCGCCGCGGCGAAGCAGAGCTGCCCGACCCCGAGCGCGACGCCGAAGCTGACCGCGCCGAGTGCCGCCGCGAGCGCCGTCCCGATAGCGAAGGCGGCGAGCATCACCGCCAGCTGCCGGATCATCGCCGACCTTCGCGTCACTGTTCCGCCAGGTGGTTGCGGCGGCGCCTCTCGAAGATCCGCCTCTGGACGTAGAGCGTGGTGACGCCCGCCAGGGTGATCGCCACCAGGTTGATGGTGAGCTGCTCCATCGCGCCGACCCATTCGTGCCCGTTGCCGAGCGCCGCTGCGACGCCGATGTTCGCCGCCGCGGGGATCGTCGTCACCGAGATCAGCACCCCGACCAGGGCGCCCGACTTGGCCGAGGTCAGCGAGAGCATCCCCGCCGCGCCGGCGAAGAGGGCGACGATGAAGGAGAACGTTTCGGGCCTGACGATGAACTTGATCAGGTCGTTCTGGGTGCTTTCGAAGTTGGCGTCGAGGAGCCCCGTGGCGACCGAGATGAGGGTGAAGAGGAAGGCGGCGGTGATCCCCAGCGGGAAGCCGAGCACCAGCGCCCGCAGCGAGCGGCGGGCGACCGAGGGGCGCCGCTCGACCGCCGCCACGCAGAGGCCGGCCAGCGGCCCGAACTCCGGCCCGACCACCATCGCGCCGACGATCAGGATCGGCGAGCCGGTGAAGATGCCGACCGAGGCGATCAGGCAGGCGAGCACCATGAAGGCGAGGAAGCTGGCGTTCAGCTCGGTCGATTCGGAGGTGCGCGCCTCGACCTCCTCCCAGACGACGGCGTCCCCCGGCGCGCCGGGGGCGGCCTTCTCCGCCTGCCTCGCCGCGTCGGAGATCTGCGAGTCGATCTGCTCGAGGCTGATCGAGCCGTCGCGGCCGATCCCCAGCTCCTTCAGGTCATCGACGATGACGCTCGCTTCCTCGCGCGCCACGTCGCAGAGGATGAGGTCGCCCGGCGGCTGGCGGGCCACGCCCTCGAGGTGGACGAGGTTGCTGACCGAGGGCGCCGCCTCGAGCAGCTGGTGCACCTGCGCGGCGCGATCCGACGGCGCGATGATCCGTAGATGGACCATGGGGCCGCGAAGGGTATCCCGGCCCCCCAAATCCACGCCGACGGCGGGAGATCGGCGGGATCGGCGAGAGTCGGCGGGTAACGTGCGCGGCCAGTGCTGACCGACTACCACCTGCACCTGCGGCCGGACGAGCCGGGCACCTGGCCGGACGATTACTTCACGGCTGAGAACGTCGAGCGTTACCGGGCCGCCGCCCAGCGGGCGGGGATCGAGGAGCTGGGGGCCTCCGAGCACGTCTACCGCTTCACGCAGGCGCTCGAGCTGTGGCGGCACCCCTTCTGGCGCGAACAGGCCCTCGACGACCTCGACGACTACTGCGAGTTCGTCCGCGGCGCCGGCCTCCGGCTCGGGGTCGAGTGCGACTTCGTCCCCGGCGCTGAGGACCGCACCGGCTCGCTGCTCGAGGCGCACGACTTCGACTACGTGGTCGGCTCGGTCCACTTCATCGGCGACGTCGCGGTGGACCACGACGGCTTCGACGCCTGGGAGGGGGTGGGGGACCCGGACCGCGTCTGGGCCCGCTACTTCGAGATGCTCGCCGAGTGCGCCCGCTGCGGCCTCTTCGACATCCTCGCCCACCCCGACCTGGTCAAGGTCTGGGGGAGCGCCCGGCCACTCCCCGAGCGCGACCCGCGCCACTACTACGAGCCCGCCGTCGAGGCGATCGCCGAGAGCGGAATCGCGGTCGAGGTCTCCACCGCCGGCCTGCGCAAGCCGGTCGGCGAGCTCTACCCCTCCCGCGCCTTCGCCGAGATGTGCGTCGAGGCGGGCGCCGCCTTCGCCCTCTCCTCCGACGCCCACCTTCCCGAGCAGGTCGGCTACGGCTACGAGCAGGCAATCGAATTTCTCGGCGAGCTCGGCATCGGCGAGATTTCCGTATTCGAGCGCCGTCGGCGACGATTGGAGCCGATCGGATGAGGACAGGGGAGAGAGATGAGCATCGGCGAAGACAGATGAGCGTCGGCGAAGACAGATGAGCGTCGGGATCGGATACGACAGCCACCGCTTCGCGGAGGGGCGCCGCCTCGTCCTCGGCGGGGTCGAGATAGAGCACGAGCAGGGCCTCGCCGGCCATTCCGACGCCGACGTCCTCACCCACGCGGTCATCGACGCCCTGCTCGGCGCCGCCGGCGAGGGCGACATCGGCACCCTCTTCCCCGACGACGACGAGCGCTGGCGCGACGCCGACTCGATCGACCTCCTGCGCACCGTCGTCGGCACGGTCGCCGGCCGCATCGTCAACATCGACGCGACCGTCGTCTGCGAGCAGCCGCGGATCGGCCCGCACCGCGCCGAGATGGAGCGGATCCTCGCCGAGGCGACCTCTGCGCGGGTAAGCGTCAAGGCGACCAGCAACGAGGCGATGGGCTGGATCGGGCGCGGCGAGGGGATCGCCTGCATGGCGGTCGCCCAGGTGGAGGGCGAATAGCTTCTCCCAGGTGGAGAGCGAACAGCTCCCCCAGGAGGAGAGGAATAGGCTTCCCCAGCAGATGGGACTGCTGCAGGACATGGCGCAGAGCGCCCGCCAGTCGGCCTCCGACGGCATCTTCGAGATCCGCGTTTTGCGCGAAGCCGGCCTACTCGGCCTGATCCGCCCCGACAAGGCGGCGAGGATGGGCGCGACCTACCTGCGCTGGGGCGCCTCGCCGGCCACCGGCATCGCGATCGCCGCGATCCACCACCCCGAGCAGACGGCGGTGATCGACGAACGCGGCTCGCTCACCTTCGAGCAGATGCACCGCCGCTCCAACGCGCTCGCCCACGCCTTCGAGAAGATGGGGATCGGCTACGGCGACGGGGTCGGGATCATGTGCCGCAACCATCGCGGCATCATCGACGCCACCCTCGCCGCGGCCAAGCTCGGCGCCAGCGCCCTCTACCTCAACACGATGTTCGCCGGCCCGCAGCTTGCCGAGGTGATGAAGCGCGAGGGCCCGAAGGCGCTGATCTTCGACGAGGAGTTCCGCGAGCTGCTGGGCGGGGTCGGCGGCGACGTCGAGCGCATCGTCGCCTGGACCGAGGGCGAGCCCGAGGAGCCGACCCTCGACCAGCTGATCGCCGCCAACGAGGACTCCGACTTGAAGCCGCCGCCCGACAAAGCGCGCTTCATCATCCTCACCTCGGGGACGACAGGCACGCCGAAGGGCGCCCAGCGCTCCAGCCCCGACGGGCTGCTGGCGATCGCGGCGCTGCTCGACAAGATCCCCTTCCGCAGCAGGGAGTCGATGATGGTCGCCGCGCCCCTCTTCCACTCCTGGGGCTTCTTCCACTTCGTGATCAGCCTGCCGACCGCCTCGACCCTGGTCCTGCGGCGCCGCTTCGACCCCGAGGACACCCTGCGCGCGATCCAGGAGCACCGCACCCAGGTGCTGGTCGTCGTCCCGGTGATGATCCAGCGGATCCTCCAGCTGCCGCCGGAGACGCTCGACGCCTACGACCTCTCCTCGCTGCGGATCACCTCGATGTCGGGCTCGGCGCTGCCCGGCGACCTGGCGCTCGCCTGGATGGACCGCTTCGGCGACACGATCTACAACCTCTACGGCTCGACCGAGGTCGCCTACGCGACGGTCGCCACGCCGGAGGACCTGCGCGCCGCCCCCGGCACCGCCGGCAAACCGCCCCGCGGCACCGTCGTCAAGCTCTTCGACGAGGAGGGGCGCGAGGTGCCGCGCGGCGAGGTGGGGCGGATCTTCGTCGGCAACGAGATGGCGTTCGAGGGCTACACCGGCGGCGGCGGCAAAGACGTGATCGACGGGCTGCTGAGCAGCGGCGACGTCGGCCACCTCGACGAGGGCGGCCGCCTCTTCATCGACGGCCGCGACGACGAGATGATCGTCTCCGGCGGCGAGAACGTCTTCCCGCGGGAGGTCGAGGACCTGCTCGCCGACCACGACGCCGTCGTCGAGGTCGCCGTGATCGGGGTCGAGGACGAGGAGTTCGGGCAGCGACTGAAGGCCTTCGTAGTCCTCGAGTCCGAGGCCGAGGCCTCCGAAGACGACCTCAAGGCCCACGTCAAGGCCCACCTCGCCTCCTACAAGACGCCGCGCGAGGTCGAGTTCCTCGACGAGCTCCCCCGCAACGCGACCGGCAAGATCCTCAAGCGCGACCTCCACGCCCGCGAGGCCCAGCGCTCCGCCTGACTCCCGCGCTCAGCGGCGGGCGTGCCGCCGCTTCCTTGCCAGCTTGAGGAGGACGGTGCGATCCGCGACACCGCTGCCGGACAGTCTCGCCTTGAAGCGGTGCCTCCTGGCTCGGTGCAGAATCGACAGCGCGCCCTTTCGCAGCCTGACCGGCACGGTCCGCCTCCCCTTCGCCGGAACCGAGAAGTGAGCGATGCCGAAGGTCATCGCCTTGCCGCCGCCCGGACGGCGGCTGCGAGAGCGCAGGCTGAGAACGCCGGCGCACCTCGCGTCGGCCGGACAGCGCATCTTCAAGCGCGCCCTGCGGTGCTTGACCAGGGCGACGCGGGCGACCTGCGCCAGGGGTGACCGCCGGCAGCACACCTCCACCGTCAGGCTCGTCTGCGAGGTCGAGCCGGCCTCGTTGGTGGCGGTTTCGCGGCAGGCGTAGGTGCCGGGCGACCCGTCGACGTAGAGGGGTTCCTTGGTGACCGCCGCGACGGGCCGGCCGTCCCGCAGCCACTCGAGGCTCGTGGTGTGCGGCGCCCGGTACAGCTGTGCCTCGGGCACATCGCCCGTCCAGCTTCCGGAGTGGCAGATGAGCGAGCGAGGCCTGACTCCCAGCTGCGGGTCGATGCGCGGGGCACCGGCGCCGACCGGCGCTTTCAGCAGCGCCGGAAGGTTTGCGCCGAAGTTCGTCGCGCCGCTCATGTTCAGGTCCGCGCCTCCGCTTCCGTCCAGTGCGGCGAAGGAGATCGAGCCCGGGCCGCTGTTGGCGGCGGTATTCGCCCAATAGGCGCGACCGCCTTCGGGGTCGATCGCGACCCCGGCGGGGAAGTCGAGCGTCGCGCCCGGCGTTGCCAGATCGCTGCCGCCGCTTTCGTCGAGCGCTGCGTGGGAGATGAGCGGGTCGTAGGGGCTGAAGACGAGGTGGCTCGTCCAGTAGATCTGCTGGGTGTCGGGATCGATCGCGACTCCCTCGGAGAATCGCGACCCAACGCTGGCGCCTGTCAGGTTGATGTCGTCCCCGCCGCTGCCGCCGAGATTGGCGTAGGAGATCGGCCCGTTCTCGTTCGACCAGTAGATCCGGCCGGCGGCGGGGTCGAGCGCGATGCCCGTGATGTTGCCGGCCGTCGCCCCCGACGTCACCACCTGGCCGCCGGCGCTGCCGTCGAGGCTGGCATAGGAGATTCGTTCGGTCGCGCCTCCCTGGTAGTCGCCCCAGTAGATCCGGCCGGCGGCGGGATCGACCGCCAGCCCGGTCGGCCAGTTGACCGCGGCTCCGGTCACGGTCAGGTCCGCGCCGCCGGACCCGTCGAGGTTTGCGTAGGAGATCTTGTTCGCGGGCGAGCTGTTGGCCCAGTAGATGCGCCCCGCCGCGGGGTCGAGCGCGATGCCGCGGACCGGGCTCACCGTCGCCGCGCCCGTGTCCAGGTCGCCGCCCCCACTGCCGTCGAGGTTGACGTAGGAGATGGTCGAGCCGGTGCCGAAGTAGACCCGATCGGCGGCGCCGGCCCCGGCCGGCAGCGAGAGCGCCGCCAGGGTCACCGCGGCGATCGACAGGATTCTCCTCATCTCGATCCTCCCTCATTCGCAAATTGCGGAGATTTGGTGCGCGGGGGAATGGCCACCCCTCCGTCCCCCATAGTAGGTTCCATCAGAGCGTATGGGTGAGCCGGCGGCGCAGCTGAGAGAGGTCGGAGAGGCGACCGAGGAGATCAGGGGCGTCGCTGCGCAGGCGCTCGAGTGGGTGCGCCAGAGCGAGGAGCGGGTGCGCGAGTGGGAAGAGCGCGTCGCGGACCTCGAAGAAAAGCTTGTTGAGAACCTCGCGACGGGCGAGGCCGCGCAGGCGGCCATCAGGGACAGAGCGAAGGAGACGCTGGCGAAGTTTGCGGAGGAGGGACGCCAGCGCCTGCAGAAGGAGCGCGAGAGGCGCCGCGAGGCTGAGTCCCGCGCTGGGCGCGCCGAGGCTGGGCGCGATCGGGCGGAGCGCTCCTTCGAGCAGGCCCAGCAACGGCTCGCCACCGACCGCGAGGGGCTGGTGCGCGAGCTTGCGGCGGCCCGCGCCGAGGTTGACTCCGCGGTCGAGGCGGCGATCGAGCAGACCCGCAAGGAGGCCTCCAGGCGAATGCGCGAGGTGCTCGACAAGGCCCAGGTCGAGGCCGACCGTCAGATCGCCGCCGCCGAGCAGCGCGCCGCCGACGCCGAGGCGAGGGCATCGGAGGCGCACGAGATCTCGGTGCGGCTCGAGGCGGAAATCGAGGAGCGCGTGATGCGCGGCACCGAGGACATCCGCCGCGAGGCCGAGGAGCGAGTCGCCGACCTGATCGAGAAGGTCGAAGGCGAGGCCGCCGAGAAGGCGCGCGCCCGTGCCGAGGAGCAGTTGAAGGCGGAGTCCGAGCGGATCCGCTCCCAGGCCGAGCAGCGCGAGGAGCGGGTGCGCGAGGCCGCCGAGGAGGAGATCAGGGCGAGCGCCAACCGGGCGCGCCGCCAGGTCCTCGCCGCCGCCGAGGAGACGGCGCCGTCCTGGTCGCGCCAGGGCTCCAGCCCCTCCGACGCCGTCTACCGCACCTTCTAGCGGCGCGCCTCACCAATCGCGCTCACCAGGCGCGTCTGGGGGACAGGCGAGGTTGACCCGCCCCTTGGGGCGGGTCTAGAGTCAGGGACGACTCCATTCGTCGATCGGAGGTCGCAAATGTCCTGGAAGCTGTCCGGTTCCTACTTCGAGACCTGCTCCTGCGACGTCGTCTGCCCGTGCACCGCCTCCCTCTCACTGGGGGCGACGTTGGATCGATGCAAGGTCACCCTCGTCTTCAACATCAAGGACGGCGAGGTCGAGGGCACCGACGTCAGCGGGCTGACTGTCGCTGCGGTGTGCGACACACCTAAGGTGATGAGCGAGGGCAACTGGCGCCTCGGCGTCGTGATCGATGCCGCGGCCTCCGACGAGCAGGCCGAGAAGCTCGGCGGCGTCTTCTCCGGTGCCCTGGGCGGGCCGATGGAGTCGCTCGGACCGCTGATCGGCGAGAACCTCGGCGTCGAGCGGTTGCCGATCGAGGTCTCCGAGGAGGGGCTCAAGCACTCGATCAAGATCGGCGACGAGGTCGACTTCGAGATCGAGGACGTGGTCCCGTTCGGGGTGGAGAGCGGCGAGCCGGCGCAGATCACCGGGATCTTCCACCCGGTCGGCTCGGAGCTCACCGTCTCCCACGCGACCCGCTCGCAGATCAATGCCTTCGGCATCCAGTACGAAGCAAAGGCCGGCTTCTCCAGATCCGAATTCGCCTGGGCGGCCTGACGCCGCCGGAGTGCTCCACATGAGTACGACCATCGTTCGCAGGGCGCGATGAGCACCACCGCCGTTCGCCGGGCGCCATGAGCACGACCAGCGTTCGCAGGGCGCCATGAGCACCACCGCCGTTCGCCGCGCGCCGCCGCTGCCGGGAGCGATCCAGATCGCGCTGATCGGCGCGCTGCTCGTGCTCGCCGCGCTTGCCTGGGCGATCACCAACGAACAGATGTCGGGGATGGACGCCGGGCCGGGCACGGACCCGGGCACGCTCGGGTTCTTCCTCGGAGTCTGGGTGGTGATGATGGCCGCGATGATGTTCCCGTCGATCGCGCCGATGGTGATCATGCACGCGCGGATGCAGGAGGGGAGCCGGGAGCGCGGCGAGGCGGCTGCGACCGGCGCGACCGCGATCTTCGTCGGCGGCTACCTGCTGGTGTGGGCGCTGGCCGGGCTGTTCGGCTACGCGCTCTACGAACTGGGCCGGGCCGTCACCGGCGACGTCTTCTCCTGGGACAACGCCGGCCCCTACCTCGCGGGCGGGATCCTCATCGCCGCCGGCATCTACCAGCTCACTCCCCTCAAGGACGTCTGCCTGCGCCATTGCCGCAGTCCATTCTTCTTCCTGATGAAGCACTGGCAGCCGGGCCGGGTCGGCGCCCTGCGGATGGGCTGCGTCCACGGCGGCTGGTGCGTCGGCTGCTGCTGGGCATTGATGGCCTCGCTCTTCGCCCTCGGCGTGATGAGCCTTGGCTGGATGGCCTTCATCGCCGCCCTGATCGCGATCGAGAAGCTCCTGCCCTGGAAGGAGGTCGCCAACCGCGGCATCGCGGTCATCCTGCTGGCGCT
>DASXAR010000015.1:0-5112 GCA_036406595.1 Solirubrobacterales bacterium | reverse complement strand
GCTCTATGTGACGGAGGCGCTCGAGCGAGTCGGGGCCGAGGAGGCGGGACCGGGCGAGATCATCGCCGTCGCCGGCTTGCCGGAGGTGACGATCGGGGAGACGCTCGCCGATCCCGAGGACCCCCGCCCCCTCCCGGTGATCTCGGTGGACGAGCCCTCGCTCTCGATCACGGTCGGGATCAACACCTCGCCGCTGGCGGGCAGGGAGGGCGACCGCCTCACCGCCCGTCAGATCAAGGACCGCCTCGACCAGGAGCTGGTGGGGAACGTCTCGATCCGCGTCCGGGACACCGAGCGACCCGACGTCTGGGAGGTCGAGGGACGCGGCGAGCTCCAGCTGGTCGTCCTGCTGGAGCTGATGAGGCGCGAGGGCTTCGAGCTCACCGCCGGCCAGCCGCAGGTGCTGACCCGCGAGGTCGACGGCAAGCTCTGCGAGCCGGTCGAGCTGCTCTCGATCGACGTGCCCGAGGAGTTCGTCGGCGTCGTCACCCAGGCGCTCGCCGTTCGCAAGGGGCGGATGAACCAGATGGTCAACCACTCGACGGGCTGGGTCCGGCTCGAGTTCCTGGTGCCGGCCCGCGGGCTGATCGGCTTCCGGACCGAGTTCCTCACCGAGACCCGCGGCACCGGGCTGATGCACCACGTCTTCGACCGCTGGGAGCCCTGGGCCGGAGACCTGCGGATGCGCCCGACCGGCTCGCTGGTCGCCGACCGCCAGGGGAAGACGGCCGCCTTCGCGCTGTTCGGCCTGCAGGAGCGCGGCACGCTCTTCGTCGGGCCCGGCGAGGACGTCTACGAGGGCATGGTCATCGGCGAGAACTCCCGCGCCGAGGACATCGACGTGAACGCGATCAAGGAGAAGCAGCAGACCAACGTGCGGGCGGCCTCAGCGGATCAGCTGATCAAGCTGGTGCCGGCCAAGCGCCTCTCGCTCGAGGAGGCGGTCGAGTTCATCCGAGAGGACGAGAGCGTCGAGATCACACCCGAGTCGATCCGGCCGCGGAAGAACGACCTCGACCAGATCGCCCGGGTGAAGGCGGCCCGGCAGCGGTCGAGGGCCGAGCGAGCCGCGGTCGGCGGCTCGCTCTGACCATCGCGTTGAGCTAGCGATTGCCCGCGCCGGAGCGGCGGCGCCTGCGCCGGTTTCGACGCGAGCGGCCGTTGCCGTTGGACCCACCCCCGTGGCCCCCGTTGCCGGAGGCGAAGCTCTTGCCGCCGCCGGATCCGTTGCCGGAGTGCCGGCGGGCGGCGTGATCGATGCCCTTGCCTGAATCGAATTCTCGATGCAGGCCGAGGTCAGCGGCGATCTTGCGCATGTCGCGGCGCTGATCCGGAAGCACGAAGCTTGCGGCGACGCCCGAAGCTCCCGCCCGGCCGGTGCGGCCGGTGCGGTGCACGTAGACGTCGCGATCCTCTGGGGCATCGAAGTTGATCACGTGGGTGATGTCCTCGACGTCGATCCCGCGGGAGGCGACGTCGGTGGCGACCAGCGTGTCGCAGTCGCCGCGCTCGAAGTCGGCGAGCGCGCGGCGGCGCTGGTTCTGATTCTTGTTTCCATGCATGGCGAGCGCGCGAATCTTCTCGCGACCGAGCTTCTTGACGAGACGGTCGGCGCCCCGCTTGGTGCGAACGAAGACCAGGGTCCTGCCTCGCTCCGTATCGCGGAGCTCGTGGACGAGCTGGTCCACCTTGGCCTCGTGCGGCAGGTGGATGAAGCGGTGCTCCACCTCGGCGCCCTTCTCGACCTTCGGCGCGTGCGTGTGGCGCCGTGGGTTGCGGGTGTAGGCGGCGGCGAGCTCCCCGGTCGCTCCTTGCAGGGTCGCGGAGAAGAACAGGGTCTGGCGATCGCGCGGCATCTTCGCCACAATCCGGTCGATCGCCGGCTTGAAGCCGATGTCGAGCATGCGGTCGGCCTCGTCGAGGACGAGCAGCTGGATCTGCTTCAGGTTGAAGGCGCCGCGCTCGAGCAGGTCCTCGAGCCGGCCGGGCGTGGCGACGACGATGTGCGCCTGGGCGGCCCTCTTGGCCTGCTGATGGATGCCGACCCCGCCGAAGACCGGAGCGATCTTCAGGGCGCGGGAGTGGGCGATCGACCGAAGCTCGTCGACGATCTGCTCGGCGAGCTCGCGCGTGGGCGCGAGCACGAGAGCCGCCGGGCGGCGGGACTCCGCCGCGATGCGGTCCACCATCGGCACGCCGAAGGCGAGGGTCTTGCCCGACCCGGTCGGCGACTGGACGAGGACGTCCTCGCCTGCGAGGACGTCCGCGATGCAGAGCCTCTGCACCGCAAATGGTTCGGTGATGCCGCGCTCAGCGAGTGCGCCCAGGACTGGGCGAGACACGCCGAGATCGGCGAATGATTCGGATGACATGTAGCTGAACTCCTTATGTACGCGTTGCGTTGGAGATCCTGTGACCCCAACTAACGGCGCATTCGGAGCGCAATGAGGGAGGAAACGGAACCTCTCGGGCCAGCATCACCGGCGGCCACAAACATCGCCGCCGAATAAACGACCCGACGCCGATGACGGTAGCAGGCCGCTAGGACTCGAGCCGGGTGCGGGCCTTCCGGACGGCCACCGTCGAGGTGCCGCAGGCCTTGGCGATCTCGTTGTCGGCGCGATCGGGGTCGCGCTTGATCTCGAACTCGATCCGCGCCTGGGAGCGGATCTGCAGGCGCTTCTGGTCGTTCAGCTCCTCGTCGACGCCCTCGAGGCTGGCCTCTCCGGCCAGGTCGCGGCGGCAGGCGAGGCAGTAGAGCTCGCCGTTCTCCTTCGCCCAGGTCGTCGGCAGTCGTGGCTTCTCGACGTCGGGCGCGAAGCTGACCGTCATCTCGCAGCGGGAGCAGGTCCACGAATTGACTCCCGCGGAGTCGAGCTTCGGCACCGACCCAGTGTAGGGGTCGCCCAGGAGGGGTACTCTGCCTCGCGATGGGACGACCTTCTTGATGCGCGCGCGGGTGGCGGCCGCACGCTCAGTGCTCCGCCGGCACCCGACCGCGGTCAGCCTGGTGGGCGGTGCGCTGGTGGCGCTGGCGCTTGCGATCGGCCTCGCCGGCCACGGTCACGACTTCGTGGTCGCCCTGCGCTCGGCGCCGTTCTGGGTACTGGGCCTCGCCGTGGCCCTCCACGTGCTCTGGCTCCTCGCCCGGACCGAGGCCTGGAACGTCTGCATCGACGCAGCGGGCGGCCGGGTCTGCCGGCGCCGGACCTACCACGCCTCGAGCCTCGGCTACCTGGGGAATATCTTCAACGGCCAGTTCGGCCTCGGGGTGCGGATCGCCGCGCTGCGCCGCTCGGCCCCCGATGAGTGCCCGCGCGCCTCGGTGCTGCTCACCGCCGAACTGCCGATCGTGGTCGTCGAGATCGGCCTGGCGGCGATCTTCTCCTTCACGCTGGTCGCGCCGCTTGACGCCCCCTGGTGGGCACCGGTGGTGGCGTTCGCCGCGGTCGCCGCGGTATTCGCCGTCATGCACCGGGTGGCGCGACACAAGCGCACGGGAATCTGGGAGGGCATTGCGGTCCTGCGCGAGACAAAGGGGAGCGGCCGGATCATCGCCCTGGTCTGCCTCGCCGTCGTGCTCCAGATCGCGCGCAACTGGCTGCTGCTCAACTGGAGCGGCGTCAATGCCTCGGTGTTCGACTCGACCGCCCTACTGATCGGCCTCGCGGTTGTCGGGCTGTTCCCGGTCGGGCCCAGCCTGGGCGCGGCGACGGCCGTCCTCATCCTCGGCACCAACGGCGTGGCCGCCTCCGCCGCCGCCGGCGCCCTGCTTACGGCGACCGCCGCCGCGGGCGCGCTCTGCTTCGCGAGCTGGGCACTGGTCGACAGGCTCTGGCGGCCCGCCCCCGCGCCCGCCCCCGTCGGCGCCTAGCTGGTCTCGCTCGCGACGGGCTTTTCCGCGGCCTTCGCGGCGCTCGCCGCCGCGCCGTTCCCGGACGGACCTGCCACCAGGTTCTCGCCGCTGGATGGATCGAAGAGGTGTAGCCGCCGGGTGTCGAGCCAGAGCTCGATCTCGTCGCCCTCCGAGATCTCGCTCATCTCGTTGAGGCGCGCGACGAGTGAGGTATCGCCCGCCTGGGCACTGGGGACCTCGCCCAAGCCGGCGTCGGCAGCGACTTCCTGCAGGTGCTCGGACTCGACCCGCGTCCCCTCGAGGTGGAAGTACGCGTAGTACTCGGCGCCCAGGGACTCGACCAGGTCGAGCTTCGCCTTGAAGGTGGCGCCCTGGCTCCTCGCCTCCGAGTCGACCACCCGCGCGTCCTCGAGGTGCTCGGGCCGGATCCCGACGATCACGTCGCGATCGCCGCCGCCGTCGCCACCCTGAATGTCCTCGGGCGCCGGGAGCTCCCCGAAGGGAGTCCGCACCTTTCCGCCGCTGAGCGTTCCCGGCACGAAGTTCATCGCGGGCGAGCCGATGAAGCCCGCGACGAAGAGGTTCGTCGGGTGGCCGTAGAGCTCGGTCGGCTTGCCGACCTGCTGGAGGACGCCGGTCCTCATCACCGCGACCCGGTCGCCGAGCGTCATCGCCTCGGTCTGGTCGTGGGTGACGTAGACGGTGGTGGTCCCCAGCCGCTGCTGGATGCGGGCTACCTCGGTCCGCATCTGCACGCGCAGCTTCGCGTCGAGGTTCGAAAGCGGCTCGTCCATCAGGTAGGCCTTCGGATCGCGAACGATCGCCCGGCCCATTGCGACCCGCTGGCGCTGGCCGCCGGAGAGGTTCGCCGGGCGGCGGTCGAGGTACTCGGTGAGGTCCAGGGTCTCCGCCGCCTCGCCGACCTTGCGCTCGATCTCCTCCTTCGGCACATCCGCGAGCTTCAGCGGGAAGGCCATGTTCTCGCGCACGGTCATGTGGGGGTAGAGCGCGTAGTTCTGGAAGACCATCGCGATGTCGCGATCCTTGGGGGCAAGGTCGTTGACGACGCGGTCGTCGATCTTCAGCTCACCCTCGGTGATGTCCTCGAGGCCGGCGATCATCCGCAGCGCGGTCGACTTCCCGCAGCCGGAGGGGCCGACGAGGATCACGAACTCTCCGTCGGGGATGTCGAGGCTCATCTGCTTGACGGCCTCGGTCCCGTCATCGAAGCGCTTGGTGACTTGGTCGAGAACGAT
>DASXAR010000014.1:0-58554 GCA_036406595.1 Solirubrobacterales bacterium | reverse complement strand
GGCGATCGCGGCGCGGCTCGAGCAGGCCCGCAGCGTCGCGGACGTGTTGCTGCGGCGAACCCGGCTCGGCATCCTGGCCGCCCCCCTGCTCGAGAGCGCCGCGGCGGTTCGGCCGGTGGCCGAGGCGATGGGAACCGAGCTGGGCTGGTCGCGGCGACGGGTGAGGCGCGAGGCGGAGGCGTGGCCCGAGGCCGCCGCCGAGGCCCGGGTGGAATAGGTGACCATCCGAAACCCCCGCGCGCCCCTGGCGGCGCCGGACACACTTCACGGGGCGGCGCCCTCGGTCGGCCAAATGGCGCTGCCATTCGGCCTCCCGGCGTCCTACCCCTCGCTCGGCCCGGTGCTCGCCGGCCGCACACCCGGGTTTTCGGATAGTCACTAACCTGCCGCGCGTGAACAGGAGCGAGCTCGAGTCAAAGCACCTCGCCGAGCTGCACGCGCTGGCGGCGGAGGCCGACATCCCGCGCTTCCGCATGCTGTCGCGGTCCGAACTGATCGAGAAGCTCGCCGACGGAGGGTCCGCGGCCGGTTCCTCGGGAGCCCCCGACGCCGGCGGCCGAGCACGGCGCGGCGGCCAGCGGCGCCGGCGCCCGCGCGAGGAGCGCCCGCGCGAGCGGCGCGAGCGCAAAGCGCCGGACCGCAAGGAGGCCGCCGAGCCCAAACAGCAGCCCGCCGCCCCGGAGGCGCCCCCGCCTTCGCGCGGCAGGCGCCGGAGGCGCCGCCGGTTCGGGCGCCGCCGTCGCCGCGAGGTTCGCCTCGAGCAGCTTCTGCTGCCGCCGGCGCCGGGTCGGCACGCGGTCGTCTATGCCGATACGCGAGAGGCCTGCACCGCACTGCTGCGCAACGCCGCCGCCGAGCTGGCGAAGGCCTCCCGCGGGCCCGACCCGGTCGCGGTCCTCGTCGATCCCAGCCCCGAGGAGCTCGCCGACTGGCGCCGCGACGCCCCGCAGGCCGAGATCGTCGCCGCCGGCCAGGCCCGGCACGTCGAGGACGCCGTTTCACAGGCCGCGAATCGCGCCCAGGCCGGCGAGGACGTGATCGTCCTGATCGACTCGCTCAGCCGCTTCGCCGAGTCCTACGGCGACGCCGAGGCCGCCCAGCAGGTCTTCGACACCGGTCGCCAGGCGGGACCGGCCTCCGGGGGCGGCTCGCTGACCGTCGTCGCGGCACTCGAGCCGAGCGGCTGAGCTTTCGAACCGGGTCGCCCGAGAGAACTACGCCGCGCCCTGGCGCCGGTAGGCGATGCGGCGCCACGAGGGCTCCTTGGAGAGCTCGATCAGCTCGTTGCTGCGGTCCGGCTGGATGTAGCCGAAGGTCTGGCTGCGCTCGTCGAAGACGATGTCGAGCTCGCCCTCCTTCACCCGCTGGTCGAGCCAGGCGCCGCGGAAGACGAGGCGGCGCAGCCAGTGGACGAGGCTGCGGTTGGCCGGCCCGACGAGGTCTTCCCAGTTCTCGTTGATGTGCTCGCCGAGGCCGGAGTGTGGCTCGGCGATCTCGCCGTTGACCGCGAGGTCGAGGAGATCGTCGAGCTCCTCCTGGCTCAGCCCCTGCTGGACGAAGCCCAGTTTGACCGCGGCCTGCTCGACCCGCTGGCCGAAGTCGTCCTCGTTGAAGGCGAAGCGGAGCTCGCCGTACTCGAGCACGTAGTCGGAGCCCGACTCGTAATTTCCTCTGCGGGTCGTCTTCTTATTCACGGTTGAAGCCCAATCGCCTCCGCAAGCCCGGTGGAGGCAGCCGCTGGATCATGCCTGTCATCGTAAACGGGTGCTTCCGCGCGCCCGTGCCTGAATGAGGGGTTGCACCTTGATCGACCTTCACTGCCACATCCTCCCCGGCGTCGACGATGGGGCGCTCGACGTCCGCGACTCAGCGGGGATGGCGCGCCAGGCCGCCAACGACGGGATCGAGGCGATCTGCGCGACCCCCCACATCCGCCACGACCACGACGTGCGGATCGACGAGATCGAGACCCGGGTCGCAGACGTCAACGCCCGGCTGCGCGAGGAGGAGGTGCCGGTGGAGGTGCTGAAGGGCGGCGAGGTCGCCGAGACGGCGGTGGAGGGGCTCGACGAGGAGGAGCTCGAGCGGGTCACGCTCGGCGACGGGCGCTGGGTCCTGCTCGAGCCGGCGCCGGGACCGCTCGGCGAGGGGCTCCTGCGGGGCATCGAGCACCTCGCCGAACGTGGGCACCGGGCGCTGATCGCCCACCCCGAACGGCATCTGTCGGCAGACATGTACGAGCGGATCAGGTTGCTGATCGACGCCGGGGCGCTGATCCAGGCCACAGCCGACTTCTTTCTGCGGGAGCGGATGGCGTCGGGGATGAGGTCGCTGGCGGAAGCGGGCCTGATCCACGTCCTCAGCAGCGATGCGCACTCCTCGCACGGCGGCCGCGCGGTCCACCTCTCGGCGGCGATCGAAGAGCTCGCCGAGCTGCCCCGCGTCCGCGACCACGTCGAGTGGATCGCCGAGACGGCACCGCGGGCGATCGTCTCCGGCGGAGAGGTCGAGGCGCCCTTCTAGCCGAGTGGGCGCAGCTCGACCCGCCGCGCCAGCTCGTCGACGACCCCACGCTCGGCGCTGCCGAGACCGTTGCGCAGGAAGTTGGCGGCCCCGGCCGCGGCCGCCCTGCGCAGCATCTCCTCCCAATCGAGACCGGCCGCCATGCAGGCCGCGAGGCCGCCCATCATCGCGTCGCCGCAGCCCTCGCGGGCACCGCGCTCGAAGCGGGGCGGGACAAGCTCCCAGGCCTCCTCGCCGCGGAGGACCATCGCCGGCTCCTCGGCCCGGGTGACGATCGCCGCGCCGGCGCCGGCCTCGAGCAGCCGCTCGGTCGCGGCCCGGAGCCTCGCCTCTCCGTCGACCGGGCCCGAGACGTATTTCGCCAGCTCCCAGTCGTTGATCTTGACAAGGTCCGGCCCGCCCTCGAGGGCGCTTTCGAGCCGCGGAGGGGAGAGGTCGACGATCGCAGGGGTGCCGTTGGCACGGACGTCGGCTATCAGTTTGCCGTAGATCTCGAGCGGCAGCGCCTCCCCCGGGTAGGGGCCGCAGACGGCGAGCACGTCGGCGTCGAGGGCGGCGGCGAGCGCATTGGAGAAGAGGCTGTCCACCTCATGGCGCGACGGGGGCATCGCCGCCGCCTGGGCGAGCGGAACCCGCTCGCCGCTGCGCCGGTCGTGGATGAAGACGCCGCTGGCCTCGCCGGTCTCGACCAGGCGCAGGTCGAGCCCCAGCTCGTCGAGCAGGGGGCGGAGGACGGCTCCCGACTCGCCCCCGATGAATCCGCAGAGCGCCGCCTCGGCCCCCAGCTCGGAGGCCATCCGGGCGACCCAGACTCCCTGGCCGGCGGCGTGCAGGTGGATGTCATCGCCGCCCGCCGCCGTCAGCGACTCGATCGTGATCTCGAGCATCGGATGGGGGCCGAACACCGCGACCCTGTTGCGCCGCGTCATCGACCCAGGCTATTGCCTGCCGCGCCGGGGAGGGGAGCGCCGCCCCGGGGCCTTATCGAGGGGATGGCCGACCAGCGGATCGCCCCGAGGCTCAGCCGCCTGCCGACGGTCGAGATCGGCGGCGTCGTGGTCCCGGTCGCCTCCGACGCGCGCTCGCGGCTGCTCGGCCTGGCGCTCCTCGATCGGTCCGAAGCGGGCCACGGCCTGCTGATTCCCGGCTGCGCGAGCGTCCACAGCTACGGGATGCGCTTCCCGCTCCTGCTCGCCTTCCTCGACGAGGAGAGTCGCCTCCTCTCCCTCCGCTTTCTGCCACCGCGCCGCTTCGCCCGCCATCGTGGTGCCGCCGCGGTGCTGGAGATCGCCACCGGTTGAGTCGGCCGGGGGGAGAGTTCGCGCGACCCCGGACTTGAGCCCCCATGCTTCCCGAGCGGAGAGAGATCGCGACGGTGGTGGTCTGCGAGGACGACGCGCCGACCCTCGAGCTGCTCTGCGACCACCTCGTCGCCGACCGTTACGCGGCCCTCCCCGCGCCCGAGGCCTCCGACGCGCTGCGGCTCTGCCAGTACAAGCAGCCGGACCTCCTCCTGCTCGACCTCGCGCTGCCTGACGCATCGGGGCTCGACGTCCTGCGCGAGATCCGCGAGGCGGACGGCGTCGCCTCGCGCTTCGACCCGCGCCTGCCGATCATCGTCCTGACCGGCCGCGGATCCGAGGCGGACCGCGTGCGGGGGCTCGACGCCGGGGCCGACGACTACCTCGTCAAGCCCTTCCACTATCCGGAGCTGCGGGCGCGGGTCGCCGCGGTGCTGAGGCGCCGGGAGGATGCCCGGGAGGGCCCCTGCCGGGTCGGAGAAGTCGTCGTCGACCCGGCGCGGCGAAAGGCCTGGGTCGCAGACACCGAGGTCCAGCTCTCGAACAAGGAGTTCTCGCTGTTGCGGGTGCTCTCCTCCGACCCTCACCGCGTCTTCTCGAAGGCAGAGCTCCTGGCCGAGGTCTGGGGCTACCGGACGCCCGCCCGCACCAGGACGCTCGACTCGCACGCGAGTCGGCTGCGGCGCAAACTCGACCCCGAGAGCGGCCGCTTCGTCGTCAACTGCTGGGGCGTGGGGTACCGGCTTCTCGACGGATGAGCGCCCTGCTCGAGATGCTCGGCGCCTGGCCGGTCGCCGCCTCGGTGGTCCTCGCCGCGAGCCTGCGTACGCTTCGGTCGGGCCGCCGCAGGCGTGCGCTCAACGAGTCGTTGCACGAGCTGCGGCGTCCCCTTCAGACCATCGCGCTCTCCGGCGCCGATCGTCACGGATCCGTCCACCTGGCGGCGGCCGCGCTCGAGAGGCTGGATCGCCAGATCAACGGCGGTCGTCCGGCGAGTCGCCGGGACACCGTGGATGTCCGGCCGCTGCTCGTCGCGGCGGTGGGCAGGCTGCTGCCGCGGGCCCGCGCCGTCGGGGCGTCGCTCATCCTGCGGCAAAAGGCATTAGAGGCGTGCGTCCCGGCCGAGCCGGTGGCGCTCGCGCAGGCGATCGACAACCTGATCGTCAACGCAATCGAGCATGGGGGCCGCGAGATCCAGGTTGCGAGCGAGTCGACCGAGGGCTTCGTGCGCATCGTCGTCATCGACTCTGGCCGCGTCCCGCGCGTGCCGGCTCGCTCGAACCGAGTCGTGGGGCTGGCCTCCGGCCTGACCGGTAGGCGGCGCCGGGGACACGGCCTCAACGTTGTGAGGCGGGTCGCCGCTGCGCATGAAGGTCGCTTCGAGATGCGCGCCAGGCGGGACGGGGTGGAGGCGATCCTCGAGCTGCCGCTGGCGGCACCGACGCACCTGCGGGCGGCGTGAGCCGCCGCCGGCGCTCGCTCGCCTTCACCCTGGCGGCGCTGGCGGCCGCCGCGCTGGCGGCGACGCTCGCGCAGCGCTATGGCTCGAGCGTCGCGCGCGGCTACGGGACGCTGCGGCCCGTGGTCGTCACACGCCGTGACCTTCCCACCAAGCAGCTGGGCGCCCGCACGATCGCCTCCGGGCTCGTCCTGCGGCAGGTGCCCGACCGCTTCGCCCCACCCGATGCCCTGGCCTCCCCGCAGGAGGCGCTCGGCCTGGTGCCGGCGGTGCCGCTGCCGTCGGGCACCTACCTGCTCGCCTCCGAGCTGCGGCCGCCCCGGAGCCGGCGGCCGGCGACCCGGCGGCTCGGAGCGAAACGGGCACCGGTCGAACTGACGATCAGCGGCGCCGGCGCCCTGCTCGGGTCCGGGCCCGCTCCGGTCGGGTCCAGGGTCGAGGTGGTGGTCAGCGGCTCTGCTGTCTCCGGTCCAGGCCGAACGCGGATCGCGGCCTCCGCGGTCCCCCTGCTCGAACTGCGTCCGGGGCCGGAAGCCGGCGGGCCGGAAGCGACCGCCGCGGCGACCCTGGGGCTCACCCGCAGGCAGGCGCTGCGCCTGATCGCCGCCGAGAGCGAAGCCCGCCGCATAACGCTCCTTCCGGGACGATGAGCGAGCCGCCCGCCCGCCAGAGGCAGATCGAGGCGGTGGCAGGGGAGCTCCGCCGGCGCCTCGTCGAGTCGCGCCGCGAGGCCGCCGCCGCGGGCATGGACGCCGGCGCCCTGACCCGCTCGGAGGTCGGCGATCTGGTGGCCGAGTACGCCGCCGTGCTCGGCGAGGAGGACCGTGACGCGGTCACCGCCCGCGTCATGCGCGACACGGTCGGCCTGGGCCCGCTCGAGGACCTGCTCGCGGATCCGGCCGTCGAGGAGGTGATGGTCAACGGCCCGGGGACCGTCTACGTGGAGCGGCGCGGTCGGATCGAGCCGACCGCTGTCTCGTTCGGCGATGAGGACCAGCTCCGCAACGCGATCGAGCGGATCCTTGCGCCGCTCGGCAGGCGGATCGACGAGCTCAGCCCGATGGTAGACGCGCGCCTTCCCGACGGCTCCCGGGTCAACGTCGTGATACCGCCGCTGGCGATCGACGGCCCGGCGCTCTCGATCCGCCGCTTCGGAGTGAACCGGCCGGGCGCCGAGAAGCTGCTCGAGCTCGGGACGCTGACCCGAGCACAAATGGACCTGCTGGCCGACGCGGTCGGCGAGCGGCGCAGCATCCTGATCAGCGGCGGCACCGGCTCGGGCAAGACGACTCTGCTCAACGCCCTCTCGGGCTTCATCGCCGCCGACGAGCGGGTGGTGACGATCGAGGACGCGGCGGAGCTGCGGCTTCAGAAGCCACACGTCGTACGGCTCGAGAGCCGCCCCGCGGGTGTCGAGGGACGCGGCGAGGTGACCGTTCGCGACCTGCTCCGCAATGCACTCAGGATGAGGCCCGACCGGATCGTGATCGGCGAGGTCCGGGGGCCGGAGGCGCTCGATCTGCTGACTGCGCTCAACACCGGCCACGCCGGCGCGCTGTCCACGGTCCATGCGAACTCCGCAGCCGATGCCCTCTCCCGGATCGAGACGCTGGCGCTGATGGCGGAAGTGGGCCTCCCGCACGAGGTGATCGCCGAGCAGGTGCGGCGCGGCATCGACCTGGTCGTTCAGCTCGAGCGGCGTGCGGACGGCCGGCGCCGGGTCACCGACATGGCGAGGACAAGGCCCGGGGCGTGACCGGCGACCCGCTCCTGCCCTTGACCGGGGCGCTCGGCGGGGCGCTTGTGGCGCTCGCGGCGCGCGAGGCGGTGCTGGCGAGTCCCGCGGCCGCCGGATGGCTGAGTGCGGCGCTCGAGCCGCTGCGCCGGGCGGGGCGCGAGGGCTACGCGCCCTCCGCGCTCGAGCGGCGCCGGCTCGCCGTTCTCGGCACGGTCGCCGCGGTCGCGGCGGGGTGGTTCCTCGTCGGCGTCGCGCTGGCCCTGCCCCTTGCCCTCGCGGGCCCTGGCCTGGCCGGGTGGGCGATCGCCGCCCGGCGCCGTCGCTTCCGCCGCGCCGTCGAGCGTGCGCTGCCGGAGGTGGCGACCGCGATCGCCGACTCGCTCGCGGCGGGTCGCTCGCTGCGGGCGGCGATCGGCTCGGCCGCGTCGTCGCTCGACGGCCCCGCCTCGGTTGAGCTCTCCGGACTCGGCGCCGAGCTCGGCCTGGGCGCGCCGACGGCGCTGACGATCGAGCGCTGGCAGCGTCGCATGCGCTCGCCCCGGGTCGATGCGTTCGCCGCGGCGCTTCTCAGCCAGCGCCTGGCCGGAGGCGATCTTGCGGGGCTCCTGCGGCGCTTCGCCGCCGGCGCCGCAGAACGGGACCGCGTCGCGGACGAGGCCCGCACCGCGACCGCCCAGGCCCGCTTCACCGGGCTGCTGGTCGTCGCGATGCCGACGGGGGGCGCCGTATTCGCGGAGCTGATCGAGCCGGGCTTCCTCGCCAAGCTCCTCGCGTCCCCGGCCTCAGCCTTCCTGCTCGCCCTCGCGGCCGCGCTGCAGATGCTCGGCTTCATCGCGATCCGCCGCTTCGCGAGGGTGGTGGAGTGACGGGCGGGGACCTGCGGTGAGCGCGGTCGCGCTGCTCGTGGCGGTCGCGGCCCTGCTCGGCGCTGCCGCCGCTCGAGATCTGTCCTTCGACCTGCCACGGGGAGTGAGGCGCCTTTCCGCCTCGGGGCGATGGGGTGCGGAGCGGCGTCCCGGCTCCGCTTCCCTCGCGCCGAGGCTGATCGGGTCGGCATCCGGGCTCATCCTCGGCTGGTTGGCGATGCCGGTCGCCCCCGGCAGGACGGCGCTGTTGGTCGCCGCCGGCATGCCGATCGCCGGCTTCCTCGCCCCGCAGGCGCTGCTGGAGCATCGTGCCCGTCTGCGGCGGCGCCGGCTGATCGCCGCGCTGCCCGATGCGCTGGATCTGCTGGCGGTGAGCTCTGTCTCCGGCCGCAGCCCCGCGGCCGGTCTCGCCGAGCTGGCGCGGAGCGGCCGCGGCCCGCTCGCCGAGGAGCTGGCAGTGACGGTCGCCGAGACGGCCTGCGGGATGCCGCTCTCCGAGGCGCTCGGATCGCTCAGGGCACGGGCGCCGGGCTCGGAGGTCGCGAGGCTCTGCGCGGCGATTGAGCGTTCCCGCCTGCTCGGCTCGCCGCTCGCCGATCAGCTGAGGCGGCAGGCCACCTCTTTACGCCGCGATCAGCGCCGCACGGTCGAGGAGCGGGCGGCGCGGGCGGCCCCGAAGATCCAGCTGGTCGTCGCCCTCGTCCTGGTCCCCTCGGTGCTCTTGATGATCGGCGCGGCCCTGATCGCCAACGCCGATCTGCTGCTCGCAGGCTTCTGAGGGCTACTCGAGTGCCTCCTCGCTGAGGCGGGTGGCCACCGCGGTCGAGGCGGCGCGCATCGCGTCGAGCTCGGCGGTCGTCTTGTCGTGGCCGCTTACGTAGCAGCAGAGGTTGCCGTCGACGAGCTCGAAGCCGAAGCGCTGCGGGGCGGATTCGGTAAGCCAGACGATGAAGCCGGGGGAGAAGAGCTGGCGCAGCCAGTTGTCGTCCTGGCCCCTGATCGTGAATATCTCGTAGCGCTCGTCGAGCGCCTCGCTCTCCAGGCTCACCCGCTCTTTCTTGGTGCGGAAGGCGTCCTCGAGCCCCTCCAGCGCGCGCGGGCCGGACCGGTGCTGGCAATAGAGCTCGGGCAGCCGCTCCGCGCACTCGGGGACCTCGGTGAGGCCGACCGTGTAGCGGTGGTAGCTGGTCTGCCGGTTGCCGCGGCCGTCGCTGCTCTCCTCCTCGTAGGTGTAGAGGGCGACCAACCCCTCGACGCCGTCGCCCAGCGGGCCTTCGACGAGGTGCTCGGCATAACGCTCGTCGCCCCTGCGCAGCAGCGGCGTCGCCTTTGGCAGGCGGCTGCGACCGAGCGCGGTCATGCCGCGCTTGGCGGCGTAGAAGTCGAAGAAGGCGTCTTCAGCGCGCGAGCCCGCGATCCCGAGGACGACCAGCAGCGCCACCAGCAGACCGGCGAGGAAGGCGGCGGCCCCCACACCAGGCCCCGCGATCAGGGTGCCTGCGAGCCCCGCGGCGACGGCCGTCAACCCGACCAGCACCTGGGTCGGCGGCCTCCGGATCAGCAGGCCGAAGTAATACCCGCGCAGGTCGTTGGCGTCGTCGGGCGGGCTCACGGGAGGAAACCTACGCGCTGCAACGGCGATTGCGATTGGGGCATTCGACGGAAGTTGTGTTGCAAAGTGGGGGGAAGTGGGGTACTGTGGCGCTCGAGTTGAAGCCCAAGGACCGGGGTGGTGAGGCTCCTCCCACCTCATCACCTCGGTCCCAACTCCTTCCTCCGGCCGCAGAAAGGAACCCACGGGAATGGCTTTTCGGGGTCTCTACGAGCACAGCCTCGACTCCAAGGACCGCCTCACCGTTCCTTCCCGGTTCCGCGCGGCGCTCTCAGACGGGGTCGTTCTCTCGAAGGGCTTCGATCCCTGCGTCTGGGTGCACACGACCGACGAGTTCGAGCAGCTCTCGGACCGTTTCCTCGCCCCCCACAGCCCCTTCGGCCGCGACGCGCGCAGCCTGCGGCGACGCTTTCACGGCGGCTCCTACGACGAGAAGCTCGACTCGGCCGGTCGCATCCGGCTGCCCAAGCCGCTTGTCGAGCACGCCGGGCTCTCGGGCTCGTGCGTCGTGATCGGCGCCGGCGAGTACCTGGAGATATGGGACGCCGCCGCCTGGGCCAAGCAGGAGGCCGAGCTCGATGCCTCGGCGCCCGAGATCGCCGAGGGCCTCGCCTCGGGGGGAGGCGAGTGAGATGCGAGCCCAGGCGCACCATGCACTGCCCACCGAGCGCAGCGATGCCGGCGCGCGACCGGCCTCTGTGAACCTTGTGCTGATGCCCACCGAGCACGATCCAGTCCTCGCAGCCGAGCTGATCGATCTGCTTGCGCCGGCGCCGGGTCAGACCGCGGTCGACTGCACCTTCGGCGGCGGCGGTCACGCCCGCCTGGTCGCCGAGCGGATCGGCCCGGAGGGAACGCTTGTATGCATCGACCGCGACCCGGCCGCCGAGGCCAGGTTCGAGCGCTTCGCCGCCTCGGCTCCCTGTCGGTCCCGGTTCCTCGGCGATGACTTCTCGGCAGGGCTTAGGACGCTGCGCGGCGAAGGCATCCGCCCAGAGATGGTCTACATGGACCTGGGAATGTCCTCGATGCAGGTCGACGCCCGCGAGCGGGGGTTCTCCTATTCCTACGACGCGCCCCTCGACATGCGGATGGACACCCGCCAGCAGTTCAGCGCCGCCGACCTCGTCAACGAGTGGCCCGAGTCGCGAATCGCGCAGGCACTGCGCCGCTATGGCGAGGAGCGCCACGCCGGCGGAATCGCGCGGGAGATCGTGCGGCGCCGCCCGATCGGCAGCACCTCCGAGCTGGTCGCGGCGGTGAAGGCCGGCATGCCGGCCTCGGCGCGCTTCGGCGCCGGGCATCCCGCCAAGCGCACCTTCCAGGCGATTCGGATCGTCGTCAATGGCGAGCTGGAGGCGCTCGACGACGCCCTGCCCAGCGCCTGGTCGATGCTCGCGGTCGGCGGACGCCTCGCGGGCATCTCCTTCCACTCGCTCGAGGACCGCAGGGTGAAGCGCTTCCTCGCGGAGCGGGCGCGCGGCTGCATCTGCCCGCCTGAGCTGCCGGTTTGCGTCTGCGGCCGCGAGCCCGAAGCCGAGCTCCTGACCCGCCGCGGCGTCGCTCCCGGTGCCGAGGAGGTCGCGGCCAATCCGCGCTCCAAGTCGGCGCATCTGCGCGCCGCGCTGAAGATCGCCGAGGTCGCCTCGCCGGGGGGCGGAGACTGATGGCCGCCGCCGCGACCGCCACCGCTCGCAGGTCCGCCGCGACCAGGCGCGCGCCACTCCGCAAGCCGGCGCCCCGTCGCGCGCCGGCCCGCCGCCCCGGCGGCCAGCTGATCCCGCTCGCCGTCGGCACGGCGACGGCGGTCGGCAGGCTCCCCGACTCGAGCCTGGTGGTGCGGATGACCCGTGGCCGCGCCTGGATCGCGGTGCTGGGCGTCCTGCTCGTCGGAATCGTCGCCCTCAACGTGATCACCCTCAGCCTCGCGGCGACCGCCGGCAGGGTCGATCAGAACATCCAGGCGCTCGACCAGGAGAACTCGATCCTGCGAAGCCGTGACGCACAGAGGTCCGGCGCCGGCAGGATTCGCCACGACGCCGCATCGCTCGGCCTCAGCGCCGCCTCGATCGACGAGGTGACCTACGTCAAGTCGAGGCCGAACGACATCACCACCGCCGCCGAACGGCTGGCCGCCGCCGAGACCTCCACCGGCCCATGAAAAAGACGATCGAGCGAAGGATCGGCCTCCTCTTCGCCGGCTTCCTTCTCTGCTTCGCGGTCGTCGCTGCGAGGGCCGTCTGGCTGCAGGGAGTGCAGGGCGCGCAGCTCGCCTCCGAAGCCGCGTATCAGCAGACCGACGTGGTCACCGTGCCGGGCCTTCGCGGCAGCATCCTCGACCGCTACGGCAACCCACTCGCCGTCTCCGAAGACGCGACGACGATCTACGCGACGCCCTACCAGGTGAAGGACCCACCGCGGACGGCGACCAAACTGGCCTCGATCCTGGGGCTCGAACCCGACGAAGTGCTGCCCAGCCTCACCGCCGACTCAGGGTTCTCCTACGTCGCTCACAAGGTCGACGTGCCGACCGCCGCGCGGGTTGCCAGGCTCGAGCTGCCGGGGATCGGCGAGCTGCCCGACAGCCGCCGCACCTACCCGCAGGGTGACATCGCAGCCCAGGTCGTCGGCGCCGTGGGCTCCGAAAACCAGGGGCTGAGCGGGCTCGAGTCCGGCGAGGAATCGATCCTCCACGGGACCGACGGCGAACGCCGGGTCGTCAAGGACGCGCTCGGTGAGCCGATCAGGCTCGACACCATGCAGGCGGCGAGCGACGGCGAGGACATAGAGCTGACCCTTGACCCCGCGATCGAGAAGAAGACCGAGGAGGTGCTCTCCGAAGTCGGCGAAACCTACGCGCCGAAGGGGGCAACCGCGATCGTCATGGATCCCCGCACCTCACAGGTGCTGGCGATGGCCAACTGGCCGCCGGTCGACCCGACCGACATCGAAGCTGCCGATCCCGAAGACCTGCTGAACAGGGCGACGGGGTTCACCTACGAGCCGGGCTCGACCTTCAAGGCATTCACGGTCTCGGCCGCGTTGGAGGAAAAGATCGTGACGCCGGAAACCGCCTTCACGCTGCCGCCGCAGCTTCAGGTCGCCGATCGGACGATCGAAGACGCGGAGCCCCGCCCGACGGTGACCCTCACGGTCGCCGAAATCCTCTCCCACTCCTCGAATGTGGGAGCGGCGACGATCGGGTTGCAACTCGGCAGCGAGAAGTTCAGCCGCTGGATCGGTCGCTTCGGCTTCGGAAGCCCGACCGGGATCCAGTTCCCCGCCGAGGAGCAGGGCATCGTGCCGGCGCTCGACGAATACTCCGGCTCGACGATGGGGAACCTGCCGATCGGGCAGGGGCTGGCGGTGACGCCGATCCAGATGATCGCCGGCTACGACGCGATCGCCAATGGCGGCGTCCTCAAGAGACCCCAGCTGATCAAGAAGATCGATGGAGAAGCGGTGCCGGAGCCCAAGGGGCACCGCGTCGTCAAGCCCTGGGTCGCCTCGGAGATCCGCACCATGCTCGAAGGGGTGCTGGCACCTGGCGGGACGGCCTCCGAGGTGAGCGTGCCCGGCTACACGCTCGCCGGCAAGACGGGCACCGCCGAGGTCGCCGAAAACGGCGGCTATTCGAAGACGAAATTCGTCGCCTCGTTCATCGGCTTCGCCCCGGCGCAGAATCCGCAGCTGCTGGTCGCGGTGATCGTCGATCAGCCGCAGGGCGAAATCTACGGCGGCTCGGTGGCAGCGCCGGCCTTCGGCAGGATCGCCGCCTTCGCCCTGCCCTACCTGGGCGTTCCGCCCGAATAGGGTCGACGGCACCCGCCTAGAATCGGGCGCGCGTTGCGACTCGGAGAGCTGATCACAGGCTTCGATTCCGCCCGGCCGGCCGGCGATTCGGACGTGGAGGTCCGCGCCCTCGCCTACGACAACCGGCGGGTCGTGCCCGGAACGCTCTTCTTCTGCGTGCCGGGGGAGTCCGCGGACGGGCACGACTTCGCGCAGGTTGCGGTGGAGGCCGGCGCCGTTGCCCTGGTCGTCGAGCGTGAGCTCGAGGTCGGCGTGCCCCAGATCATCGTCCCCGACGCCCGCGCGGCGATGGCACCCCTCGCCGCGCGCTTCTGGGACGACCCGACCGCCGAGCTGCGAGTCGTCGGCATCACCGGGACGAACGGCAAGACGACGACCGCCTACCTGGTCCGAGAGATCCTCGAGAGGGCGGGCACGAGCTGCGGCCTGCTCGGGACCGTGAAGCGGGTGGTCGGCGGGGAGGAGGAGGCGGTCGAGCGCACCACCCCGGAGGCGATCGAGCTGCAGGCAACCTTCCGCCGCATGCTCGACGCCGGCGACAGGGCATGCGCGATGGAGGTCTCCTCGCACGCGCTGGCGCTGCACCGCTCCGACGCGATCCACTTCGAGGTCGCTCTCTTCACCAACCTCACGCAGGACCACCTCGACTTTCACCGCGACATGGAGGACTACTTCGAGTCGAAGCGCCTGCTGTTCGAGATGGGACCGGGCACGGCGATCGTCAACATCGACGATCCCTACGGGCGCCGCCTCGCCGGCGAATTCGATTGCGTGACCTTCTCTGCGGAGGGGGGGGAGGCGGACTTCGCCGCCCGCGAGGTCAGCTTCGATGCCGGCGGCGCGGAGTTCACGGTCGGCGAAGGGACCCGGGTGAGGACGGTGCTGCCCGGCGACTTCAACGTCGCCAACGCCCTCGGCGCCTTCGCGGCCGCGGCGACGCTCGGCGTTGACCCGGGCACCGCCGCCGCGGGACTCGCCGGCGCCGCCGCGCCACCCGGTCGCTTCGAGCCGATCGACGAGGGCCAGCCCTACACGGTGCTGGTCGACTACGCGCACACACCCGACTCCCTGCTGAACGTGCTGCGCGCGGCGAGGCGCCTCACCCCCGGCCGCGTGATCAGCGTCTTCGGCGCCGGCGGCGACCGCGACCGCGGCAAGCGGCCGCAGATGGGCAGGGCCGGTGCCGAGCTGTCCGACCTCGTGATCGTCACCTCGGACAACCCACGCTCGGAGCGGCCGGAGGCGATCGTCGCCGAAGTCGCCGCGGGAACGGGCGGTGGCGGCGAGGTCGAGATTGAGCCGGACCGGCGCGCCGCGATCGCGCTCGCGGCCGAACGCGCTCGCGCCGGCGACACGGTCGTGATCGCCGGCAAGGGGCACGAGCAGGGCCAGGAATTCGAGGATGGGCGCAGGATCCCCTTCGACGACCGCGAGGTCGCCCGTGAGGAGATACGCCGCGTTCTGGCCTCCCACCCGCCCGCCGCGGACGCCAGATGAATCTCACCGCTGAGGAGATTGCGGCTGCGATGGGAGCCGAGGTGGTCGCGGAGGGGAGCGCCGGCTCGCCGGAGCGAGCGGTCATCTCATCCGATGAAGCGGGTTCCGGCGACCTCTTCTTCGGGTTGCGGGGCGAGCGTGTCGACGGCGGCGAGTTTGCCGCCGCGGCGATCGAGGCTGGGGCCTGGGGGGTCGTCGTCGATCCCGCGCGCGCCGAAGGCCTCGGTGGCGCCTGGGCCTTTGCGACGGCCGACCCCCTCGCCGCCCTGCAGCGACTGGCGCGACAGTGGCGGCGCACCCTTGGGACCAGGGTCGTCGGTGTGACCGGCTCGGTCGGCAAGACCTCGGTCAAGGACATCGCCAAGGCCCTGCTCCCCGGCGCGGTCCACGCCAACCGCGAGAACCTCAACACCGAGATCGGCCTGCCTCTGACCGTGCTCGAGGCGCCCCCGGAGACCGACGTCCTGGTGCTGGAGATGGCGATGCGAGGCGTCGGGCAGATCGCCGAGCTGACCGCGATCGCCGCCCCCGACGTCGCGATCGTCACCAACGTCGGACCCGTCCACGTCGAGCTGCTCGGCTCGGTCGAGGCGATCGCCGCGGCGAAGGCGGAGATCCTCACCGGCCTGCCCGAGTCCGGCTCGGCGGTGGTGCCCGTCGAGGCGGGAGAGCTCGAGCCCCACCTGGCCGACGCGCCCCGCCTCATTCGCTTCGGCCCCGGTGGCGACGTCGAGGCGGTCGAGAGCCGCATCGCCGATGGCGTCACCGAGGCGCTGGTCTCCACCCCCGCCGGGCGCCAGCTCTTCCACTTCCCGTTCACCGAGGCTCACAACCTCACCAACGCGCTGGCGGCGATCGCAGCGGGCATCGCGCTCGGGGCGCCGCTCGGCGAGATGGCCGACCGCGCTGCGAACATAGGCTTCTCCCGGTTCCGTGGCGAGCGGCTGGAGCTCGGCGGGGGAATCGTCCTGGTGAACGACTGCTACAACGCCAACCCGGTCTCGATGCGTGCCGCGCTCGATCATCTGGTCACGATCGACGGGGGCCGGCGGGTCGCGGTCCTCGGCGAGATGGCCGAGCTCGGCCCCGGCGCGCCCGCCTATCACCAGCAGGTCGGCGACCATGCGCGCGAGGTCGGCGTCGACCTCCTGGTCGGCGTGGGCGGCGCCGCCCGCGACTACGGTCCCGACCAGCTCGTCGGTGACCCGGAGGAGGCCGCAGAGCTCCTCGCGGCGCAGCTCGAGACGGGAGATGCGGTGCTCGTCAAGGGCTCGCGCTCGGCCGGCCTCGAGGCGGTCGCCGAGGCTCTCCAGGCGATGTTGTCTGATTCCTCTTCGCCCCCGGCGAGCAGAGGAGGCGGCGCCTGACATGGGTGAGGTCCTGATCGCCGGCATGGCGGCGATGCTGATCTGCATCTTTCTCGGCCCGAAGTTCATCGAGTACCTGCGGGTGAAAGAGTTCGGGCAGCACATCCGCGAGGACGGGCCGCAGGAGCACCACGCGAAGGCGGGGACGCCGACGATGGGCGGGCTGATCGTCTTCGCCTCGATCTGCGTTCCCTACCTCGTCCTCTCCGACCGCGACGCGCAGAGCATGGCGGTCTTCGTGGTGGCGCTCGGCTGCGCCGCGCTTGGCTTCGCCGACGACTTCATCAAGATCGTCAAACGCCGTTCCCTCGGCCTCTCCGCCCGCTGGAAGCTGGTCTTCCAGCTCTTCCTCGCGCTCGGCCTCTGGTGGGTGGCGCGCCATGAGGTCGGGCTCGAGCCGATCCTCTTCTTCCGCATCGGCGATGCCAGCATCGATCTTGGCCCGGTCCTCTACTTCGTCCTCGTCTTCCTCGTCATCGCCGGCACCTCGAACGGCGTCAACCTCACCGACGGCCTCGACGGGCTCGCCGCCGGATCCTGCGCGATCGTCCTCCTCGCCTACACGGCGATCGCCTTCGTCACCAACGAGCAGCAGAACCTGGCGCTGCTATCCGCGTGCCTGGTCGGCGCCTGCATCGGCTTCCTCTGGTTCAACGCCTTCCCGGCCTCGATCTTCATGGGCGACACCGGCTCGCTCGGGCTGGGCGGCGCGATCGGCGCCCTCGCCGTGATGACCCAGACCGAGGTCCTGCTGATCATCATCGGCGGCATCTTCGTGATCGAGGCGCTCTCCGTCGCGGCCCAGGTCTTCGCCTTCAAGACATTCCGCCGTCGCGTGCTGCTGATGGCCCCCCTGCATCATCACTTCGAGATGATGGCCTGGTCGGAGACGAAGATCATGCTCCGGTTCTGGATCATCGCCGCCGTCTGCTCGGGGATTGGGTTCACGCTGTACCAGCAGTCGATAGGCCGCTGACGGGAGGAGAGCCATGCGCGGGGAAGGTCCCGTCGGCGCCCATTTCTGCTATCGGGTCGATGGCGCTGCGGAATTCGGCGAACCCGCTTGCAGGTGATCTCACAATCGCAAGAAATTCGTGAAAAACCCGCAGTCGGTGGCGGTGGAGAATCGCGGCCCGTGAAATGGGTGGCCGGCCTGGAACATGGAGGATCCGGCTCCCGGTGCCCGTCCCAGGTGGCCAGGTCATCCTCGCCGGTGACCTGCTGGTAGGGCGGGCCAGGCTTCGTCCTGCAGCCCTGAAGGGGTGGATGGGCCGATTTCACACCGTTTGGGTGGGTTTTCCGCCCGTCGGCGCCGAGCATCGGCGCCGAGGGGCTCCATCGACCAGGCTCAACCTCCCCAGGTGCCCGATTTTTCCCCGGTCAGAATGCAGCCGCCGGGGTTGGAGCCGGCGACGGTGCAGGTGAAGGTGAAATTGCCGTTGGCGGCGCGTTCCACCGAGTAGACGTTGCCGGTCTCGACGGCGGTGACATCGATCGAGTAATGGTCGCCTTCGGGGGAGACCGCGACCGGGCTTTCTTCCCCGCCCGGAATGCCGGGCTCGATTTCGTGCAGCGCCCCGAGGGTGCAGTTCGCAGCGTCGTAGCTGCCGTCGTTCTGATTCCCGCAGATCTCCATCGCCAGCTCGGCGGTGTGGGCCATTCCCTTCGCCTTGGCGTCCTCCGCCTTGTTCTTCTGTGCGAAGAAGGCGGGAAGGGCGATCGCGCCGAGGATGCCGATGATGAGCATCACGACGAGCAGCTCGATCATGGTGAAGCCGCCCTCGGGGTCGGGTTGGGT
Source organism: Solirubrobacterales bacterium (assembly GCA_036406595.1). Taxonomy (GTDB): domain Bacteria; phylum Actinomycetota; class Thermoleophilia; order Solirubrobacterales; family 70-9; genus VRUE01. The sequence continues at coordinate 40,580 of DASXAR010000014.1, read as the reverse complement.
CATCGAGGCCATATGCCGGTATCGGAGCGAACGGGCCCCGGCGTTAGCTCCTGCACCCCGCCTATCACAGGGTCGGCTCGCTCCAGCGCGAAGCTATTACCTGTATGAGCGCCCCGCCTCCACGGAAACCGCGGCCCAAGCTGCCCGGGGGGCCCTATCTGGTCGTCGGGCTGGCGCGATCGGGGCAGGCCGCCGTGCGGATGCTGGCCTCGCGCGGAGAGTCGGTCCGCGCGGTCGATATGACCCATCCGGGCGGCACGGCAGGGCTGGCGGGGGAGAACGTCGAAGTCGTCCTGGATGCGGACGGAATCGCTCTTCTCGAGGGCACGCGAACGGTCGTCAAGAGCCCGGGCGTGCCCCGGGAGGCGCCGGTGATCGCCGCGGCGCTCGAGCGGGGCATCGAGGTGATCGGCGAGGTCGAGCTGGCGTGGCGAACGATTCCGAACCGGTTCATCGCCGTCACCGGAACCAACGGCAAGACCACCACGGTGGAGCTGATCGGCCACATCTACCGCACCGCGGGCGAGCCGGTGGAGGTCGCGGGCAACGTCGGCACGCCGCTCTCCTCCCTGACCGGTCGCGTCGACCCTCGGGCGACGATCGTCTGCGAGGTCTCGAGCTTCCAGCTCGAGGATTCGGTCGCCTTCGCGCCTGAGTGTGCCGTTTTCCTCAACCTGGCGCCCGACCATCTCGACCGCTACGCGGGGCTCGAGGACTACCTGGCGGCGAAGCTGCGCGTGTTCGGCAACCAGGGCAACGACGACATCGCCGTATTCAACTCCGACGACCCGTCGCTCGCCGGTACCGACCTCGGCGGCTGCGCCCGGCTCGTCCCCTTCTGCCGCGGCGCCGGGCCCGACTGCGAGGTGTCTGTCGCCGAGGGCACGATCTTCCACGGCGGCGAGCCGCTGCTGGCCGTCTCCGAGCTCGGCCTGCTCGGCGAGCACAACGTCACCAACGCGATGGCCGCGGCCGCCGCGGCGCTGGCGATGGGCCTCGACCGTGACGCGGTTCGCGCCGGCCTCCGTGGCTTTGCCGGCGTCCCCCACCGGCTGGAGCAGGTCGCCGAGATCGGCGGCGTCAGCTTCGTCAACGACTCCAAGGCGACCAACGTCGCCTCGGCGACCGTGGGGCTTCGCTCCTTCGACGGCGGCGTCCATGCGATCCTCGGCGGCAGCGAGAAGGACGAGCCGTTCGCGCCGCTGGCCGACCCGGTGCGCGAGACCTGCGTCGCCTGCTACCTGATCGGCGCCGCCGCCGACCGGCTGGCGCTGGAGCTGACGCCGGTCCTCGACTCGGGGATTGCGCTGCACCGATGCGAGGGGCTCGAGGACGCGGTCCGGCGGGCCGCTGGCGCGGCGGCGGCCGGCGAGACCGTCCTGCTCTCTCCCGCCTGCGCGAGCTTCGATGCCTTCGAGAACTTCGAACGCCGGGGCGATCGCTTCCGGGAGATCGTCGAGGCGCTGAGATGAAGCGGGCGAAGCGCCGCTCGGCCAATTTCCCCGCCGAGTACAACATGCTGCTGACGGCAACCCTCTGCCTGCTCGCCTTCGGAGCGGTGATGGTCTTCTCGGCCAGCTCGACGACGCGCGTTCTGAGCAATGGCGGCCTCTCCGACAGCGCCTTCTATCTGAAGCGGACCCTGCTCTTCGGCGCGCTCGGACTCGTAGTCATGCACCTCACCGCACGGGGGGGCCTGCAGGCGGTCCGGCGCCTCACGCCGGCGTTCCTCTGCGTCTCGCTGTTCCTGCTGCTCGCGGTGCTGGCCGGGGGCACCAGCGTCAACGGCTCGAGCCGTTGGCTCGGCTCGGGCTTCCTTCAGATCCAGCCCTCGGAGCTGGCCAAGGTGGCGCTGGTCCTATATGGCGCGGACCTGCTCGCCGGAAAGCCGAAGCGCGTTCGCTCGCTCGAGGGGCTGATGCCGTTCCTTCTCGTCTCCGGGGCGGCCGCCCTGCTGATCGTCGCAGAGCCGGACCTGGGCACGACGCTGGTCATCGCCTTCGCCGTCGCGGCGACCCTCGTCGCGGCCGGCGCGAGGCTGCGCGATCTTGCGCTGATCGCCCTCGTCCTCGTCTGCTTCGGCCTGCTGATGACGGTGATCGAGCCCTACCGGATGGCCAGGCTGACCGCGTTCCTCAACCCCGGGGCGGACGCCGCCGGCGCGGGCTTCCAGGCGGCGCAGGCGAAGATCGCCCTCGGCTCGGGCGGAATCTTCGGCGTCGGGATCGGCAACGGCGTCCAGAAGGCCTTCTACCTGCCGGAGGCGCACACCGACATGATCTCCGCCGTGATCGGAGAGGAGCTTGGGCTGGTCGGCATCCTCGGCGTCGTCGGGCTCTTCTCCATCTTCGGCTACGCCGGGCTGAGGATCGCCCAGGGAGCCCGCGACGCCTACGGCAAGATCCTCGTCGCCGGCCTCACCTCGCTGGTCCTGGTGCAGGCGACGATCAACCTATTCGCGGTGATGGGCCTGGCACCGTTGACGGGGGTGCCGCTGCCCTTTGTCTCCTACGGCAACAGCAGCCTGATAGCGACGCTGTTCGCCGTTGGCCTGATCCTCAACGTCGCCCGTGGAGGGACCGCCCGCGCTGGCAAACTGCGCGTCGTCGAGGGCGGCCGCTCGCCCGCACGCAGAAGGAGCCGATCGAGTGCACGCACCAGTGCCAATCGCAAGAGTCGTGGTGGCAGCCGGGGGAACGGCCGGGCACGTCGTGCCGGCCATGGCGGTCGCCGCAGAGCTTCGGGCTAGCGGGGCCGAGGTTTCCTTTCTCGGCACCAGAGAGCGGATCGAGGCGGACCTGGTGCCGCGGGCCGGCTACGAGATCGATTTCCTCAAGGCCCGAGGGATCGACCGGGGCAACCCGCTGCGGGCGCTTGCCGCCGGCGCCGAGGCGCTCGCGGCCGTCGGCGCCGCCCGCCGGGCGATCCGGCGGCGCGGGGCGGACGTGGTGATGGGTGGCGGCGGCTTCGTCGCCGGACCGGCCGGCCTGGCGGCGGTTCTCAGCCGCACGCCCTTGGTCCTGACCGAGGCCGACAGCCATCTCGGCCTCGCCAACCGACTGCTCGCCGGCCGCGCTCGGCGGGTCTGCCTGGCCTTTCCGATCGACGGGCGCGGCGGCGACCGTTACAGGGTGACCGGCCGCCCGGTGTCCGCCGAAATCCTCGGGGCGGACCGCGCCGCGGCGCGGGATCGCTTCGGGATCGGGCCGAAGGAGCGCTGCCTGCTCGTGATGGGCGGGAGCCAGGGCGCGCGCTCGGTCAATCGCTGCGCCGTCGAGGCATTCGCGGAGCGGCCGGGGCGCGGCTTCCACGTCGTCCACGTCGCGGGGCGCCGGGACTTCGGGGAGCTGGAGGAGCGCCTCGCCGCCGCGCCCCACAACCAGCGCTACGCGCTGCTCGACTACGAGCCGGACATGGGCGAGTGCCTCGCCGCATGCGACCTGGTGCTGGGCCGCTCCGGGGGCTCGATCTTCGAGCTGACGGCGACCGGCCGGCCGGCGATCCTCGTTCCCTATCCCCACGCGACCGGCGACCACCAGGGGGCCAACGCGGCCTGGATGGAGCGGGCCGGCGCGGCACTCGTCGTCCCCGACGCCGAGCTCGAGCCGGGCCGCCTCGCCGGCGAGGTCGAGCGGCTCTTCTCCGACGATGCGCGCCTGGCGGCGATGGCCGCCGCCTCGGAGGGCCTCGCGATGCCGGACGCTGCGCGGCGGATCGCCGACGAGATCCTCGCTGCCGCATGAGTCCCGACTGGCCGAAAAGGACGCTTCACTTCGTCGGCATCGGCGGCGCCGGCATGAGCGGCCTGGCGCTCGTCTGCCGGCAGCTCGGGTCGACGGTGAGCGGCAGCGACCGCTCCGACTCCTCCTACATGGAGCGGCTGCGCGAGGCCGGAATCGAGGTCGCGGTCGGGCACGATCGGGCAAACCTGCCGGCGGGCGCCGAGGTGGTGGTCTCGACCGCGATCCCCGAGGACAACCCGGAGCTGGTCGCGGCGCGGGAGGCGTCGGCCGCGGTGGTGCACCGCGGGACGCTGCTCGCCGAGCTCTGCGAGGAGAAGCGCCTGATCGCCGTCGCCGGCACTCACGGCAAGACCACCACGACCGCGATGGTCGCCTGGGCGCTTCGGGAGATCGGCGCCGGGCCGAGCTTCTTCATCGGCGGCGAGGTGCCGGGACTCGGACCCGAGGGCGGCGACGCCAACGCGGCCTGGGGGAGCGGGGAGTGGGTCGTGGCAGAGGCCGATGAGAGCGACGGCAGCTTCCTCAGGCTGGAGCCGGAGGTGGCGTTGCTGACAAACGTCGAGATGGACCATCACTCCCGCTGGGGATCCCTGGCCGAGTTGCAAACGGCATTCGACGACTTCGCCGCGCGGGCGGGGAAGCTCGCGGAGTTCGGCCCGGATTCCCCCGGACCGGCCGAGCTCCGGCTCTCCGTGCCCGGCCGTCACAACGTGCTGAACGCGCGGGCGGCGCTGGCGGCGGTTGCGGCCGCCGGCTTCGACCTCGACGCCGCCGCGGCGGCGCTGGCCGGCTTTCCAGGCGTGCGGCGCCGGCTCGAGCTGAAGGGGACGAGGGGCAGCGCCCGGGTCTACGACGACTACGCGCATCACCCGACGGAGGTGAGGGCCGCCCTCACGGCGCTGCGGGAGGCCGATTCCGGACGGCTGATCGTCGCCTTCCAGCCACACCTCTACTCCCGCACCAAGGCGCTCGCGGCACAATTCGGCGCCGCCCTCGCCCTCGCCGACGAAGTCGCGGTGCTCGACGTCTACGCGGCTCGCGAGGAACCGGTGGGTCAGCTCGCCGGCGTCGACGGGCTGCGGGTGGCCCGGGCTGCCGCCGACCGGATGGGCGGCCGCCGGGTTCTCTGGACCCCGACGCTCGAGCAGGCGCGGGCGGCCCTGGCGGCGCGGCTCGGCGAGGGCGAGACCCTGGTCACGATCGGCGCCGGTGACGTCTTCAAGGTCGCCGAGGCGTTGGTCGCCGAAGGAGACGAGGGATGAGGGCGCCGGACGGAATCGAGCGGAACTATCCGTTGTCGCGGCTGACCACGGTTCGCACCGGTGGTTCGGCGGACTGGTACGCCCGGCCGGCCGACACCGAGGCGCTCCGCGAGGCGCTCGGCTGGGCGTCGAGCGAGGGGGTCGCGGTCGGGATCGTCGGCTCCGGCTCCAATCTGCTCGTCGCCGACGATGGCTTCGCGGGCCTGGTGCTGAAGCTCGATGGGAAGCTGGCCGGGATCGAGCACGACGGAAGGCGGTTGCGCTGCGGCGGGGGTGCGCGGCTGCCCTCGGCGGCGGCGAAGGCCGCCGGCTGGGGGCTATCGGGTCTCGAGTTCGGGGTGAACATCCCCGGGACCGTGGGCGGCGCCGTGCGGATGAACGCCAACGCCTACGGGGGCGAGCTCGCCGAGGTGCTCGAGTGGGTGGACGTGGCCGACGCGTCGGGAATCGAGCGGCGCGAGCCGTCGGAGCTCGGCTTCTCCTATCGCAGCTCGAACCTGTCGGGGGGTGAGGTGGTCGCTCGGGCATCGTTTCTGCTGCGCCCCGGCGAGCCGGAGGAGATCCGGGCGACGATGGCGACGATGCGGTCGCGGCGTCACGAGGCCCAGCCCTCCGGGATCAAGACCTTCGGCTCGACCTTCATGAACCCCGACGACGAGCGGGCCGGGGGACGTACTGCGGGACAGCTGCTGGAGGGGGCGGGATGCCGGGGGCTGCAGGTGGGCGGCGCGCGCTTCGCCGAGAAGCACGCGAACTTCGTCGAGAACACCGGCGAGGCGACGACCGCGGACGTGCTCAACCTGATGGCAGAGGGACGGCGCCGCGTGCACGAGCGGTGGGGGGTCGTTCTGGAGCCCGAGGTGCAGCTGCTCGGCGCCGTGCGCTGGCCGGAGGGGTGGGACCTGTGAGCGGAGCGCAGCAGACGATTGGCGTTTCGACCAGCTGGGCTGCGGGGGTGCGCCGCGCCGCACGGCGCCGGCCGTTGCTGATCGCCGGGGCCGCCCTGCTGGTTGCGCTCGGCGCCGCCTACCTTCTCGTCCTCCGAGGAGGGTCGGTGGAGCCGCGGGTCGTGGTTCCGGAAGCGGTCGCGACGCTGGGCTCGGGCCAGGGTGCTGTGCCGGTTGCCGCGAACGGGCGGCTGCTCGAACGGCTGCCGGAACCGAAGCAGGGAACGCTGCCAAGTCTGCCGGCGGCGCCGGCACCCAAGAGCGGGCGGCTCGGCGGGACGATGCTCCAGCAGGCGAGGGTCCTCGGCGCCGCACCGCCTGCGCTCCGACCGCACGTCGAAAGCAGCTATTTCGGCGAGAGCGGGGTGGACGTCATCCTCCGCTCGGGGGTCGAACTGCGCTTCGGCGATGCGTCCCGGGCGGCGGAAAAGTGGAAGGCCGCCGCCGCGGTCCTCGCCGACCCGTCGATCACCGCGCTCGATTATGTAGACCTGCACGCGCCGCGACGCCCGTCCGTGGCTGGCTCTGGGCATACGCTTCCGGCGTTTCCCTGAACCCTCGACCAGAAGCTTAGATTGCGAAAACCCTCAAGCTGCGGTTGAGAATTCGTCGCTCCAGATCGCCCCCTGGGCGTTTGACAGAATGCCTGCAATGCCCTACGTTGAGCGCAATTTCCGCAGTTGTTGTGGAAGCTTGAACCCTTAAGCATCGCTGCAGCGTCGGACGGAACGAAGGCTCAACTCAAACGCCAGCCCCGCCGATAGGCGTGCGGAGGGCGAGCTGGAGAAGATCGGGAGAATGGAATCGACTTACCTCGCGGTGATCAAGGTCGTCGGAGCGGGCGGCGGGGGCACCAATGCCGTCAGCCGCATGGTCGACGCCGGCATCCGCGGCGTGGAGTTCGTGGCGGTCAACACCGACGCACAGGCGCTGCAGGCCTGCGACGCCGACATCAAGCTCTCGATCGGCCAGGAGCTGACCCGCGGCCTCGGTGCGGGCGGCAACCCCGAGGTCGGCGCGGGCGCGGCGGCCGAGAGCCGCGATGAGATCAAGGAGGCGCTGAAGGGCGCCGACATGGTCTTCGTCACCGCCGGCGAGGGTGGCGGCACCGGCACCGGCTCGGCTCCGATCATCGCTGAGATCGCCAAGGAGGAGATCGGCGCGCTGACGGTCGGCGCCGTCACCAAGCCGTTCGAGTTCGAGGGCAAACGCCGCATGCAGCAGGCGCTCGAGGGGATCGAGAAACTTCGCAACAACGTCGACACCCTGATCATCGTCCCCAACGAGAAGCTGCTGCAGGCCGTCGAGCGCCGCACCAGCGTCCTCGAGGCCTTCCGGCAGGCGGACGACATCCTGCGCCAGGGTGTCCAGGGGATTACCGACCTGATCACGATCCCCGGCCTGATCAACCTCGACTTCGCGGACGTGCGGACGATCATGCGCGACGCCGGCTCCGCCCTGATGGGGGTCGGCTCGGCGTCGGGCGAGGCCCGTGCCCTCGACGCCGCCAAGGCGGCGATCACCTCGCCGCTGATCGAGGAGTCGATCAAAGGCGCGACCGGGATGCTGCTCAACATCACCGGGCCCGAGGACCTCGGGCTGTTCGAGGTCAACGAGGCGGCCCAGCTCGTGCAGGCGGAGGCCGACGACAACGCGAACATCATCTTCGGCTCCGTCGTCGACCAGTCGATGCGGGACGAGGTCAGGGTCACCGTGATCGCCACCGGATTCGAGGGCTTCGAGCTGCTGGCGCGCTCCCCGCAGCGGGTGCGGCGCCGCTACGAGAGCCGGCCGCGAATCTCCGCCGACGAGCCGGACATTCGCAAACTGCGGGTCTCCGACGACGACATCGACGTCCCGGGCTTCCTCAAGGAATAGCGCTTGGCCCCGTTGCGGCGGGTCCTGTCACCGGTCTGGTGCCACCGCCCCTGCGGTAGCTGAAGCTTCCTCGGGGTGGTCCCCAGATCGGTGCCACCCGCCGCAATGGTGCGTCGGGCGAATAGCCTTGCCCGCCGTGACGCCGCTGCGGACGCCGCTATACGAAAAGCATCTGGAGCTTGGGGCGAAGCTGGTGGCCTTCGCCGGCTGGGAGATGCCCGTCACCTATGAGGGAGTGCTCGAGGAGCACTCCGCGGTGCGCACGCACGCGGGAATGTTCGACGTCTCGCATATGGGCGAGGTCGAGGTCGAGGGCCCGGCCGCCCTCGCCTTCCTGCAGCGGACCCTCTCCAACGACGTCGCCGCGGTCTCGCCGGGGGGCGCCCAGTACTCCTGCCTTTGCAACGAGGAGGGAGGCGTACTCGACGACCTCTTCGCGTATCGGCTGGCCGGCGACCGCTATCTGCTGGTCACCAACGCGGCCAACCACGGGTCCGATCTCGCCTGGCTCGGCCGCTGGAGCCGCGACGCGGACGTCGCCGTCCGCGACGTCGCGGATCGATACGCGATGCTCGCGGTACAGGGACCGCACGCCCGCAGGATCGTGGCGGGCGCCCTCGGGATCGAGCTGCCGGCCCGCATGCGGGCGATCACTGCTCGGCTCGGCGACCGGCCGGCGCTGATCTGCGGAACGGGCTACACGGGCGAGGACGGGGTCGAGATGCTCTTCGACCCGGAGATCGCGCCGGCGATCTGGGCCGAGCTGCTGGATGCGGGAGTCGTTCCCTGCGGGCTTGCGTCCCGGGACACGCTTCGCCTCGAGGCCTGCTTTCACCTGCACGGCAACGACCTGACCCCCGAGCGGAACCCGATCGAAGCCGGCCTCGGTTGGTGCTGCAAGGAGGAGACGGGCTTCATCGGCTCCGGGCCGGTGGCGCGCGCCCGCGCGGAGGGCACGGCCGAGCGCCTCGTTCCCTTCAGGGTGGAGGGCCCGGGCATCCCCCGCGCCGGGAACACGGTGCTGAGTGAGGGCGAAGCGATCGGGGTCGTGACGAGCGGGACGTTCTCACCATCGCTGGAAATCGGGATCGGGATGGCGTACCTGCGTTCCGAGCTCGCCGAGCCGGGTAACGAGATCGAGATCGACGTGCGCGGCAGGCTGCGCGCCGCCCGGGTAGCGTCCAAGCCTCTCTACGACAGCGGCAGGAAGGAGGATTGAGTTGGCGGAGGCGAGTTATCCCGAGGAGCTTCTGTATCACCCCGAGCACGACTGGGCCCGGCTCGAAGGCGAGACCGCGACCCTCGGCATCACCTGGTACGCGCAGGACTCGCTTGGCGAGGTCGTCTTCTTCGACCCGCCGGAGGTCGGCGCGGAGCTGACCAAGGATGCAGCCTACGCGGAGGTCGAGTCGGTGAAGGCCGTCTCCGATGTGATCGCCCCGCTGAGCGGGGAGATCGTCGAGGTCAACGCCGAGCTCGAGGAATCTCCGGAGAAGATCAACGAGGAGCCCTACGGAGGGGGCTGGCTGGTCAAGGTCAGGCTCAGCGACGCCTCCGAGGCGGAGGAACTGCTCAGGGCCGAGGATTACCGCAATTTGCTGATGAGCGCGGAGTGAGCAAGCGCCCCGCGCTCTCGTAGCCTGTCGCTATGAGCCGCTACACGTCCGCGACGCCAGCCGACCGCGACGAGATGCTGGACGCGATCGGCGTCGCCTCGGTCGCGGAGCTCTTCGACCAGATTCCGGAGGCGCTTCGCCTCGGCCGCTCCCTGAGCCTGCCGTCGGGGATGAGCGAGCCGGAGGTCTACGAGCGCATGGCGGCCCTCGCCGAGCGCAACGCGGACGCCGACCGGCAGGTCTGCTTCATCGGCGCCGGGATGTACGACCACTACGTGCCGGCGCTCGTCGATGCGATCGCGCAGCGCTCCGAGTTCCTCACTCCGTACACGCCCTATCAGCCGGAGATCTCCCAGGGCGGGCTTCAGGTGATGTTCGAGTTCCAGACCGCGATGTCGGAGTTGACCGCCCTTCCGGTCTCGAACGCCGCTCTCTACGAGGGCCCGTCCTCGCTCGCCTCCGCCGGCTACATGGCGATCGGCGCCACGAAGGGCCGCCGGCGCTTCGTCGTCTCCCGCGGCGTCCATCCGCACGGCCGCGAGACCCTCGAGACCTACTCGGCCGGATTCGGCTCCGAGGTGGTCGAGGTCGGCCTCGAGGACGGCGCCACGGACGCGGCAGCGCTTGCCGATGCGGTTGACGCGGACACCGCCGCCGTCTTCCTGCAGAGCCCGAACTTCCTCGGGGCGGTCGAGGACGTCGAGGCGCTCGGCGCCGCCGCGAAGAAACACGGGGCCCTGCTGGTCGTCGCAACCGATCCGATGACGCTCGGCGTCCTCGAGCCGCCGGGCAGATGCGGTGCCGACGTCGCGCTCGGCGAGGGCCAGCCGCTCGGCAACCGGCTCGACTACGGCGGGCCATCCTTCGGGTTCTTCTGCGCGACAGAGGCCCTGATCCGTCGCATGCCGGGGCGGATCGCCGGAGAGACCGTCGACGTGGACGGGCGGCGGGGGTTCGTCCTCGCGCTGCAGACGCGCGAGCAGCACATCCGCCGCGAGAAGGCGACGCACAATATCTGCACCGCCCAGGCGCTGAACGCGCTGATGGCGATGGTCCATCTGGCCTGGCTCGGCCGCGAGGGATACCGCGAGCTCGGCGAGCTGCTGGTTCGTCGTACCGCGTATGCGCGGGAGCGGCTGGCCGCGGTGCCCGGGGTCGAGCTGCTGCACAGGGCCCCGGTCGCGCGCGAGTTCGCGCTGCGGCTGGAGGCCCCCGTCGCCGCCGTGCTCGAGCGCTGCGCCGAGCGCGCCATCGCCGCCGGTTACCCACTGGGCCGTGACTATCCCGAGTACGAGGACGGCCTCCTCGTGGCAATCACCGAGCGCCGGACGAAGGCCCAGATCGATCAGCTCGCGGAGGTTCTGGGTGCCGCCGTCTCAGCCGAGGCGGTGCACGCATGAGCACGCGGGCGGAAGAGGTCCTCACCATCTTCGATCGATCGAGGGAGGGACGGCGGGCGGCGGTGCTTCCGGATGCCGAAGTGCCCGAGCCGCCGCTCGAGGAGCTGATCCCGGCGAAGCTCCTTCGCTCCCAGCCGCCGCGGCTGCCGGAGGTCTCCGAGCCCGAGATCGTCCGCCACTACAACCGGCTCTCGCGGCGCAACTTCGACGTCGACACGGGCTTCTATCCGCTCGGGTCGTGCACGATGAAGCACAACCCGCGGCTCAACGAGCGGGTCGCGGCGCTGCCCGGGAACGCCCGCCTGCACCCGGCGCAGGAGGCGAGCCGCGCCCAGGGGGCGCTCGAGCTGATGTGGCTTCTGCAGCGCTCGCTGGCCGAGATCTGCGGCCTGCCGCACGTCAGCCTGCAGCCGTCGGCCGGCTCGCACGGCGAGCTTGCCGGGCTCCTGCTCACCCGCGCCTATCACCTGGACAGGGGCGAGACACGCCACAGGGTCCTCGCGCCCGACACCTCGCACGGCACCAACCCGGCCTCGGTGACGATGGCGGGCTACGAGGTGGTCAAGGTGGCGACCAACGAGCGCGGCGGCGTGGACCTGGACGACCTGCGGGCCAAGGTTTCCGAGGACGTCGCCTGCCTGATGCTGACGAACCCCAACACCCTCGGGGTGTTCGACGAGAACATCGCCGAGATCGCCGGCCTGATCCACGAGGCCGGCGGCACCCTCTATTACGACGGCGCGAACCTCAACGCGATCATGGGCCACACGCGGCCGGGGGACATGGGCTTCGACATCGTCCACGTCAACCTCCACAAGTCGTTCAGCCAGCCCCATGGGGGCGGAGGACCGGGCGCCGGCCCGATCGCGGTCTCCGATCGGATCGAGCCGTTCCTGCCGCGACCTCAGGTGGTGCGCGCCGAGGGAGGCAACGGCGGCGGCCCCCATTACGAGCTCGACCTCGATCGCCCCAGATCGATCGGCCGCCTGCGCGGCTTCCAGGGCAACTTCGGGGTGTTCGTCCGCTCCTACGCCTACGTCCTCAGCCTCGGCGCCGACGGCCTCTCCGAGGCCTCGGAGACGGCGGTCCTCAACGCCAACTACCTGAAGGCGCGGCTCGCCGAGGGGCGGGCCGGGAGGCTGCTGCCGATCGCCTTCGATCGCCACTGCATGCACGAGTTCGTCCTCTCCGGCAAACCGATGAAGGGCGAGCTCGGCCTGGCGACTCTCGACCTCGCCAAGCGGCTGCTCGACTTCGGCTTCCACCCGCCGACCGTCTACTTCCCGCTGCTGGTCGAGGAGGCCCTGATGATCGAGCCGACCGAGACCGAGACGAAGGAGACCCTCGACGCCTTCGCAGAGGCAATCGAGCGGATCCTCGCCGAGGCCGAGGACGATCCGGAGGTCGCCCGCCAGGCTCCCTACACGACCCCGGTCCGCCGCCTCGACGAGGTGCGCGCCACCCGGCGCCCCGTGGTGCGTCAGAATTTGGGCTGATGGCCGCGGACCGCTATCGGCCGGCCCGGGTGAGCGCCCGCGTCGCCACTGTCAGGGACCTGCCGATGGTGACCGAGACACTGGCCGCCGCCTTCTACGATGACCCGGTCTGGAGTTGGGCGTTCCCCGACGCGGCGCATCGACTCGAGCAGCATCGAGCCGTTTGGGGGCTGATCCTCGAGTCGCTGCTGGAGCATCACTGGGTCTGGCTCACCGAGGGAGGCGGTGCGGCGTCGATGTGGGTTCCGCCGGGGCGGACGGAACTGGGCCCGGAGGACGAGCGGAGGCTCGAGGAGCTGCTGGATGAACTGCTCGGGGACGGCGCGGCGCGAGTGTCGGAGACCTTTCTGCGCTTCGAAGCTGCTCATCCGCGAGAGAGGGACCACTACTACCTCAGTCTGCTCGGGACTCATCCCGACCATCGTGGCGATGGTCTCGGCATGGGCCTGCTCGCCGACAACCTCTCCGGGATCGACGCCGAGGGCGCGCCCGCCTTCCTCGAGTCCTCCAATCCTGCCAATGACCACCGCTATGAACGCCTCGACTTCGTCAGGTGTGGCAGCTTCGAGCTGGGGGAAGACGGCCCTTCGGTGGCCCAGATGTGGCGCGAGCCGAGGCAGGTTGGCTAGAGCTCGGGCAGTCGCTGCTCCAGCTCCAATACCGGTGCGAAGAGGTCGCCGTGGCGCTCGACCCGCTCGAGGACGTCGGCGGTCTCGAAGGTGAGCGACCCGGCGTCCCCTGAGTCGAGCGCGGCATCGACCTCGTCCCAGCTGATCGGGGTCGAGACGGTCGGCCGCTCGCGGGCGCGCAGCGAGTAGACCGCGATCGTCGTTTTCCGCTGGTGGTTCTGCGACCAGTCGACGAAGACCTTGCCCTTCCGTTCGACCTTTTTCATTTTCGAGACGACCTCGCCGGGCGTCTGCTTCTCGAGCAGCTGGGCGATGGCTTTGGCCAGCGGTTTCGTCTCGTCGTAGCTGGTCCGCTGGTTTAGCGGGACATAGACCTGGAGGCCCTTGGAGCCCGAGGTCTTCGGGAAGCACTCGACTCCGAAGTGGTCGAAGAGCTCGCGCAGGCGGACCGCGACCCGGCAGCAGTCGATGACGTCGGCCGGGGGGCCCGGATCGAGGTCGAAGGCGAGCACCGTCGGCCGCTTCGGCGCCCGCGAGAGGGAGAGCGAGGGGTGCAGCTCGATCGCCGCGAGCTGCGCCATCCAGACCAGGGTCGGCAGGGAGTCGCAGACGCAGAAGTCGATCTTGCCGGCGTGGGGCCCGGCTTCGACCCGGGCCGTCTTCACCCATTTCGGCCGGTGCTTCGGGCAGCGCTTCTCGAAGAACGCGGCGTCGAGGTTTTCGACCCCTTCCGGGAAGCGCCGCAGCGTCACCGCGCGCCCGGTCAGGTGGGGGATGATCGCCGGCGCGACCTTTGCGTAGTAGTCGACGACCTCGCCCTTGGTGAAGCCCGCCTTGGGGTAGAGGACCTTGTCGAGGTTGGTGAGCTTCAGCTCACGGCCGTCGACTTCGACCTGGCGGCTGGCGCTCACCGGCTACTTCGACGATTTGGCTTTCGCCCGCGAGCTGGAGCGTTTCGGCGCCGCTTTGCGTTTCTTCTTCGGCGCCGCTTTGCGCGGTTTCGCCCCGCCGTCCTCCTTGCCCTTGACCGCGGCGATGCTTTCCTCGAGCGCCGCCATCAGGTCGGGCGCCTTCGTCGCCTTCGGTTCCTCCGGAGGCTCGGCGGCGAGGACGTCCTCGCCCTCCGCCTTGCGTTCGATCAGCGCGAGCAGCTGCTCGCGGTACTCGTCGCGGTAGGCGGATGGGTCGAAGTCGCGGGTCAGGGAGTCGATCAGCTGCTCGGCCATCTCGACCTCCCGCTTGCCGACCTTCGGCTTCGAGCTCGGGATGACGTCCTCGAGTTCAGAGGGGGGCACGACCTCGTCGGCGAAGCGCATCGTCGTCAGGGTCAGCACGCCGTCGTTCGGGCGCAGGGCCGCGAGGTGCTCCTTGTTGCGGAAGACGAATCGGGCGACCGCCACCTTGCCCGACCTCTCCATCGCCTCGGCGAGCAGCGAATACGCTTTCTCGGCGCCGTCAGCCGGTCCCAGGTAGTAGGGGCTGTCGAAGTAGATCGGGTCGATCTGGTCGAGGTCGACGAAGTCCTGGACCTCGATCGCGCGGGTCTTCTCGGGGGCGATCGCCGCCATCTCGTCTTTCGTCAGCGGGACGTAGCGGTCGGGGGTGATCTCGAACGCTTTGACGATGTTCTCGTAGGGAACCTCCTCGTCGGTTCCCTCGGCGACCCGCCGGTGGCGGATGCGGGCGCCGTCGGACTCGCGCAGCTCGCGCAGCGAGATTCCGCGCCGCGCCACCGCGCTGTAGAGCCTTACGGGCACGTTGAGGAGCCCAAAGCTGATCGTTCCGCTCCAGATCGCTCTTGCCATCAGCGGATCACCTACCCGGATTCTCGCAGCAGCGCACGGTTCGCCCCCTGTGAGACGGCCGGGCGGGAGGCTTCTTGCGGCGTGGGGGATCATCCCCGCGTGCTGTTCGACCTCGACGATGTGGGCCTGGTCCGCTCCGGCAGTCGCGTGCTCGCATCGATCAGCGCCGTCATTCCCGAGGGGGCGACGGCGATCGTGGGGCCGTCGGGGAGCGGCAAGTCGACCCTGCTGCGCCTCCTCAACCGGCTTGCCGACCCGAATGAGGGGACGATCTCCTACCTCGGTCGTCCTCTTGCCGAGTACGACCCGCTGAAGCTGCGCCGCGAAGTGGCGCTGGTGCCGCAGCTGCCGGCCCTGCTGGAGGGGACCGTGGAGTTCAACCTTCGCTATGCCGCCGAACTGGCCGGGACCACGCCCGACCTGTCGCGCTGCCTTCGGCTAGCCGGCCTCACCGCGGATTTCGCCGGGCGCGACGTCTCGAAGCTCTCGGTCGGCGAGCAGCAGCGGGCGATGCTGGCCCGCGCCCTCGTTCAGGAGCCCCGGGCCCTGCTTCTGGACGAGCCGACCTCCGCCCTCGATCATCGGGCACGCGATGCGGTCGAGGCGACCCTCGCCCAACTGCGCACGGAGTTGGCGATATCGCTGGTGGTGGTCAGCCACGACCCCGGCCAGGCGCGCCGCCTCGGCGATTGGGCGATGCGCCTCGAGGCGGGGCGGGTTGCCGCCTGTGGCAAGGTCGATCGGGCCCTTCTGTGAGCGTTCGGGAGAGAGGGTGACGACCTCGATCCATGTCTCGGTGGGCCAGGTCGCGGCGTCGCTGGTCCTCGTCGCGATCGCGGCGCTGATCTCCCGATGGCGCGGCACGGACCTGGAGCGCGACATCGGAATCGCGACGATCCGCTCGATCGTCCAGCTGACCGCAATCGGATACGCGATCAAGCTGATCTTCGAAACCGACTCGATCTGGCTGGTCCTCGCGCTGCTGTCGGTGATGGTCCTGTTCGGGGCCCTCACCGCCCGCAGCCGCGCGAAGCGGGTCCCGAATGCGTTCTGGCCGCTGCTGATCGCCCTGGCGGTCGCCGGGGCGGCGACGCTCGGGCTGGTGGTCGCGCTCGGGATCTTCGACCCGACCCCGCGCTACCTGGTGCCGGTCGGCGGGATGGTGATCGGAAACGCCATGACGGCCTCGGCCGTCGCGCTCAACCGGCTCGGCGACGAGATGGTCGATTCGCGGGGGAGGATCGAGGCGACTCTGGCCCTGGGGGCGACCGCGCGCCAGGCTGCGCTGCCGACCGTGCGCAGGTCGTTGCGCTCGGGGACGATCGCTCTCATCGACTCGACCAAGACCACGGGCCTTATCTTCTTCCCGGGGACGATGGTCGGGATGCTGCTGGCCGGCGCCGACCCGACCGACGCGGTTCGCCTGCAGCTGATCCTCCTCTACTCCCTGCTCGGCAGCGTCTCGATTGCGGCGCTGCTGGCCACCGGCCTGGCGTACCGCAACTTCTTCACGGCTGCGCAGCAACTGCGGGAGCCGGACAGGTAGTCACCGGGGGGGAGCCGGCACGCAGCACCACCCCTCGATTCGGGGGAAGGCGCCACCCGATCCTCCCGGTGCAAAGGCGCGCGAGATGCCATCGACAGCGCGCACCCGGCCCGAGCCGCGGGCGGGAACGAACAGCCACTGGTCCGCTTCGGGCCAGGCGAGCAGCAGGCGGTCACCATCGGGAGACCAGGCGAGTTCGGAGAGGCTTCCGGGCGCCGTGAAGAGGCGACGCGGCGCACCGCTGCCGACCCTGAACAGGATCACTTCGCTGCGCCTGCCCGCGCCGGCCGCCCCCGCTGCGACGAGGGCTGCGACCGTGTCGCCGTCGGGCGAAAGCGCCGCCGCGCGCACGGTTGCGCCGGCCGGCAGCCGCAGCCGGGTCGGTGACCCGATCCGCAGCGCGGCCGATGTCTTCCTCGTTGCGACCGAGCGCAGGCGTAGCGCCCGGGGTGCGCCTTCCAGCAGGAGCGAGTCCCCGCGACCCCATTGGAGCACCCGGATCCCTGCGACCGCCCGAGCCGCAGCGAGCAGGCCGCCGCCGGTGACGTCGACGATCCGCAGCCGACCATCGCCATCGATATAAGCGAGCTGGGCCAGTCCACGTGAGGAGAACGAGGGCGGAACCGGGGCGACGGCACCGTCGACGCGCACCTCTTCGGTGCCATCACCCGCGATCACATACAGCGCCGAGCCGGCCAGGTAGGCGATCTCGAGGCCCGAGGGCGACCAGCGCGGGTCACGGACCGTCGCCGCCGCCGAGATCGACCAGTGGGGTGTGCCGTCTGGCTCGATCGCGCTCAAGACACGGCCGGCCACCGCGGCGACGAAGAGGCCGCGAGGGGACCAGCCCGCCTCCCTGTAGTCACCGAGCAGCCGCCGGGAGCCGTTCGGCTTCACGACCCAGGGCCCCTGCGAGGATTGGACGAGCAGCCGGCCACCGCCCGGTATGCGGGTCAGCTCCGGCTCCGCGTTCGGCACGCCGGCGGAGAACACGTCGCCTATCCAGTCCCGCACCGCGGCGCCCGCAGGCGAAAGGAGGAGCGCGGTGAGGAGGACCGCGATCGCGACGGTGGCGGCGAGCCGGGGCAGGGGGCGGCGCCGGGTGGGAGACCGCCCAAAGGCAGCCTCGACGACCAGCATTCCCCGGCGCTCCGCATCCGCGGCGCCCGGGACCTCGGTCTGCCGCAGCAGCTCCTGCAGGCGCTGCTCCCTCACCGGTCGTTCTCCTCGAGCAGAGAGCGGAGGCGGTCGAGCGCCCGTCGCAGGCGCGAGTTGACGGTTCCGCGGGGAAGGTCAAGCATGCGTGCGATCTGGCCGGGGGTGTAGCCGAGCAGGTGCCGGAGCACGACCACCGCTCGCTGGTCGGGCGGAAGGTCCGCGAGCGCCGCCATCAGGTCCTCGCCAACCTGCTGGGAGCCGGCCGCGGGGGCAGGCAGCTCGGTGTCGGGCTCGCCGACCGCACGGCGGAGCTCCTCGCGGCGCGCCCAGTCGATCGACTTGTTGACGACGATCCTGTGCAGCCACGGAGCGAGACGGCGCCGCCGGTCGAAACGGTCCAGCGCCGCGACCGCCGCCAGAAAGGCATCCTGCGCGATGTCCTCCGAGGCGCTCGCGTCATGGACGACGAGGTAGGCGGCTCGCTGCGCATCCGACCAGTGGCGCGAGTAGAGCTCGGCGAGGGCGTCCTTGGATCCTCGCTGCGCTTCGCGCACGAGCCTCCCCTCGCTCTCAGCCGCCACCATCGATCCCTTCCACCGGACATCTCAATCTTCGCCCACCTTGCGGGCGAGGCGGACGATTGCATCGTCGAGCCGCCTTCGCATCGCCCTCGCGAGCGGACCGAGGGGCAGCTCGACGACGAATGAGCTGGTTCCCGGGAGGCGGTGGTTCTGCCAGTTCGGGGCCGTGCCGGCGAGCCAGGGAAGACGGCGGAACTGGATTCCGGCGAGCGCGGCGAAGCGCTCTGCTGCGGGTACGCTTCGCCCCCAGCTGCGGACCAAAGGGCGCCGCGCCCTTTGCTGGTGGAACCAGATCGTCACCTCGGGCTCGATCCGCTCGACGATCCTGGCCGCGAGCCTCGACTCGGGCTCGGAGAACGGGTGCGGCCCCGAGTACTGCGGGTCGCCCCGCGCGCCGATCGGCCTCCAGCCGGCCGGGAAGTTCCGGTTCAGGTCCACGCCCCGGCCGTTGAGGCGAGTGCCCGCAGCGAAGCCGTCCGGGTCGAGGTTGCGGACCATGTAGATATTCGAAGCGGGGTCCGGGCAGCCGCTCTCCGGAGCGAGGGGTTCGAGGGTCCGTGCCGCGCACTCGTCGCCGTGGATACAGCCGAAGACCAGGAGCTTGCCGTCGATGGAGGGCGTGCCCCGTTGCAGAAGTCCGATCGGTCGCCCCTGCGCCGAGCGCCCCGCCAGGCCGGCTCGGGCCAGGACGTTGCCGGGTCGGCGCGGAGTTGCGGCGAAGGCGAGGAACTCAGCCCGTGGGTGGGAGTCGCGCCTGTGCTGCGCCCCGCCCCGCGCGATCGGCGCGTCTCCTGCTCCGGCGCCTCCCGAAAGGAGCCGTCCGGCTGCGATCAGCCCTGCGCCGCAGGCGGCTGCCCCCACCGCCAGCCGCATCGTCTGCGCCCGGCTCACGCCCCCTCCGGGGTCCGCATCCGTGGTCCCGGCCTCGATCGTCGCCGAGCCAGGAACCAGGCCGTCAGGAGTGCCCCGCCGGCGCCTCCCAGAGCGATCGCGGCCCAAGCAGAAAAGCCGCCGCCGGACGGTGGCCCGGTCCCTGCTCGGGCCACCGCGAATGTCCCGGTGTCGATCCGCAGCAATGGGTTCAGGCTCCGGCCGGACCGGCTCGGGCCACCGGCCTTTCTGGCGACCAGCAGGCCGCGGCCTCCATCCGTCATCCGCAACTTCAGGAGGAAGAGATCATGCCGGCCGGCGAGCTGCGGAAGGTCCACGCAGACCGCACGCCCCGCGATGGTGTCGAGCGCGTGCAGAAACGGCTCCCCCTCCTTGCCATTGCCGAAATAGAGCGTGTACGCCCAGCGTCCGTCCGCGCTCGTCGCCCGGGTGATCGGCAGCCCGTTCATTTGCTCGTTGGGCTCGGAGGGGTCCACGACCGGCCGGCGCAGCAGCGACCCGCGCTCGAGGTCGTAGGCGCGCACCTGATACCTGGTGAGGTAGCCGCGGCCGTGGTGAACGTCGGGGTGCTCGATCAGGTAGATGGTCGAGCCGTCGGGCGAGATCGCATCGAAGCTGAAGTCGCCGCGCAGAGTGAGGCGGGAGATCGCCCTTCGCGGCGGCATGCCGCCGGCACCAGGTGGATGGCGCAGGTGGAGTCTGGGGTCGAGGATCGCGAACCTCGATCGGCGCACCGGGTAGGAGTGCGGGAGGCCGGTCAGGACGAGCTTTGCCCCGTTTGCTGCGAGCCCGCCGCCGCTGCCGTCGTAGGCGACGGCGGGGACGTACCAGGCTCCCTTCAGGAACCACCAGCGGCGCACGAGGCCGCTGTCCCGATCGATCTTCTCCACGACGGTGACCCGCTCGTGCGTCCGCGGCGAGATCGCGACATATCGATAGGGCGATCCGGGCTGGACGACCCCCCTTGCGGACGGCATGGCGCCGACGCCCTTCGCTCCCGTCGAATCTGGGGCCGCCGCGGCGACGAACAGGGTGAGCGCGACCACGATCGAGAGCCTCGGCTTCATTCCTCCTCCTTTGCGGGGTTGCAAGGTGACTACGGACGGGCGGGGCCGAGAGGTCCCAACCGCCGGATTTGCCGTCCCGCGACGCCGCGTAGACTCGGCAGCGTGTCCCGCCAGCAGCGTCTGACGCTGATCGCGACGATCCTCGGCTCGACCGTCGTCTTCCTGGACTCGACGGTCGTCAACGTTGCGCTCCCGGCGATCAGCGAAGGCCTCGACGCCGGTCTCTCCGGCCAGCAGTGGGTCGTCGAGGCCTACATGCTGACCCTGGTCTCCTTACTGCTGGTCGGCGGCTCGCTCGGTGACCAGTTCGGCCGGCGGCGGATATTCGTGATCGGGCTGATCGCCTTCGGCGCGACCTCGATCCTCTGCGCCCTCGCCCCCACGGACGAGTTCCTGATCGCCGCCCGCGCCCTGCAGGGGATCGCCGGAGCCCTGCTGGTGCCCGGATCGCTGGCGATCGTCGCCGCCACCTTCGACGGCGCCGAGCGGGGGAAGGCTGTCGGCACCTGGACCGCCTGGACCGGGATCGCGACCGTGATCGGCCCGGCGGGGGGCGGCGCCCTGATCGGTCTGCTCTCGTGGCGGGCGATCTTCTGGGTGAACATCCCGCTGATCGCAGCAACGGTGGCGCTCACCCTGCACTCCGTGCGGGAGAGCCGCGACCCGGAAGCGTTCCGAGGCATCGACTGGCTCGGGATCGCCCTCTCGGCGATCGGCCTGGGCGGCCCCGTCTACGCGCTGATCGAACAGCCGTCGCGCGGCTGGGGAGACCCCGCGGTATGGGCCACGCTGATCGTGGGCGTGATCAGCTTCTGCCTCTTCATCCTCCACGAGGCGCGCGCCCGCCACCCGATGATGGAACTCTCGCTATTCCGGATTCGCAACTTCCGTGTGGCCAACCTGACCACGCTTGCCGCCTACGCCGGGTTGATCGGCGGCCTCTTCTTCGTCGGCCTCTTTCTCCAGCAGGTCGGCGGCTACTCGGCCCTCGAGGCCGGGCTGGCGACGACGCCGATCTCGCTGATCCTCTTCGTCCTCTCGCCGCGCTTCGGCAAGATCGCCTCGGGGACCGGGCCGCGGCTGCCGATGAGCCTCGGTCCGATCGTCGCAGGCGTCGGCCTGATCCTGCTGCTCCGGGTCGACAGCTCTGCCGACTACCTCACCGACGTCCTGCCGGGAATCATCGTCTTCGGCCTCGGTCTCGCGGCGACCGTGGCGCCGCTTACGGCGACGGTGCTCGACTCGGTCGAGCAGCGCCATATGGGCATCGCCTCCGGCGTCAACAACGGCGTCTCGCGGGTCGCCGGCCTGCTCGCGATCGCCGTGCTCGGCGCGGTCATTTCGGCCGCCTTCGGCTCCAAGATCGACGACCAGCTGGGCGCCCGCCCGATCAGCCAGCCTGCTGCCAGGGCGGTCTCCGAAGCCAAGGAACAGCCCCTGGCCGTACCGTCGACCTCGGGCCTTGCTCCGCCCGAAGCCGCTCGCGTCAGGACCGCCGCCGCGGATGCCTCGACCTCGGCCTTCCACCTGGGCGTCCTTCTCGCGGGCCTGCTGATGATCGTCGGCGGGATCTTTGCCGGCATCGGGATCGAGAATCCGAGGCGCGAGCTCGAGGCGTTCCCAAGCCGCGGGTCCGCGGCCGCCGGAGAGTGTGGGCACGGCGCCGACGCCGACTGCGCGGAGCCAAAGGCCGGCGTCAGGGGCAGCGAGGCGCCACAGCCGGAACCCGCATAGGGTTCCTCGCTCCAACCCGCGCCCCATGACCGACCCCGTCATCTTCTCCGGAATCCAGCCGACCGGCCGCAAGCATCTCGGCAACTACATCGGCGCGATCCGCCAGTACGTGGAGGGTCAGGAGCGCGGCGCGCCGGCGATCTACTGCATCGTCGATCTGCATGCCCTGTCGGTCGCATACGACCCGGCCGAGCTGCGCGAGCGCGTTTACGACACCATGGCGATCCTCGTGGCCGCCGGCCTCGACCCCGAGCGCTGCATCCTCTTCCGCCAGTCCGACGTGCGCGAGCACACCGAGCTCACCTGGCTTCTCTCGGCGGTCACCTCGCACGGCGACCTCAACCGAATGCACCAGTTCAAGGACAAGTCGGCGCGGCAGCGCGAGCTGGTCGCCGCGGCGCTCTTCTTCTATCCGGTGCTGATGGCGGCCGACGTCCTCGCCTACCGGGCCACCGAGGTCCCGGTCGGCGACGACCAGCGACAGCACGTCGAGCTGATGCGCGAGATCGCGCGGCGCTTCAACGAGCGCTTCGGCGAGACGCTCGTCGTGCCGGAGCTGCGCATTCCAGAGGTCGGGGCACGGATCATGGATCTGCAGGAGCCCGAGCAGAAGATGTCGACGACCGGCGGCACCGAGGCGGGGACCGTCCTCGTGCTCGACGAGCCGCAGGCGATCCGCAGGAAGCTGGGCGGCGCCGTCACCGATTCCGGTCGGGAGATCGTCCGCAGCGACGACAAGCCGGGGATCGCCAACCTGATCGAAATCCTCGCCGTTGCCCGCGGGGCAGCCCCGGAGGAGATCGAGCTCGAGTTCGACGGGGCCGGCTATGGCGACTTCAAGCAGGCCGTCGCCGAGGGGGTGGTCGAGCTGCTCGCCCCGGTCCGCGAGCGCTATGCCGAGCTACGCCCCGACGAGAAGCGGCTCGAGGAGGTGCTAGCCGCCGGCGCCGAGAAGGCGCGGCGGATCGCCGCGCCCATCGTCGCCGACGTGCGCGAGCGAATGGGCATCGGGCCGGGTTAAGGGCGTCTCTCCCGGAGGGTACGGTTGTCGTTGTGACGATCGCGGAGCTGGACCTCGAGCTCGACGTCTTCGCCGGGCCGTTCGACCTGCTGATGGCGGTCGTCCTCCGCGAGGAGCTGGACCTGCTCGAGGTCCAGCTCGGTGAGGTGGTGGTCGCCTACGTCGAGCATCTTGAGCGCGAGGGAGAATTGGAGCTCGACGTCGCGACCGAGTTCCTCGTCCTGATCGCCGCGCTGCTGGAGCTGAAGTCGCGCCTGCTGCTTCCCGGCGCCGACGAGGAGATGGAGGAGCTCGCGCCCGAGGAGGCGGTCGAGGAGTTGCTGGCACGCCTGCTCGAGTACCGGCGCTACCGCGACGCCGCGACGATGCTGAACGATCGCTTCGAGTCAGAGCGCGGCTACCTGTATCGCTCGGCGCCGCTGCCGGGGGAGCTGCGGAGGGTCGCCCTGCGCGCGGCGACTGCGGTCTATGACCCCGAGCACCTCTGCGCGGCGCTGGGCGAGCTGCTGCGCGGGCCGCCGCCGGTCGACACCAGCCACATCCGGCCGACCGTCTCGCTCGAGCGCCGCCTCGGCGCCCTCCGCGACGCGCTCGCAGGCCGCTCCAGCATCGACTTCGACGAGCAGTTCGGCGGTGAGGACCGCCTCACCCAGGCGGTGACGCTGTTCGCACTGCTCGAGCTCTACCGCAAGGGAGAGGTGACCTGGAAGCAGGGCAAGCCGTTTGGCCCGATCGAGATCCGCAGGCGGGAGGCGGTCTCATGAGCGATCTGGCCCGCACGGTCGAGGCCCTGTTGTTCCTCTCCCCACAGCCGGTGAGCGCCGGCGAGCTCGCCGAGGCCACCGAGGCGACCGAGGGGCAGGTCTCCGAGGCGATCGAGGTCCTCCGCGAGGACCTGGGCGAGGGTCGTCGCGGCGTCGTCCTGCGCGAGGTCTCGGGAGGCTTCACGCTCGCCAGCGACCCGGCCAGCGAGGAGGCCGCGAGGCGCCTGCTCGCGAAGCCTCGCACGCCGCCCCTGACCCAGGCTCAGGCCGAGACCCTGGCGATCGTCGCCTACCTGCAGCCGGTCTCCCGCCCCGAGGTTGCCCGGATCCGCGGCGTCTCCTCGGAGTCGGCGGTGCAGACCCTGTCAGAGCGCGGGCTGATCGAGGAGTCCGGGCGCTCTCAGTTCGGCGCTGCGCTCTTCAGGACGACCGAGCTCTTCGAGCGGCTCTTCGGCCTCTCCGGGCTCGACCAGCTTCCCGATCCGTCCCGCTTCGACCCGACCCCCGAGGACGAGCGGGAGCTGCGCGAGCGGCTGATCAAGGCCGGCGAGCAGCGCGCCGAGCCGTAGGGCCCGATGCGCTTGGCGAAGTTCCTCGCCCACGGCGGAGTCGCCTCGCGACGCCGGGCCGAGAAGCTGATCGCGGCCGGGCGGGTGGCGGTGGGTGGAGAGGTGGTCAGGGATCCGGCGCGCGACGTCGGCTCCGATGACGACGTGCGCGTCGACGGCTCGCCCGTCGTTACCGAGGCGCGGGAGGTCTGGGCGGTCAACAAGCCCGCGGGAGTGGTCTCGACGGCGCGCGAGCCGGGCGACCGACCCGCCGTCGTCGACCTTGTCGACTCTGCGGCGCGGCTCTACCCGGTCGGGCGGCTCGACGCCGACTCGACCGGGCTGCTGCTCCTGACAAACGACGGTGAGCTCGCCAACCGCCTCACCCATCCCCGCTACGAGGTCCCGAAGGCCTACCGGGTCGAGCTGCGCCGGCCTCCCTCGGAGGCGGACCTGGGGCGACTCGCCTCGGGGGTCGTTCTGGAGGATGGCCCGACCGCCCCCGCCGAGGTGCGGCGGCTCGGCGAGCGTGAGGCGGAGCTCGTCCTTCGCGAGGGCCGCAACCGCCAGGTCCGCCGCATGGCCGAGGCGGTCGGCAACGAGGTCGTATCGCTGCGCCGGATCCGCTTCGGCCCGGTTTCGCTCGGCAAGCTGGGTGAGGGAGAGGCCCGCCGGCTTTCCGCGAAGGAGATCGAGGAGCTGCGCTCGGCCGGCGTCAGCCGGCCACCTGGATGACCACCGTCCGCTCGCGCGGGCGGTCGTCGAAGTCGATCAGAACCAACTGCTGCCAGGTTCCGAGCGCGAGGCGGCCGCCGAGCACCGGGACCGCCTGGGAGGGGCCGATCACCGACGCGCGCTGGTGGGCGTGCGAGTTGGTGTCGTGGTTGAGCCGGTTGTGCTCGTAGTCTCCCGCCGCCGGAATCAGCCGCTCGAGCATCTCCCGCAGGTCCTGGACCCCGCCCGGCTCGAACTCCATCGTCGTCACCGCCGCGGTCGATCCGCGCACGAAGGCGAGCGCCTGCCCCTCGGCGACGCCCGAGCCGTCCACGGCCATCTGCGCCTGCGCGGTGATGTCGACGACGTCTCCGTCGCCCTTCGTGGAGAGGCTCACCTCGGTCGTGCGAACGCTCACCTCGCCAGCGTACTTCGACGTGCCGGTGGTTAGCCGCCCCTATGGGTGGCAAACCACCGGCACGTGGCTCTGGGATGATGCGCGCCGATGGGCGCAGAGGGCGAGCAGCGGCTCTTCGCGGTGCGCGGCGCCGTGCAGGCGGAGGCAAACGACGCGGGGGCGATCCTCGCCGCGACGTCGGAGCTGATGCGCGAGCTGATGGAGCGGAACGGGCTGCCGCCCGAGGCGATGGTGAGCTGCGTGTTCACGACGACCGAGGACCTCGACGCCGAGTTCCCCGCGGTGGCCGCGCGGGAGATCGGGCTGGCCGCGGTGCCGCTTCTCTGCTGCCGGGAGATCCCCGTGCCCGGCTCGATGCCACGGGTGATCCGCGCCATGGTCCACTACTACGCGCCGCCGCTCCACGAGCCCGCGCACACCTACCTCGGCGAGACCAGGCAGCTGCGCTCCGACCTGCACGCCGCCCAGTAGCCGACCCGCGGAGCCCGCGTCGGCCAGAATGACCGCATGACCGTCACCTTCTCCGAGAAGCTCGCCCGCATCCCCGGCTACACCGCCGGCGTTCCGACCGGCCAGGCACCCGAGGCGATCGTCGCCGGGGACATCGCGCAGCTCGCCTCGAACGAGTCGCCCTTCGAGCCGCACCCCGAGGTCGTCGAGGCGATCCGCGCCGCCGCAACCGCGATGCATCGCTATCCCGACCCCGATGCGACGCTCCTGCGGCGGCGCATCGCCGAGCGCTACGAGACGGAGCCGGGCCGGATCGCGCTCGGCAACGGGTCGTGCGAGATCCTGCTGGCGGCGGCGGAGGCGCTCTGCGAGCCCGGCGCCGAGATCGTCTATGCCTGGCCCTCGTTCTCGATGTACCCGTACCTGCCCGCGCTGACCGGCGCTCGCGAGATCCGCGTGGCGCTCGCCGAGGGCGACGTCCACGACCTCGATGCGATGAGGACCGAGGTGACCGCCGCCACGCAGATCGTCCTCGTCTGCAACCCGAACAACCCGACCGGGACACACCTGCCCGCTGCCGAGATCGGCGAGTTCTGCGAGGGAATTCCAGACCACGTCACGATCGTCCTCGACGAGGCCTACGTCGAGTTCCAGACGAACGACGACCCGGATGCGACGCTCGACCTCCTCGCGGATTTCCCGAATCTGGTCATCCTCCGCACCTTCAGCAAGGTCTACGGTCTCGCCGGTGTGCGGGTCGGCTTCGCGATCGGCTCGGCGAAGTTCCGTGCGGCGATCGACGCGGTGCGGCAGCCGTTCAGCGTCAACGCGCTCGCCCAGGCTGCCGCGGTCGAGGCGATCCGCCACCAGGACGACGTCGAGCGGCGGGTCGAGCGCACCCTGGTGGAGAGGGTTCGGGTCGAGGCGGGCCTCCACGAGATCGGCCTCGAGACCGCGGAGACCCAGACCAACTTCTCCTGGATCGACCTCGGGGGCGCCGATGAGGCCGAGATCGTCGCCGGCCTCGCCGAGAACTCGATCGCGGTGCGACCGGGCGCGGCTCTGGGCGGGCCCGGCCACATCCGGGTCAGCTATGGCCGCCCCGAGGAGGACGACCGATTCCTTGCCGCGATCGCCGAGCTGCTCGACTAAGCGCCCCGCAGGTGCTACAAAGGTCGAGGAAATGAGGCATTCGGGCCAGATCGCATCGAGCACCGGCGCCAGCGCCGCGCCCGCGATGGCCCCTGCCGGCCTCTTCTATTACTGGCGATTTATCTAGGCGTCCGGCCCGGCGGCGTTCGCGCCGCGCACATAGAGCGTTCGGCCGGGCGCCGGTCCCAACGGGTCGCGTGTCCCGCGACGCATGTGCCCGCGCACGTGTGGGCACGCATGGAAAGTAAGGTCCACATGGTGGAGAAAGGCGGCGGAAAAATGATCATCGGAATGCAGGGCGAGACCCGCGACCGGGTTCGCGATCAGCGCATTCAGCGCATCGTCGAGCTGGTCTCGCCGTCCGCGCTGCTCGACGACCTGCCGCTCGGCCAGAGCCGCGAGAAGGCGGTCGTGCGGGGTCGCGGAGACGTCGAGAGGATCCTGACGCGAGAGGACGACCGGCTGCTGGTCGTGGTCGGGCCATGCAGCGTCCACGACGTCGAGGCGGCGCTCGACTACGGCGGACGGCTGGCCGACGCCGCGGCCGCGAATGACGCCGACCTGCTGATCGCGATGCGCGTCTACTTCGAGAAGCCGCGGACGACGACCGGATGGAAGGGGCTGATCAACGACCCGTATCTGGACGGCTCCTTCGACGTCAACGCGGGGCTGCGGATCGCCCGCACGCTGCTCCTCCAGGTGCTCGACCTCGGCCTGCCGATCGGCTGCGAGTTCCTCGACCCGATCACGCCGCAGTACATCTCCGACACGGTCGCCTGGGGCGCGATCGGGGCGCGCACCACCGAGAGCCAGATCCACCGCCAGCTCGGATCCGGCCTCTCGATGCCGATCGGCTTCAAGAATCGGACCGACGGGAACGTGCAGGTCGCGGTCGACGCGGTTCGAGCGGCGGCGACCCCGCACGCCTTCGCCGGCATCGACGACTCGGGCCGCCCCGCGATCCTCCATACCTCGGGCAACCCGGATGGGCACGTGATCCTGCGCGGCGGCAGGGGCGCCCCCAACTACGGGGCCCGCGACATCGAAACCGTCCTCGAGATGCTGCGCGCTTCCGGGCTCCCGGAGCGCCTCGTGATCGACGCCTCCCACGACAACAGCGCCAAGGTGCCGGCTCGCCAGATCGCCGCGGCGGAGCAGATCGCCGACCAGATCGGCGACGGCAACGAGGCGATCGTCGGAGTGATGCTCGAGTCCTTCCTCCTCGAGGGCCGGCAGGACCTGGACGACGGCGACTCGCTCGCCTACGGGCAGTCGATCACAGACCCCTGCATCGCCTGGGACGACACTGTCTCCGTGCTCGAGCGGCTCGCCGCCGCGGTGCGCAAGCGGCGCGGCCGATGAGCGCGGAGCGAGCAAGCGTCCATCTCTGCCTCTTCGCGCAGCGAGCGAAGCGCGACACCTTTGCGATGACTCGCGAAGCCGCGCCATGAGAGCGGCGGTGCTCGGAGTCGGCCTGATCGGCGGCTCGATCGGCCTCGCCTCGAGGGAGAAGCTCGACTGCGAGGTGGTCGGCTGGAGCCGGAGCCGGGAGACACTGGAGCGTGCCGTCTCGCTTGGGGCGATCGACCGCGCCGCGGGCTCGGTCGCCGAGGCATGCGCCGAGGCCGACGCGGTGTTCTGCGCGGCGCCGGTGGGGGTGCTGCCGCAGCTCGCCCGCGAGGCGCTCGAGGCGAGCGGGCCCGAGACGGTGGTCACCGACGCCGGCTCGACCAAGCAGGAGATCGTCGCCGCGCTCGGCGAGGACGAGCGTTTCGTCGGCGGCCACCCGTTGGCCGGTGCCGAGTCCGCCGGAGTGGAGAACGCGCGCGCCGACCTCTTCGAGGGCGCGCGCTGGTACCTGACGCCGACCGACCGCACCGGCGGCATCCACTACGACCGCCTGCAGAGGGCGATCGCCTCGATGGGCGCCAGGCCCGAGGCGATCGACGCGGCGGCCCACGACCGCCTGATGGCCTCGGTCAGCCACCTGCCGCACGTGCTCGCCAACGTCCTCGTGGGCCAGGCGGCGGCGGAGCTGAGCGGCGACTCGGAGCGGATGCCGCAGGCCGGCCCGAGCTTCCGCGACTCGACCCGGGTCGCCGGATCCAACCCCGCGATCTGGGCCGACATCTTCTCGAGCAACAGTGAGGCCGTCGCGGCCGCGATCGACGACGCATCCGCCCGGCTGCGGGAGGCGGCGGAGCTGATCCGCGGTGGCGACCGGGAGAGCGTCGCGGCCTGGCAAGCCGCGGCCGGCGCCGACCGGCGCCGCCTGCTCGAGTCGGACCTGGCCGCCGGCCCCCTGCAGGAGCTTCGCGTCGCGGTCGCCAACCGGCCGGGAACGGTTGCGGAGCTGGCGCTGGCGCTGGGAGAGGCCGGGGTCAACATCGAGGACATGGCCCTCTACCCGGCCGCGGACATGCGGAGCGGCGCGATCTCGCTCTGGGTCGCCGGGCCCGAGCAGGCGCAGCGAGCGCTCGCGCTGGTCCGCGAGCTCGGCCACAGCGCCTCGATCGTCCAGGCGGAGGACTGACCCCTCATGAGAACCCGCTTCGACCCCGCCGGGCCGCTGCGCGGCAGGCTTCGGCCGCCTCCCGACAAGTCGGTCTCGCACCGGGCTGCGATGCTCGCCGCGATGGCGGTTGGAGAGACGCGGATCGACGGCTACCTCGACTCCGCCGACACCCGCTCGACGCTGCGGGCGGTGGCCGCGCTGGGCGCCGCCGTCGAGGGCCTCGACGGCGGGCCGCTGCCGGATCCGCTGGCGATCCGCGGCGTCGGGCTGGGCGGCCCGGCGCCTGCGGAGATCGACGTCGGCAACGCAGGGACCCTGCTGCGCATGTTGCCGGGCTGGCTCTCCGGGCAGGAGACGGGCCACTGGACCCTCGACGGCGACGAGTCGATTCGCCGCCGGCCGGTCGACCGGATCGTCGCGCCGCTCGAGCGGATGGGGGCCCGGCTGGAGTGCCGCGACGGGCGCCTGCCGCCGCTGCGGGTCGAGGGCGCGCCGCTGACGGGTTTG
Source organism: Solirubrobacterales bacterium (assembly GCA_036406595.1). Taxonomy (GTDB): domain Bacteria; phylum Actinomycetota; class Thermoleophilia; order Solirubrobacterales; family 70-9; genus VRUE01. The sequence continues at coordinate 10,738 of DASXAR010000014.1, read as the reverse complement.
ACGTACGAGCTGCCCGTCGCCAGCGCTCAGGTGAAGTCATGTCTGCTGTTCGCCGGCCTGAGGGCCGACGGCGAGACACGCGTGATCGAGCCGATGCCGAGCCGGGACCACACCGAGCGCATGCTCGCGGCGGCGGGCGCCCCGATCGAGCGTGGCGATGGATGGGTGGCGGTGCGCAGGGCGGAGCGGCTCGAGCCCGGAGAGATCGTCGTGCCGGCCGACTTCTCCTCGGCGGCGTTCCTGGTCGCCGCCGCCCTGCTGGTCCCGGGCAGCGAGCTGACCCTGAGCGGAGTCGGCCTCAACCCGACCAGGACCGGCCTGCTCGCGGTCCTTCGTCGGATGGGCGCCGAGCTCGAGGCGGAGGTGACCGGCGAGCCCGGCGGCGAGCCGATCGGCGAGCTCGGGGTCCGCCCCTCCCGACTGCGTGGCACCGAGGTGGGCGGCGCCGAGGTGCCGCTGGCGATCGACGAGCTGCCGCTGGTGGCGCTGGTCGCCTGCTTTGCCGAGGGGACGACGACGATCCGCGACGCCGGCGAGCTGCGCCGCAAGGAGAGCGACCGCGTCGCAACGGTCAGCGAGGCCCTCGCGGCGCTCGGCGGGCGGGTCGAGCCGGGGGAGGACGGGATGAAGATCGAGGGGACGGGAGGCCTGCGAGGCGGGCGAGTCGACTCGCATGGCGACCACCGCATCGCCATGCTGGCGGCGGTCGCCGGCCTCGCCTCCCGCGAGGGGATCGAGGTGGCCGGCATGGAGGCGGCGGCGGTCAGCTACCCCGGCTTCGAGGCGAATCTGGCCGGCCTGCTGGGAAGCCGCCCCCGGACGCGGTAGCGAACGAGCAAGATCTCCAGTGATCATGAGTGCGAGTGAGCAAGAGCGGAGGAGGCGGCGCCTGTGGTGATCGCCATCGACGGGCCCGCCGGGGCCGGCAAGTCAACCGTTGCCCGGGCGGTCGCCGACTCGCTCGGCTTCACGTACCTCGACTCCGGCGCGATGTACCGGTGCGTCGCGCTCGCCGCCCTCGAGGCGGGCGCGGACCTCGACGACTCCGCCGCGGTCGGCGAGCTTGCCCGGACTCTCCCGATCGAGATCGACGGTAACCGCATCGCGCTGGAGGGACGCGACGTCGGCGCCGAGATCCGCCGCCCGGAGGTGAGCGAGGCCGCCTCGCGGATCTCAGTCCATCCGCGGGTGCGCGAGGCGATGGTCGCCCTGCAGCGCGCGATCGTCGTCGCCGGCTCGTTCGTCGCCGAGGGTCGCGACATCGGCACCGTCGTCTGCCCGGATGCTCCGCTCAAGGTCTTCCTCACGGCGAGCGCCGAGGAGCGGGCTCGCAGGCGGGCGGCCGAGAGCGGCGAGGACCGGACAGCCGTTCTCGCGGCACAGCGCGAGCGCGACCGGCGCGACGAGAGCCGCGAGCACAGCGCGTTGAGGGCGGCCGCAGATGCCGTTTCACTCGACACCACCGAGCTCTCGCTGGTCGAAGTGGTCGATCGGATCGTCGGTCTGGCGAGACAGCGGGGGATCGCATGAGTCGCGAGGACCTGCGATGAGCACGCCGACCGTCGCCATCGTCGGTTTCCCCAATGTCGGCAAGAGCACCCTGGTCAACCGGCTGGCGGGCGGGCGCGAGGCCGTCACCCACGCGCAGCCGGGGGTGACCCGCGACCGCAAGCGGGTCCCGACCGAGTGGAACGGGGTCGCCTTCGAGCTGCTCGACACCGGCGGCATCGACCTCGGCGACGACGGAGAGCTCGCCACCGACATCCGACGCCAGGCCGAGCTGGGGATCGCCGAGGCAGACGTCGTCCTCTTCGTCGTCGACGCCCGCGCCGGGGTCCGCGCCGGAGACGCCGAGGTCGCGGAGGCGCTGCGCGGCGCCGAGGTGCCCGTCCTCGTGGTTGTCAACAAGATCGACCGACCCGGTGACGGGCACATGACCGCCGAGTTCTACGGGCTCGGGCTCGGCGAGCCGCTCGGGGTCTCCGCGACCCACGGGCTGGGAAGCGGCGACCTGCTGGACCGCGTGGTCGAGGCGCTCGGCGAGCGCCCGAAGGAAGCCGAGGAGGACGACGCGGTTCGGGTCGCGGTCGTCGGGCGGCCCAACGTCGGCAAGTCGTCGCTCGTCAACGCGTTCCTCGGCGCCGAAAGGGTGATCGTCTCCCCGGAGGCGGGAACGACGCGCGACGCGATCGACACCGAGCTCGAGGTCGCCGGCCGGCGGGTCGTGCTGGTCGACACGGCGGGCCTGCGGCGCCGCGGCAAGGTCGCCGGCACGGTCGACTACTACGCGCAGCTGCGATCCGAGCGCGCGGTCGATCGCGCCGACGTCGCGCTCGTCGTCTGCGACGCGTCGGAGGGCGTCACGGCCGAGGATCTCCGCGTGGCGGAGCTTGCGATGCGCGCCGGCTGCGCGACGCTGCTCGCGCTCAACAAGTGGGACGTCGGGGAGACCGACGTCGACGACGCCCGCGCCCGGGTGGAGCGGAAGCTTCGGCTTCGCCCCGCCGTCGTCACCTGCTCGGCGACGGCGGGCAGGAACGTCACGAAGCTGCTGCCGAAGGCGCTCGAGCTGGCCGACCGGGCCGGCGAGAGGATTCCGACCCCGGAGCTCAATCGGCTCATCTCCGATGTGGTCGCCCGGACCCCGCCCCCGAACCGCCGGGGCCGTCGCCTGCGCCTCTACTACGCCGCTCAGGTCGGCGAGCGGCCACCTCGCTTCGCGATTCAGGTCAACGACCGTCGCCTGATCACCCGCGACTGGGCCTACCACCTCGAGAACCGGCTGCGAGAGGCTTACGGCCTCGAGGGGGTCCCGGTCGTGATCGACTTCGTGCCGCGCTCACGGCGGCGCCGTCGATAGTCTTTCTCGCAATGTCAGAGAGCAAGCAGCTGGGCGAGGGCGAACACCTCTTCACCTCCGAGTCGGTCACCGAGGGACACCCGGACAAGATCTGCGATCAGATCTCGGACGCGGTGCTCGACGCCGTGATGGCCGGCGACCCAGGGGGTCGCGTCGCCTGCGAGACCCTGGTCAACACGGGGATGGCGGTGGTCTCCGGGGAGATCACGACGGACGTCCACCTCGACGTTCCGGAGATCGTCCGAGAGACGATCCGCGAGATCGGCTACGACCACGGCGACTTCGGCTACCACTGCGACCACATCTCGGTCCTCGTATCGCTCGACAAGCAATCGCCCGACATCGCCCAGGGCGTCGACCACGCCTACGAGACCCGTGTCGACCCCTCAGACGACGACGAGCTCGACGTTGCCGGCGCCGGCGACCAGGGAATGATGTTCGGATACGCGACCGAGGAGACCGAGGCGCTGATGCCGATGCCGGCGCAGATCGCCCACCGGCTGGCCGAGCGGCTGGCGACGGTGCGCAAGGACGGCACGCTCGACTACCTCGGACCGGACGGCAAGACGCAGGTGACCGTGCGCTACGCCGAGGGCCGGCCGGTGGCGGTCGAAAAGCTCCTGATCTCGACCCAGCACAGCGCCGGCGTCGAGTCCCAGACGACGATCAAGCCCGACCTCTGGGAGCACGTCGTCCTGCCGGTGCTGGCCGCCGAGGCGCCCGGTCTCTACGAGGAGACGGCGCTCCTCGACGCTTTCCTGGTCAACCCCACCGGGAAGTTCGTGATCGGCGGCCCGGTCGGCGACGCCGGGCTGACGGGACGGAAGATCATCGTCGACACCTACGGCGGCATGGCGCGCCATGGCGGCGGCGCCTTCTCCGGCAAGGACCCCTCCAAGGTCGATCGCTCCGCCGCCTATGCGGCGCGCCACGTGGCCAAGAACGTCGTCGCGGCGGGGTTGGCCCGACGCTGCGAGGTCCAGGTCGCCTACGCAATCGGCGTCGCCCACCCGGTCTCCCTGATGGTCGAGACGTTTGGCACCGGGCGGCTTCCGGACGCCGAGATCTCGCGGCTCGTCGAAGCCGAGTTCGACCTTCGCCCCGGGGCCTTCCGCCGCTACCTCAACCTGCACCGCCCGATCTTCCGCAAGACCGCCGCCTATGGCCACTTCGGCCGCGAGGACGCGGACTTCACCTGGGAGCGCACCGACCGCGCCGACTCCCTGCGCAGCGCCGCCGGCCTCGCTGAGCCGACCCCGGCCTGATCGCCACCGGCTCGATCCGCTTCTAGGAGGAGACTCGAAACCTGACGCGGGCGCGCTCGAAGCGGTCGATGCGCTCCGTGCCGAGCGCGGCGGCGGGGGTGAGGAAGCCGCTTCGCTCCGGGGTCGCGCCCGGCTCGCTCAACAGCAGCCCCGCCTCTCCGAGCATCCGTGCGGTGGCAAGGTAGCCGGGGTGGCCCTCGGCGTCGACGTCGATCCGCACGTGGCGCCCGCCGACCGTCGTCGCGTTGACCGCGACGCGCCACCTCCACTCCTCGAGCCGCTCGCCCTGGGGACCGAAGCCCGAGGCGGGCAGCGACCTTCGCATCGCCGCCGCGGCGCGGCGCCTGACCGCGGGCCGCGAGCGGACGAGGGTGCGAAAGCCGGCCTGCAGGCCGGCCGAAGCGGCGGCCGCCGCGTAGCGGAGCGGCACCATCGAGCTTCCGCCGGGGGTGACGACCCCCTCCCGATAGCGGAATGGCTCCGCCGCGCGGCCGTTCTCGGCGGCGACGATGGCGGCGGTGCGGTGAATCACCGCCGGGTTGATGAAGGGGGCCGGCATCATCGGGCCGATCACCTCCCCCTCGGAGTCGAAGCGCGGCGCCAGGGCGATCGGGCTCACCTCCCGCACCCGCTCGGCAAGCGCCGGGTCCTCGATCAGCGCGGCGGGATCGACGACCAGCTTCGCGTCCTCGTCGTCGAGCGCCTCGGCTGAGCTCTGCAGGGTGCCGCCGGAGATGATGTCGGCGGCCCCGACACGGCCACCGGGAGTGGGCAGGTCGGCATCGAGGTCGGCGGCGGCGAGGCCCTCGTCCCAGCGCTCGCGGGCGGTCTCGGCGGCGAGCAGCACCGCGAGGTCGGCGGGAAGCGCCTCGAAGCCGCTTACGTTGGCCACCTTCACGCCGGCCGTCGCCGCCGCCTCCTGGTGTCGGTCGATCATCCGCCGCACGAAGGGGATCTCGCCCGTCAGGTCGGCGTAGTGGGCGCCGCTCGCGATGCAGGCCTCGATCACCGGCTCGCCGTGCAGGGTGTAGGGGCCGACGAGATTGAGGACGACGCGGGCGCGCGATGCCATCTCCAGCAGCGAGGCCGGGTCGGAGACGTCGGCGACGATCACCTCCGGAGCCGAGACGCCGACCTCCCCGAGGACGCGCGTCACCTTCTCCGCGTCGCGCCCTGCGGCGGCCCAGCCCAGCTCTCCCTGCTCGCCCCGCTCGGCCAGGTAGGCGGCGACGTTGCGGCCCGTCACCCCCGTCGCGCCGAAGACGACGACCGAGAAATCCCTATCGCCGCCGGCCGGGGGCATGGTCGCTCCCCGCTACGCGGGTGGCTGCGCCTCGCCGAGGCCGTGGCTGCCGCCGGCGCCGACGCCGGTCGCCTGGTCGACCCTGTGGACGACTTCGGCGGGGTCGGCGACGCCGGCGAAGATGAAGTTGTAGTCGTCGCCGGCCGCCGTGTCGAAGTCGACGTCGCCGATCTGCATCACCCGCTGGTAGATCGACTGCTGGTAGTTGACGTTCTGGACCCGCTCGAGGCGGGTCTCCTGCACCTCCCGGGAGAAAACGCCGCGTTTGATGTTGAGGCGGCGGTTGGTGATCGTGTAGGTCGTCGCGACGCGCTTGACGAAGCCGATCAGGACGGTCAGGCCGAGCACCACGAGCACGATCAGGAATACCGTTCCGCCCCCGGCGCCGACCAGCTTCGCGACCACCGCGATGACGATGGCGATCAGCAGGCCCTTCAGGTAGAAGCCGAGGATCGCGCGCCAGGACGGATGGCCCTGGAAGATGACCTGCTCGCCTGGACTGAGGTTGAGGCTCGCCATCGCGTCGGCGTGAGCATACCCCGCCGTCCGCGCCTCTCCATACCGTTGCCGCGTGTCGATCGCGAAGGTCGAGCCGCTGACGACCGCCCGCGCCCTGCGGGGCCCGTTCGACTACCGCCTGCCACCCGAGATGGCCGACGTCGGAGTCGGCAGCGTCGTTCGCGTCCCGTTCGGCAGGCGAAGGGCGCTGGGGGTCGTGGTGGGCCTCGCCGAGAGCAGCGAGCTGCCGGCCGAGCGCCTCGCCGAGCCGCTCGAGGCGCTCGAGGCGGGCGTGCCGGCAGAGCTGGTGCGGCTCGGGCTCTGGGTCGCCTCCGAGTACTGCTCGACTCCCTCCCGAGGCCTGCAGCTCGTCCTTCCGCCCGGCACCGGCGCCGCGGGGGAGAGGGTGCGGCCGCGGACCGAGCTGCGGGTTGAGATCACCGAGGCCGGGCAGAAGGCTCTCGCCGGGGCAGGCCGGCTCGGCACCCGCCAGCGGGCGGCGCTCGAGGCACTCGCCGGCGGCGAGATCTCGGCGCCGGAGCTCGCGGCGGCGACCGGGGCGGACCGCCAGGTCCTGAGGCGGCTGGAGGACCGCGGCCTTCTGGTCAGCCGCAGCACCCGTGTCCGGCGCCGGCCCCGCCACCTCGAGGTCGGGGCCGCCGGGCGGCGCCCGCAGCTCCTTCCCGAGCAGCTACGGGCGGTCGAATGGGCGATCGCGGCGTTGGACCAAGCTTCCGGCGCACCGCGAGAGATGCTGCTGCACGGCGTCACGGGCTCGGGGAAGACCGAGGTCTACCTGGCGGCGGTCGAGGCGGCGCTCGAGCGGGGTCGCGGCGCGATCGTCCTCGTCCCCGAGATCGGGCTCGCGCCGCAGGCGGTGGCGCGATTTCGCGCCAGGCTCGGCGATCGCTTCGCGGTGCTGCATTCCGCCCTCTCGCCGGGCGAGCGGCTGGACGAGTGGGAGCGGCTGCGCAGCGGTGAGGCGCAGGTCTGCGTCGGTCCGCGCTCAGCGGTCTTCGCGCCGGTGCGCGACCTCGGCCTGATCGTGATCGACGAGGAGCACGACCCCTCCTACAAGCAGGAGGGGGACCCCTGCTACGACGCGCGGACCGTGGCGAGGCGGCGCGCCGGCGAGGCCGGCGCCGTGCTCCTTGCCGGGACCGCGACGCCGCGCCCGGAGGCGTGGCTCGAGCTGCCGCGGATCGAGCTGCCTGACCGGGTCGACGGCCGCCCGCTGCCGCCGGTCGAGGTGCTCGACATGCGCGGCTCGGGAAGCGGTCCGCTGCATCCACGCAGCTGGGAGGCGCTCGAGCAGGTCCGCCGGGATGGCGAGAAGGCGATCCTGATGGTCAACCGGCGCGGCTTCTCACCCTGGCTGATCTGCCGCTCCTGTGGGCGGCACTGGGGCTGCCCCAACTGCGACGTCTCGCTGATCGTCCACCGCCAGGCCGGCCGCCTCGTCTGCCACCACTGCGCGCATGCCGAGGCTCTTCCGGGGGCCTGCAGGGAGTGTGGCTCGACCACCCTCTCTCGCGCCGGCGCGGGCACGGAGCAGGTCGAGGAGCTGCTGTCCCGGGCGCTCGGACCGATGCCGATTTTCCGGCTCGACTCGGACACCGCGGCGCGACGCGGAGGACACGCCCGCATCCTCGCCGGCTTCGGCGAGGCTGAGAGCGCCGTCCTGGTCGGCACCCAGATGGTCGCCAAAGGGCACGACTTCCCGGAGGTGACCCTGAGCGCGATCCTCGACGCCGACGCGACGTTGCGCTTTCCCGACTTTCGCGCCGCCGAGCGGACCTTCGCGATGGTCGCCCAGCTCGCCGGCCGCAGCGGCCGCGGCGAGGCGGGGGGCAGGGTGATCGTGCAGACGCTCGCACCGGCCGCCCCGAGCATCGTTCACGCCGCATCGCACGACTCCGCCGGATTCCTCGGCGAGGAGGTCGAGCGCCGGCGCGCGCTCCGCTACCCGCCCTTCTCGAGTCTGGTGCGGATCGTCCTGCGCGCGGCGGCCGAGCAGCGGGTCGACGCCGCGGCCGTCCGGCTCGCCGCGGCCCTCGAGCAGCGCCTCCCGAGCGACTCCGAATTGCTCGGGCCGGCGCCGATGTTCCGGGTCCGAAACCGCCACCGGCGACGCCTCCTGGTCAAGGCGGCAAATCGTGGCGCGACGATTGGCGCGGTGCGAGAGACGGTCGACGGGCTCGCCGCCGAGCGTTCCCTGCGCGACGTCGCCCTCGCGGTCGACGTCGACCCGCAGTGAGTGGGAGAGGGCAATCCATACAATCGGAGCCGTGAAGCGCGAAGGTTTCCGGTGAGCGACGAAGGAGCCGTCAAGGCCCAGAACGAGCGCGAGGCGCTCGAGCAGGAGCGTCAGGAGCGCCGCGAGGCCGCTCTCGCCCAGGTGGTCAAGTTCGGCGACCCGGTGCTGAAGAGCAGGGCCTCGCCGGTGGGCGAGTTCGACGCCGCCCTCCGGGCCGAGGTCGAGCGGATGATCGAGATCATGCGCGATGGCCTGGGGGTCGGCCTGGCTGCCACCCAGCTCGGCGTGCTGCGGCGGGTGCTCGTCTTCCAGGCCGCCGCCGACAGCGAGCCCACGGCCCTCGTCAACCCTTCGGTCGAGTGGACCTCCGACGAGCTGGTTGTCGCCGAGGAGGGCTGCCTCAGCCTCCCCCTCGTCTCGATGGACGTCGAGCGGCCGCTGCACGCGCGCGTCGCAGGTTGCGACGTCGAGGGCCGGCCGCTCGAGATCGAGGCGTCGGGGCTCGAGGCGCGGGTCCTTCAGCACGAGATCGACCACCTCGACGGTGTGCTGATCCTCGACCACGCCCCGCGCGAGCAGCGCAAGGCGGCGCTTCGCGCGCTGCGCGAAGGCGAGAGCTACAGCCCGCCCGGCGATGACCTCGACCCCGAGGCGGAGCAGGGCGAGCATCGCGAGCCTCGCGCCGACGCGTGAAGACCGTCTACCTGGGGACCTCCGACTTCGCCGCCGAGGTGCTGCGCCGCCTCGCGGCCTCCGAGCACCGGCCGGCCCTCGTCGTCGCCCCGCCGGACCGGCCGCGGGGGAGGGGACGCAGGACGCTGCCGCCGCCGGCGGTCGCCGCTGCCGCAGAGCTCGGGATCGAGCGGCTGCAGACCGCGAACCTGAACGAGGGCGACGCGATGGAGCGAATCCGGGCCGCCGGCGCGGACCTCGGGGTCGTCTGTGCCTTCGGTCAGATCATCCGAGAGCCCCTGCTCTCCGAGTTGCCGCTGATCAACGTGCACCCGTCGCTTCTTCCCCGCTGGCGCGGCGCGGCGCCGATTGAGCGGGCGATCATGGCCGGCGATCCGCGCACCGGGGTCAGCGTCATGAAGGTGACGGAGGGCCTCGACTCGGGGCCGGTCGCGCTTTGTGAGGGGGAGCCGATCGCCGAGGCCGACGACTTCGGCTCGCTTTCGAGCCGGCTCGCGGCTCTTGGCGGAGAGCTGATCGTGCGGGCGCTAGACCGGCGGGCGCAGGACGAGCTGAACTTCACCGATCAGGACGACGCGGCGGCGACCTACGCGGACAAGATCGAGCCCTCCGAGCGGCGCCTCGACCCAGCTCGGCCCGCCGCCGAGCTTGCGCGGCGGGTCCGCGCCCTGACGCCGCATATCGGCACCCATCTGGAACTGGCTGGTGGCGCCAGGCTCGGCGTGCGCGGTGCGCGACCGCTCGAGGACGGGCCGGGTCAGGGCGAGCTGCGGGCGGAAGGTGACGCGCTGCTGCTTGGGTGCGCGGAGGGCGCGCTGCGGTTGGAGATCGTCCAGCCCGAGGGCGGCAGGCCGATGGACGCGGCCGCCTACCTGCGCGGACACCCGGCGCCGGCGCTGTGAAGACGAGGCTTCGTCAATGAGCTCACGGGCGGCATCGCGCGCCTCCCCGGCGCGCTCGGTGGCCTTCGAGGTCCTGCGGGCGACCTTCGAGAAGGAGGCCTTCACCGAGCGCGCCTTCAGGGAGGCGGCCGACCGTGACGGGCTGGAGGGCCGCGATCGCGCCCAGTCGCAGCGACTCGCATACGGTGCTGTGCAGCGGCGTGGCAGCGCCGACGCCGCGATCGAACTCCTCGCCGAGCGCTCCCTCCGTCTGCTCGACCCGCCGGTGCTGGCGGCGCTGCGGCTCGGCCTCTACGAGCTGCTCTTCGCCGACGCGACGCCCGACCACGCCGCGGTCGATCAGTCGGTGGAGCTGGCGAAGGCGGCCGGGGCGGCGCCCGGGGCAGGGCTCGTCAACGCGGTCCTGCGAAGAGCCGCACGCGAGCGCGCGACGCTGACCGCGGCGCTGCTCGGGGACGACTCGACCCCCGAGGCGGCCGCGATCGCCCACTCGGCGCCGGAGTGGCTGACGCGGATGTGGTGGGAGGAGCTCGGGCCCGAGGGGGCCCGCAGTCTCCTCGCGGCCTGCAACGAGCCGGCGGAGACGGCGCTGCGGGCCGGCCCGGGTCGCGATGCCGCTCTTGCCGCCCTCAGCGAGGCGGGCATCGAGGCCGTCTCCCCAGAGGGTCCGTGGCCGCTCGCCGCCTCCGAGGCGATCGTTCTGAGCGGCCGGACGGGCGGTGGCCTCGGCGAGCTGGTCGCAGCCGGGGAGCTGACCCCGCAGAGCCGCGGCTCGATGGCCACGGTGGAGGTCCTGGCCCCCGAGCCCGGCGACCACGTCCTCGACCTCTGCGCGGGCCCCGGCATCAAGAGCGGTCAGATCGCCGCCCGCATGGGGGACAGGGGCGAGGTGATCTGCGTCGAGATCGACCCTGAGCGCGCCGCGGAAGTCGCCGCGCAGGCGGGCAGGCTCGGCCTGCG
>DASXAR010000013.1:0-42183 GCA_036406595.1 Solirubrobacterales bacterium | reverse complement strand
TCGGCGATCGTCGCGCCGAACCTCTGGGGACAGCCCTCGCTGGTGACCCTCGACGCGCAGGGCAACTGCACCTCCTCCAACTGCAACCCCTCCGGGGAGGAACCGATCGGCTACCGCAAGCCCTCAGGAGTCAGCTGGTAGCGCAACCGGCGCGGGCTGGATCCTGAGGCGCCTGCGGACGGGGACTTCGACGCCCGCGGCGCAGGTGCACATCCCGGCGAGGATCAGGAACAGGTACGGCGCCGGGGAGAAGCTGAGGATGTCGTAGAGGGCGGATGCGACCGCGAACGCCAGGCATCCGGCGGCCGCCGCCAGTGCGGGAGGACCACGCACCGGATCGTCGGACCGCAGCAGCTTGCGGACCATCAGCAGCGGGGTCAGGATCAGGGCGAGAAACGCGATCAGCCCGAGCGCGCCGACCTGGTAGACCTGGCCCAGATACTCGTTGTCGAAGATTCGATACGTGTCGGATCGGGCCGAGTTGAGGGTGCCATAGCCGCGCCCGAGGAGCGGGTTGCTGAGCAGGTCGGGAACCACCGCCGGGTAATCGGCCGTGCGCCCTTTGGTCGATTCGCCCTGGGAGGTGTTCCCAAGCTCCTCGACCGAGCTGATCGTCCCGCCGGACATCGCGAGCCCGAGGGCGAGCGCGACGACCCCGTAGGGCGCGAGGCGCAGAAGCTGGCGCGGTCTGATCACGAATAGGGCCAGAAGGGCGACCGCCGGAACGACGGCGCCGGATTTTCGTTGGGTGACCAGCGCCCCGGAGAAGATCACGCAGGCGGCAAGCCCCCAGAGAAGGCGCCGGCGAAGTTTCGTCTCCATCGCCGCGAGCACTACCGCAAACGGCAGGGCCATTCCCAGGATCGAGGCGACGGATAGCCCGTGCCTCGTCGGCCCGACGATCTGCGGTCGGCCCGGAGAGTTTGGGTCGGGGCTGATTTCGGTCGGCGCCGGGTCGACGATGGCGACCGGTGAGAACACCGTGCGAGCGGTTTCGTAGAAGACGTTGTAACCCACTTTCTGCTCGTAGACCGTCCCGGCACCGGTGATCGTCGCGAGGACGGCGATCAGGACCGCGAAGGACCTCAGCTCCCGCACCCGCAGGGTTAGGGAGACGATCACGAAGACGGCGACCAGCGACAGCAGCACCGCCAGTCGTTTCTGCGCGGTCGCCCACTCGTCGAGGTTTGTGATCCGATCGACGTTGACGGCGATGCTCGCGACGGCCACGAAGACGAAGGCCATGACCCCCACGGCCCACCCTCGACTGCGAAGGCGGGTCACCGCTTCCTGGCGCCCGATCAGCCCCGTCATTGCCCAGGTTGCGACCAGGGCGATCACGAAGAAGCGGTCGAGGTCGGAGCTGAATCCGATGCTCACCTTCGGGTGCACCGCTTCGAACGGGATCAGGAAGATCATCACGAGCAGCCCAGCGATCACCCACGGCAGCGGGCGACGAGTGCGGGGCCAGGCATCCGCCTCGTACCGCCGATCCGGTCGCACAGCCGCCTCGCCCATCTCTCAGCCGACCTTCCCTGGATCCGGGTCGGTCGGGACCTCCTCGCGGGGGCCGTTCCCGTTCTGAGACCCACCGCGCCTCGGGGAAGGGCGCCGGGCCGGCGGGCTTCCGACTTCCCGCCATCCCTGGGCGATCGTGTGGGCGGGGACGAGCAGCATGCACCAACCGACCAGCACCACGAGGAAGACGAGCAGGGCGATCTGTATGTCCGCCCCCTTGTTCACGACGCCGCCCGACGCAGTCCCGAGCCGGCGCACCTGCACCCGGCGCTGCTGAGGCGTGTCCTGGCTGTCCTGCAGCCCATCGATGTAGCGCCGAAGAGCCACGGGAACCGCGTTCGCAAGCCGCAGCGCCTCCGGCGTGGTGGGCGCCTGCGCATAGACGGCGATGATCGGCAGTTCGGGCGTGTTCACGAATCGCAGCCTGTAGACGGCTCCCTCGCCGATGATCTGCGAGCTGCGTTGCTCGGCGGTCGGTTCCTGCACGAACAGCGGCTGATTGAGGTCGAACGGGCCCTGCGCCTCGATCGCGTTCGCCGGGACCTTCGCGCGCTGGGCGATCAGATCGACCGCCACCGGGCTTGCCAGGAAGCGCGCGAAGACGCTTGCCCGAGTCTCGAGGGGTTCGATGTTGCTGGCGAGATCGGCGAACGCCGAGCCCGGCGTGTCAACGAGTATCTGCACCGAGGCTGTTGAGAATTCGTTGGCGCGGCTTTCCAGGGAGGGGGGCGCCAGACTGACCCGATAGACGCTGAGCAGTGCAGCGAGAATCGCGATGGCCACCCCGACCGCCAGCAGCCGCCGGCGCCACCAGAGGGTCTTCAGCGTTCGGGCAAGCTCCACTGCCCTACCCGTGCTTTTCGGCCTGAGCCGGGAGGTGCAGGACGTCGGGGTCGTCCTCGAGCTCCTCCGGCGCTTCCCAGAGCTCCGCCTCGGGCTCGCTGGTCCGCCAGCTCTGGATGAAGCGCGGGATTCCCAGGATCAGGACGATGCCGATCCCGAAGAGCGTGATGAAGATCATCAGAGCCATTTTCTTTCCCTTGGCGTCGACAACCATGGCGGCGCGTGGAGGGCCGAGCACCCTGAACTCGACCCGTTTTCGTTCAGGCGTGCCCTGCTGGTCCTGGATCGACTCGACCACCCCGCGGAGCGCCTTTGGCGCTGCCGCCGCAAGGGCCCGTGCTCTCGCCACGGTCGGGGCTCGGGTGACGACGCTGACGATCGGCAGTTCGTCGGCCGAGCTCACGGCGATGCCGTATTGGTGAAGCTGGGGTAGCGCCTGTTCGACGCCGGGCGCTTCGGAGGGGACAGCGATCGAGCCCGCGACGTCGATCTGCTTGACGGAGAGGCCATTCGCCTTGGCGATCCGACCGATCACGTCGCCTCCCGCCATGTATTTGGCGAAGACCGCCGCACGCGCGGTGAGTCCGGTGAGGTCCCGCTGGGCGTCGGCGATCGGGGATCGCGCCGAGTCCACGAGGATCTCGATCGAGCCCTCGGCGGTGTCCTGCGTGCGCTTGGAGAGGAACGGCGGGCCCGGACTCACCTGAAAGACGGCGAGCACGGAGATCGAGAACGCGACGAAGAACGCAAGCGCAACGAGCAGCCGGCGCTGCCAGAGCTCCTTCAGAATCGAGATCAGTTTCAAGTCGTCTCCAAGGTCGGCGGCCAGAGGCGGGGCCGGGCACTCTCAAGAGCAACGCGCAGGCGGTGGAGAACTTCTGTCCATGACTCCCCCCTTTTTCATTCGCCCGGACACAGCGAATTACGCAAGTCGGCGCGGAGTGGCTCGTTTCTCAGTTGATGTATTTCGAGCACCCGATCGCAACCATGGTCGTCGGCTACGGCTACTGGGGCCCGAACATCGTCCGCAACGTGATCGAGCGGCCGGAGCTTCGACTCACCGGCCTCTGCGAGCGAGACGAGGCGCGGGCGGAGAGCGTCCGCCAGCGGCACGCCGGGCTCCCCGTCGAGCCCGACCTCGAGAAGGCGCTTGCCGACCCCGATCTGGAGGCGGTCGCGATCGCGACGCCGCCCCACACCCATTACCCGCTGGTCCGAAGCGCCCTCGAAGCAGGCAAGCACGTCCTTGTCGAGAAGCCACTCGCCCGCACCCCCAAGGAGGCCGCGGAGCTGATCGGCCTTGCCGATGAGCTGGGCCTCGTGCTGATGCCGGGACACACCTTCCTCTACAGCCCCTCCGTGAACAAGGTGCGCGGCCTGATCGACGACGACGTCCTCGGCGAGGTCTACTTCGTCACCTCCTCGCGGATGAACCTGGGGCTCTACCAGCAGGACGGCGTCGTCCTCGACCTCGCGCCCCATGATCTGTCGATCCTGCTCCACTGGCTCGGCGAGCCCGTGGTCGAGGTGACGGCCAACGGCCGCAGCGTCTTCCAAGAGGGCGTGCACGAGACGGCTTTCATGACGCTTCGCTTCGAGAGCGGCGCCCAGGCCAACGTCCAGGTTTCGTGGCTGGCGCCGCGCAAGATGCGACAGATGGTCGTCGTCGGCAGCCGCAGGATGGTCCAGTACGAGGACACGGCTGCGGATGACTCGGTGCGGATCTACGACCGCGGGCTCGACTTCGACGAGCCACCCGCGAACTTCGGCGAGTACCGGCTCACCTATCGCACCGGCGACATGGTGGCCCCTCAGATCAAGGCGGCCGAGCCGCTCGGACTGGAGCTTCAGGACTTCGCCTCGGCGATACGGCAGGGAACCACCCCCATCTCGAACTCGACGCTCGGCCTCGAAGTCGTGCTGGCCCTCGAGGCGCTCGAGGCATCGCTCTACGCGCGCGGAGAGCCGACCCCGGTCCGCCGGCCGGGTGACCTCCTTGCCGGCCGCCCCGCCGCGGTCACGAACGGCAACGGCAACGGACACGCCATGAACGGCAACGGCCATAACGGCAACGGGTCGAATGGGGTCGCGAGCCGCAACGGCAACGGGTCGAACGGCAAGGCCCGGCAAAACGGCAATGGACAGGGGTTGGGGGGAGCAGCCCGGAGCGACGGCAACGGCACGACGCCGAGCCTGAGGTCAAGGCAGGACTAGGCTCGGTCATCAATCAGGGCGGTCCTTCCGCCCCGTGCCGGCCGCTTCCGGGCGATCGAGGTCGGCGAGGTAGACGAACACCGCGTGCGTGACGAGCTGATCGAGCGTTGCGTCCTGCCTCACGGCCTCACGCTCCAGCGCCGACACGTCCTCCTGCTCGAGCTCGAGCTCGAGCGCGGGCGCCGACGAGGGGGGCGCCCAGTCGCGACTGAACGCCGGAAGCCCGACGGGGGGCCGCCCCGACTTGATCCTGCGCAGGTAATGGACCAGGGCCGCCCGCGCACCGCTCTCGACATCGCCGCCGAGCTGTGTCTCGATCGCGGAGTAGGCGAATGTTCCGAGGGCGACCCTCATGACGAGTACTCGACAGAAACTGACTCGCCGCATACAGGATTTTCACGAGAACGTTTGATTCCCCCTAACTTCAGCCTTCACGCGGACCCGGGGGGACAAATGGGAGGATCGCGAGGCCCCGCCGCGGCCATTTGGGTGCAAAGCGTCCGGCCGCAGTCAGCCGGTCGGAGTTATCCGGTAGGCATCGAAGACCGACTCGACGTTGCGCAGGCGCGACACGCACTGCTTCACCTGCTCGGGATCGCCGACCTCGATTACGAAGGAATTCTTGACCATCGGAGGACGGGTCATGCACCTCGCCTCGACGATGTTGATCCCGGCCTCCGAGAAGGTTCGCGACAGGTCCTCGAGCAGGCGGGTGCGGTCGTATGCGTCGATCTGCAGCTCGACCCGGTATGAGGACTCGTTCTCGCCTTCCCAGCTGACGTCGACAAAGCGTTCGGGGGTCTTTTTCAGCGCCTTCAGGTTCTTGCAGTCGGTGCGGTGGATGGTGATTCCGCGGCCCAGCGACACATAGCCCGCGATCTCGTCTCCGGGCACCGGCCGGCAGCACTTGGCGAGCCGCACCGCGACCTGGTCGGCCCCCTTGACGCGGATCCCGTAGTTGGAGGCGTCCTTGGTCCGGCGGACCTGGTCCTCGCGCGCGCCTGACATCCCCACCGGCTTCTCGTCCTCGACCCCCTCGCCCGCCTTGAGGCGCTGCATCACCTTGTTGGCGACGGCCTTGGTCGAGACCTTGCCCTGACCGAGTGCGATGTAGAACTCGCTCGCCTTGCGGTAGCCGGTCTCGCGGATCACGTCCGCGAGCAGCGGCGACATCGCGATTTTCTGCATCGGCAGGCCGCGCTTGCGGAGGGCGTCCTCGAGAGCCTCACGGCCGTGCCGCTCGGCGTCCTCGCGGCGCTCCTGCTTGAAGAAGGCGCGGATCTTGTTGCGAGCCCGGCTCGTCCGCACCAGCTTCAGCCAGTCGCGCGACGGCCCCCGCCTCTGCTTCGCGGTCAGCACCTCGACGATGTCCCCGGAGCGCAGCTGGTAGTGCAGTGGCACGATGCTCCCGTTCACCTTGGCGCCGACGCAGCGGTGGCCGACGTCCGTGTGGACCGCGTAGGCGAAGTCGAGGGGCGTCGAGCCGGCGGACAGGCTCTTCACCTCCCCCTTCGGCGTGAAGACGAAGACCTCGTCCTCAAAGAGGTCCACCTTGAGCGACTCGAGGAACTCGGCCGGGTCCTGCTCGCCCTGCGCCTCGACCAGCTGGCGGAGCCAGGTCATCTTCTCGCGCTTCGGGTCGGCCGAGCCGCCCTCCTTGTAGGCGACGTGGGCGGCGACGCCGTACTCGGCGAGGTTGTGCATCTCCGCGGTGCGGATCTGGATCTCGAGCGGCTTGCCCTCGGGGCCGATCACGGTCGTGTGAAGCGCCTGGTACATGTTCGCCTTCGGCATCGCGACGAAGTCCTTGAAGCGCCCCGGCAGCGGCTTCCAGAGCGAGTGGATGACGCCGATTGCGCCGTAGCAGTCTTTGACCGAGCCGACGATCACCCGCATCGCCGTCAGGTCGAAGATCTCGTTGAACTCGCGCCCCTTCTTGGTCATCTTCGTGTAGATCGAGTAGAAGTGCTTGGCGCGGCCTGATATCTCGGCCTCGATACCGACCTTTTTCAGCTCCCTCGCGAGGAAGTCCCCCGCCTCTCCGACGAAGGCCTCCCGCTCGTCGCGCTGCTGCGCAACCAGCTGTTTGATCTCCTTGTACTTGCGCGGGTGCAGGGTCGCGAAGGCGAGATCCTCGAGCTCCCATTTGATCGCGTGGATGCCGAGCCGGTGCGCGAGCGGCGCGTAGATCTCGAGCGTCTCGTGGGACTTCGACAGCTGCTTCTGCTTCGGCAGGGCCCCCAGCGTGCGCATGTTGTGGAGGCGGTCGGCCAGCTTGATCAGGATCACCCTGACGTCGGTGGCCATCGCGACCATCATCTTGCGGTAGTTCTCGGCCTGCCGCTCGTCGCGGCTCTCGAAGGTCATCCCGGTGAGCTTGGTCACGCCGTCGACGAGTTGTGCGATCTCCTCGCCGAACTCGGCGCGGATCTCCCCCAGGCTGGCGCTGGTGTCCTCAACAGTGTCGTGGAGCAGCGCAGCGCAGAGGGTCTCGGTGTCGAGCCGCATCCGGGCGCAGATCTGAGCGACGCCCACCGGATGGGTGATGAACTCGTCGCCGGAGCGCCGCCTCTGGTCGGCGTGGCGCTCGCAGGAGAAACCGAAGGCGCGGGCGACGGTATCGCGGTCGATCAGCGACGACGCTCCGTCCCCGTTTGCGCCGAGCCCGCCCGAGGCATCGGACTCGAACTCCTCGACCACCGCAAATAGGTCGGCCAGCAGCTCCTTCTGCTCTACGGTTGTCTGTGTCGTTCGAGGAATTGGAGACCCTCCTGATAGCGGTCACTGTAGACGCGATATGCGCCCGAACGCTCCAGCTCGGTTCTCTCTGAGGATACGACGCGCACCGCCCCATCCCCCCCTTTTGGCTCTCCGTCGACGAGTTCGAGCTCGGTGAGGACGCGGAAGCACCGTGCCGCAGTCTCGGGGCCACGCGGCTGGCGGCCGCCACCCCGCAGCCAGGCGAGCAGGGACTCGCCCTTCACCCCGCCGGCGTCTCGCAGCTCCTGATAGATCTCGGCGAGAACGGATCGCTGCGCCAGGTGCCGCCCCAGGCAGGCGATCGCAAAGCGATGCTCGGCTTCGCCCCAGGCGCGGTGCACGTAGCCGCCTCTCGCGGTGGGCATGGTCGCCAGGCCCTCGACGTGAGCAAACGCCGGCGGGTCGACGAGAACTACGTGCTCGAAGCGGGCGGCGAGCCCGGGCTCGGCCTCCAGCCTGACCGCATCGGCCAGCTCGGCTCCGCAGTTCCGCAACGCCGGCCGCGCCTCCGCGTCTGCAACCACGGCGAGAACGTCTCCCCCGCCTGACGTGGCAAGCTCGGTGACGACCGCCGCCGGCGAGGAGAGCGGCCTCAGCACCTCGCGCGGCGCCCCCACCGCTTCGAGAGCCGGCGCGACCGGCCAGTCGTTCGGGTCGGCGGCAAGCTCGCTCTCGAAGCGAGCCCACCAGAGGTCTGCGTCGATCGCATCCCCACTCTGCTCGCACGAGTAAAGCTCGCGCAGCACGATGCGGGGCTCGATCGAACCGTTCCAGCGATTGACCTCCAGCCGCACCGCGGCATCGACCAGCTCCTCCTCCCCCACTCCGAGGCTCGAGCGCCCGAAGGCGACACCGAGCGCCCGATGCGATCCGCTGTGCAGGCTGAACCGCGCGTGCCTGCCCTCACCCATCGGTCGCACGTCGCGCACCCGAGCCGAGGGGACCAGCAGCCGAACTCCCGGATTTCCCATCCCGAACGGCCCCAGCCGCTGCAGCTCCTCGGCGAGGTCGAGCCCGAGGCCGGCCCCGCCCACCATCGCGTCGATCCGCTCGGTTCGGACCAGATGCTCGGGCAGCAGGACCGCGCCGGCATGGGCGCAGAATGCCTCGCGAAAGGCGTCCACCCGGTCGGCGGGGAGCTCCAGGCCGGCGGCGGCGCGGTGCCCGCCGAACCGGGTCAGGTGCTCGGAGCAGGCTTCGAGGCCGGCGAGCAGGTCGAAGCCCGGGATTCCGCGGCCCGAGCCGCGGCCGCCACCCTCGCCGTCGAGGGAGATGACGATCGCGGGGCGATGATGGCGCTCGGCGAGGCGCGTGGCGACGATTCCGATCACACCTGGATGCCAGCCTTCGCCGGCCACCACCAGGGCGGCTGCCTCTGCGCTTTCGGGAAGCTCCCGCCGCGCCGCCTCCGCGGCAGCATCCACCTGCCGCTCCGTCGCCCGCCGCTCAGCGTTCGCCCGGCCCAGCTCCGCCGCGATCTCGGCCGCCCTCTCCTCTTCGGCGGTTAGGAACAGCTCGACGCCGGCGTCCGCCCGATACAGGCGGCCGGCGGCATTTATGCGGGGGGCGATCCGGAAGGCGAGGTCCCCCTCGTCCACCTCGCTCGGCTCACATTGCGCAGCCTCCAGCAGCGCCCTCATCCCCGGCCGCTGCGCCCGCCGCACCTCCTCCAGGCCCCGCCTCACCAGCGACCTGTTCTCCCCCACCAGCGGCACCAGGTCGGCAACGGTCGCCAACGCCACAAGGTCGAGATCCTTGACATCGGAGGCGTCGGACAGGGGGTCCCCAGGCGCGACTTCGCGCGGAGTTCCTGGGGACCCCCCACCAGACGCCTTCCGCAAAGCGCATGCGAGTTTCCATGCCACCGCTGTGCCACAGAGGTCGGCGAAGGGGTAGCTGTCGAGGGATGGGTGGAGGATCGGGCAGTCCGGAAGCTCGTCACCTGGCTGATGGTGGTCGGTGACGATCGCCTCGATGCCGAGCGAGGCGGCGAGCCTGATCTCATCGGCGGCGGTGATGCCGCAATCGACGGTTACCAGAAGCGAGGTGCCGCGCCTCGCGAGGCGCTCGATGTTGGCCGACGTCAGGCCGTAGCCGTCGGAGATCCGGTCGGGAATCAGCCAGTCGCAGTCGGCCCCGATCTCGCGCAAAGCGCCGACCAGAAGGGCGGTCGCGCAGACGCCGTCCACGTCGAAGTCCCCGTGGACCGTGATCCGCCGACCCGCCCGAACCGCTCCGAGCACCCGCTCGAGCACCGTGCACATCGAGGCGAACGCCTCGGGGGGATGGGACTCATCGGCATCGAGAAAGGCACGAGCGGCCTCCGGGGTCCGGTAGCCCCGCCGGATCAGGGTGATCGCGACCGGCTCGCTGAGTCCGAGGCCGTCCACCAGCGCCCGCGCCTCACGGTAGTCGTACGGCTCGGCCCGGTAGGCGTTGATGGTCTCCGCCACACCACCCAAAGTAGGAGGCGGATTGGACGGATTCTCCCCCCGGGACGCCTGCAAAGTGCGGTGGCCGAGCAGACCGGCCGGCACGGCTGACGCCGCATCCATCGCTGGATCGCCCCCCCTGCAGCTGTTCTTTATTCGCCGCCGCGACGCCAAAGGAACAGCGGGACGGAGGACGCGTTGGAACTCGGCGACTATTGCGTCGGGATCTGCGCTCGGGACCTCTTTGCTGAGCGCATCGACCGCCGAGCTTCCTGGAGGGCCCGGATGCCCATTTGGGCGTTCACGACGTGTGTGGCCACGGCTAGGCGGCCGCCTGCTCCTGGCGGACTCCGATCACCCAGACCACTGCAAGGCCGATCACGACTCCGGGGATGGCGGTGAGCGCGGTTGCCACGTCGGTCGTGCCGAGTCCGCGCCCCGAGATGACCTCGACGATGGCCCCGAAGATAAGCGCGCCGATCACCGAGCCGAGGAAGGCGCCGACGATTCCCTGCCAGAAGTGGTCCGGAAGGAACACCGTGAAGTGCCAGAGCGCGATTCCCATCGTGAACCAGACCAGTAGAGCCACGCCTATCTATTCCTCCCGTGCTTGCGGCGCTGCTTCCGCCGTTCGCGTCGCCGTTCGGCCCGTTCGCGCTGCTCTGCGGCCGCGGGGTCCTCCAGCGCCGGCGCGGCCGGCTCGCCGTTGTCCGCCGGACCGGCCCCATCGCCGGCGCCGTCGCCTGTGCCCGGTGGCTCGGCGGTTGCGACCGCCCCGGCCAACCTCGCGTCCCGCTGGGCGAGCGCCTCCTGGATCTCCTCGTCCGTCTCGGTGTCCGCGCCGAGCTTCGTCAGCTCGACATCGTCGGCGAAGGCGGGAACCGTGCCACCGGCGATCTCGGCGATCCGTTCGCGCCGGCGGGCGTAGGCCGGTTCGCGTTCTTTCCAGGCGGTGAGGACCGGCGAGGCGATGAAGATCGAGGAGTAGGTACCGGAGAAGATCCCCACGAACATCGCGAAGGCGAAGTCCTGGAGCGTCGTGCCCCCGAAGATCAGCAGCGAGGTGACCCCCAGCAGGGTGGAGAAGCTGGTCGCCAGCGATCGGGTCAGCACCTCGCTCATCGAGCGGTTGACGATCTGCGAGAAAGCCGCGCGCGGCATTCTCGGCATGTTCTCCCGGATCCGGTCGAAGACGATGATCGTGTCGTAGAGCGAGTACCCCAGGATGGTCAGGAACGCGGCGACCGTACCGCTCGTCACCTCCCTTCCGGTCAGCGAGTAGATCCCGGCCGTGATCAGGATGTCGTGGAAGATCGCGATCAACACCGGGACGGCGAATTTCGGATCGAACCGGAAGGCGACGTAGGCGCAGATCACCAGCAACGAGAAGATCAGCGCGTTGCGGGCGCTGTTGGCGACGGTCTTGCCGAAGGTCGGCCCGACGCTGGTGCTGTCGAAGGCGTTCGGTTTGACGCCGAATTCTGAGGTGAGTTCCTTCTGCACCTTGTTGATCTGCCCCGGGTCGAGGGTGCTCGACTGGATCAGGAAGGCGTTCTGCCCAAGGCCGGGGTTGCTCTCCCTCTGCACCTCGGCACCGGAGACGCCCACTCCCTCGAGAACTTCCCTGACGCCCTCCTCATCGGTCGATTTCTGCAGCGCGACCTCTATCCGGGTCCCCGACTCGAAGTCGATGCCGAGGTTGAACTGCTTGGTCGCGAGCGCCAGGGCGCCGATCAGCAGGATGCATCCGGAGATCGAGAAGAACCAGCGACTGGCGCCCATGAAGTCGAAGTGCCATCGCACCCGCCGGCGGCTGCCGCCGAGCGCGGCCGGCGACTGCAGGACGCGGGTGCGGCTCAAGCTGAGGAGAAGCGCCTGGGTGAAGACGACGGCGGTCAGTAGCGAGACGATCGTGCCGACGCCGAGCGTGAAGGCGAAGCCCTTTACCCCCGCCGTCGCCAGGACAAAGAGGATGAACGCGGTCAGCAGGGTGACGACGTTGGCGTCGACGATCGTCGCGATACCCCGCCTGTAGCCGGCCGCGATCGCGCTGGCCATGGGTCTCCCCGCGCGCACCTCCTCCTTGATCCGCTCGAAGATGACGATGTTGGAGTCCGCCGCGACCCCGATCGTGAGGACGAGGCCGGCGATGCCCGGCAGGGTCAGGGTGATCGGGATCAGCTTGATCAGCGCGAAGAAGATGACCCCGTAGGCGCCCAACGCGATCGCCGCGATCAGGCCGAGGAAGCGGTAGTAGAGGAGCAGGAAGATGACGACGAGGGCGAGGCCGATGATCCCCGCCTTGACGCCGTCGTGCAGCGCTTCGCTGCCCAGGGTCGCGGAGACCTGCGTCTGGCTGATCAGGTTGAGGTTGATCGGCAGAGCGCCGCGTTGAAGGAAGCTGGCCAGATTCTGGGCGTCGGAGATGCTGCTGAAGCCGCCGGAAATCTGGGCGCCGGTTCGGCCGTCGATCCCATCCGGGTTCTCGGCAAAGTTGATCAACGGGCGGGTCTTGACTTCGTTGTCGAGGATCACCGCGAAGCGACCCGAGAGCGCTTCTGCTTCTTCGCCAGAGACGCCGCCGATCGCCCGCGCCTGGCCGCGCTGGGCGATCTGCCGCGTCACTTCCTGGAACGCCTTGCGGCCGTCGTCGGTGAACCCGAAGGTGACGTTCGGCTGGTTGAATTCGTCCGTTTCCTGCTTCGGATTGGTGATTTCCGTGCCCGATAGGGCAGGATCGTCGTTCAGCGCGTACCAGCCGGGGGCCGCGTCTTCGATCACCTGACCTTCGGGGTCGTTCGGCTTTTCCGAGACGACGATCGTCCCCTTCGGGACCTTGACCACGGTCCCGGAGCTCTTGCTTCGCTTACGGCCGTCCGGCCTTATGTAGAGGTCTTCGCGGCTGTACTCGGGGCCGGCGATCAGCTTGTGCGGCTCGGCCTTTTCGAAGAGGTAGTAGGTGGTCGGCTGGCTGCAGTTTTCGCAATCCGGCCGTGGTTCCTGTTCGGACGCGAGCTTTGCGGCCGCGTACTCGGTCGCCAGCGCGCCGGAGAAGATCAGCTGCTTGTTCTTTTCCTTCGTGATGTCAAAGCCGGCTTCTTTCCATTCCTTGTTGGCGGCGTTGATCGCGTTGTCGGGCGGTTTGCGGCCCGGGTTGCCGCCGATCACCTTCTCGCGTCCGATCAGGTTCGGTTCCCAGTCGAAGAAGAAGAGCCGGGCCGGCTTGGTCGCGCATTCGGTGGCCTTGCCGACGCTGGTCGCCCCCGGTATCCCGACCTGGATCTGGTCGCTGCCGACCCGCGCAACCTCGATCTCCGAGACGCCGAGCTGATCGCAGCCTTCGCGGATGATGTCGATGGCGCGGTCGATCGAGGCGTTGTCGATGGTCGGCTGCTGGGGGGTCGGCCGCCCCTGGAGGACCAGCTGCACGCCGCCTTTGAGGTCGAGGCCGAGCCGGGTTTCCTTGCTGACGATCACGACTGCCGAGACCGCAACCAGGCCGAGAACGAAGAGCAGGACGAAGAGGTTGTTGCGCCGCCGCCCCATCCCCCCTCAGCTCTCCGGGGTGAGCACGATCAGGAGGCCGCCGTCGTCGTCGTAGGCAGGGAAGACGTCGGCCACCGCTTCGGCCGGGATGTCGCCCTCGGCTTTGACCGCGACCTTCTTGCCGAGCGAGCGCACCCCCCACTCGAGCGAGGTCTCGATCGGGTCCGTGGTCCCGTCGCCGTCGATGTCGGCGCTCTCGCCACCATCGCCCGGCTGCAGCCACTGCAGCCCCAGCACCTCCTGGACCGGGCGCCCGATCACGTCCTCGTCGGTGAGCCCGGTCAGCTCGAAGCTGCCGCGGCCGGCGTCGATCACCCGCGCCTGCTGGTCGCAGACGAAGAAGGCGGCGTTCGGGGCCGGGTAGTAGTCGTCGAGCAGCTCGAAGAGGAAGCCGAACCCGCACTTCGAGCAACCCTTCGGACGGGTGCTGAAGCCGGCCGTCCGGTCGGCGCTTAGCTCCCTGTTCCCGCAATTGGGGCAGATGAAGAACGGCATCCCCTGCCAGGTTACTGAGAGTCGAGCGCTGACAAGTCCCTAGAAAAGGCTGCGCGCACCCTCGGGCGCGGGCACCCCCAGATGCTCGAAGCCCCGCTCGGTGAGGACCCGGCCGCGCGGCGTCCGCTTCAGGAAGCCCTGCTGGAGGAGGAAGGGCTCCAGAACGTCCTCGATCGTGTCCTGCTCCTCCCCCACGGCAACCGCGAGGGTCGAGAGCCCGACCGGCCCTCCGGCGAACTTGGTCGCGACCGTGTCGAGCAGGGCGCGGTCGCTGCGATCGAGCCCCTCGGCGTCGACCTCGAGCATCTCCAGGCCGGCGCCGGCCACCGAGGCGTCGATCTCCCCGCCTCCCTTGACCTGGGCGAAGTCGCGCACGCGCTTCAGAAGACGGTTGGCGACACGCGGGGTGCCGCGCGAGCGAGAGGCGATCGCCGCCGCCCCCCCGGCGTCGATCTCGACCTCGAGGATCCGCGCCGAGCGGGTGACGATCTCACCCAGGTGATCGGCGCCGTAGTGCTCGAGCCGGTGACAGACGCCGAAGCGATCCCGCAGCGGCGTCGTCAGCAGCCCGGCCCTGGTCGTCGCGCCGATCAGCGTGAACGGCGGCAGCGGCAGGGTGACAGTGCGGGCGCCCGCGCCCTGTCCCAGCACGACCGGGAGCTGGCCGTCCTCCATCGCCGGGTAGAGGGTCTCCTCGACGGCGCGACCGAGCCGGTGGATCTCGTCGACGAAGAAGACGCTTCCGGGCTCGAGGGAGGTCAGGAATGACGCCACGTCGGCCTTGCGCTCCAGCGCGGGGCCGGCGGTCTGCACGAGCGGCACCTCCATCTCCGCCGCGACGATGTGGGCGAGCGATGTCTTTCCGAGCCCCGGCGGGCCCGCAAGCAGCACGTGATCGAGCGGCTCGCCGCGGCCCCTCGCGGCCTCGATGAAGATCGAGAGCTGCTCGGTCACCTGCGACTGGTTGACGAAGTCCTCCAGCGTCGGGGGGCGGAGCGAGCGGTCAAGGTCCTGATCGGACGCCGCCTCCTCCCCTCCCACGAGGGCCCGGGAATCCTCATATTCCGCCGGCTGCTCTGCTCCCGTGGGCGGCAGAGGAGACAGAGATGGACTGCCGCCCACCCCCGCGTCCGCGCCGGCGGGTGAGTTCTCGATGCCCGGCGTGCGTATGCGTTTTCCCTCGGTCATGCGGCTTTGCCCATCCCGGCCCGGCGCAGAGCCTCGCCGATCAGCGACTCCGGATCCGTGCCCTCGACGCCGTCGAGCAGCTGCTCGGCCTCGAGCGGCGCGTAACCGAGGTTGACGAGGCCGTCGCGGGCCAGCGAGCGGGCGTCGCCGCCCTCGCCGGCTACCCCGGCGATCTCCTCCTCGAGGGCGCCCGCCACCCTCTCGCGCAGCTCCACGATGATCCGCTCAGAGGTTCGCTTGCCGATTCCCGGCACGGCCTGGAAGCGCTTCGCGTCGCCTGCCGCGATCGCCCGCAGCAGCTCCCGGGCAGGCCCGCCGGAGAGAGCCGCGATCGCGACCTTCGGTCCGACCCCGCTCACCGAGACGAGCTGGCCGAACAGCTCCCGCTCCTCCTCCGACGCGAAGCCGAACAGGGCCAGCGAGTCGTCGCGGGCGATGAGCTCGGCGTGCAGGAAGGCCTCGCGGCCCGTGGCCGGGACGGCCTTCAGCGTCTCGGCGGAGACGGTCAGCCGGTAGCCGACCCCGCCGGCGTCGATCACCACGTGGTCAGGGCGGCGGACCAGCACCTCGCCGCGCACCGCGGCGATCATCCGGCCACCCGCTGGCGCACCGCCTCTGCGGCCGTCTCGGCCGCCTGCCTGCGCCCAGCCCCCCCGGCGTGGCAGATCGCGACGGCGAGGGCGTCGGCGGCGTGATCGGGGCTCGGCGGCTCGGGAAGCCCGAGCAGCGTTCCGACCATCCGCTGGACCTGTCTCTTCCCCGCCGCGCCCGAGCCGCAGACGGCCATCTTGATGGCCTGCGGCGTGTAGGCGAAGCAGGCGACCCCGCTCTGCGCTGCGGCGAGCATCGCCACGCCGCTCGCCTGGCCGACCGCCATCGCGGATCGCACGTTCTTGCCGAAGTAGATGTCCTCGATCGAGAGCGCCTTCGGCTCGTGCCAGCGAATCAGCTCGCTGAGGGCGTCGTGGATTCGCTCGAGCCGGCGCTCGATCGGCAGCTCCGCCGAGGTCTCGACGACACCACCGTCGAGGGCGACCATCCTGTTTCCCTGGACGCGAACGATCCCGAAGCCGAGATTGGCCGCGCCGGGATCGATTCCCATCACAACCTGCATGGGAGTTGATTCTGGCTCCGGAGCCGGATGCCTCCCGGACCCTCGCTCCGAAATGCCCACCTAGGCAGCGAGCTTCTGCAGCACCTCGTCGGGAATGTCGAAGTTGGCGTGGACCTCGTTGACGTCGTCCTGGTCTTCGAGCGCCTCGATCAGGCCAAGCAGCGACTTCGCGTCGTTGCCCTTGACCTCGACCGTGCTCTTCGGCTCCATCGTCACATCCGAGGAGTCCACCTCGACCCCGGCCTGCTCAAGCGCGGCGCGCACCGCGCTCAGGTCAGACGCGCCGCAGAGCACCCTCAGCAGGCCAGGCTCCTCCTCGACGTCCTCCGCTCCGGCGTCGATCGCGGCCATCAGGTCATCCTCGCCGTAGCGGTCGGGGTCGACGAGGACCACGCCGCGCTTCTCGAAGATCCAGGCCACCGACCCCGGCTCACCGAGGCTTCCGTTGTGTTTGTTGAAGGCGAAGCGCACCTCCGCGCTGGTGCGATTGCGGTTGTCGGTCAGCGCCTCGACCAGCACCGCCGCGCCGCCGGGGCCGTAGCCCTCGAAAACGACGCTCTCGATGGCCTGGCTCTCCGAGCCCGCGCCCGTGCCGCGATCGATCGCCCGCTGGATGTTTTCCTTCGGCATCGAGGCGTCGCGGGCCTTCTGCACGGCGGTTGCCAGGGTGGGATTGTGATCCGGGTCGCCGCCGCCGTCACGCGCCGCGACGGTTATCGCCCGCGCCAGCTTGGTGAAGAGCTTGCCGCGTTTGGCGTCCGCGGCGCCCTTCTTGTGTTTGATTGAAGACCACTTGGAATGCCCGGACATCGTCTGCCATTCTATGAAGCCCGCATGCCGACTGAGATCGCCACCCATCAGCGCGGCTTTCACCCGACCCAGGCGATCGGGGCAAGCGTCGTGTTCGTGATCATGATGCTCGCCGCCCTCGCTCTCTGGACGGCAATCCCGCTGAGCTGGATCTACATCGGCTCGAAGGTTTCGACGACCCAGTTCCCAAGCGAGGGCCCCTATTTCGTCGTCACGATCGGGATCCTCGTCACCGTCTTCCTCGACGCCTGGCTGATCGGCAGGCTGAACGCCCTCTACGTGCGGATCACCGGCACCAACCGGCTCACGCCGATGCGCCCGACCTGGCTGAAGAGCATGCGGGACACCTCGGCCCCGGTCGGGACGACGACCGTCGTCGAGGCGGTGCTGATGGGCTCCGTCCTGCTCGCCGGGTTCACCTTCCTCGCCTGGTTCTTCCTGCTTGCCGGTTCGCCGCTGCCGAAGCAGTAGCTCAGGCGACGAATTTGCCGTCGACCTGGAACTCCTCGCCGTCGACCAGCAGCTTGCCTCCGAGTCGGAGGTCACAGACAAGGTCGGTGTGAACTGCCGAGTCGTTCTCGCCGCCTGACTCGGGATAGCTCTTGCCGACCGCCATATGGACGGTGCCGCCGATCTTCTCGTCGAGCAGGACCTCGCGCGTGCCCCTGTCGATCGCGTAGTTGGTACCGATTCCCAGCTCGCCGAGGCGCCGGGCCCCGGGGTCGGTGTCGAGCAGCTTGACCAGGAACTCCTCGCCGCGCTCCGCCGAGGCGTCCACCACCTTGCCCGACTGGAAGCGCAGCCGCACCCCGGTGACCTCGCGGCCCCCGACCGTCGCCGGCAGATGGAAGCTGACCTCCCCCTCGACCGAGTCCTCGACCGGGCCCGTGAAGAACTCGCCGTCGGGCATGTTGCGGCGGCCGTCGCAGGGGATGAAGGTGCGACCGGCGATCCCGAGCGTGATGTCGGTGCCGGGGGCGATCACCCGCACCTCCTCGTGGCCCTGGATCGCTTCGGAGAGGCGCCGCGTCTCCGCCGAGGCCCGCTCCCATGCTGTGAGCGGGTCGCCGTCGCCGGCGAGGCAGGCGTCGAAGTAGAAATCCTCGTATTCAGCGAGGCTCATCTCGGCCTCCGACGCGTACGCGTTGGTCGGGTAGATCGTGTAGCACCAGCGGAACTCGCCCTTCGCACTGCGCTCCATCGCCCGTCCCATCAGCTCGCCGGTCGCCGACTGGCGGCGGGTCTGCCGCTCCGGCGGCACCGCGGAGAGCTCGCGGGTGTTGGTCGAGGCCCCGACCGCGATGCGAACGTCGGCGTTGTCGAGCAGCCATTCGGAGACGGGCGAGATCCAATCCAGCTGCCGGTCGTCGGCGAGCTTGTAATAGGCCGCCGACTGCCCCTCCAGCGAGACGTTGAGGATCGGGTTCGCGCCGGCCTTCAGCACCTCCTCGTAGACGGCGAGGAGGAGCGGCTCGGCGGCGCTCTCACCGTCGATCGAGACGGTCTCCCCCTCCGTCACCTCGGTCGAGTATCCAACCAGGATCTTCGCCAGCCGCTCGGCCCTGGGATCCCTCATCGCCTCGCCTCCTGGCACGCGCTCGCGCGGCCAACGTGAGGGCCCGCGCTTCGCTCGCTCGCGCTGATCTTCACCGGCATGCTCGCTCCCTCGCTCCGCGCTCGCGGGCGGTCGTGGTCATCGCCATGTAGAGCGCATGCAGGCGAGGATCGTCGGTCAGCTCCGGGTGGAAGGCGCAGGCGAGGATCCGGCCGGAGCGGATCGCGACGGGATGGCCCTCGTGACTGGCGAGCACCTCGACCCCGGGGCCGTGGCGCTTCACCCAGGGCGCCCGGATGAACACGGCCCGCAGCGGCTCGTCCCCGATCCCCTCGACCTCGAGGTCGGTCTCGAAGCTCTGCAGCTGGCGGCCGAAGGCGTTGCGCTCCGCGGTCGCATCGATCAGGCCCAGATGCTCGTCGTCGCAGACGATCATCCCGGCGCAGGTTCCGAACACCGTGCCGCCCTGATCGAGGTGAGCACGGATCGCAGGCTCCAGCCCGGCCGATTCGATCCCCATCTCGATCGTCGTGCTCTCGCCGCCGGGAATGACGAGGCCGTCGAGCTGCTCGAGGTCGGCGGGTGCCCGGACTGCCCGCGCCTCCGCCCCGAGGCTGCGCAGCATCCCCAGGTGCGCCTCGAATCCGCCCTGGATCGCGAGAACGCCGATCCGCAGCTCAGGCACCGCGATCCTGCAGGAGGGCGTCGGCGGCCTCGAGGTCGGAGATCTCGAGGCCGGGCATCGCCTCGCCAAGGCCGACCGACGCCGCCGCGACCCGATCCGGGTCGTTGAAATGCGTGGTCGCCTCGACGATTGCGCGGGCGCGCCGCTCCGGGTCGCTGCTCTTGAATATTCCCGAGCCGACGAAGTTGCCCTCGGCGCCGAGCTGCATCATCAACGCCGCGTCAGCGGGGGTCGCGATCCCCCCTGCGCAGAAGAGCGGGACAGGGAGCCGACCCGCGTCGGCGACCTCGCGCACGACCTCGAGCGGCGCCTGGTGCTCCTTCGCCGCGGCGGCGATCTCCTCGGGGCCGAGCTGCGCAAGGCGCTTGATGCCGGAGGTGATCTCGCGCATGTGGCGCACGGCCTCGACGATGTTTCCGGTCCCTGCCTCGCCCTTCGAGCGGATCATCGCGGCGCCCTCGCCGATCCGGCGCAGCGCCTCCCCGAGGTTGGTCGCACCGCATACGAACGGCACCTCGAAGGCAAGCTTGTCGATGTGGTTGCGCTCGTCGGCGGGGGTCAGCACCTCGGACTCGTCGACGTAATCGACCTCGAGCGCCTGGAGGACCTGCGCCTCGGCGAAGTGGCCGATCCTCGCCTTTGCCATCACGGGAATCGTCACCGCCTCCTGGATCCCTTTGATCATCGCCGGATCGGACATCCGTGCCACGCCGCCGTCGCTGCGGATGTCCGCGGGCACCCGTTCCAGCGCCATCACGGCCGCGGCACCCGCCTGCTCGGCTATCCGCGCCTGCTCCGGCGTGACGACGTCCATGATCACGCCGCCTTTCAGCATCTCGGCGAGCCCGGTCTTGACCCGCCATGTCGCCCTCTCCGTCATTCTCCGAATACTACGTCCCACGGGACTGGGGCCGCCGCGCCTCGCGGCGAGTCCTGTCGCCGCACGAACCCGCAACTGCATCAAGTTCACCGCGCAACGGACCGGAAACTTGATGCAGTTCGCGGGGGGACTACTTCAGTTTGTAGGCGCGGATGCGGTCCTTGTGCGCCGCTTCGTCGCGCGCGTAGAGCCCATGGGCCAACGCCTGGACCAGGGCCATCAGCGCCGTGTTGGATCGGGCGAAGGAGGGGCTGTTGGAGGAGAAGTAGAGCGTCTGCTCGGCGTGCTCCCCCACCTCCGACATCGAGGCGTCGGAGATCGCGAGGGTGCGCGCGCGGCGATGCAGGGCCAGCTTCATCGCCCGAAGCAGAAGCGGGTGCGCCCGGCCCGAGGAGAGGGCGATGACGAGGGTCTCGTCATCGATCCGGCCGAGGCGCTGGAGCGACTCGCCACCCGTGCTGGCGACGATCTCCGCGCGGATGTCGAGCAGGCTCAGGGTGTGGCGGAGGTAGCTCGCGAAGAAGGCCATCTGGTCGACGCCGACGATCACCACCCGCTGCGCCTCGGCGAGCGCGGCGACGGCTCCGTCCACCTGCTCGCGACTGAGGTTGCGCGCGGTCTCCTCGAGGTTGGCGTAATCCGCCCCCAGCGACGCCTCGAGCTCCGAGTGATCGAAGGAGAAGAGCGAGCCGGCGTTGGCTGCGCCGTTGGCCACCGCGGTGGTCCGGTACTCCTCGATTGCGGCCTGCTGGAGCTCCGGATAGCCCTCGAAGCCGAGGGCCTGGGAGAAGCGCACCACCGTCGATGACGAGGTGCTCGCTCTCCTGGCCAGCTCCTCGGCGGTGAGGAAGGCAGCCTCGTCGAGGTGGTCGACGATGTAGCGGGCGACGTCTTTCTGAGAGCGGGAGAACTCCTCGAAGCGCTCCTGGATGTAGTCGGAGAGGCTCTTGAGGTCGGGACTGGGTTTGGTCGCGGTCTTGCTCACGGCCGTCAAATTCGCCGGACCCCGACCTTTCCCTTCCGATCTGGTTGGATGAGGCGCTGAGATGACCCTCGAAGAGGCGCTCCGCCTCACCAATCGCAACATGGTCGCCTTCGACCTGGTTCTCGGCTCCGCGGCGATCGCCGCGCCGGAGGCGACGCTTCGGGTCCTCGGTCACGACGAGCCGAGCCCCGACGCAACCCACCTCTTCCGCCGCTGCGGGCCGATCTGGCTGACCTTCGCGGCCGCCCACGCGATCGCCGCTGCGCGAGGCGAGCAGCGCGACTGGTGGGCCCTCGCCTGGCTGCGGGGAACCGAGATCGCCACGGATGCCCTCTGGTCGGAGTCCCCCGCCGTCAGCCGGCCGGGTGCGAAGCTCGGCCTGCGGCTCGCCGGGGTTGCGAACCTGGCGATGGCTGCCGGCTTCGCCTGGCTATCGACCCGATGAGCTCGAACGCGGGGCTGCCCAGCACCCGCTGGAGCCTTCGCGGCCAGGACGAGGAAGGCAACGAGGCCTGGCTGATCCGCAGCATCGCCGGCAAGCTCTACCGCTGTCCCGGATGCCACGGCGAGATCCCGATCGGCAGCGAGCACACCGTCGTCCAGTACGTGTTGCGGCTGGGCGGGACCGAGCATCACCACTGGCACGGCCGCTGTGCCGAAGAGCTCCTCCTTCCCGACCTGCGGGGGGTGAAAAGGGTGCCCGCCTCGGAGTCATCGCGGTCCAAGCTCGAGCGCCGGGGTCGGAGGCCGTCCGGGCGGCGGCGTTGAGATGCGGGAGATCGGCTCTCTCTACGCGCGGATCGCCCGGACGTACGTCGCGTGGGCGGGAACTCTCCTGCCCCTCGCGCTCGTCGTCTTCGTCCCGCTCGGCCTCGTTCACGCGATTCCCGTCCATCTCGACGCCGTCTCACTCGACCTGCGCGGTGGAATCGAGGTCCTGATCCTCGCCTCGGCGGTCCTGGTCCTGGCGGCGACCGGGCTGATCGGCGAGGTCTTCTACACCGGCGCGGTCTCGATCGCCCTCACCCACCCACACGGTGGGGAGCCGCCGTCGCTGAGGGAAGTCGCCGGGATGGTCAGCTACGGGAGGCTGATCGCCGTCGACCTCGCCTTCGGCGCGCTGGTCGCCGTCGGGCTGGTTGCGCTCGTCGTCCCCGGTGTCCTCGCCTTCGTCTTCCTCGGGCTCGCGGCGCCGGTGGTCGAGATCGAGCGCCGCGGCTTCCGCGACTCCTTCAGGCGCAGCTTCTCGCTGGTGCGGGGCCATTTCTGGCTGGTCTTCTGGGTGCTCCTGCCGATCGAGCTCGCCGGAGACGGCCTGACCAATCTGGCGACGGCCCTCGCGCACGACCTGCTCGGCGACTCCCTGATCGCGGAGTGGATGACCGACACCGCCTCGAACATCGTCCTCACCCCCTTCTACGCGGTCGCCGCGGTGCTCCTCACCCTCGACCTGATCGCCACTCGCGACGGGGCCGCACCGCGGCTACACTCGGCTCCAGCCCCGGGATGACCGTCGCCTCCATCTTCACCGACTTCTGGGACGAACAGCTCGTCGCAGAAGGGAAGGACGGCGTCTTCCTCGTCCTCGTCGGCTTTCTCCTCTCCTTCGGCTTCATCCGGATGAGCACCCGGCTGATGCGCAGCCCCAGGGTGCCCTGGTGGCCCGGAAGCGTCGTCAGCGAGAGCGGCGTCCACGTGCACCACCTCGTCTTCGGGATCGTGACGATGATGGTCGCCGGGACGGCCGGGTTCGTGGCGCTGGGGGAAAACCCGTACACCGACATCTGCGCCTTCGCATTCGGGATCGGCGCCGGGCTGACGATCGACGAGTTCGCGCTCTGGGTGTACCTCGAAGACGTCTACTGGGCAGACGAGGGCCGCCTCTCGATCGACGCGACGGCGATCGCCGCCGCGATGATGGGGTTGATCATCCTCGGCTTCACGCCGTTCACCTTCGACACCGGCTCGCTCGACGAATTCTTCGGCAGCATCGTCGCTGCGCTGATCATCCTGGCCGTGGTGGTGACCTGCTTTGCGAAGCAGCGGATGCTGCACGGCTCGGTCGGCTTCTTCGTCTTCCCGATTGCCCTCTACGGCGCGATCCGCATCGGCAAGCCGGAGTCTCCGTGGGCGCGTCGCCGCTACGGTGAGCGGCGACCGGCGAAGCAGGCGACGGCCGAAGACCGATTCCGGCCCGACCGCCGCACCGAGCGGTTCAAGAACGCCTTCCGCGACATCGTCGGCGGCAAGCCGAGCGAGGGCGTGGCGGCGGCGAGGGACGAGGCGCTGGCGGCGACCAGAGAGGCCGCGGACGAACTGCGAGAACGGATCACTCCCCGATCGCCTTGATCACCAGCCGCTTCGGCCGGCGGCCGTCGAACTCGCAGTAGAAGACCTGCTGCCAGGGACCGAGGTCGAGCCGGCCCTCGGTGACTGGCAGGATCGCCTGATGGTGGACGAGCAGGTTCTTGAGGTGGGCGTCGCCGTTGTCCTCACCGCCACGGTGATGGCGGTAGTCGCCGCCGTCGGGCAGCAGCTCCTCCGCCACCTCGTTGGACGCGGCCTTCCAGCTGGGCGGGGCGACCTTGTCGAGCCATTCCAGCGTGTCCTCGTGCAGGCCCGGCTCATCGTCGTTGACCCAGACTCCCGCCGTGATGTGCATCGCGGAGACGAGGGCCATGCCCTCGGCGATGCCGGCCTCGTCGACCACCTCCTGCACCTCCTCGGTGATCCTGATCAGCTCGCGGCGCTCGCTCGTCTCGAAGGTCATGTAGCGGGTGCTCGACTTCATCAGGCGCCTCCTTCGGCTGTGATCTCCTGGCCCGGGAAGAAGGGCCACTCCTCGAACTCGCGACAGCGTCCGTCGGGATCCAGGCTGATCACCCAGAGGTCGCGGTACTCGGCCCCGGTCCCGTAGCGAACCTCGACGCGCGCCACGCCGGTGTCCCCCTCGACCGCCACCACGGAGGCGGTCATCTCGAAGGCCTCGTCAGGCCCCTGCCGCTCGCTCTCCCAGAGCTTGCCGATCTCCGCCAGGCCAAGCGCCGACGCCTCATACGGTGACATCCGGTAGCGAGCATCGGGGGTGAAGAGGTCACCGAGCGTGTCGGTGCCCGGTTCGCGCCAGGCCCGCTCGTAGGCGTCTAGCCACCTCTCGATGTCCGCTCGGCTCGCCATCGGTCGCGAATGCGTGTTCGCCAACACTAGAGACTGGGGATTCGCTTGCAGTAACGTCTCTTCCATGGGCCGACTGAAGGGAGCAGCGGTCGTTGCAGCGCTCGTCGTTGCGATCGCGGCGAGCGCGCAGGGCAACGTGGTCACCGGCGCCAACGTGAAAATCACCTTTCGGGGCTGGCTGACCCCGAGGACCCTGCCCCGTGCCTCGACCGCTCCCGTGACACTTCACCTGAGGGCCGCGCTGGATAGCACCAACGGCCTCGACCCGCCCGAACTCGAACGGGTGCTGGTGGAGGTCAACCAGCACGCCAGGGTCGACATGCGGGGCCTGCCGATCTGCCACCTCGGCGAACTCGAAGCCACATCGAGCATTCAGGCTCTCACCGTCTGCCGCAAGGCGCTGATCGGCTACGGCACGTTCCGCGCCCACATCAGGATCCCCGACCAGGCGCCGTTCCCGGCGGTGGGCCGGCTCCTCGCCTTCAGCTCGAAACTCGATGGGCGCCGCACGATCCTCGCCCACGTCTTCGGGCGCAATCCGGTGCCGACCGGACAGGTGCTGGCGATGACCTTCGTGCGCTCCCCGGAACCGGGAACATTCGGCACCGCCCTCGAAATGGACGTCCCCGAGCTGGTTGCAGGCTGGGGGCGGGTCAAGGCCTTCACGCTGACCCTCCACCGCCGCTTCCTGTACCACGGGAGGTGGCGAAGCCTGATCAGCGCCAGCTGCCCGGCCCCGAGCGGCTTCGAATCCGCCCTATTCCCCGCCGCCCGCGGCACCTACACGCTCAATGACGGCCGGGTCATCACCAAGCTCGTCAACGGCCGCTGCCACGTCGACCCGTTCGCGTCGGCGCCTGCCGCTCGTTAACGAAGCGCAAAGGCTTCGGTCGGCGGGCCCGCGGGGCTGTTTACTGGTTGCATATGCGACGAGTCGCTCTGATCGCAGCCGTGCTGACCGCCGTCCCGCTCGGCGCCGGGCTCGCACACGGCGAGGTCACGCAGCAGGGAGACCTGCGGCTGTCGTTCAACGCCGGCTTCGCGCCGCAGGCGCTGCCCCGCAATCGCGAGGCGCCCGTCTCGGTGAGGGTCGGCGGCTCGATCGACGCACCCAGCGGGGAACGGCCCCCCGCGGTGCGCCGCATCTCGTTCGCCGTCAACCGTTACGGCAGCGTCTTCAGTCGCGGCCTTCCGACCTGCGATCGACCGTCGCTCGAGGCGACCTCCTCCGACCAGGCGCTTGAAGAGTGCAGGCGCGCCCTGGTCGGGCACGGCTACTTCCTCGCAACCGTAAACCCTGCGAACCGCCAGGCCTTCACCGTCCGCGGCCGCGTGCTCGCCTTCAACGGCCGCATCCAAGGACGGCCCGCGGTCTTCCTTCACGTCTACGGCTCGACGCCCGCCAAGGTGACCGTCGTGCTCGACTTCAAGATCAGCCATCCGAGCACGGGAGAGTTCGGAACCGTCTTCACGACCAGGATCCCACCTCTCGCCTCGAACCTCGGATACGTGACGAAGATGTCGCTCCAGTTCAACCGGCGCTTCCGCTATCGGGGTCGTCCTCGCAGCTATTTCAGCGCCCGCTGCGCTGCGCCCAGCGGCTTCGGCTCAGCTCTCTTCACCTTCGCCAGGGGCCGCTTCTCCTTCGACAACGGCCAGCGGCTTACCACGCTTCTCACCCGCAGCTGTCGGGTTCGCTGAGCGAGCGCGGCGGCTAGTAGCCGCCGCCCGCTTCTTCGAACCCCTTTTCGGCTTCTTTCTTGCCCTTTTCGATGCCCTTTTCGGCTTCCGCCTTGCCTTCTTCGAGGCCCTTTTCGGCTTCTTCCTTGCCCTTTTCGAAGCCTTCCTTGGTCTTGCCCTTTGCTCCTTCGAGGCCCTTTTCAGCTTCCTGGACGCCCTTTTCGACGCCTTCTTCGGCTTTTTCGGCACCCTTTTCCACTTCCTGCTTCGCTTCTTCAAGTCCCTGTTCGATGCTTTCCTGGGCTTCGCCGGTGGTGTCGCCACCCCCACCGCAGCCGCTCCAAGCGAGGCCGGCCAGGCCTATTGCCAGGCAAGCCCCGACCGCCCAGAGGCGGGAGTGGCCGCCGACCTTTGGTTCTCCTCCTGACACAATGGGCTCCTCTCGGTAGTCGACTGGGAGGTGGGGGCGATCATCTCACCACCGGGCCCCGATCGCCAGGCCCTCGCCCTATCATCGCCGCGTGGCCGAGCTTCACGTCCTCCGGGTCTTCGCCGACGGGCGCGGCGCCTGGGGGAACCCGCTCGGGGTCTTCCTGGACGGCGACGGCATCGCCGCGGCAGAGCGCCAGCGCGCCGCCGCGGAGCTGGGCTTCAGTGAGACGGTCTTCGTCGAGGACCGCTCTCAGGGCCGGATGCGAATCCACACTCCGGCGACCGAGCTGCCCTTCGCCGGTCACCCGACGGTCGGGACCGCCTGGCTGCTGGCTGCGAGCGGCGCGGGCGTCGAGGCTCTGCGTCCCCCTGCGGGGGAGCTCCCGGTGCGAGTCGAGGACGACATCGCCCACGTCACGGGGCGGCCCGAGTGGTCTCCGCCGCTTGACTACCGGCGGCTCGAGCGGGTGGATGAGGTCGAAGCGCTGGACCCCGCGGCGGCGCGCGAGGACGTGTATGCATGGGCCTGGCTCGACGAGGACGCCGGGACGATCCGGGCGCGATGCTTCGCACCGGGGGTGGGGATCGAGGAGGATGAGGCAACCGGCTCTGCCGCGCTGGCGCTCTGCGCGGAGCTCGCGCGACCGATCGAGGTGCGCCAGGGCCAGGGCTCGTTGATCTCCGCCCGCCCCGGCCCCGACGGCAGGGTGGAGATCGCCGGCCGCGTCGTCGAAGACGAACGGCGCGACTTCCCGCTCGGCTAGGTCGCCCGCCTCACCGCCCGTGCACCGCGACGGTCACAGGCCGAGGCCCCCGACCCCCCGCTCGTTCCAGCCGAGGTGGTGGGCGAGCTCGTGGCGCAGCGTCTGCTCGACCTGGCGGGCGAGCAGCTCGCGGTCGTGACCGAAGTCGCGTTCGAGCGTGTCACGGTAGATGACGATCCGGTCCTCGTAGCGATCCTGCGCGACGCCGTCGCCGAAGTACTGGCCGTAGGCGCGGACTTCTCTTCCCAGCTCAGAGACCACGACCGGGACCTTCGCGATCACCGCCTGGAACTGATCGGGGAGGCGATCGATGGCGTCGGCGACCATCGACTCGAAATCGTCCAAATCCGGCGAATCTGCCACGCATCCACCGTAGACTGCGGACGCGATGGGCGAGTTCCTGGTCAAGCGCGACGATCTGCGCGAGTGCCGGATCGAGAAGTCGGCGGCACCCGATCTCGAGCAGGGCCAGGCCCTGCTCCGCGTCGACACCTTCGGGCTGACGTCGAACAACGTCACCTACGGGGTGTTCGGCGAGGCGATGTTCTACTGGGACTTCTTCCCCGCGCCGGACGGATGGGGCCGGATCCCGATGTGGGGGTTCGCCGAGGTTGAGCGCAGCGACGCCGACGGCGTCGAGCCCGGGACCAGGATCTTCGGCTACCTGCCCCCCTCCTCGCACCTCGTGGTCACACCCGCCGCCGCCGGCGAGATTGGCTTCGTCGACGCCTCACCACATCGCGCGGCGCTTCCCTCGGCCTATCACCGCTACCTGTCCAGCGGCCGGGATCCCTTCTACACCCCCGACTCCGAGGAGGTGCAGATGCTCCTCCGGCCGCTCTTCTTCACCTCGTTCCTGATCGACGACCAGCTCGCCGACGAGGGACTCGCGGCCACCGGCCCGGTCCTCCTCTCGAGCGCCTCGAGCAAGACGGCGATCGCGGCCGCGTTCCTGCTCTCCCGCCGCGAGGGGGCCCGGGTGGTCGGCCTGACCTCGCCGCGCAACGCCGAGTTCGTCGAAGGCCTCGGGATCTACGAGCGAACCGTCCCCTATGACGCGATCGAATCGCTCGAGCGCGAGGGCGCCACGTTCGTCGACATCGCCGGGGACGCCGAGGTCCGGGCGGCGGTGCACCGCCACTTCGGCGATGAGCTCGCGCACAGCATGGCGGTCGGCGTCACCCACTGGGAGGAGATGGGCGCGGGCGGCGGAGAGCTGCCCGGTCCCGAGCCGACGTTCTTCTTCGCGCCAGCTCGTGTCTCCAAGCGCTCCGAGGACTGGGGAAGCGCCGGCCTCGAGAGCCGTGTCGCCGAGGCGTGGCATCCCTTCTGCGAGTGGACCGGGGACTGGCTCGAGCCGATCCGGGGCGATGGCTTCGAGGCGGTCCGCGACGCCTACCTCGACGTGCTCGAGGGACGAGTGGAGCCGCGCCGAGCGCACGTGCTGACACTCGGGGACGGCTAGCGAGTCGAGGCCGGAACGAGGGTGGTGCGGATGCTGCCCGCCGTCGTCTCCCCGCCCGGGACCTTCACCGAGACGGAGATCTTCCCCTTGAGACGCTTCGCCGCCTCGACCCGGCGCGCTCCCTTTTTCGAGAGCCTGCCGGTCACGGATGCCGTCCGCCCCGCCTGAACCTTGATCGTCGAGCTCCCGAGGCTGAGCGCTTTCGCGCGGCTCGCCCGCCCCTTCGACTTCGAAGCGAGCGTTCCGGTCACACCCACCGCCGCGGTGCAGGGGCCCTGGCTCGCGGCCGGGCATCCGATCCGCGCCGATTTGACGCTGAAGGCCCCGTTTTTCTTGATCTTCACCTTGCCCACCCGACGCGGCAGCGAGAGCGATGCCCGCAGCGGCTCGACCGGGCGGATCGCCGGTTCGACCAGGGTCGGGCACTCGAGCCGGATGTCTAGGTTGGTCACCGGCGGCGGAATCTCCAGGGCACCGGTTTCGACGAACGCCTGGCTCGCGGAACCGGGAGCGTGGCAGCCGCTCGCCTCGGCGCGAACGCTGTAGAAGCCGGCAATCACGTCCCAGCCGAAGTGGCCGTTCGCTTCGGTGACGTCCGGGTTCGCGCGGTTCATCGGCGACATCACCGCCGAGCCGTCCGGCACCTGCGCGAACGGGCCGGCCGCCGTGTCGGCCCGGAACAGCGTCACCCTGGCGTTCGCGATCGGCGCGCCATCGGTCGTTCGGACGAATCCGCTCGGGTCGATGTAGATCGGGAAGGTGATTTCTTTTGCCGGTTCGGGCGGTTCGACCTTGATCGTCACGTTCGCCGGCCCGTGGTGTGGATAGAGGGGATCGACGGGAAATTTGAAGGTTCCCTCTTCGGGGTCTTCGGGATCGGGGGCGGGCGGTCCGGGGGGCGGCAGGGGAACGCTTTCGCCGTCCGGGTATTCGATTTCGCCTTCGACTTTGGCGTTGATCTTGCCCTTGTATTCGATCACGAAGGGTTCCTGCCAGTGGACCACCGGCACCCCTTCGGCGGTCTTGCCCCGGGCCCCCGCACCGCTGAAGCCGACTTCGGGCGGCGGCAGCTGCGGGAGCTGCAGAAGGATGTCCTGTCCCATCGTCTCGGCTTCGTCGACCACCGTCGTGTTCGACGACCTCGTTCGCGGCAGCGCGTGGGAGGAGGCCGGCGGGAAACCGGTGACGGTGTATTCGCCGGAGACCGGCGCCTGGATCTTGTAGAAGCCGGCGGCGCCGCTGGTCGTCGACCGGCATGGCCCACCGCCGACCAGGCACGCCTGCACCGGGGCGCCGACCGAGGGCATCCCTTCGCCGCCTTCGGTGACGTGACCGCTCAGGGAGCCCGCGACGCTGCTGTCGGCCGAATCCGTTTCACCGCCCGGCGCGGTTGCCGTCTCGGTCACGCGCAGGTAGTGGCCGACGTCCGCCGCCGAGGCGGTGTAGGTCGTCCCGGTGGCCCCGCCGATCGGTTCGCAGCTCGAGCCGATGCAGCGCGACCAGTGGTGGGTCAGCGAGCCCTGCGCCCCTTCCCAGGTGCCCGGGGTCGCGGTGAACTGCTTCCCCGGTTCGGGCGCGCCGGCGCCCGCCGAGACGGCCGGAGGCACGGTGTTGATCGGAACGGCGGCCGGTGAGCAGCCGGGCGGCAGCGAGGTGGCCGAGCGGCTTTCGGGGTCCCATGAGTCCGCGTCGTAGAAGCAGAGGTACTCGACCTCGGTCACCGGAGCGACCCAGCCTGCTTCGGGCTTGTCGAGACTGACCCCTGTGTTGTTCGAGCCGGAGGCGGAGTCGTAGTCGACCACGATCCGGGACGAGGCGGCGTCGCTGGGGTCGCGGAGGATGACCATGCCGGCGTCGGTGCTCGAGGCGTTGACCGCAACCCAGGTCTGATCCCAATTCGTCGTCACGCAGACGTTGCAGACCCCTTCCGTGGCGGCCAGTTCTTCGCCGCTGCTGTCGGGGTGGATCTCCTCGTTATATGTGCCGACGGGGAGGCGCGGGACATAGGCGCGCATCCCCTGTGCGGGGTTGGTCACTTTCTGGTTTGCGGCGAATGACCAGCGCCGTTCGATGCGGATCTTGTTCGCGGCGGACCCGGTGTCGAAAAACGTGTAGCGCGTCCTCACCGGCACCGGCGGTTCGTCTCCGGAGCAGTTGGTGGGCGCGCTCGCGCTGATCTCGACGGTACGGTGTCCCCGCGGCACCCAGGTGCCCCGGCTGCCCCCCACCACCGGGCCGGGGCCGAAGCCGTCGGCGTTCCCGTAGGACTCCCCCCAGAACTCCGACGGATCTCCGCAGGAGCCTCCCCCGGAGGCGGCGAGGTTGCCGCTCAGCGTCCCTTCCGAGTTGCGCCATTCGAGCCCTTCCATCCGCTCGACGTTCCCGGACCCGTCGCCGAAGTTCAGAGCGAACTTCGGAGTCGTCACGGTGTCGGCCCCCTCGGTGAAGCTGATCTGCGCGGCTGCCGAGCCGCACATGAGCGCCGCTCCGCAGGTGGCGAGGACCAGGCCGAGGATCAACCGCACCCGACGGCGAACGCGTATCAGGACCACCGATCGAAGCTACCACCTGCTGTGGGGGCCAGGCCTGCAATCGCTCCGAGGCGCAGGGTGCCGAATTCGTAGGAGTGGAGTCAGCAGCCACGGAATAGAGTCGAGGGCTGCGATGGCGACCACGAGACCGCGTACAGGCGTCGGTGCGTTGCTGCGGACCTGG
This sequence comes from Solirubrobacterales bacterium, assembly GCA_036406595.1. Classification (GTDB taxonomy): domain Bacteria; phylum Actinomycetota; class Thermoleophilia; order Solirubrobacterales; family 70-9; genus VRUE01. The sequence continues at coordinate 10,925 of DASXAR010000013.1, read as the reverse complement.
CGCAAGCGCCGCGGCCTGAGCCAGCTCGCGCTGGCTCTGGAGGCCGGGATTTCGGCCCGCCACCTGAGCTTCGTCGAGACGGGCCGCTCGAAACCGAGCGCCGAGATGGTGCTGCTGCTCGCCGAGCGTTTGGAGGTCCCGCTGCGGGAGCGCAACGGGATGCTGCTCGCCGCCGGGTACGCGCCGGCCTTTCCGCAGCGCCTTCTCGACGACCCCGAGCTGGCCGAGGTGAGGGAGGCAATCGAGTTGATCCTCGAGAGCCACGAGCCCTGCCCCGCGGTCGTCGTCGACCGCGGCTGGAACCTGGTCGCCGCCAACCGCGCGATGCAGGCGCTGGTCGAGCCGGTGGACCCCGACCTCCTCGAGCCGCCGGTCAACGTAATGAGGCTGGGACTGCATCCCCGCGGCCTCGCCCGCCAGATCACGAACTTGGCCGAGACGCGGGCCTACTTCCTCGGCCGCCTGCGGCATCAGGTGGAGGTCACCGGCGACGAGGAGCTCGCGGCGCTCTATGAGGAGGTGTCCTCCTACGAGGAGCCCGCGCGTGACGCTCCCGCCCCCGAAGGTTTCGCCGGGCAGATCGTCACCCCGCTGATCCGCATGACAGCCCCGGACGGGGCGGAGCTCTCGCTCTTCGCAACGGTCGCGACCTTCGGAGCAGCCGCCGAGGTGACCACGTCGGAGCTCTCGATCGAGCTGACCTTCCCGGCCGACGCGGCGACCGCGGAGGCCCTCCGGAACCTACCCCGGAGGTAATCGACACGCCTCCCTCGGCCCGTCAGCCTTGCTCGGGCCATGAGCGGGGCCAATCGAAAGTTCGACGTCGCGATCGTCGGAGCGCGCTGCGCCGGCTCCCCGCTGGCGATGATGCTCGCTCGACGCGGCCTCAGCGTCTGCCTTCTCGACCGGGCCAGATTTCCCAGCGACGCCCTCTCGACTCACGTGATCCAGCCGTGCGGGGTGACGATCCTCCGCCGGCTCGGAGTGCTCGACGACCTGCTCGGGGCCGGCGCCGTCCCCCTGACTCGACTGTCGCTCGTCGACGAACAGGTGCGGATCGAGTCCGAGCTCGACCTCGAGGAGATGGGGGCGCCATCGATCTCGATGCGGCGGGTGACGCTCGACCACCTGCTGGTGGAGGCGGCCGAGTCCGCGGGGGCCGAGGTCCGAACCGGCACCGGCGTCACCGGGCTGATCGAAGAGGACGGTCGCGTCAACGGCGTCGAGACGCCGCTGGGGGTTGTTCGCGCCTCGCTCGTGGTGGGTGCCGACGGGCGCGGCTCGACCGTAGCCTCCGAGGTGGGCGCCACTGAGTACCAGGTCGAGCCCCCCGGCAGGCTCTTCGCCTGGGCGTACTTCGAGGGCGTCGGCGATCGGGAGGGTCACCTGCGACTGGGAAGCCAGGGTGACCTCACCTTCGTCGCCAGCCCGACGGATGGCGGGCTCTATCTGGCGGCGGTCTGCCCCTTCCTCGAGGAGCGGGAGGCATTCCTGGCCGGTAGGGAAGCCGGATTCGAGGCCGGCCTCCGGAGCTGGCCCGAGCTGGCGGCGCTCCTCGACGGCGCGACCCGAATCGGACCGATCCGGGTGATGGTCGACTGGCGGGGTTACTTCCGCCACGCCGCAGGTCCCGGCTGGGCCCTGCTCGGCGACGCCGGCCACTTCAAGGACCCGACGCCCGCGCAGGGCATCTCCGACGCGCTGCGCCAGGCCTCCCGACTCGCCGATGCGATCGAGGCCGGCTTGGGGGGCTCCGCCGACCTCGACAGCGAGCTGCGCCGCTGGTGGCGCTGGCGCGACGAGGACGCCCACGAGATGTACAGGTTCGCCACCGACCTCGGCTCCGGCCGGTCGCCGCTGCTGGGATTCGAGGTGCTGCGAGGCATCGCGGGGGATGAGAAGGCAAGCAGCGACCTGCTGCGGGTCCTGAATCACGACATTCCTCCCGCCCGGCTCTTCAGCGGGCGCCGCATCGGGCGGGCGGTCGCAGGGGCGATCCGCAGGCGCCCGCGCCTCGCCCCCGCCCTGATGCGCGAGCTGGCCTCCGAGGCTCGCAACGAGCTTCGACACCTGAGGCGTTTCCGGCCTCCGGCGGATCACTGGCCAGCCAGCCAGTAGCATCCCAGCGTGCCGCGCGACGAGGAGGGCCGAATGGCCGATGACGGAGACCTGAAGGACGTTCTCGTAACCGAGAGGGAGCTGTGGGTCGATGGCCCGCCCCACGCCCTGTTCAAGGAGCTGCGGCAGAAGTGCCCGGTGCACTGGACCTCGAAGATCACCGAATACCCCGAGTCGGCGGGCTACTGGTCGGTGACCAAAGCCGATGATGTCTACGAGGTGAGCCGGGACTGGCAGACCTACTCCTCCGAACGGGGGGGCGTGACGGCGATCACCGAGGTCTTTCCGCTCGAGCTCGTGCAGGCGATGTTCATCGGCATGGACCCGCCGAAGCACGATCGGATCAAGGCCCTTTTCCAGGCCGGCTTCACGCCGAAGCGGATCGCCGCACACGAGGAGGAGATCCGCGAGATCGTCGTCCGTGTCCTCGATCGACTCGACGGCCGCGAGACCTGCGACCTGGTCGTCGACGTCGCGCAGCCGGCCGTCTCGCGGGTGATCGGAAGCTTCATGGGGATCCCGGAGGAGGACGACGCGATCTGGGCGGAATTGATGAACACGACGCTCGGGGCGGGCGACCCGGACCTCAACCCGGACGGCATCGAGGGCGCGGTCGAGAAGACGGTCCCCGAAATCTTCGAGCGCTGCAACAGGATGATCGCGGAACGCCGCGAGAACCCGACCGATGACCTGACCAGCGTTCTCGTCCATGCCGAGATCGAAGGCCAGAAGCTCGAGGAACACGAGATCGTGATGGGCTTCTTCCTCCTCGTCGCGGCCGGCAATGACAGCACCAAGGCGACCTACTGCAGCGGCATGCGCGCCCTGATCGAGCATCCCGACCAGCGCCGACTGCTGCTCGACGACCCCTCGCTGATTCCCGGCGCGGTCGAGGAGATGCTGAGGATGTATCCGGCCTTTGCGCACTTCCGCCGCACGGCGACGGAGGACACCGAGCTGAACGGCAGGACGATCGCCGAGGGCGAGAAGGTCGTTATGTGGTACGCCTCGTCGAACCGCGACGAGACCCGCTACGAGGACCCGGACCGCTTCGATGTCCTCCGCAACCCCGAGCACCAGGCGTTCGGCGCAGGAGGACGTCACTTCTGCCTCGGCACCGCGCTGGCCCGGCTCGAGCTGAAAATACTCTTCGAGGAGACCCTCGCGCGCTACCCAAACATGGCGCTTGCGGGCAGCCCGAGGTTCGCCGAGACCGCCTTCCTCAACCAGCTGAAGACGATGCCGGTGCGGCTCGGCGCCTAGCGGTGTCGATCGCGGGGCGCGGTCGCCTCGTCCCGGTAACGCTTCTCGTAGTCACGGAGCGCATAGGCCAGTTGGCCGATCAGCGCCGCGTCGATCGCGGCAAAGCCGCCTATGACGACGGGAGAGACCATGCCCGGATTGTCCCGCCGGTAGGGGGTCGGGGCAAGCCGATCGGTCAGATCGCTTACAGGCTGCGTGGCTGCCGGCCGGTGCGTGGGCATACTGGTGTCGGCCTGTGAGTACCGTTGACCAGCCGCCTCCGCGCGGCGAGGATGGAGGGGCATTGAGCACCGAGCCGGCGAGCGCAATCAGTGTGGACCGGGCCGCGATGGCCGACCTGGAGGGATCGTTCGACGGCGAGCTCGTACAGCCGGAGGACCCGGACTTTGACCTGAGGCGCGCGGTATGGAACGGCTCGATCGACCGTCGTCCGGCGCTGATTGCGCGCTGCAGTGGGGCCGGCGACGTCGCCGCGGTGCTTTCGCTCACACGGCGCACCGGCCTGCCGCTGGCGGTCCGTGGCGGCGGCCACAGCTTCCCCGGCCAATCCACCTGCGACGGCGGCATCGTCCTCGACCTCGGGCCGATGAGGGGGATAGCGGTCGATCCAGAGGCTCGCACGGTGCGCGCCGAGGGCGGCGTGCTCCTGGGCGAGCTCGACGAGGCGACTCAGCAGTTCGGCCTCGCGGTCCCGGCGGGGATCGTCACTCACACCGGCCTCGCGGGGTTGACCCTCGGTGGGGGCATCGGCTGGCTTCAGCGCAAATACGGTCTGACCATCGACCAGCTTCTTTCGGTCGAGCTGGTCACCGCCGAGGGCGAGCGCCTCCGGGCAAGCGAGGACGAGAACGCCGACCTCTTCTGGGGGCTCCGCGGGGGCGGCGGGAACTTCGGCGTCGTCACCGAGTTCGAGTTCCGCCTCAATCCGCTCGGCCCGATCGTGCTGGCCGGTCCCATCTTCTGGACGATGGAGGACTCGCCCGAGCTGCTCCGCTTCTACCGGGAGTGGATCGCGGCGGCGCCCGACGAGCTGATGACGATCGTCATCCATCGCATGGCGCCGACCCTCCCGTTCATCCCGGTCGAGCTGCAGGGAAAGCCGGTGGTCGCGGTCGTCTGCTGCTTCGCGGGATCGGTCGAGGCGGGTGAGGAGGCGATCGCGCCGCTGAAGGCGTTCGGGTCGCCGGTGCTCGACCTCTGCGAGCCGAAGCCATTTCTCGAGCACCAGTCGATGTTCGACCCCTCCTTCCCGCACGGCCAGTGGTACTACATGCGCTCCTGCGACGTGGCCGAGCTCACCGACGAGGTGATCGAGACGACCGTTGAGCACTCGATGCGAATCCGCTCGCCGCTGACCGCCTTCCCGATCTGGCAGATGGGCGGCGCCCTCTCGAAGGTCGGCGAGGACGCGACAGCGTTCAACGGCCGACGTGCCGGGCACACTTTCAACATCACCGCGATGACCGCGGGCCCGGACGGGTTCGACGAGGAGCGCCAGTGGGTGCGCCACCTCTGGTCGGCGCTCGAGCCCCATCACACCGGCACCGTCTACTCGAACTTCCTGATGGATGAGGGCGAGGAGCGCGTCCGCGACGCCTACGGCGCCGAAAAGTACGAGCGGCTGAAGGCGCTGAAGCGCCGCTACGACCCCGGCAACCTCTTCCGCCTCAACCAGAACATCTCGCCCGACTAGCCGGTCGGCGCGGCGCGGGCGCGATCGAGGGCCGCCCGCGCGCTCACCCAACCTGCCCGCGCGAGCAGCCTCGGGGTCAGCGCCCGCTGCGGAGTCGCCATCCGGGTGGCGAGGCGGAACATGCCGCGGGCGACGACCTGGTCCCGAGCGGCGGCGGTGAAGAGGATCCGCTCAGCCGGGTTGAGGGGGCGCCCCGTGGCGAAGTCGGAGATCATCCAATGGTGGGCGGCAAGCTGCCGCCGGTGCTTGCGCCGGTAGCGGACGAGCGCCCGGTCTATCTCCCGCGGCGAGCCGAAGGTGCCGGCGAGCTCCTGCGCCAGCCACTCGCCGGTCTGCAGGGCCCAGCCGCAACCCACCCCCCAGAGGGGGTCGGAGGCCTGCGCGGCGTCGCCGACCAGGGCAACTCCGGGGGCCGAGACGCGGCGCCGGATGTTCGACATCTCGAGGCGGCCCATGATCCTGCTGACCCTGCGCGCGCCGGATAGATCGGGGCCTTCGGGAAGCGCTGCGAGGTAGCGCGTGTAGGCGCCCTCGAGATCCTCGCGGAACTCGGGAAGCCGGTCCTCGTGGGGCACGCAGGCGACCACCGCGATGCCGTCGTCGTTCTTGAAGACCGCCGCCGCCCCGGGCTCGAGGAACCAGCCGATCGCCGCCGGACCGGGGAAGTCGAGGTCCTGGTAGTGGGCGAAGTAGGCGAAACGGGCGTTGTGCTTCTCCCTGGCGGGGAGGCCGGCCAGCGCGGCGACGCTCGAGTCGCGCCCGTCTGCGCCGATCACCAGGCGGGCACGCACCTCGCGCTCCTGCTCGCCGTCGACGAGGGCCCGCACCCCGTCCAATCTTCCCTGGGCATCCCTGAGCAGCTCGATGACCGCCGCGCCCGGCAGGTAGTCGACGCCCTCGGTCGAGGCCGCGAGCGAGCGGATCATCGGGTCGAAGCGCTCGCGGCGGATGTTGTAGCCGTAGGGAAGCTCCGCCACTCCCGGAGGAGGCTGCGGGAAGATCCAATCGCCCCGCGCCCAGAACTTGGCGCTGTTGCGGAGGCCGCCCGCGGCCTCGATTTGCTCGGTGAGCCCGAGGCGGCGCAGGGTATTGGTCGCCGAGGCCTGGATCGAATGGGTGCAGATGACCTTGTAGGCATCCTCCCGCGGCGAGCGCTCCAGCAGCGCGACCCTCGCTCCCTGGCGGGCAAGGAAGGTCGCCACGGTGCAGCCGGCGATGCTGCCGCCGACGACGACCGCGTCGTACTCGCTCATCACGGGCTCCGATCCGGCTTTACGCCGATCAGCAGAGCCATCTCGAGCCACTTCCAGTAGCAGTCGACGTCCTCGAAGCCGATCTCGCGCAACCACCCGAGCTGGGTCTCGACGTCGAGCAGCCGGTCGGAGGGATCCTCGTTCTCGACCGGCTCGCCGATCGCGGCGAAGAACCGCTCGTGCAGCCGCGGCGTGGCCGAGGCGACATGCTCGAAGTTGGCGAACACCCCGCCGGGCTCGAGCAGGTCGAAGACCTCGCCATAGAGCGCCTGCTTGCGGTCGTGCTCGAGGTGGTGAATCGCCATCGAGGAGACGACAGCGTCGAAGCGCCCGAGCGCGGGAAGCGGTCTGGCGAGGTCGTGGGCGACGATCTCGATCCTCTCCTCGCCGCCGAACCGCCGTCCGGCCGCCTCGAGCATCGGCTCCGAGTAGTCGACGCCGACGGCCGACATGTCGCCCCGGTCTGTCATCAGAAGGGCGAGCAACCTGCCGTCACCGGTTCCGAGGTCGAGGATGCGGCGGGCCTCGAGAGGAACGTGCTCGAGCAGAACGCCCTCGCCTTCCGCCCGGTGCGGGAACTCTTCCGCCCGACGCAGATAGCGATCCACGTGCGCCTCCGTCTTCCACTCCTCGACGGCCACGACCGCAATTATCGGTCGTCCGGCCTGTTACCGCGTCTGCGACGGAAGCGGCGTCCAGCGCGACTGCAGCTGCTGGGCGAAGGGCCAGACTGTGTCCGCGGCGACGCGCATTACGGCGGTGATGTCGTCGAAGACGGCCCGAACCAGCTCCTCGGCCCTGGCATCGGGGCCGAGGACGCGCATCGCAACCTCGTCGAGCAGCTCCTCCTGGGTCATGGCTGGTGCGGTTCGACCCTTCGCCGGGATCGCCGCCATTGCGACAGGCGAGCCGTCGATGCAGAAGGCGCCGAGGCGCGCGACGAAGGCGAAGAGGTCCTCGATCTCGACGTCGGCCTCGTCCATCTCGAACCGCGCCTCTTCCAGGCAACCAAGCTGGTAGGTCAGCTCCGACCAGGCGAGCTGCGTCGCCTGGTCGGCGGTGACCCAGACCACGGCGGCGCGCACCGCCGTCTCCGGGCTGGCGAACAGCGTCGCCGGCATGTAGCCGAGGATCCCCGGCGATGCGACCGCGCCGACGTCGACGCCGTGCAGGTCGCCGGTCAGCACAAGGGCCTCCCGATCGGCGTCGTCCTCGAAATGCGCGAACTTCGCCGCAAGCCTGCTCGGCGCGGCGTTGGCACCGAAGGAGAGGAGCGGATGCCGGCCCCCGGTGAAGGCGCCGACCGTGGCCTTCCGCTTCTCCATGCTCATCTCCTCGAGTAGCCCGACCTCTTCGTCGCGCAACAGGTAGGACCCTTTGGGCCGCTGCCAGGGGTAGCCGAGCGCCCACTCGTACTTTGCGCGGTCGAACTCGCGCGGGGGGATCGCGGCGGCGAGCTCCCGCATGAAGGCGACGAACCCCTCGTCGTCCAATGCGAGGCGCTCGAGCAGCTCAGGCTCGGTTATCGGCGGCCATTCGCGCAACGTGACGAATCCTAGGCGGGAAGATGTCGGTGAAGATGTGCACCCTGATCGTCTCCATCGAGCCCGGGTCGAGGTGGCCCGTGCTGCTTGCCTCGACGCGCGACGAGTTCCGTTCCCGAGGATGGGATCCGCCGTCGGAGTGGTGGCCCGAGGAGCACCCCGGCGTGATCGGGGGGCGGGACCGGGAGGCCGGCGGCACCTGGCTTGCCGCCAATCCCGCCGAGCGGCGGGTCGCCGCGATCCTCAACCGGATCGAGCCGACCGGGCTGTCCGACAGCGAGGCGCAGAGCCGCGGCGCGCTGCCGGTGATCGCCGCCGGCGGCGGGAGCGAGGCGATCGCCGACCAGGACCTGCGTCTGGTGCGGCCCTTCAACCTGGTCGTCGCCGAGCCGGGCCTGGTGACCTGGTGGCGTTACGACGGCTCCCAGCCGGTCCGGCAGGAGGTCCCCCCCGGCCTCCACATCGTCACCGCCGCCGACCTCGACGACATGAGCAACCCCCGCCAGCGCTACTGGCTGCCGGAGTTCGAGGCAGCGACCGCCCCGGCGCCGCGACCCGAGGATCGGGCGCCGGGAGGCTGGGGCGGTTGGCCCGAGCTGCTCGCCGATGTCGACAGGCCATATGACGATCCGCGCGCCCTCAACGTCCGCCACGGCGGCGCCCAGGGCATCTTCGGCACCGTCTCGGCTTCCCTGCTCGCACTCGGAGAGGAGCGGCTCAAGTTCGAATTCTGTCCGGGCCCGCCAGACAAGGCGGAATGGGAACGGGTGGTCTAGAGGCAGGGGTCGCTTCCGAGCACCTCGACCCGGTTCGCATCCTCGTTGCCCGCCTGATCGCGGGCCCGGACGACGAAGTAGAAGGTGCCGTGAGACGGCAGGCCGGGGGTCCGGAAGCTGGTCGCCCCGGGCTCTGTCGTCCAGGTCGGAGTCGAGAAGTCCTCCCCACCCTGCGTCGTCGCCAGATATACGTCGTAGAGGATCAAATCGGCGCGAGTCACGTCGTCACTTGCCGCTTCCCAGCTCAGATTGAACGGCGTCGTCTGCCCGGGCCGCTGCGGCCCGGGCGTGCAGGCGAAGGCCGACTGCAGACCGGCGAACTTGGGAGGGGTCCTGTCCCTGGGAACGGCACGGCTGGGCGTGAAGCCCGGGGCGATCGAGGAAGCAGGCTGATCGGCGACAACTGACTGGTCCCCACGTCGGCGGCACCGCCGGTGGCGGACGCAGACGGCCCTGCGAAGGCTGATCCGGGCCAGCGTGTGCCCTGACCTGGCCGACTGCTTCCTCTGATGAGGTGCGCTCGTCCGGGCCCCGACCGGCGCAGCCGCCAGTGCTGCCAGGCCGAGGACCACGAAAGCTATGAACAGCCTGTGCACCACGGAGGACGCCATCAATGTCTGTGTCGATGTTTCGCGGACCGTGGGTGCTTGATCGCGAAGCGCCGTACTGCCGGCTTAGCGTCTACGCCCAGGATGTCCACGGCACGGACCCTGAAGATGTATCGGCCGCGACGCAGGTGCTTGTAGGTCTTCCGCGCCTGCCCACAGCCGCCAAAGGCGGGCTTGTGCGTCCGTCGCAGTGCAGCGCGCCTACGCCTTGCCCCCTTGTGCCGATGGCGTCGGTGATGCCCGAGCCCGACCAGCTTGCACTGGTAGCCGGTTATCGCCCCGGGCGCGGTGAATCGGAAGGTCGCCGACCGCCTTCGGTTGTTGACCTTCGCATGGGTGATCTTCGTGCCCCTGGGCGGGCCGAAGGTCGCGGTCACCGACTGGTCCTGGCTCATCGCGACTCGGCACATCCCGGTACCCGTGCAGCCGCCGGTGAAGCCCGCGAAGCCCGAGCCGGCCGCGGGCTCCGCACGCAGCGTCTCGACCGCGCCCTGCGGATACCTGAACGAGCAGCCCGACGGGCAGAGGATCCCGGCCGGCCCGCCGACCGAGCCCGCACCCGCGCCGGCAAGCCCGACGCTCAGCGTCTGAGCCGGCCCGAGCAGGGCGAACGACTCGCCATCATGTGCCGCGACCGCGCTCGCGCCGGCGAGCCCCCCGACGAGGAGGGGGTGGTTCGCCGAGTTCGTGGTTCCGTCGCCGAGCTGGCCCCAGGGGTTGAATCCCCACGCGTCGACCATGCCGTCAGAACGCAACGCGAGGGTGTGAAATACCCCGGCGGCGATCCCCGCGGGGCCCGAAACGCCCGCCACCGTCAGAGGAACTTTGCTGCATGGATCCGCGCCGCAGCTTTCGGGGCCGGTGAAACTTCCGGTGGCGAGCTCGCCATCGCCGTTGTAGCCCCAGCCCTTCAGCGTGCCGTCGGGGAGCAGCGCCAGAGCGTGGTAACCGCCGGCGACGATTGCAGTGGCCCCCGAAAGCCCGCTCACCACGACCGGGCCAAGGCAATTGCATGTGGCTTCCGTCGTCTTGCTCGTGCCGTTCCCGAGCTGGCCCTCGTAATCGGCGCCCCAGTCCATCACGCGTCCGTCCGCCAGCAGGGCCGCCCCAAAATACGAGCCGGCCGAGATCGCCATCGCATCCGAGACTCCGGGCACGGGGGTCGGGCTCGTCACGCAGCGGCAGCCGCTGCCCTGGTGGCCGGTGCCGTCTCCGATCGTTCCGTCTTCGTCGAAGCCCCAGGCGACCACGGTGCCGTTCGCGAGCAGCGCCAGGCTGTACCCGTTGCCGGCCGAGATGGCGACGGCGTCGGAGAGCCCTGGCACGGGCCTGGGAACGATGCTGCATGAAGTGGGGCATTCTTCGGGGCCTTCGGTCGAGCCGGTGCCGAGCTGGCCGTAGCCGTTTTCGCCCCAGGCCATCACCCGGCCGTCGGCGAGCAGCGCGAGGCTGTGCGAATAGTCGGCGGAGACCTGGACGGCATTCGAGATCCCGCTTACCGCGACCGGGGTGTTGGATTCGTCTGTGCTGCCGTTCCCCAGTTCGCCGTTGCCGTTGTAGCCCCACGCGACCACGGTCCCGTTCGCGAGCAGCGCCAGGGTGTGGGTTTCCGCCGGAGCGACCTGTGTGACGTCAGAGAGCCCGCTGACGGGCGACGGCGTTTTCCTGCA
>DASXAR010000012.1:0-60150 GCA_036406595.1 Solirubrobacterales bacterium | reverse complement strand
GTCCCTGCAATCCGACGCCTCGAGCGCGTCGGGGGAAATCTCAGGCGCGCCCGTCCGGTTTCCTAGCGGGCCGCTCGAAATACCTCGACGTGGATCTGGCGCTGGCCGTAAGACCCCCGCTGCACGGGCCCGGCGCCGGTGACGAGGTCGCCGATTCTCGGGTCGCGATCCGGCCTCAGTCCGCGGCGAACGTCAAGGACGGTCAGGCCCGGCGCCGACAGGCTTCCCGCGCCGATCAGCACGACGTGCAGGTCGCCGTCGCCGTCGGGATCAACGAGCTCGGCGTAGATGACCCGACCGGTTGCGGCTTGGCAATCGTCCGAGGAGTCCGGGCAACGAGCGGGGATGAGCTCCGGCGGCGCACGGTGAGCCGCCGGGCGGTGATTGGGGTCGTGTTGCGCGGAGTCAGAGCCGGAGCCGGGGGATCGAGCGGACTTCGGCTCGCTCGAGCCTCCGCAGCCCGTTGCCGCCAGCGCGGCGACCCACAAGGCGAGCGCCATTCGCCGGGCAACCAGGCGGCGGGCGGGGAGTCGGCCGTTGATGGATTTCCAGGCCATTCCGGATCTCGCCTATAGGTAGCTGCGCTCGGCGGCCGGGTCCGGGTCATCCATCTCGACGGCCAGGGTCGACCACGCGAAGTCCTTGGCTCCGAGGCCGCTGCCGTCGCGCGGGTCGTAGTACTCGCGCAGGCCCTCGCGCTCGACCGCCCCGATCAGTCCCTCCGCCATGCGGTCGGCCTCTGCCTCATATCCGAGCCGGCGCAGGCCCAGCCAGGCGAGCCAGGCAGTGTTGAGCCAGGTCGGACCCCGCCAGTAGCGCCGGATCGGCCCCCGGCCGCCCCCCGGCTCATAGCCGGGCTCCGAGACCGCGACCGAGGGCGGAGCCACCGGCGTCAGGAACTCCTCCGCCGAGAGCAGATGCTGCTCGACGAGCCGCCGCCCGATTGCCTCGGGCAGGTCGGGAAGCGCCAGCGGCGCCAGGGCCGCGACCGTTGCCACCGGCGGGTGGGCGCCGCCCGGCTGTACCTCGTCGAGGAAGAGCCCCGTGCGCTCATCCCAGAGCCGATCGACGAGGGCGGGCGTCGCCGAGCCCTGGCCCATCGCCTGCAGAGAGAGCGACCACAGCGTGTTGACGAGGACCTCGCAGAGCACCGGCCCGCCCCGGTCGCGAATCGACCCGGCGTCGAAGCCGGAGCGGCGGTTGCGATGGACCAGGCAGGGGAAGCCGATCCGCCCGTTCGCCCGCCGTCCCCAGACCGGGTCGAACTTGGGCGAGGCGTCGAGGCCCGACTCGTCCGGCTGCACGATCCACAGCAGCCCGTCTCCCTCGAGATCGCGGTTCCTCCTCAGCCAGCCCGCGTGAGCATCGATGCGGGCCTCCGCGCGCGGGTCGCCCACCGCGATCCGCCAGGCCCAGGCGAGCAGCGGCGGCTGGATCGTCTCGGTCTGCAGGGAGCGCCGCGAGCTGACGTTGTAGAAGGGGAGGCGACCGAGCGATACCGGGTGGTCCCAGAAGATCGTGTGACCGATGAAGCCGTCCTCGCGCTGCGCGACGAGCAGGCTCTCGAGCTCGCGCCGGGAGCGCTCCGGCTCGAAGCGGCGCCAGACGATCGCGGCGAAGCAGGAGTCCCAGTACCACTGCCAGGGGTATCGGCCGGGGCTCGGCCGGGTGTAGGCATAGGGCCGGCCGTCGCGCTCGCCCTCGACCCAATTGGCGCGCAGGGTCCGCTCGGCGATCTCGGCGATCGGGTTCAAAGGGCGGTACGGCGCATCTCACGCAGGGCCAGGGCGCCGAGCAGGGCGAGCATGCCGGCGAGGGCGAGAAGCCCGGGCCACGTTTCCGCCCAGGTGACCTGGCCCACGAACCCCTGACGCGCGGCTTCCAGCACCTGGGTGACCGGGTTGAGGTTGGCGATCGTCTGAAGCCAGCCCTGGAGCAGAGCGAGCGGGGCGTAGGCGGTGGTGGTGAGGATCAGCGCAAGCATCCCCGCCTGCATCAGCGGCGCCGCCGATTGGCTCTTGAAGTGGAGCGCCAGCATCGAGCCCCAGCAGGCGGCGACCGCGGCCATCGCCGCGACCATGCAGTAGCAGACGAGAAGCCCGTCGAGGCCGGGCCAGCCCGCGCCGAGGACGAGCGCGGAGACGAGGACGGCGGTGGCCGGGATCAGCGCGCGGGCGCTGGCCGCAAGAACCGTTCCCGAGAGCAGCGCCCAGCGGGGCGCCGGCGAGACGAGGAGGCGATCGAGCCAGCCGCGTTCGATGTCGCGGGCGAGGTTGACGCCGGCCGCGGCGCCGGTGAAGCCGGCCCCCTGCAGCATGCTGACCGGCGCGATGAAGCTCTCATAGGAGCTTGTGTCGAACCCCTGGAGCTGGGTCAGGGCGCCGAAGACCCCGTTCAGGCCGAGGAAGAAGATCGTCGGGGCGAGGACGCCCGGAATCGCGGCGCCGGGGACCCGAACCAGCTCGTTGCGAGCGCGTGCGATCAGTGCGGCGACCGTCGCCAGGTTGGACCGCCAGTTCGGGAGCAGCGCCGCTTCCATCAGCCGACTCTGAGGCGGTGGCGGAGGGCTCTGGCGCTCAGCGCCAGGCCGAGGATGACGATGCCGGCGATCGCCAGGATCGCCTCGATGGTGTCGGTGGCGTCGATCCCGGAGATGATCGGCTCGCGCACTCCTTCGACGACGAAGCTGAACGGGTTGTATTCGGCGATCGTCTTCGCCGGCTCGATCATCAGCTCGACCGGAAAGAACGCCGAGGAGAGGAAGAGGACGACCAGGACCAGCGGGAAGAGGCCCTGGACGACGCTCGAGTTGCCGGTCCGCAGGGCGATCGCGGCGACGATCCCGCCGACCGCCAAAGCGCACGCGGTGACCAGCGCAATCGAGAGCAGCGCGCCCGGGACTCCGCCGGCGATCTCGGCGCCGAAGACGAGCCCGATCACGAGGAACCAGATCGCCGCGAACATGCCGAGCGCCGCGGTTCCCGCGAGGCGGCCGAGGACCACTGTGTAGCGCGAGATCGGCGCCGCAAAGAGGCGGTCCGTGAAGCCCATCTCGATGTCCACGGCAAGGGCGATGCCGCCGCTGTTGCCGGCCAGCATCAGCGACTGCATCATCGCCCCGGCGAGCATGAACTGGAGGAAGCTCTGGACAGGCGGGAAGCCGGGCAGATCGACGGCGCCGCCGGCGCCACCCGTCTGAATCGCGAGCAAGACGGTCGGGAAGACGAGGATCGGGGCCATCAGCTGCGGCCGGCGGAAGGTCTGGCGGATCGAGCGTATCCCCAGCGCCCAAACGACACGGAGATTGAGGTCCAGCGTGCTCACGAGCTCAGGGCAAGCCCGACCACTTCCGACCGCGGGAGCAGGTGCCTGTCCATATCTGCTCCTTCAGGCATTTGCGGGAGCCGAGGAAGTGGGCGGATCCTCATTCAGGTGGTGCCCGGTCGTGGCGACGAAGACATCGTCGAGAGTCGGGTGGACGAGCTCCAGCGAGCCGACCTCGATCCCGGAGTCATCGAGCGCGCGGACGACCCGCGGGATGTCGGCGGCTCCATGCTCGACCTCGACCAGAATCGTCCTGCCGTCGATCGGCGGCAGCAGGGCGCCGATGCGGCGGCACACCTCCTCCGCCGCGGCGATCGAGCCCTCCTCGAGCTGGAGGCGGATGTGCGGGTGGCCGAGTTCGGCCTTGAGCGATTGAGGGGTGCCCTGCGCGACGATGTGGCCGCTGTCGATGATGCCGATGTCGTCCGCCAGCTGGTCGGCCTCCTCGAGGTACTGGGTGGTGAGGAAGACGGTCGTCCCCGCGTCGTTCAATTCCCGCACCTCCTCCCAGATCGTTTTCCGGCTGACCGGGTCGAGCCCCGTCGTCGGCTCGTCGAGGAAGAGGACACGCGGCTCGTGCACCAGCGCGGCGGCGAGGTCGAGACGGCGCTGCATCCCGCCCGAGTATGTCCCGACCCGGCGGTCGGCGGCTGCGCTGAGGTCGACGCGCTCGAGCAGGTTGTCGGCGCGTCGACGGCCCTCGGCGCCGGAGAGCCCCTGGAGGGTCGCCTGGAGGCGGATCAGCTCGCGGCCGGTCATCAGCGGGTCCAGCGCCGCCTCCTGCAGAGCCACTCCTATGGAGGCGCGGACGGCGCGGGCCCCGCGGACGACGTCGTGCCCGGCGACGGTGGCCCGGCCGCCCGTGGGCAGAAGGAGGGTCGTCAGCATCCGCACCGTGGTGGTCTTGCCGGCTCCGTTGGGGCCGAGGAAGGCATAGATCTCTCCCTCGTCGACCTCCAGGTCCACGCCGCGCACCGCCTGCACCTCCTCGAAGGCGCGCTCGAGGCCCTCGACGACGATCGCAGCCGCCATCAGGCCTCGGCCGGCGCCGACTCCGTCGCGGCCGGTGGAGTCATCTCCACCCAGCGGCGCCCGTTGGCGCGCTCGAGCGCCTCGGCGGCGTCGAGCAGCAGCTCGTCGCGGCCCCAGGCGGCCTGCAGCTGCAGGCCGATCGGGAGCCCCTCGTCGCTGAGGCCGACCGGAACGCTGATCGCCGGGATCCCGGTCAGGTTCGCGAGTGCCCCGCAGCGTACGTTCGCCTGGTCGGCGCTGATCGGCCCGGACGGCAGCTCGACGACGGGCGCGTCGAGCGGCGGCGCGGTGGCGGGCACCGTCGGCCAGGCGATCACATCGACCTCCTCGAAGAGGGCGGCGAGTCGCCGCCGGATCATCGTTCTCACCCTGCCCGCCTGCACCGCGGCGGCGGCGGGGAGGAGCATCCGGTACTTGAGGATCCCGCGGTTGAGTGGGCTTATCTCGGGATTCAGCCCGTTGAGGCGCGCGGGGGCGATCCCGTTGAGGGCCTCGAGGTTGAGGGTCAGGACGCCGGCCAGGTTTCCGACCTCGAGCTCCGGCAAGGAGATCTCGCGCAGCTCGCCCCCGCACTCCTTGCGCAGGGCGTCGATCGCGTCCTCGCAGGCGCTGCGCACCTCGGGGGCCACGTCCTCGGAGACCTCGCCTCGCAGCACGCCGATACGCAGTCCCGCGGTGGCGCCGGTCGTCAACTCCTCGCCGAACAGCGACCCCGCCAGCAGGCGGCAGTCGGGTGCGTCGCGGCAGAGTGGGCCGGCGACGATCGCGGTCGTCACCCCCGCCATGTGGTGGCCGTCGAGCGACACCCGGGCGAAGGTCGTCTTGAGGCCGGTCAGGCCGCAGTACGCGGCCGGATAGCGGATCGATCCGAGGCCGTCGGCGCCGACCGCGCCGGCGACCAGCCCGCCGGCCACCCCGGCGGCGGGCCCGCTCGAGGAGCCGCCTGGGCAGCGCGCGGTGTCCCAGGGGTTGCGCGCGGGGCCGTAGACAGAGACGTTGCCGGTGCTGCCCGACCCGAGCTCGTGCATGTTGGCGACGCCGGCGATGACGGCGCCGGCGTCGCGCAGCGCCCGGTAGGGCCCCGACTCCGCGGGCGCGGTCGGGGTGAGCAGCTCGGCGACGCCGAAGCGCTGGGCGCGCCAGGGCAGCGGCCACTCGTCCTTGATCAGGACCGGGACGCCCTGGAGCGGCCCGGGGGGCGCCGCCGAGAGCATCTCCCGCGAGCGCTCCGGAAAGGTCTCGACGACGGCGTTCAGCGCGGGGTTGCGCTCCTCGATCCGGGCGAGCGTGGCGTCGAGCAGCTCTCCGGCGTCGAGCTCTCCGGCGGCTATCGCCGTCGCCTGGGCGCGAAGCGAGAGGTCGAGGCCCCTCATGGCGCTCGCGAGGGGTCCAGCTCCCGCTCCGGGGCGACGCCGCTGGTGTCGAAGGCGAGCAGCTCGCGGATCGCCGGCCAGAAAACCTGGTGGGTTGCGGCGATCACCGCCATCTCAACCTCGTCGGCTTCGATCCCGAGCGCCTCGAGGCCGGCGGGAACGAAGTCATCCATGCTCTGCGCCGGATCCGCCACGGGAGGCAACCCTACCTGGCACTTCGAACGAGGGGCTCGTTCCTGGCCGGGATCGTGCAATCGCGCCGCCAGAGCCACATCCGGGTCGCGCTCGCGGCAGAATCCGGTCCGCAACCCTCCGTCCAGGCAGGGGTTGCAGCTGATGCCAGTGTTCGGACCCGCCGAAAACCGCTTCCCGAGGGAACGGGCGATCGTCGCCCTCGGCCTCGCCTGCGCCCTGCTGGCGCTGGCGGCGGCAGTGCGGCCGGGCGCCGCCGACTCGGCCCCTGCCCGCGTCGTCGTTCTGGGCCGAACCGACACCCTTCCGCCCCCGTCCTGCCCGGGGAAGATCGTCAACAACGTCGAGGTCATCCCCTGCCGGGTCGAGGGTCACATGACCGGCTTCCAGGTCAGGGCGGGCGGCGTTCCCAACCCCTACGTGGCGCCTTTCGACGGCAAGATCGTCGCCTGGTCGGTCAGCCTCTCGCGGCCGTCCCGCAAGGACGGCAAGACGACGACCGACGAGGTCGCCTTCTTCAACGAAATCCTCGGCAAGCCCTCGAAGGCGAGGATCGGAGTGCTGCGCCGGGTCAAGGGCTCAAAGCCGCCGGCCTTCACCCTGGTTCGCCAGAGCCCGGTCCAGCTGCTCAACCCGTACTTCGGCCGCACCCCGGTGTTCGCGCTCGATCACCCGCTGACGGTCCTCCAGGGGCAGGTCGTCGCCCTCACGGTGCCCACCTGGGCGCCGATGTTCGCGGTCAACGTCGACGCCGAAAACACCTGGCGGGGCAGCCGCAAGCCCGATCACTGCGCATCGACGAAGGACATCCAGGAAGGGCATCCTCAGCAGGGGGTAGGGAAGAAGAAGGTCTACGGCTGCTACTACTCGGAAGCCCGCCTGCTCTACTCCGCGACGCTCGTCAAGCAACCCTAGGACGAGCGACCTGAGCGACGGCGCTAGAGCGCGCTCTGGCGGAGGCCGCAGTAGGGGCAGTCGCTGACGTCGAGGCCGATCAGCTGGTCGCAGCGGCGGCAGGCGCGAAGGTTGTCCGGCGTTCGCGGCAGCGCCGAGGCGGAGGGCGCCAGCGGCAGCACCATCGCCACCGGCTCCATCTCCTCGCCGGTCTCCCGGTCGAGATAGACGGACCCCGGCTCCGCGTGGGCGAGCGCCTCACGCCCAGAGGCCGGCGCCCGCATCCTGTAAAGCTGCCGCTGATTCATGGCTCGCCACAATACAAATTCCGCCACCTCCTCTGCTCTCGCTCGGGCCAGAAGAGACAGAGATGGACTGGCCCTCGCTCCCGCGTCCGGGGGTGGCGGGTGCATCCTCGGCGGCGGCGGAATATGAAGGTCCTTCTATTTCATGGCTACATGCTGCGGGGGACCGGCAGCAACATCTACACGGCGAGCGTGGCGAGCGCGCTGGCCCGGCTCGGTCACGAGGTCCACCTCGTCTGCCAGGAGCGCCAGGTGCGGCCGGAGGGCGTCGAGGTCCACAACCCGGACATCCACGGCCTGCTCCCCGTCTACGTCAAGGACCCCTACGAGGGCTTCGAGGTGAAGGTCTTCCCCGAGCTCAGCGACGCCGAGCTCGACGCCTACCTCGAGGCGAACGTCGAGGCCGTCCGCTCCGTCGCGGCGCAGATTGGCGGCTTCGACGCCGCCCTCGCCGGCCACCTGGTGATGGGCCCGGCGATCCTCGCGCGCGCCGGGATCGGCGCCTTCGCCGCCAAGATCCACGGCTCGGCGCTCGAGTACACGGTCAAACCGCATCCGCGATTCCTGCCCTACGCGGAGGAGGGGATGGAGGCGGCGAGCGGCGTCCTGGTCGGCTCGCGGCACACCGCCGAGTCCCTCTGGGAAGCGCTCCCTGGCAGCGAGGCACTTCGCGAGAAGACGCGGCTAGGCCCCCCGGGGGTGGACACGGAGGCGTTCCGCCCCCGACAGGGGCGGCGGCGATCGCCGCTCGTGGTGTTCATCGGCAAGCTGATCGTCTCCAAGGGGCTGGACCTTCTCCTGGCCGCCTGGCCGCTCGTGCTCCGTGAGCATCCGGAGGCGCGCCTGCGGATCGCCGGCTGGGGCGAGTACGAGGCCGGAATCCGCCGTCTGCTCGCGGCGCTCGACCGCGGCGATCTCGACGACGCCCGCGAGGTGGCGCGGCTCGGGCGCGCCCTGGAGGGAGGAGGGGAGGGGCCGCTGCCGATCCTCGCCGGCTTCCTCGCCGACCCTCCGCCCGGCTACCTGGAGGCGGCGCGGGGCGCCGGCCGCTCGATCGAGCTGATCGGCCGTCTCGAGCACGACCAGGTTGCGGAGCTGCTTCCGGAGGCCGAGGCGCTCGTCATGCCCAGCACCTTCCCCGAGGCCTTCGGCATGGTCGCCGCCGAGGCCGCGGCCTGCGGCGC
Source organism: Solirubrobacterales bacterium (assembly GCA_036406595.1). GTDB lineage: Bacteria > Actinomycetota > Thermoleophilia > Solirubrobacterales > 70-9 > VRUE01. The sequence continues at coordinate 51,846 of DASXAR010000012.1, read as the reverse complement.
CCTTCCGGTCTCCGCGGGGCACTCGGGCATGCTCGAGGTCTCCCGCGCGCTGGCCACCGCGCTGCCGGCCGAGGTGGCCCCGCTCACCTCGTTCGAGGTCGAATCGGGAGCCGTCGAGGCGATCGCCGCGCGGCTCGTCGCCTGGCTCTCGCTGGAGGATGAGGAGCGGGAAGCCGCGCGGATGGCGCTGGTCGAGACCGCGAGGCGGCTCTGGAGCTGGGAAGGGGTCGCCCGCGGGGTGATCGCCGCCTCATCCGGCGAGCTTGACCGTCTGCCGCTTGCATAGAATCCGCCCCTCGATGGTCGGGCGCCTGCCGATAGCGAAGATGCTTGCCGCGACCGTCGCCCTGGCGGCGGCGATCTCCGCGGTGATGCTGCCGATCAACTGGAACGGCGAGGAGGCGTCGACCGCGGCGCCGAAGATCGACACGCTGCTCGACGTGATGATCGTCCTCTCGGCTGTCGTCTTCTCGCTGGTGCTGGTGATGCTCTTCTACGCCCTCTACAAATTCAGGGCGAAACCCGGCGACGAGTCCGACGGCGAGCCGATCCACGGCAATACGCGGCTCGAGGTGGCCTGGACCGTGATCCCGACCATGATCGTCCTCTTCGGCGCCGGCTACAGCTGGATCGTCCTCAACGACATCGAAGCCGAAGCCGCGAACCCGCTCAAGGTCGACGTCTTCTCCCAGCAGTTCGCCTGGAGCTTCGGCTACCCCGGCAAGGACAACGCTTTCTCAGAGGGCGAACTGCACGTCCCGGTCGACCGGCAGGTCCAGTTCAAAATGCACTCACAGGACGTGATCCACTCCTTCTGGGTGCCCGAGTGGCGGATCAAGAAAGACAACGTGCCCGGGATCACGACTACCGCGACGGTGACTCCGGACAAGGTCGGGACCTACCAGCTGATCTGCACCGAGCTCTGCGGCTTCGGCCACGCGACGATGCGCGCCAAGGTCGTGGTCGAGCCGGCCGCCGACTTCCGCAAATGGGTGGCGGGACTGAAAACGAAGATCCCGCCGCCGTTCATGGAATCGATCCGCGAGGACACCGAGTCGAACCCCGAACCGCTGGGGGCAGGGGGGGCATAATGGAGGGGATGGGCAGATGGTGAACGCCGTGAAGCAGCCCGGCTGGATCCGGGGGGCGGTGGGGACGGTGCTCGGAGCGGCCTTTGGCTTCGGCCTGGTCGTCGCCCTGCGCGCGATCTCCGGCCTTGACGTCTTCGAAACCGAGCAGACGGGATACCCGCACGTCGTCGTTCCGTTGATCACGGGGCCGCTCGGCTTCCTCGCCGGGTTCGGCTGCTTCGACTACTGGCTCCGCTGGGCCGCCGGCATGCCGACGATCCCCGACGACCACTCCCAGCACGGCGCGAAGAGCTGGCGCGACTACTTCCGCTTCAACACCGATCACAAGGTGATCGGCATCCAGTACATATGCACCACCTTCTTCTTCTTCTTCGTGGGCGGGCTGATGGCGATGCTGATCCGCGCCGAGCTCGCCCAGCCCGGCTCGCAGATCGTCAACGCGGCCGGCTTCAACAGCCTCTTCTCCACCCATGCCGTGCTGATGATCTTCGTCTTCGTGATCCCGGTCTTTGCCGGGATCGCCAACTACGTGCTTCCGCTGATGATCGGGGCGCCGGACATGGCCTTCCCGCGCCTCAACGCGCTCAGCTTCTGGATGCTGCCGCTCGCCGGGCTGCTCTTCATCGGCAGCTTCCTCGCCCCCGGCGGCGCCTTCGACACGGGCTGGACGGGCTACGCGCCGCTCTCGACCGGCGCCCCACTCGGGCAGTCGTTCTTCAACCTCGGCGTCCAGTTCGCCGGCGCGTCATCGATAGCCACGGCGCTCAACTTCCTGGTGACGATCATCACCATGCGTGCGCCCGGGATGACCTTCTGGCGCATGCCGCTGCTGGTCTGGGCCAACCTCTCGACCTCGCTGCTGGTCGTCGCGGCCACCCCGTTCATCGCCGGCGCCCAGTTCATGGTCCTGCTCGACCGGGTCCTCGGCACCCAGTTCTTCGAGTTCGCCGGCGGCGGCGACGTGATCAGCTACCAGCACATCTTCTGGTTCTACTCGCACCCTGCCGTCTACATCATGATGCTGCCCGGGTTCGGGATCATCTCCGAGGTCATCTCGACCCATGCGCGCAAGCCGATCTTCGGCTACCGGCTGATGGCGCTGGCGCTGATCGGGATCGTCGTCCTCAGCTACTCGGTCTGGGCGCACCACATGTTCGTCGCGGGCATGTTCAGCTGGCTGCGAGTCCCGATGATGATCACCACGCTGCTGATCGCGGTGCCGACCGGGATCAAGATCTTCTCCTGGCTGGGGACGCTCTATTTCGGGAAGATCCACACCTACTCGACGGCGATGCTGTTCGCGCTCGCCTTCATCGTCACCTTCACGATCGGCGGGATCAGCGGCGTGATGCTGGGCATGGTGCCGATCGACATCCACGTCTCCGACACCTACTTCATCGTCGCCCACATCCACTTCGTGCTCTTCGGCGGCTCGGTCTTCACGATCTTCGCCGGCATCTACCACTGGTTCCCGAAGATGACCGGGAGGATGTACGACGAGAAGCTGGGGCGCGTCCACTTCTGGGGGACGCTGGTCGGCACCTGGGGCACGTTCATCCCCATGCACTGGATCGGCATGGACGGGATGCCGCGACGCGTCTCCGACTATGCGGCCCAGTTCGGCGACTGGAACCTGCTGATCAGCTGCTTCGCGTTCCTGCTCGGCGCCTGCCAGCTCGTCTTCCTCTACAACATGATCGTCAGCTGGCGCTACGGGCCGAGGGCAGAGGCCAACCCGTGGCGTGCCAAGACGATCGAGTGGCAGGTCTCCTCGCCGCCCCCGATCTTCAACTTCGACGAGATCCCGCGCGTCGTCGGTGGGCCGTACGAGTACGGCGTCCCCGGCGCCCGTCACGCGATCATGGGCGGCGAGGGCGCCGAGGTGGCCAAACCCGAGCCCACGGTGGTGGGCACTTCATGAAGCGCGAGGGCTTGACCGAGGGAGAGGTGCGTCCGCTGCTCGTCTTCCTCAACGAGGTGGCAGGGGGGCGCAAGCTGCTGCAGGCCGTCCAGGAGCGGGCGGAGGCCGTGCCGTTCGTAGCGGTGGCCGCGCCGCAGAATCAGCCGGCGGTCGGGCAGTTGATCGACACCACCGAGCTGCGCGACGCCGCCCGGGCGCGGGTCGAGGTGACGATGTCGGTCCTCACCGAATACGGCATCGACTCGGTCGGCGAGGTGATGGACACCGACCCGGCCCTGGCGCTCGACGATGCGGTCAGGGCCCATGAGCCGGGGGAGGTCCTCCTCTCCTGCCAGTCGGGAACGCGCTTCGGGCTCACCCGCAAGGACCTGGTCGAGTGGGCCCGCCGCCGCTTCGAGCCCGACGTCGCGATCACCCACATCCCGGTGCGGATCGAGGACGACTCGATCCGCTGGGACGTGATCCACACGCTCGTCGTGGCGACGCAGACCGTGGCCACGCCGGACCTCGTCAAGCGGCTGAAGGAGCGGGCTGCGGAGCGCCCCCATCGCTACACGATCATCTGCCCGCGCACCGAGGACGTCGCCGAGGCGCAGATCGTTCGCGACCTCGCCTCCACGCTCGCCGAGCTCTACAAGGCCGACGTCGATGCAACCGGGCAGCCGATGAGCCCGGATCCGTTCCACGCGGTACAGAACGCGATCGCGCACTACCGGATCGACGAGGTGCTGATCTCGACCTTCGCCGGCGAGAGCTCCCGCTGGCTCAGCGAGGACCTCGTCGGCCGAACCCGTGAGATCACGGAGAAGCCGGTCGAGCACCTGGAGGTCGGCCGGCCTGCGGCCGCGGTCGCTGCCGCGGTCGCCGAGGGGGAGGCGCGCTAGTGCCAACTCCTGAAATTGCGCCCCGTTCTGACGGCGTCTGGACGCGCCTGGCTGCGCCCGGCAAGCTCGACGATGCGCTGCATCGCCTTCGTTCACCGGACTTGCCATCCACGCCCAGCCCCTCGTCAGAGCCGGGCCGGACTTACAGGAGGCGGCACTGATGGAGAGCGCGACGGTCGCAATCGACCACGGCCACGAGCACCACGGCCCGCCGGAGGCGCACGAGAGCTCGAGGATCGACCGCCAGACCCTGGGAATCCTGCTCTTCATCGTCTCCGAGGTGATGCTGTTCGGGGCCTTCTTCGCCTCCTACTTCTTCCTGCGGGTCGTCGTCGCTCCGCCCAGCTGGCCCCCGCACCCCTACGAGCTGCCGGTCGCCGTCGCCGGGGTCAACACGGCGATCCTGGTCTCCTCGAGCTTCACGATCCACTATGCGCTGGAGTCGATCCGGCGGGGCAACCGAGCCGGCCTCAAACTCGGCCTGGTCCTCACCTGGCTGCTTGGCGCGACCTTCCTCTTCATCCAGATCAACGAGTACGTGCACCTCGGCTTCAGCGCGCGCGACCTCGCCTTCGGCTCGATCTTCTACGGCCTCACCGGCCTTCACGGGGCGCACGTCTTCGTCGGCCTGATGCTGCTCAGCTTCGCCAACATCCGGGCCTTCCGCGGCCATTTCGGCCCCGACGCGAAGGACCATCTGGGCGTCGAGGTGCCGGGCATCTACTGGCACTTCGTCGACATCATGTGGATCATCGTCTACACGACTGTCTACATCCTCTGATTCAGCGGGCACAGAGCCGGCGCATCTCGGGGTCCTCGGTCGAGTGGCTCGGGTCACGCACGGTAGTGCGCTCCCCTCGCCAGTCTCCCTGCGTCCCCCGAGCTTCTTGGCTCTGCGCCCGCTGAACCGAACTTGACTGCTTGGTTCTGCGCCCACGTCGGGTAGTACAACTTGGATATGCACAATCCGCTGAGGTCCGAGGCCGACGCGTTCCGGTGGGTGGTCGTGATCGGCGCCGCGGCGCTCTCGGTGATCCTCCTGACGCTTCTGACCCGGCCGGTGATCGGGGTCGTCTGGGCCGCCGCCCTGCTCGGGTTCGGAGTCGGGATCGCGTACCGGAGCTCGCGGGGCTCCCTGCCCGGCAGCGTCTCCGTGACCCGCGGGGGAGACGGCCGCCGGCGCCTTCTGGTGGTGGCCAACCAGACGGTCGGCGGCGAGGCGCTGCTCGAGGAGATCCGCAATCGCAGCCGCGGGGGTGGGACCGAGATCATGCTCGTCACCCCGGCGCTGCCGACGTCGCGCGCCGCCCACTGGGCCTCCGACGTCGATGCGGCGATCGAGGAGGCGCGCCAGCGGATGGAGCTGTCGCTGATCGAGATCGAGCGCTCCGGCCTGAGGGCCCGGGGCGAGATCGGCGACTCGGACCCGAACGTCGCCATCGAGGACGCGCTCCGCGCCTTCCCCGCCGATGAGATCGTGATCTCGACCCATCCCCCGGAGCGCTCTCACTGGCTGGAGCGGGGGGTGGTGGAGAAGGCGCGCGAGGAAATCGAGCTGCCGGTCACCCACGTGGTGGTCGACCTCGAGGCTGAGGCGCGGCAGGGCGCTCAGCTCTGAGTGAGCGCGGCGGCCCGGCCGGGCTCGCCACGCGGCTCCGCCCCGGCCGGGGCCGCCGTCGCGGGGCGAGGCTCGAGGCGGCCGGCCGTCGCCACCGTCCACAGCATCGCCAGCCAGGTCAAAGTGGCGAGCGCGACGTGCGCCCAGACCAGCTCACCGGGCAGTTCGAGCGCCCACTGGACGCCTCCCACGACGCCCTGTGCCGCAAGCAGGGCCAGGACCGCCGTCAGGGGCCGCAGGGCGCGACGATCGCCGCCGGAGCGCCGTAGGAGCAGCCATACGGCGATCGCGGCGAGGCCGAAGATCGTGGCGATCGCGGCATGGCGCTGCACGACCCACTCGAGCGTGCCGGTGCCCTCGAATGAGAAGCGATGCACGAGCTCCCCTTCGTGGGCGCCCGCGTGCGGCCCGGATCCGGTGGCGATCGTGCCGAGCAGGATCGTCAGCTGGCCGAGCGGAATCAGCCCCCGCACGGCCCAGACCCCGAGCCGATCGCTCGAGCGCCGCCGCTCCCAGGGCTCATAGCGCGAGCACCAGGCCAGAGCGAAGGCGGCGTCGAGCAGCAGCATCGAGAGGATGAAGTGGGTCATCACGAGCCCCGGGGCGAGGTCGTACTTGACGACGAGCGCGCCGAGGATCGCCTGCCCGATCACACCCAGCGGCAGCATCGCCCCGAAAAGCGCCAGGTGCCAGCGGAACGGGCGCCGGTACCAGGCCAGGACGCTGGCGGCGATCACCGCGATGCCGACGAAGCCGGTGAGGACGCGGTTGCCGTACTCGATCACCGCGTGCGTGTCGAGCGGGGGAACCGTGCCGCCGTAGCACTTCGGCCAGTCCGGGCAGCCCAGACCTGAGCCGGTGATCCGCACGCCGGCACCGGTCAGCACGATCAGCGCCAGCGCCCCGAGGGCGACGAGGGTGACCCTCGCGTAAAGCTGCGGGGAGATCTGCAGTCGCTGGCGCATCGGCAGAGGGCAGATGATGACAACGGCCGCGCCCGGCCGCTCCGGCTCAACCGCCCGTGCTCTTGCCGCCCCCGCCCTTGCTCTTGCCGGTCGAGGTGCTTTCGATCAGATAGGAGACCAGGTCGTTGAGTTCGTTTTCGCTGAGCTGCGTGCCGAAGTCCGGGGGCATGATGCCGGCCTGATAGCCCTTCGCGATCGTCTTGTTGGGGTCGACCACGGACTCCTTGACCATTGCGGCGCTCTGCCCCGGGAGCACTTCGTCGAGGTTCGGTCCCGTCGTCCCCCCGGATTTCGCCGCGGCCAGGGTGTGACAGCCGCCGCAGCCTTTGTTGGCGAAGACCTGTGCCCCGAGGCCGCCCGGCACCTTCGGCGGCGCCGCGCCCGGGACGCCCGCGTAGCGGCCCACGTAGGCGGCGACGTCCTCGAGGTCCTGGCCGCTGACGATCTCCGGCGGCATCGAGACGGCGGGGTTGTCGGTCTTCGGGCGCGGATTCTCGACCTGCGCCTTGACGATTCCTTCGATCGTGCTGCTGGTCTCGCCCACGGCCCGCGCCGAGGCGAATGCCGCGTCGAGGTCGGGACCGATCGTTCCGCTCGACCCGGCCTGGGCGAGCATGTGGCAGGTACCGCAGTTCTGGATGAAGAGGGTCCGGCCTCGTTCCTCGTTTGCCTTCGTCGTACCGCAGCCCGAGGCCGCCGCTGCAACCGCCGCCAGACAGGCGAGCACGACGAGCAGGCGGGTTTTGCGATGTTGCGGTGACATGGTCAGAGGGGGTACGGCGGGCCGCAGTCTATACGTCAGACCCGCCGCCGACGCGGCTCGCGGACCCTCCATCGTCGGCTACTCTTGAGGCGAATGACACAACCTCGCCGGTGCGCAAGAAGGGACTGAGAATGCTTGTTCGGGACGGCATGTCGGAGGTGGTTCTGGCGCTCGGCCCAACCCATACGCTGCGGGAAGCGGCGGAGCGAATGGTCGAGAAGGGGACCGGCGCGGCGCTCGTCACGGACGACGAGATGCCGGTCCCGAGCATCGTCACCGAGCGCGACATCCTGACCTCGCTGGGAAGCGGAGAGGACCCCGACGCCGAGCGGGTCTGCGACCACATGAGCGAGGGCATCGTGGCTGCGGCGCCCGACTGGAGCCTCGAGCGGGCCGCCTCCGAGATGTCGAATCGCGGCATCCGGCACCTGGTCGTCTTCGACCACGGCGACCTGGTCGGCGTGCTCTCGATCCGCGACATCGTCCGCGTCTGGACCTCCGATGGCGCCACCTCGGGCATGACGCCCGACTGACCGGCGCTAAGGGGGAGCGGCGCTCGGGATCGGGTGCTCGGTGGGAGCCCGGTCAGCCGCGTGGAGGCTGGATCGTCTCGACCGGTAGGACCGCGCCGCGGGTCCGCTGCCTGCGCGGCAGCCGGTAGTGGTCTGCGATGGCGCCCCGGACCATGCTTCGCAGGGCGGCGAGCAGGACCACGATGCCGATGATCGAGTAGACCCAGCCGCGGACCATGAAGCCCTCGGCGAAGATGCCGCAGACCGCGAGCGCCGCCGCGAAGGCGAAGATCGCCGGCGCCCAGGACGGACGCGGCTGGTAGACCATCTCGCCCGGCTCGGTTATGTCCCGATGGCGATCCACGGTCATGCTCGCTCCGCGCTCATGAGGCAATGTAGAAGAGGGCGAGGATGAAGCTGAGCGCGAAGACGCCCGCCGCGATGCCGGCGGTCACCAGCCCCGCCGCGATGCTTCTTCTTGCCGACTCGCGATCCACGGGCGAGATTTCTACCAGACGGCGAGCCCGACACGCCGTCTCAGGACAGGGCGGCGTCTATCGGCATGGCGAGGAAGAGGAGCGCCAGGTAGGCGAGCGAGAAGAGGTACGTCCGCAGCGCCCAGCGCCGGTCGGCGGAGCGAAGCAGGGCGACCGCGCAGCAGATGAAGCCGGCGCCGAGCGTCATCGAGGCGACCAGGTAGGGGACCCCGAATCCGCCTGCGCAGAAGGGCAGCTGGGTGACGGCGTAGAGCAGCACCGTGTAGAGGAGGATCTGGCGGCGCGTCTCCTCCTCGCCGCGGACCACCGGCAGCATCGGCACGCCCGCCCTCGCGTAGTCGTCCTTCATCAGCAGCGAGAGCGCCCAGAAGTGCGGCGGGGTCCAGAAGAAGACAATCGCGAACAGGTAGAGCGCGGTGCCGTCGAGGCCTCCGGTCACGGCCGCCCAGGCGACCAGCGGCGGGACCGCGCCGGCGGCGCCGCCGATCACGATGTTCTGGGGCGTCGAGCGCTTCAGCCAGAGCGTGTAGACGAAGACGTACCCGAGTAGCCCGCTGAGCGAGAGAGCGGCGGCCAGCGGGTTGACCGCGAGGGCGAGCAGGATGAATGAGGAGAGCCCGAGCGCGGTCCCGAACGCGATCGCCGCCCCCGCTGAGACCCGGCCACTCGCCACGGGACGGGTCGCCGTGCGCGCCATGGCGCGGTCGATGTCGCGGTCGACAGCGTGGTTGATCGCCGCCGCGCCGCTGGCCGAGAGGGCGCCGCCGAGGCAGGTGAGAAAGACGAGGGAGAGCGACGGGTCGCCTGCCACGTACATCGTCGTCACCGTCGTCAGCAGGAGCAGCGACTGGACCTTGGGCTTGGTCAGCGTGACGTAGTCGCGCAGCAGGGTCAGCGCGGCGGGGCGCCGTCCGATCGTCGCTGCCGTCGCCTCAATCGCCACAACAGATCAGGCTACCGGCTGCGACTCGCGCACCGGTTCCGCCGGTCTGCCCGTTCGGTGCGCGATCGCGTCGCGGATGTCGTGCATCGGACGCGGGCCGCGGACGTCGGGTAGGACGTCGAAGTTGTGCGGGTCAGGCGGTGAGAGCGCGAACCACTCGAGCGACTCGCCCCGCCACGGGTCGTGCCCGGCCTCGGCACCGGAATTTCGGCTGAGGATCAGGTTGACCAGGGTCATGATCACGCCGGCGACGAGGACGAGCGAGCCGATCGAGGCGATCAGGTTGTAGGCGCTGACACCAGCTCCGCCGAAGTACTTGTACGCGTCCACTACCTGGCCCTCGGTGTCCCCGGCCAGAAGCAGCGGGACGAAGGTGATCAGGGTCCCCGCCAGGATCGTCCAGAAGGAGATCCGCGCCAGGTACTCGCCGACCGTGCGCCCGGTCATCTTTGGGTACCACCAGTGCAGGGCGGCGAAGCCGCCGAGGACCGCCCCGCCGACAAGGGCGAAGTGGGTGGCGGCGGTGCTGGCCGTCGTCTGCTGGAGTCGCCAGGCGGCCCCGACCAGCGACTGCTCGAGCTCCAGAGCGAGCCCGATCGAGATGATCGAGATCGCTCCCGCGGCGAACAGCAGCGGGGCGCGCGTTCGCAGTGCGCCGCCGATGAGCGTCGCGATCAGGTTGAAGAAGATCAGCCCGAAGGGGACGATCAGCGCCAGCGACGCGATCATCGCGAAGTACGTCCAGGCGGTGCCGATCGGCGCCGTCAGCATGTTCTGCATCCAGGCCAGGGTCCCGATCACCGCGACCGCGAGCAGCGAGCCGATCGTCGCCTGGCGGTTGAAGAGGGGCTTGCCCGCCAGGGCGGGGATGATCTCGGCGACCGCGCCGAGCGCCGCGATCAGGATCAGCATGTAGGTGCCGGTGAAGAAGATCCAGCTGAGGTGCTGCCAGAGGAGGGGCGCCCCGCCCGCGTCTCCGGCGAAGAAGATCCCTTCGAAGTTGCGGTCGATCAGCAGCATCGTGATCGCCGCCAACATCACGGAGCCGACGACCAGCATCAGCCAGGAGCCGATCGCCGCCGCCCAGGAGAAGATCGGCAGCCGCCTCCACGCCATTCCGGGGGCGCGCAGGGTCCTCATCGTGGCGATCAGGTTGATCGAGATCAGCACGAAGCCGAGCGTCGCCAAGCCGCACGCCGCCGCCCAGGCGTCGACCCCGTTGTTGGGAAGGAAGGCTAGTTCGGAGAGCGGCGCAATCGGGTTGATCCCAGCCTCGGACGGGGTGAACAGATAGCCCGAGTAGAGGACGGTCGCACCGGCCAGATATAGCCAGAGGCCTATCTGGCCGAGGCGCGGCAGCGCCGTCCCGCGGGCGCCGATCTGGAGCGGGGCGACGTAGTAGAAGAGCCCGAAGACGAGCGGGATCGCGAAGAGGAAGATCGCCGTGGTGCCGTAGAGCGAGAGCAGCCGGTTGAAGGTCACCGGGGTGAGGAAGGAGTTCTCCGGGATCAGCAGCTGCAGCCGCATCAGCAGCAGCTCGATCCCGGCGATGAAGAGGAAGCCGAGCGCCGCGCCGATCAGCACCCGGCCGACGTCCTTGTGGTCGGCGCTGGTCACCAGATCGACCCAGCCGGCGCGGCGGCGCGGAAAGCCCTCGACGACGAGCTCGGGCCGCTTTGCCGTCGTGGTCACGGCGTTTTCCCGCTTTCGATCAGGCTTACCACCCGGTCCTGGGCGGCCTGGATGTCCTGCTTCTGGGCCTTGATGAAGCTTTCGTATTGCTCCGGGGAGACGACTTCGACCTCGGTCCGCATAGCCGCGTAGGCCTGGCCCGAGAGGGTCGCCGACTCACCGTCGTAGGTTCCTTCCTCGTCGGCGCTGAAGGTGACGTGGCTGGTCCTCCCCGGGACCGCCTGGCGCTTGCCGGCGAGTTCGGGCACGTTCCAGGTGTGGACGACGTCGGTCGAGCCGAGGTCGAGTTCCACCGCCGTGTCGACCGGGACCACCAGCTTGTAGTACGAGAACGCCTTGTTGGGGTAGTCGTAGCGCCACAGCCACTGCTGCCCGGTCGCTTCGATCCGCAGCGGCTCGGAGCTGGAGGCCTGCAGCCCGGCGGCGCCGGTCGTCGGCGCCTCCCTGGCCCGGTCGGTGTAGATGATGCTGAGGACGAGGATCACCGCTGCGAGGACGGTCAGCACGCCGGCGACCCGCAGCTGGATCCGGCGCCCGCCGGTGGTCGCCTCGGCCGCGGCGCCCCGGGCCGCGCGGTAGCGGCGCATCGCGTAGAGAAGCGCCCCGTTGACGGCGATCACGACGACGAGCGCGGCGACGAAGCCGATCCAGAGCAGCGTTTCGATCTGGTCAGTGCCAGGGGAGTGAGGCGCCAAAGCGCGGCCATTCTAATCACGTGCATGGCGGACGACGCGGCCCGCCCACCGGGCCGCACGGGGCATGGACCTATACTCGCCGATCCATGAGCAGCGCATCACCTGCGCTCCGGTTGGCGGTGCGGGCGGGAGCGGCCGGCGCTCTCGCCGCCGCTGTGGCCGTTCCGCTGCTGAGGCGGCGCGTCCGGGTGCGCGCCCGGGTGACGATCGCTGCCTGCGCCGCCGGGCCGCTCGCGGTCGCGGTGCTGCGGCCCCGCACGCCGGGGCGCGACGTCGCCCTCTTCGCGATGCAGATGTGGGCCTTCACGATGGTGCACGAGCTTCCCTATGACGATCCCGAGCGTTTGCGCCGGCGGCTGCGCAGCCGCTATCCGATCGTCGCGGACCGGGCGATCGGGCTCGGGCGGCTGCCCAACGTGCGCCTTCAGCGCGCCCTCTCGAGGCTCGGCCGCGCAAACGTCCTCGACCGCTTCCTCACCTGGGTCCACTGGCTCTGGTTCCTGGAGCCCTACCTCGCGCTCGTCTACATACTGCTTCGCCATCCCGGCCGCTTCCCGCGCGCCGCTCGGCAGCTCGCGGCGGTCTTCGACATCGGCTGCGCGATCTACTTCCTGGTGCCGACGCCGCCTCCCTGGTGGGCTTCGGAGCAGGGCATCACCGGAGGGGAAGAGGTGCGCCGCGTCATGGTCGAGGTGGGGGAGCGGACATGGGGTTCCGCCTGGCCGGCGATGTACGAGGCGCTCGGCGGCAACCCGTGGGCGGCGATGCCCTCGCTGCACTTCGCCACCTCCACGATGGCGGCGATCTCGTTGAGCGAAGCGGGGCGCGCGCCGGGCGCCGCCGGCTGGGCCTACGCCGTCACACTCGGCTTCGCCCTCGTCTACCTCGGCGAGCATTACGTAACCGATCTCGTCGCGGGCGGCGCCCTGGTGGGGGCCGTGCGCCGCGGTGAGCCGCTCGCCGAACCCCTCGTCCTCGGCATCAACCGGCGGCTTCAGCGCTTGGAGCGCTTCGCCACCGGGTAGCTTTTTCAGGCGTGTCTCCTGAGGAATCGGCGAACGGCAACCGCGCCGTGGGGTTGCCGCTCTTTACGACGCGGCGACTGGTCCAGACCGTGCTCGTCGTCGTCGCGCTCCTCGTCGGCATCTACTTCCTCTTCCCGAAGCTGGTCGGGCTCGGCGACGCGCTCAGCAAGCTCGACGACGCCGATCTGGTCTGGGTCGCCATTGCGATCGGCTTCAACCTGGTGGCGATCGCCACCTACATCGCACTGTTCAAGGCCGTGGTCGGCGGTGATGCGCTCCCCCTCACCTGGGGCGAGACGTATGAGATCAACATGGCCGGTGTTGCGGCGACCCTCCTCTTCTCTGCCGCCGGGGCAGGTGGCATCGCCCTCACCTACTGGGCGCTGCGCAAAGCGGGCATGGCCCGTCACGACGTCGGGCGCCGCATGGTCGCCTTCCTCAGCCTCCACTACGTCTTCTACCCGATCGCGTTGATCGTCTTCGGGGTCCTGCTGCGGACCGGAGTGCTGCCCGGCAAGGACTCGGTCGAGCTGACCATCGTGCCTGCCGCGTTCGCCGGCTTGACGCTCCTTCTCGGTCTGGTCCTCGCGCTGATCCCCCCGGACCTCGCCCCCCGGGTCGCCGCGCACGCGCACGGCGAGCGGGCCAAATCGATCGCCGCAAACATCGCCAAAATTCCGGCCATCGCGGGCGAAGGCTTCCGCTTCGCCCTCAGCCTCTTCGCCCATCCATCCCGCGGCGGTCTCGCGGTGGTCGGTGCGGCCGGGTTCTGGGCGGCGAACATCGGCATCCTCTGGGCGTCCTTCAAAGCGTTCGGCGTTCACGTCCCGCTCGCGGTCGTGGTCCAGGGTTTCTTCCTCGGCATGGTCGCCAACCTCTTCCCGCTGGCCCCGGCCGGTGTGGGCGCCGTCGATGCCGGCATGATCGGAGCCTTCGTCCTCTTTGGCCTGCCCGAGGACACCGTCTTCCCGGCGATCCTGATCTACCGCCTCGTGGCCTTCTGGCTGCCGATTCCGTTCGGGGTCGTCGCCTTCTTCCAGCTCCGCCACCGGGTCCAGCTGTGGGAAGAGGAGGGTCTCCCGATCGATCGCGAGACGGTGCCGAAACGGCAGCTCGAGCCGGCTTCGGGATGACTTGGAGGCTTGACCGACGCGGTACTATAAAAAGTAAAGTATTAGACTCCCGCGGGGCAGAAATGGCAGAGCAGAGGAAGATCGAGAACGTGATCATCATCGGGGGCGGCCCGGCCGGCTACACCGCCGCGCTCTACACGGCTCGCGCCAACCTCGAGCCGCTCGTCTTCGAGGGCTTCCAGTGGGGTGGGCAGCTCCAGAACACGACCGATGTCGAGAACTACCCCGGTTACCCGGAGGGGATCATGGGGCCGGAGATGATGACCGAGTTCCGCGCTCAGGCCGAGCGCTTCGGGACGCGCTTCGTCACCGATGACGTCGATCGGGTCGAGCTCAGCGACGGCGGGATCCAGAGGGTCCACCTGGGCGAGGAGGAGCACCTCGCGCGGACGGTGATCCTCGCGATGGGGGCCGAGCCGCGCCGGCTTGGCGTACCCGGCGAGCGCGAGCTGAGCGGCTGCGGCGTCTCCACCTGCGGCGTCTGCGACGGCGCCTTCTTCAAGGGCAAGGAGGTGATCGTGATCGGCGGCGGCGACTCGGCGATGGAGGATGCGATCTTCGTCTCCAAGTTCGCCACGAAGCTGACGATCGTCAACCGCCGCGACGAGTTCCGCGCCTCGAAGATCATGGAGGAGCGGGCCCGCCAGCAGCCCAACATCGAGTTCAAGACACCGTTCGTGGCCGAGGAGTTCGTCGGCGACGAGAGCGGCAGCCTCGACCACGTGAGGCTGAAGAACGTCGAGACGGGGGAGACCGAGGACTTCGCGACCGAAGGAGCCTTCATCGCGATCGGCCACATCCCGCGCTCGGAGGTCGTCGCCGGCCAGATCGACACCGACGAGGACGGCTACATCCGCACCCAGCCCGGATCCACCAAAACCAAGCTCGCCGGTGTCTTCGCGGTCGGCGACGTGGTCGACCGGATCTACCGCCAGGCGGTGACCGCCGCCGGCACCGGCTGCATGGGCGCTCTCGATGCCGAGTGGTACCTGCGCGACACGCCGCCTTCGCCCGAGGCCCACTGGCAGCGCGGCGGCGAGCCGACCGAGATCGCCCCGACCCCGGGCAGCTAGCAGCCGGTCATTCGATCAGGCTCTTGACGACGAACGCGCGCGTCCCTTTAGGCGTGTCGATCTCGACGCGCTCGCCGACATGCGCGTCACGCAGTGCCTGACCGATCGGCGACTCGGCCGAGAGGCGGCCCTCGGTCAGATCGGCCTCGGTCGAGCCGACCAGCGTCCAGGTTGCGACCTCGCCCTTTGCCTCGTCGAGGACCTCCGCGGTGCGGCCGAACGCGAAGCGATCGCCGTCCTCGTCGACGTCGACGACGACGGCATTGCGAAGTCGCTCCCGGAGGCGCTTGATCCGTGTCTCGAGGTGCGCCTGGTCCTCCTTGGCGATGTGGTACTCCGCGTTCTCCTTCAGGTCGCCGAGCTCGCGCGCGGCTTTGATTCGCGCGGCCATCTCGGTCCGCGCCGGTCCCTCCAGCTGCTCGATTTCCTCGCGGAGCGCGGCGATGCCCTCCGGCGTGATCGCCTCTCCGTTCCTCCGTTCGGCCACCCGGGCACCCTTGCACATCGCCCGCGCCGGCCGGAGCCGCCGCCCCGGATCCTCTAGGGTCGGGCCACGGCTTCCAGTTGCTCCCACCTCAACACGGTCGAGTACTTCGACCTCCCTGCCGAGATGCCCGGCTGCGAGGAGTGCCTCAAGATCGGCATGCGGTGGGTCCACCTGAGGATGTGCCAGAGCTGCGGCCACATCGGCTGCTGTGACAACTCCCCGGGGAGGCACGCGACCGTCCACCACCAGGAGAGCGGCCATCCGATCATCCGCTCGGCGGAGCCCGGTGAGGACTGGAGCTGGTGCTACGTCGACGAGGTGATGATGCGCCTCAGCCGCGGTTGAGGGAGGGCGCGGGAGCGTAGGCCTCGCCGCTCTTGCTGCGCAGCTCTTCGAGCAGCGCCCGCGCCCGGGCGGCGCCGATCAGGTCGGTGAGCTCGAGCGGCCCGAGCGGCCAGTTGAAGCCGAGGCGCATCGCCGTGTCCATGTCCGGCGCCGAGCCGACCTCCTCTTCGAGCGCGAAGGCGGCCTCGTTGGCGATCTGGGAGATCAGGCGCGGAAGGATCAGGGGGCCGGCCGGGTCGATCCGGACGAGGTCGTCGGGGTCGAGGGACGGGGCCTCGATCCCCAGCTCCGGGTCGGGCTCGCGGTGGCGCTCCTCGCCGTAGGCGTAGAAGCCGGACCCGGTCTTACGGCCCAGCTTCCCGGCCTCGACCATCCCGGCCTGGACCGGGCTGGGTCGCCACCGCTCGGGGCGGCCGCCCTGCTCGTAGAAGGAGCGGGCGACACTCAGGTTGACATCGAGCCCGATCAGATCCAGCAGCTCGAAGGGGCCCATCCGGAAGCCGCCGCCGATGCGGCAGACACGGTCGATCGTCGGCGCGTCGGCGACGCCATCGGCGAGGATGCGAAGCGACTCGAGCGAGAAGGGGCGGGCGAGACGATTGGCGATGAAGCCGGGGCTGTCCCTGGCGTGGATCGGCGTGCGCCCCATCCGTTCGCCGACCTCAGCCGTGGTTGCGATCGCCCCCGGCGAGGAGTTCTCGGTGGCGACGACCTCGACCAGCTTCATCCGGGCCGGCGGGTTGAAGAAATGCATCCCGACGACCCGCTCGGGCCCGGGCACCTCGCCGCCGATGTCGGCGACCCGCAGCGAGGAGGTGTTGCTGGCGAGGATCGCCTCCGGCCCGCATGCCTCCGCCAGCCGCGCGAACAGCTCCCGCTTCAGCGCCAGGTCCTCGGGCGCCGCCTCCACCACGAGGTCGCAATCGCAGAGCTGCTCGAGGCTCTCGACGGCGACGGCCCGGGTGGTGGCCTCCTCGGCCTCCCGCTCGGACCAATGGCCCCTCTCCGCTCCCCTGCGGAGCGCCTCGCGCAGGCGGCCGATCCCAGCCTCGCGGGCCTCGGGGATCGGGTCGAAGATCCGCGCCTCATAGCCGCCCTGCGCGGCGATCTGGGCAATCCCCGAACCCATCGTCCCGGCGCCGACGACGCCGACCCGCTCCACCGGCGTCACTTGCCCTGGAACCGCGGCTCTCGCTTCTCCAGGAAGGCCCGCATCCCCTCGACCCGATCCTCGGTCGCCATCGCCAGCTCGTAGAGGCGTCGCTCGTGGTCGAGCCCGGCGGAGAGCCCTGTCTCCTCCGCGGCAAGCACGGCCTGCTTGGCGAGTCGCGCCGCGATCGGCGGCCGCTCGGCGACCATCCGCGCCAGCTCGACGGCCCCGGTCAGCCACTGCCCCTTCTTCACGACCTCGTTGACGAGGCCGAAATCGCGTGCCATCTGCGCGTCGAAGCGGCGGCCGGTGAGGACGTACTCCATCGCCCGCTGCTTGCCGAGCACCCGTGCCAGCCGCTGTGTGCCGCCGCCCCCGGGGATGATCCCGAGCGTTATCTCCGGCTGGCCGAAGAGCGCCGTCTCGGAGGCGACGATCATGTCGCAGGCCAGCGCCAGCTCGCAGCCGCCGCCGAGCGCGTAGCCCGAGACCGCCGCGACCATCGGTGTCTTGATCGCGGCCAGCCGCCTCCAGAAGGAGGCGGCGGGATGGCGGAGCGCCTCCTCGAAGCTCCGCTCGCTCATCGCCCTGATGTCGGCGCCGGCGGCGAAGACCTCTTCGGAGCCGGCGATCACGATGCACCGCGCCTCGGGGTCGGCGTCGAGTAGCTCGAGCTCGCCCGCGACCTCCTCCATCATCTCCGGCGAGAGCGCGTTGCGGGCCTCCGGCCGGTCGAGCTGGAGCAGCGCGACGTGGAGCTCGTCGCGATTGACTTTGATGAGCTTAGTCATCCCGCGCCCGACATGAGGATGTCGGCTTCATTCGCTTCGCGAGGAAACAGATTTCGACGCTCGCTCATTCCGCCGACAAGGGCGTCATCGCATTCTCGCCGGTGACGGCGCGGCCGATGATCAGCTTCTGGATCTGGGAGGTCCCCTCGTAGAGGGTCG
This sequence comes from Solirubrobacterales bacterium, assembly GCA_036406595.1. GTDB lineage: Bacteria > Actinomycetota > Thermoleophilia > Solirubrobacterales > 70-9 > VRUE01. Next base: position 34,102 of record DASXAR010000012.1, on the reverse strand, counting down.
TCACGCGGGCGTCGCGCAGGTAGCGCTCGACCGGATAGTCGTCGACGTAGCCGGCGCCGCCATGGACCTGGATCGCGAGGTTTGCGCATTCGACCGCCGACTCCGTCGCGTAGAGCTTCGCAACCGACGTCTCCATCGTGTTCGGCTTGGCTTCGTCCTTCAGCGCTCCCGCCCTGAAGACGAGCATCCGCGCCGCGTCGCGCCTCAGGATCATGTCGGCGATCATCTCCTGAACCAATTGGAAGCGCGCAAGGGGCACGCCGAACTGCTTGCGCTCCTTCGAGTAGGCGACCGAGGCTTCCACGCAGCCTTCGCAGATCCCCACGCAGCCGGCGGCGACGCTGTAGCGGCCGTTGTCGAGGGCGCTCATCGCGACCTTGAAGCCGTCGCCGATCTCCCCGAGCATCGCGTCCTCGCCGACCTCGACGCCGTCGAGGGACAGTTCGGCGGTGTCCGAGGCGCGCAGGCCCAGCTTGCCGTGGATCTCCTGGGTCGAGAAGCCCTCGCTGTCGGTCGGGACGAGAAAGCAGGCGAGGCCGCGATGCTTCTTCTCGGGGTCTGTCTGGGCGAAGATAAGCGCCACCTCCGAGAAGTTGCCGAGGCTGATCCACATCTTCTGGCCGCTGATCGACCAGCCGGAGTCCGTCTTGGTGGCGCGGGTTCGGAGATTGGCGGCATCGGAGCCCGTGTCGGGCTCGGTCAGCCCAAAGCAGCCGAGCGCCTCGCCGGAGCAGAGGCGGGGCAGCCACATCTGCTTTTGCTCCTCGGTTCCCCACTTCTCGATCGACCCGGCGACCAGCGAGGTCTGCACCGAGACGACCGTGCGCGCGGAGGAGTCTGCGCGGCCGACCTGTTCGACGATCAAGCCGTAGCCCAGGTAGTCGAGGCCGCGGCCGCCGTACTGCTCGGCGACCGGCGCCCCGAGGTACCCGACCTCGCCCAGCTTGCTCGCCAGCTCGCGATCGAAGCGGGCGGCGCGGTCGTTGTCGCGCACCCGCGGCGTGATCTCACGATCCGCGAATTCGCGCGCGGCCTCGGAGATGAGGCGCTGCTCGTCGGTCAACTGGAAGTCCATCTCACCCCTGCTTTCTGGATTCGGCGCTGATCTGATCGAGCTCCTGCTGAAGCGTCGCCGCGAAGGCCTTCTGCGCCTCGCGGGTGCGAGGGCCGGGTGCCTCGGCGAGGTCGGCGCCGTCGATCGCCGAGACCGCCTGGATCTCGCGGGTCGTCGAGGCGAGGAACGCCTCGTGTGCCGAGCGCAGGTCGGCGGCCGGCCAGGCTCCCTCTTCGACGTGAAGGGTCCTCACCATGCGGTCTCGGGTGATCGATTCGAGCACCCCGACCTCGAGCGCGGGCGTGCGCAGCCCCCCTTGGGGAGAGACCCAGAAGATCGAGGAGGTCGGCGGCTCGAGTACGGTGCCGTCGGGGCGAACCAGGACCGCCTCGTCGGCGCCCTGGGCCCCGGCCAGCCTGGTCGCCTGCATGTTGGCGGCGTAGGAAAGCGACTTCACCCCGTTGAGGATCACCGAGGGCGAGTAGGTGACGGTGGCGAGCCGCACGGTCTCCGAATGAGCCGGAATCGGCTCGGTGGCGGCGATCCGCCGCCCGCCCCTGGTGACGATCAGCCGCAGCTGACCCTGGACCTCGCCCGCCTCGGAGAGCAGGGCCTCGATCTCCTCCTCCAATGCGGTCCGGTCGAAGTCGAGCTCGATCGCGGCGCTCGAGCGCTCGAGCCGGTCGAGGTGCTCGTCGAGCGCGAACGGCCGCCCCTCGTAGAGGCGGATCACCTCGAACGCGCCGTCCCCCCGGTAGAGCCCGTCGTCGCGCAGCGAGATCGTCGCCTCGTCTGTGGGGGTGATCCTCCCGTCGACGCTCGCCAGCTCGGTGAATGCCCCATCGGCCATGGCCCGCGCGAGGCTACCGGTTGTCGTCTTTAAACCGCTTCGAAGACCGTCGCCAGCCCCTGCCCGACGCCGACGCAGAGGGTGGCGATCCCGAAGCGGCCTCCGCGGCGGCGCAGCTCATGAGCAAGGGTGGTGGTGAGACGAGCGCCGGAGCAGCCGAGGGGGTGACCGAGGGCGATCGCGCCCCCGTTGACGTTGAGGCGCTCCTCGTCGATGCCGAGCTCGCCGATACAGGCGAGCACCTGGGCGGCGAAGGCCTCGTTCAGCTCGATCAGGTCGAGCTGGTCGAGGTCGAGGCCAGCGGCCCGGAGCGCCCGCGGCACCGCCTGGACCGGTCCGACGCCCATGTAGGCCGGGTCGACGCCGGCGACGCCGAAGGAGACGATCCGAGCCAGCGGCTCGGCTCCGAGCTCCCCGACGCCCGCCTCCGAGGCGATCAGCGTGCAGGCGGCGCCGTCGTTGAGGGTCGACGCGTTGCCCGCGGTGACGGTTCCGCCCTCGCGGAACACCGGTCTCAGCTTCGCCATCTTCTCCCTCGACGCGTCGGGCCTCGGCCCCTCGTCGACGCCGACCGTGACCTTCGTCCGTCCCTGCGGGACCTCGACCGGCACGATCTCCTCCTCGAAGCGGCCTTCCTCCATCGCCGCCACCGCGCGCTGATGGCTGCGCAGCCCGAAGGCGTCCTGCGCCTCGCGGCTGATGCCGTAGCGCTCGGCGACGTTCTCCGCGGTCTCGCCCATCGACTCGGTCGAGGCGCCGACCTCCGCCATGCGCGGATTGATCAGACGCCACCCGAGCGTCGTGTCGTGCATCGTCTGAGCCCCGCGTGGCAGGCCGCGCTCGGGCTTCTCGACGACCCAGGGGGCGCGGCTCATCGACTCGACTCCCCCCGCCAGGTAGTAATCGCCCTCGCCGAGCTTCACCGCTCGCGCCGCGGCGTTGACCGCCTCGAGCCCGGACGCGCAGAGGCGGTTGACGGTCGCCCCGGGGACGCTCTGCGGCAGCCCCGCCAGCAGTACCGCCATCCGGGCGACGTCGCGGTTGTCCTCGCCCGCCTGGTTGGCGGCACCGAAATAGACGTCGGCGATCCGCTCCGGGTCCACACCGCTTCGCTCGACCGCGGCCCTGATGACGTCGGCGGCCAGGTCGTCGGGCCTGGCGCCTGAGAGCGCCCCACGGTACGACCCCATCGGGGTGCGCACGGCCTCGACGAGGTACGCCTCGGGCATGGCTGCGGATTAAACAGATCGCGCCGCCGCCGCGGCGTATCCTTGGCCCGTGGCACTCGTCCTGATGACGTTTGTGACGGTGGCCGTCATCGTCGGCATCCTCGTCCTGATCGATCACTTCTACGAAGGCAGCAGCGCCGAACTGATCGACTGGAAGCCGACCCGCTCGCCGGAACTGGAAGCGCAGAACGAAATCGACGACGTGCAGCAGATGGTCGACGCCCAGAACGAGATGCGCCGCCGCCGCGGAGTCGAGGACCTCGACGAGGGCGAGCTGCGGGCTGAGGTCGAGCAGGAGGAGCTCGACCGCGCTTGGCCCGAGCGCTGATCGTCGGCTGCGGTTGCCGGGGGCGGGCGCTCGGAGAGCGGCTGCTCGCGGAGGGCTGGGAGGTGCGGGGAACGAGCCGGCGCGCCGAGGGGCTGGCGGCGATCGGGGCGGCCGGCATCGAAGCCGCCGAGGCGGACCCCGCGCAGCCGGGCACGGTCCTCGACCTGGTCGAGGACGTGGGCGTCGTCCTCTGGCTGCTCGGTTCGGCGAAGGGGGACGAGGAGGCGCTTGGGGCGATCCACGGCTCCTCGCTAGAACGCCTCCTCGAGCGGCTGGTCGAAACCCCGGTGCGCAGCTTCGTCTACGAGGCGGGCGGGACGGTCGTCCCCGGCAACCTCGAGCGGGGAGCGGCGATCGTGCGCGCCGCAGGAGAGCGGTGGCGGATCCGGGTCGCCGTCCCCGAGCAGGTGGGCCTGAGCGATATGACTAGACTCGGATAGGAATTCACACGATTCGAAAGGCCCGCCAGAACGGAGGTTTCCGATGAGCTACGCGAAGGATGTCCTTGTCGAGACGGATTGGGTCGCCGAGCACCTCGACGACGACTCGATTCGCATCGTCGAGGTCGATGAGAACCCTGCCCTCTACGAGGAGGCCCACATTCCGGGCGCGATCGGCTTCGACTGGAAGGTCGACCTCCAGGACCAGGTGAGGCGCGACTTCCTCACCGCCGAGCAATTCGGCGAGCTGATGGGCAGTCGCGGGATCTCCAACGATCACACGGTGGTCCTCTACGGCGATCGCAACAACTGGTTCGCCGCCTACACCTACTGGTACTTCCTCTACTACGGCCACGACAAGGTCAGGCTGATCAACGGGCCGCGCGAGAAGTGGATCGCCGAGGGCCGCGAGACGAGCACCGAGGTGCCGAGCTATCCGGCGGCGAGCTTCGAGGCCAAGCCTGGCGACAGCGCCATCCGCGCCTTCCGCGACGAGGTCAGCGAGGCGATCGAGGCGCCGACCAGGCTGGTCGACGTCCGCAGCCCGCAGGAGTTCTCAGGCGAGCTGATCGCGATGGCCGGCTACGAGCAGGAGGGTGCGCAGCGCGCCGGCCACATCCCCGGCGCCGCGTCGGTCCCCTGGTCGCAGGCGGTCAACGAGGACGGCACCTTCAAATCGGCCGATGAGCTGAGCGAGCTCTACACCTCGAAAGGCGTGATCGCCGACGACAAGCCGATCATCGCCTACTGCCGGATCGGCGAGCGCTCGGCCCACACCTGGTTCGTCCTGCACGAGCTGCTCGGTCGCGACGACGTCAAGAACTACGACGGATCCTGGACCGAGTGGGGGAACCTGGTCGGGATGCCGATCGAGAAGGACGTCTAGCCCAGCCGTTCGATCAGATCACCGAGGATGCGCGCCGTGGCACCCCAGATGAGGTGCCCTTCGATCTCATAGGTCGGGGTGTGGATCGGGACGCCGCGGCGGATCAGGCGCCGCATCGCGTAACCCTCGCGGAGCGCGTCCAGCCGGAAGCTGAGCACCGTCTCGACCTCGGTCGGGTTTGGCTCCAGGCGCAGCTCCGCGAGGTCGGGGATGAGCCCGACGAAGGGGTGGATCCTGTAGCCGGTGGCGAAGGTCGCGGTGGGGGGCAGGGCGCCGCTCAGCTCGACCTCCTCGGGCCGCAGGGCGATCTCCTCGTGGGCCTCTCGCAGCGCCGTCGTGGCCAGGTCCGTGTCGGCATCGTCGCGGCGGCCGCCCGGGAAGGAGATCTCGCCGGCGTGGCGGCGAAGGTCGGCGCGGCGCTCGGTGAAGAGGGCCGCGGGCTCCCCGGGCCAGCCGTGCAGGGCCACCAGCACCGCCGCCTCCGTCCCGTGGCGGCCGGCCATCGCCTCGGCGTCCGCAGGGCTCAGCAGGAGGCTCGAGAGATCTGGGGCCGCGCTCATCAGGCCCCGATCATCGCCGACCGGCGCGCAGCAGGACCGGCGCGGCTGCAGCCATCACCGCGGCTCCGCCGGCCGCCGCGATCAGGAATGCGGCTCGTGGTGACGTCGCGTCGACGATCACGCCGCCAAGCCCCATCGAGATCGCCATGCCCGCCGAAGTGGCCGTCGACAGCAGCCCGGCGACTCGGCCGAGCATTCGTCGTGGCACCTGCTGATGGAGGATCGTTTCGTTGGCGACGATGTCGATGCCGTTGCCGCTCCCCGAGATGAGCTGCGCGACGACAACCGCGGCGATCGCCGGCGCCAGTCCGGTCAGCAGGGTGCCCGCGGTGCTGAAAAAGAGGCTGATCAGGAACAGGTGGGCTGCCGAGAACCGGCTGCCGCGGGCGATCGTGAGGGAGGCGACGAGCATGCCGACCCCGAACACCGCCGAGACGAGCCCATAGGAGGCGGCGCTGCCGCCGAGCGTCTCGCGGACGAGGAAGACGAGCGCGACGTTGTCGAGCGCGATGAAGGAGAGGATCGCGAACATCGTCAGCACGACGGTGCGCGTGAGCGGCTCCGACATCGCGTAGCGGAAGCCGGTGCGCGCCCCGGCCAGAAGGCCCTCGCGACCCTCGTCGTGGGGCTCGGGCGTGACGGCCGGCATCCGTGTGGTGAGCAGCGCCGAGGCTACGAAGGTGGCGGCGTTGAAGAGCAGCGCCGGCGCGGCGCCGACCGCGGCGAACAGCAGGCCGCCGATCAGCGGCCCGAGGGCGACGTAGAGGTTCTGGGCCATGCCGGTGAGCGCGTTCGCCCGCAGCAGCTCATCGGACTCGACCAGCGCCGGTACCGCCGTCGTCCGTGCCGGCCCGTAGGTCGTCTGCAGGATCGCCGTGATCGCGGCCAGTCCGAGCAGGACGGCGAAGGGCGGCAGCAGGGCGATCATCGCGAACACCGCCGCCTGTGAGAGGTCGACTCCGACCATCAGGCGCCGCAACTCGAGGCGCTCGGCGAGGCCGCCGACGAGCGGCCCGAGCATCCGCGGCGCTCCCTCGGCGATCAGCAGCGCCGCCACCGCCGTGCCCGAGCCCTGGGTTTGCTGGACGTAGAGGGTCAGCGCGACGAGGGCTGCTCCCGAGCCGGTGTAGGAGAGCGCAAGGGCCATCCACAGGGCCCGGAATCCGGGCCTGCGGCGCAGCAGCTCTATCGCGCCGCTCAGATGATCACCTGGACGGTGCCGCCGTCGACCGACCACGCGGCACCGCTCACATAAGAGGCGCGCTCCGAGCAGAGGAAGACGATCGCCGACGCGATCTCCCCGACCTGCGCCAGCCGTCCGATCGGCCGCTTGGAGCCTGCCTCCCGCAGCGCCTCCTCGCGGCTGGACGCGCCTGACATCTGCTGCGACTGGTCGAGAAGGCCGCCTGGCTCCATCCAGAGCTCGGCCTCGACCGGGCCTGGGCAGATCGCGTTGACAAGGACTCCGTCCCTCGCGTAGCGGTCGGCGAAGAGGCGAGAGAGCGACAGCTCCGCGGACTTCGCGACCGAGTACTCGGGCATCGCCGCCGAGGGTCGCTTGCCGGCCGTCGAGCAGACGTTGACGACCCGGCCCCAGCCGGCCGCAGCCATCGCGGGCGCCGCCGCCCGCATCGCCCGCAGCGGCGCCATCACGTTCAGCTCGTACTGCGCCCGCCAGTCCTCGTCCGGCACCTCGTCGAGGTCACGCCATTTCGCGGAGCCCGCGTTGTTGACCAGCACCTCGAGGGCGCCGAAGCTCTCCACCGCGGCGGCCCGCATCCGCTCGCCCGCATCCTCGTCGGTCACGTCGAGGACGAGAGTGGCCACCTCCCCGCCGGCCTCCGACGCCTCCGTTGCGGCCGCGGCGAGGCGCTTCTCGTCCCGGCCGACCAGCAGCACCCCGGCGCCCTCCGCGGAGAGCTGGCGCGCCGTCTCCAGGCCGATGCCGCGGCTGGCGCCGGTGACGACACACCCCCTTCCCCTCAGCCCGAGGTCCATCTAGCGCGCCTCGAGCCGCTCGGAGACCGCGGTCTCCTCTGCCAGGATTCTCCGCACCGGGCATTTGGCCGCGATCTTCAGCAGCCGCTCGCGCTGCGCCTCGTCGAGCCCCTCCGGCAGCCGCAGCGCGATGTCGAAGGCGGAGGGAACGTATCGCTCGTATTCGACCTCGACCTCGACCTCGAGATCGCCGAGCGCCCAGCCCTTCCTCGCCGCGTACATCTCCACCGTTATCGCGACGCAGCTGGCCAGGCCCGCCGCGATGAGGCGGGTGGGGGATGGTCCGGAGTCGGCGCCGCCCGCCTCGGTCGGCTCGTCGACAAGTACCCGGTGGCGGCCTTCGATCTCGACCTCGTGGGCGTACCCATCGCGACGCCGGGCGACGACCTTCACCGGCTCGCCAAAGGCGTCCACCGGGCTCGCTATGAACGGCGCCGGCCCTCGAAGAGGACCGGGTCGTCGACGTCGGCGTAGCGGGCGAGCGCATAGGCGAGGTCGGAGGCCCGGTTGACGAAGTGGACGACCGTCTCGGCGGTGAGCTCGCCGGCCTCCCCGAGGGCGCTGATCCGCCGCTCGGCGCGGCGGATCGTCGTGCGAGCGACGTCGAGCTGGGCGGAGAGCCGGTTGCCGCCGGGAATCACGAACTGAGGCGGCAGCGCGACCTCCGCCATGTAGCGGTCGATCCGCTCCTCGATCGTTGCGACCATCTCCTCGGTGGTGCGGCTGACACCGTCCTCGAGCCGCTCCGCCGCGTCAGGGGCGGTCGCCAGCTCGGCCCCGGCGATGAAGAGGTCATCCTGAAGGCGCAGGATGTCGCCGGCGAGCTCCTGCTGCTCGGCGCCGCAGAGCGCCCGAGCCACCCCCAGCTGCGAGCAGGCCTCGTCGAGCGTCCCATAGGCCTCCGTGCGCCCGTGGTGCTTCGGCACCCGCCCCCCGTACCAAAGCGAGGTGGTGCCGTCATCGCCCTTGCGCGTGTAGATCTTCACGACCGCCCATCCTAGGGCGCTCGCGGGTCAGCCCACCGGGTTGAAGACCAGCCCTGTCAGCACCTTCGGGAAGAAGTAGGTCGACTTGGGCGGCATGTTCTCGTCGCTTTCGCAGATCGCGCGGGTCTGCTCGACTGGGATCGGGCGCATGATGAACGCGACGTCGTAGGTGCCGTCGCCGATCAGGGCGAGCGAGTCCTCGACGCTCTTCGCGTAGCCGATCCCGCGCTTGGCGAGGATGTCGTCTTCGCTGAGGCCGGCGATGCCCTTGAGGACGAGGGTCTCGAGGATCGCCGCGTCGAGTCGCCGGTAGGCCTCCGGCTTGCCGGCCAGCTGCTGGTCGAGCGCCTCGATCGAGGCGTCCTTCAGCCGGAGCCGATAGCCGCGCTCGTGAAACGAGTCATAGAGGCCGAAGACGCCGGCGCCCTCGATGCCGAGCGGATCGAGCTCGTCGGTCGCGACCTCGCTCACCTCGAAGATCTCGCGCAGGCCCTCGCCGAGCCGGCGCTGCCGCTCGGGGTCCTCGCGGAGGCCGGAGAGAAGCCTGTGGGTCGGGAAGATCGTCAGTCCCGGGTCGTCGAGCCCGGTCAGCGCCATCAGGGTGTAGTTGTGGTCGCCCTCGCCGCCGACCTCGTCGCGGTATGCGATCGCGGTCTCGTAGCGGTGATGGCCGTCGGCGATCAGCAGCTGGGCACCGGAGAGGAGCTCGGTCACCTGCGAGTGGACCGCGGGGTCGTCCACCCGCCAGAGCTTCGTGACGGTGCCGGTTTCGTCCGTCGCGGACCCCCAGGGCGAGCCCGGGTCGATCGCGGCCTCCACGAGGGGCCACGGGTCCCTCGTCGCCAGCGAGAAGATCGGAGAGAGGTTGTGGCGGGTGGCCCGGGTCAGGTCGAGCCGATCCTTCTTCGGGCCCGGCAGAGTCCGCTCGTGAGGGAGCACCTGGCCTGCGTCGAAGTCCTCGACCCGGACCCGGGCGAGGATCCCATGCCGCGTCCGGGCGGCGCCGTCCGGCCCGGTGTAGTCCTGCGTCATCGCCCAGATCGTCGGCTCGGCGTCGGCGACCAGGGCGCCCGCGCTGCGCCATTCCTCCATCAGCTCCGCCGCCCGTCGGTAGGGGTCGCCCTCGGTGTCGGCCGGCCCCGTCTCCCCGTACGGTTTGGGGAGGTCGATCGCGACGGCGTTGTAGGGGGAGCGGTCGAGAAGCTCGGCGCGCATCCCCGTATCGATCACGTCGTAGGGGGGCGAGACGACACGGTCAAGGGAGCCGACGACGTCGAGGTCGTAGCGAGTCGCGTGGATCGGGCGGACGTCGGCCATCGGGAGCGCGAAACCTAGCGGTTCGCCGCCGTGCGCCCACGAGTTCCAGACCTCCGGCTCTAGACTGGGCCCCTCGGGGCGTGGCGCAGCCTGGTAGCGCGCGGCCTTTGGGTGGCCGAGGTCCCCGGTTCGAATCCGGGCGCCCCGATTAGGACGGATCGAATCCCCAAGGACTCCGGTGGTAGCGTCGCTCTGACCGACCAGTCGGGATCGGAGGATCGATCATGAAGTGGCCCAGCCACGCCACCGTCGTTGCTTACATCGCGCTCTTTGTGGCTTTAGGAGGTACCACCTTTGCCGCGACCCACCTGGGCAAGAACTCAGTGGGCGCCAAGCAGCTCAGAAAGAACGCGGTCACCACGGCGAAGATCAAGAAGGAAGCGGTGACCGCCGCGAAGGTGAAGAAGGGTGCCCTGACGGGCGCACAGATCGACGCTTCGACACTTGGAATCGTTCCCAGCGCACGGACCTCCGAGACCGCGCAGACGGCAAACAACATCGCGGCTCCGGAACCCTGGCATGAGGTCGGGGCACCGGGCGAGCCCCCTCTCGAAGCCGGTTGGAAAAACCCGTCCGACGACGAAAACTTCCTTCCAAGGCTGGCCTTCTTCAAGGATCACGAAGGGATCGTTCACCTCAGGGGGGTCGCTCTCAACGAAAGCGGCTACGGACCGATCTTCACCCTCCCACCAGGTTTTCGGCCGGCCAGCAAGCGATTTGACGTGGTCGTCGGTTGCGAACCATGTGGCGAACAGGATGTGGGGCGCATGTCCATTGTGGTGGGCGGCGCGATCATCGGTGCCGGAGATGAAGTTGTGCTCAACGGAATCAGCTTCCGCGCCGAATCCTGAATCCGTCAAGCCGCAAGTAGCAGGGGACACGATGTCAGGTAATTCTGTTGTCCCCGGTTCGAATCCGGGCACCCCGATTGTTGCTCGCTAGGAGTTTCGACCGAGGGCTTCGATGAACGGCTCGCGCACCGCCGGGTCACAGTGTTCCGCCTCCAGCCTTTTCTTTTCCGCGTTCGGGTCAGAGCCGGCCGGAAAGTCCCTGCCCGGGCCGCAGGCGAGCGGGAGCGAAGATTTCCCGTCCCATCGGGGGCCTGGAAATGTCGCGTCGATCACGATTCGCCGCCCGCCGACCTCGGCGGTGAGGTAGCGGTGCACGTCGACCAGTCCGTCGAGGGGGATCGCCTCCGCCACCCGCGCTCCAAACAGCTCCGCGGCCCGAGCCCGGTCCAGAGTGTGGACACGATGCACGATCTGCGGCCGGGTCTCCGGATGGCGCTGACCCAGGGCCTCTGCGAGATAGAGATGCTTGGTCGAACAGGTGCCGCGCCGCTCCCGCAGCATTCCCGCGATGCTTCGATCCTCGGGCCGCCCGTATTCGATACTGCGCACCGATTCGACGAGATCCACCAATGAGCTTTCAGTCGCCACCAGACCCATCGTTCCAGTCATGAGCGGCTGGCGTCAGGCGCGGGCGATCGCGCTGCTGCCGGGCATCGTCACGATCGTCGTGCCGCTGCTGATCCTCCTCCTCGGGCGAGGGCCGCGGATCGGGTGGGGGCTGGGGGGCCTCGCAGGCGTCCTCGTCGCCCTCTGCGGGCTGGCTCTGATCTGCGCCGGCTTCGTCCTCTGGCTCTGGACCGTCAGTCTCTTCCAGCGGATCGGCCGGGGAACCCTTGCCCCGTGGGACCCGACGACGCGGCTGGTCGTGGCGGGGCCGTATCGCCATGTCCGCAACCCGATGATCTCCGGGGTCGCAGGGATCCTGGCCGGCGAGGCGATCCTCTTCGGATCCCCTGCGATCGCGATCTGGGCGGCGTTCTTCGTCGTTGTCAACCACGTCAATTTCCTGCTCGTCGAGGAGCGGGGCCTGGAGCGGCGATTCGGCGAGCCCTACCGCGTATACCGGGCAGCGGTGCCGCGGTGGGTGCCGCGGCGCAGGCCTGCAGGAGGCGGGACGAAATGCCGATAAGCCGACCCATGGAGGCAAATGCCAGCGAGATCAGGCACAGCGAACGCGTCGTCTTCGAAACCGACAGGCACATAGTCACGGGCGACGTGTCCCTGCCGCCGCGGGGCTATCAGAGCCGATTCTCCGATTGGTTCAACCGCCCCGACGTCGACTTCATCCCTCTGGTCGATGTCGAGATCAGCCCGCATGGCGGCGGGCAGGTGAAGCGGCGAAAGTTCGCCCTGATGGCGAAGGCGCACGTGCGCTTCGCCTATCCGCTCGAGGACACCTCCGAGCCCGGCGCCTAGCGCCGCGGACCTCTAGTAGGCGCGCGCCTGGCGGCGGCGGAATCCGTCGAAGTGCGCGCTGAGGTCGAAGAGGAAGGCGAGCACGACGATGAACCACTCGAAGCCGCTGACCCGGTCGGTGGACGCCGTCCACATCACGGCGTAGGCAAGGGTCGTCCAGGGCAGCAGGAAGAACCCGAGCAGCGGCACCAGCCAGCTGTCGAAGGCGCGGCTCAGCAGGTCCGAGAAGAGCCAGATGACGAAGAGCGCCAGCCGTGGCGAGATGAGCGCTAGGAGGAGGGCGAGGCAGCCGATGCGACGACGCTACCCGGTTCGGCGCCCCGGAATCAACCCAGGGTGAGCTTCACCTTCGCGCCGGGCGCCTTCAGCTTCCCCGGCGCGGGCTTCTGCTTGACGACCTTGCCCTTCGCCTTGCTGACGCCTTTGGTCAGCTTCACCTTGCCCGGCTTGCAGTGCGCCTTTCGGAGTCGCTTCTTGGCCTTGCTCAGCTTCTTGCCCTTCAGCTTGGGGACCTTGCAGGCCTTGTAGGTGAATAGGTCGCTCGGCCCGGGGGCGGTGGAGCCCGCCAGGGTCGTCACCCCGATGTCGACCTTCACCGGCTTCTTGACGGCGGGCGCCACCGCGGTGACCTGGCTGTCGGAGTCGACCGTGAAGCTCGTCGCCGGAACCGTGCCGAATGCAACTGCGGTGGCGCCGGTGAAGTCGGTGCCCGTAACCGTCACCTTGGTCTTCCCCTTGAAGGAGCCGGTGCTCGGTTTGATCGAGCTCACGGTCGGAAGTGGCTGCACGTCGGCGTTGAAGCCGACCTCGATCGGACCAAAGCCATTTGTCCCTGCTTCGGTGGTGCCGTCCGGGAGCGGCGGTTCCCAGAAGATGTACTGGGCGCCCGGTGTTTCCGCCACGCCGATCATGTCGCTTTCGTTCGAATTGTCCAGGCCGATCGCATCCCCGGCCTGGATCGGAAGGCTGGTTGTGAACGTCTGGGTGCCGCTCCCTGCCGGTGTCTGGCCTGCGCTCGTGCCGGCGCCGGTATAGGAGAGGCCACCGGCCGGCCTCAGCACCCGCAGCTTGAACGGGCCGCCGGAGGCTCCTGTGATCCGCCAGCGGATGACGGTTCCGCTGATCGGGGAGGTCACCAGCGCTCCCTGCTCGGGCAGAGCGGAGTTGGTCACCGTCCCCACCGCATTGAAGGCCTCCGGCGCAAGGACCTGGGAAAAGGGACTCCCAACCGTGACGGTCGCGCCGCGGGCGCCTGCCGCCAGTAGCAGCAGCGCAAGCAGCGCGATCGGAATTGCGACGGTCCGCCCGATGCGATTCCGGCTGGGCACGCCCTCACCGTATCCCACGGGCCCCCGCGACTCAATCGGCCTTTACGCGTGGCGTAACGTCTGAGGGGAAGGAGGACACAGATGAACAGGATCGGAAAGCTGATCACGATGCTGAGCCCCGCGAAGACCCGGATGCCCGCCTCGGAGGAGGCGCTGCCCGGCCGCAGCGAGCCCGCCTTCGACGTGCCCGAGCGCCACGCGGTCCTCGGCACGCCGCTCCAGCCCCCATTCCCTGACGGGATCGAGACCGCGTACTTCGCGCTGGGCTGCTTCTGGGGCGCCGAGCGGCTCTTCTGGGTGCTCGACGGCGTCTACACCACCGCCGCCGGCTACATGAACGGCATCACGCCGAACCCCACCTACGAGGAGGTCTGCAGCGGCATGACCGGGCACGCCGAGGCCGTCCTGGTTGCATTCGACCCCCGGAAGATCTCCTACGCCGAGCTGCTCAAGGTCTTCTTCGAGGAGCACGATCCCACTCAGGGAATGCGGCAGGGCAACGACGTCGGGACCCAGTACCGCTCTGGCATCTACTTCACGAGCGACTCCCAGAAGGCGATGGCGGAGATGGCCCGCGACGCCTATCAGGAGGACCTCGCCGCGGCCGGCCATGCCCCGATCACCACCGAGGTCGAGCCCGCCGGCCCCTTCTACTACGCCGAGGACTACCACCAGCAATACCTGCACAAGGTGCCGAACGGCTATTGCGGTCTGGCCGGGACCGGCGTCAGCTGCCGCATCCCCAGCGCGGCCTCCTAGATCACCGGCCCGGCGCGGCGACTAGCATCCCGCGCCGGTGACACCCTCCGTCGGCTCCTACATAGGCGGCTGCTTCGCCCTGATCGGCATCCTCGCGGCCATCGGCCTGGGGGGCTACTGGCTGAGGCGATGGATCGTCCCCGAGTTCTCGGGCGCCCTGGCCCGGCTCGCCGACGCGACGCTCGCCGTCGCCCTGCTGGTCGTCGCGCTGGAGCTGCTCGGGTCGCTCAGCATCCTGAGGCTCGGCTGGATCGTCCTCTTCTGCATCGCGATCGGTCTGCTCGCAGCGGCGCTCGGCTGGTGGATGGCGCCGCGCGAGCGTCGGGAAGTCGCCGCCCCGCAGGTGCATACGATCGCCCTGCTGATCGCGGTCGGGGTCGCCTCGTGGACGGTCGCCGAGTGGACATTCCCCTCGCAGCTCAGCCTCGATGCCGGCATGTTCGGCGGCGACACGACCTGGTACCACATGCCCTTTGCGGCGCGGATCGCCCAGGAAGGCTCGACCGTCCACCTGCACTTCACCGACCCGCTGCGCCTGGTGGCTTGGTTCTACCCCCAGAGCTCGGAGCTGATCCACGCCGCGGCGATCGTCGTCTTCCGCACCGACTGGCTCTCGCCGCTGATCAACCTGGTCTGGCTCTCGATCGCGCTGCTCGGAGCCTGGTGCGTCGGCCGTCCCTACCGGGTGGGCCCGGCGACGCTCGTTGCCGGGGCGATCATCCTCGACGCCGGCGTGATGATCGAGACCCAGCCCGGCGAGGGGCGGAACGACATCATGGGCCTCGCCTTCCTGATCGCCTTCGCCGCGTTCCTCATCAACGGCCACCAGCGGCGCGCCCCCGCCGAGGGCGCGGTCGCCGACGCGCCCGAGCGAGACGCGCCGCTGCTCGACAAGGGGCCGCTCGCGCTAGCCGGGATCGCCGCCGGCCTCGCCGCCTCGGTCAAGCTCACCTTTCTCGTCCCGGTCGGCGCGATCGCGCTCGGCGTCGTCATCTTCAGCGGCCGCGGGCGGCGCCTCACCACCGCCTGGGTGCTCGGCCTCTCGGCCTTCCTGGTCGGCGGCTACTGGTACGTGAGGGCGGCGATCAAGACCGGCGGCAACCCGATACCGCAGATCGGCTTCGGACCGCTGCACCTACCGCGGCCGGACCAGATGCCGCTCGACCCGCGGCCCCGCTTCGCCGTCGCCCACTACCTGAACGAGCCGACCATCTATCGCCGCTGGTTCTTTCCCCAGCTCGACAATGCCTTCGGGCCGCTGTGGCCGCTGATCCTGATCGTCGCCGTCGCCGCCGCCGTCTTCATCGCGGTTCGCTCGCGCAATCGCATCCTCCAGGTGCTCGCCGCCGCGGCGCTGCTGACCGCGGTCGTCTACATCTTCACCCCGCTCACCGCCGCCGGCCAGGAGGGCTCGCCGACCGGCTTCTTCACCAACACGCGCTACCTGGTGCCGGGGCTGGTGCTGGCGATGACCTTCCTGCCGCTGGCGCCACCGCTGAGGGCGCCGGAGTCGCGCGCTCGCCAGACGCTGCTCTTCCTCACCCTCGTCTACGCGATCACCGTGCTGACGACGCCGCGCTGGTACCCGGACTACATAGTCGGCACCGTCTTCCTGACCCTGGTCCTTGTCTGGACCCCGGCCTCGCTCGGCCTGATGCGCGCCCGGCGCCAGGTGAGCCGGATGGCGGTCGGCGCCGCCGCCGCCGTGATCGTCCTGCTGGCGGTCGTGCTCGGACGCGCCCAGGAGGTCCAGTACTACGAGCACCACTACACCAACCCGCTTCCCTTCCTCCAGGACGGCGGCCCGCGCAGGGCCTACACGTTCGCCCGCGCGCAGCACGACAAGCGGATCGGGATCGCCGGCTCGGGCGAGATCTTCTTCGGCCAGTACGGCTACTACGGCCAGAACCTCGACAACTACGTCCAGTACATCGGCGTCCCGGGACCTGACGGCCAGTACCGGCTGGCGACCAGCTGCCGCCGCTTCCGCCGCCTCATCAACGAAGGCGACTACGACTTCCTGGTGATCAGCCAGTACACGCAGGATTCGCCCGAGGCGCCCTACTGGTATCCGATCTACGCCTGGCTGAAGGACGACCCGGCGCTGGAAATGGTGATCGAAGAGCCGGAAATCACGCCCGAGCCCGACTATGTGTTCAGGGTGAGGGGAAAGCTGGATCCGGCCGGCTGCGCTCGCTGAGCGCGTGGCTGCGGATCAACGCAGCCGCCTCCTCGGGCTCCTCCCACCAGAACATATGGCCCGCCCCCTCGAGGAGCTTCGGCTCGACGCCCACGAGCGCTGCGATCTGTCTGCCGTTGCCGACCTTGAGCAGGCGGTCCTCGGTGCCGTGGATGACCTGCACCGGAACCGCCAGGGAGGCGAGCCTGGCGTGGGTGTCGTGCGCCCCGCAGGCGCGCATCTGCTGAAGGATCACCGGGCCGGGCGCCCGCAGCGCGCCCGCCATCTGACAGAACGCCGCGAAGCGCTCGTCTCCCTGCTCGCCGCGAAAGCGCGGTGACATGTTGATCTCCCACATCGCGCGGTAGACCGCCTCGCGCTCCCCGGTGGCCATCGCGGCCCCCAGCAGCTGAAGGTCGGCGGGGTCCATCAGGGTCCCCTCCGGACCGCCGCAGTAGGTCGCGCCCAGGGTCAGCGTCCGCACCCGCTCGGAATGGGCCAGCGCCAGCTCCTGCGCGATCATCCCGCCCATCGACATGCCGACGACGTGGGCGCTCTCGATCTCGAGCGCGTCGAGGAGGCCGATCGTGTCGCGGGCGAGGTCCACGATCTCGAAGGGCAGCTCGGCGCGTCCGGAGTGCCCCATGCCGCGGTTGTCGAAGACGACGAGGTCGAAGCTCGCCTCCAGGGCGGCCAGTAAGGGTTCGCCCCAGGCCAGGTGCGTGGCGCTCATCCCCTGGATCAGCAGCAGCGGCTCGCCCGAACCGGCACGCTCGTAGTAGAGCTCCGTCCCCCCGACGTCGATCTTCGGCACCGGGTGATCCTAAGCGAGCTCGGGGCTGATCATCGTTTCGGTCGTTTGACCGCGGGTCCGGCGAGGAATAGCGTCGGTGCATGAACCAGCGATCCGGGCTTCGCGAGAAGCTCACCTACTCGAACGTAATGGTCACGCTTCTGGCCCTCCTCGTGCTCGGCGGTGGAATCGCCAGCGCCGCCGGCAAGCTCGGCAAGAACTCGGTCGGCCCGAAGCAGCTGAAGAAGAACGCCGTGACCGCGGCGAAGATCAAGAAGAACGCGGTGACCGCCGCGAAGATCAAGAAGAACGCCGTGACCGCGGCGAAGATCAAGAACGGCTCGGTCAACGGCGCGAAGATCGCCGACAACTCGGTGACCGGCACCGAGATCAACGCAGCGACGACCCCGTTCGGGCGGATCGTCTACGAGGCGCGGGGGAACTCGGTGGTGCCGATAGAAGACGAAGGCGCCTATTTGCTCCCCAACGGCACCTATACGCAGGAAGCCGGCCGCGACGACACCTATCTGGGGGCGGTCGACCTGACCTTCAAACCGAGCTGCGAACCGCCGCGGACGGCGGTCGGCTACGCCCTCATCGATGCACCGAATCCGGCCAAACCGGAAGAGGCCAGCGTGGCTGCCATCGGGGCCGTCTCCGACACGAGCGGGGGGACGGCAACGAAGCGCATCAACCTCGGGACCTACTTCGGCGCGAGCTTCCAGAGAGACGCGCCCACCAACCACACTCTCTCCCTCTTCGTCGAGCTGGGGTGCAAAAGCGGGGAAGGAGCGACGGTCACGTTCGGCGCGGTCGACGTGATCGGCGTCAAGTAATCGAGGGGACTGGGCGAACGCAGCAGATGCCCGACGACAGGGAGAGCGTCGGGCACCTGCGAACTCACGTGGCTCGCGCGGCGACAGCGAGCCCCAGGGAGAGCAGGACTGCCGCGACTGGTGCGAGCTATTGCCTGCCTACCCACCCAGACGATGAACAAACGGCAGCGCGATATGGGTCGATTGCCGCGCTGCTCCTGGTTGCCCTGGCCGGGCTCCTCGTCGCCGCAGACGCCTCCGCCGCGACCAACGAAATTCGCTTCTGCGGCAAGCGCCACGGCTACGTCATCGCGGCCGGCAACTTCCCGGCCGGCGGCATCCCTCGGACGCGCTGCTCCTTTGCCAGGGCGACCCTCCGCCACGTGCGGGCGCGGGGGGTGATCCGGCATGGGACGCGACGCTTTCGGCTGCGGGTCCGCGGCCAGAGGCTCGGCTGCCGCCAGAACCGGGCCCACACGATCCGTTGCCGAAGCAAGAGGAGATTCGTGCTCCTCTACAGAAGCGCATAGGCCCTAATCTCAAGGCCCTGCCCCCGTAGCTCAGTGGACAGAGCGACGGCCTTCTAAGCCGTGGGTCGCTGGTTCGAATCCAGCCGGGGGTACTTACTGAGTCGGTACTAGATCAGCCATTGACGGAAGCACCCAGACGCGATTACTGTCGGTTGTGGGGATCTTCGGACCCCGGGGAGGCCGACCGGCAACGACCATTGGGAAAATCGAGATGAAAGAAAGAGTCCATCCACGCCTGACCTACGCAAACGTGATGTCGACCCTGGCGGTCTTCCTGATAGTCAGCGGCGGAGCTGCCTACGCGGCCGGCCACCTGGGCAAGAACTCCGTCGGCAGCAAGCAGCTGAAGAAGAACTCGGTGACGAAGGCCAAAATCAAGAAGAACGCCGTCACCAGCGGCAAGGTGAAGCAGCACACCCTGACCGGCTCCGACATCAACCTCGAAAAGCTTGGCACGGTGCCCTCCGCCCAGCTTGCCAACGCGATCCCGCCGGCCGAACCGGCGCATCTCGTCGGTGCCCCCGGGGAGCCCGGCTTCCAGTCCGGCAGCTCCAACGTCGGGGCGACCGGGCCCTTCAGGCTTCTTCCGGCCGGCTTCTACAAAGACCACGAGGGGATCGTCCATCTGCAGGGGATCGTTAACGTCGGCACAGGTGGCGGCCCGATCTCAGGAACGATCTTCACCTTGCCGCCCGGATACCGGCCGGCCGCCGGTACGCTGCTCGTCTTCGAGCCAGTGAGCGAAGCAGGCGTGGACATCTTCGGATCGAACACGGTCTTCGAAGGGATCGTCTTCGACGGCGCCGTGCTTGGCCCCACCGGGAAATCGGCGGTTCTCGACGGCATCACCTACCGAGCCGAATCCTGAGCATCCGGAGGGTCGCGAGCCAGGGGCCCCCTCTGGGGGTCTCCTCCACGTCTTCGCGGTGTCAACCCGTCTGAAATCGCGGCACGGCTGAGCGACAAGCCGTGGGTCGCTGGTTCGAATCCAGCCGGGGGTATCTGTCAAAGCTCGGGCTACCAGCTGACGTTCGAGGGCTTGCGATAGCCGATCGGCCCCGATTCCGGGTTGCAGTTCGCCGAGACGCAGTTGCCGTCCGCGTCGAAGCTGACCAGGCCCGGCATGCCCCAGAGGTTGGGTTCCACGAACGCCTCCGGAAAGCCGTGGTCGGCCAGGCCCCCGTCGGTATCGACGGAGATATTGCGGGTGATCGTGTCGCCTGAGCCGGCATCGCAGTCCCACTCGAAGCCGGGGAAGTTTTCGTAGGCGAGGCCGTTTTCGATCCAGGTGTTGTTGCGGATCGTGATGTTCGATCGTTCTTCGCCGCCGGTTCCCAGCCCGCAGATCTCGGTGCGCCCCTGGGAATTTTCAATCAGGTTGTTTTCGTAGAGCAGCGAGTTCGCGTCACCTTCATCTCCGTGGATGTAGGTCGAGCCGGAGCTGATGGTCACTTCCCCTTCGAAGTAGCCCTGTTCGTGAAGCCAGTTGTTCGTGATCCGCGTGTTCGGCCCGTTGCTGGCGATCTGGATGTTGTCGGCGTGCTCTCCGGAGCCTTCGTTTGGTCCCACCGGCCCGATCTCGTTGCGGTCGATAAGCACGTCTTCGCCATTCACCCCCTGGAAGCCGTCGGCGGCGATGTCGTGGACCTTGTTGCCGACGAAGCGCAGGTGGTTGAGGGCCCCGTAGCAGCGGCAGCCATAACCCGTGTTGCCGGATTCGTCGGCCTTGGTCCAGCCGATGTCGTTGCCGCGAATTTCGACGTTGTTGCTTTCGTCTGGCATGAAGATCAGCTCGTCGTCGGTGCGATTGGCCTGGGTCCCGCCGATCACGTCCCCGAGCAGCCTGGTGTCGTCGGCTTCCCTTATCTCGATCGAGCGGAGGCGGGCGGAGCGGATGGTCACGCCTGAGGTCCCCCAGAGGTCGATGGCCCCCATCGAGCCATTCCCTTCGGTGGAGATGACCAGTGAGAGGGCGCCCGCGTTCTCGATCAGAAAGTCCCCGACCGGGGCCGTCACGCAGACGTCGTGATTCGCTTCCACGGCGGCAATCAGCTGGCCGGCCGTCGTCGCGTCTGTCGATCCGGGTTCGCAGCCGGGCTGCGGTTCGGGTTCGGGTTCCGGTTCAGGTTCCGGTTCCGGTTCCGGTTCAGGCCCTGGTCCTTCTTCGCCGGGGGCGGGAGGGCCCGAGAGTGCTGCCGGCTGCGGCCCGACCAAGAGGTGGAACCTACCGTCGCAGATGCCCCAAACGCCTCGGTGCGCTCTGCGCGCCGCGCGCTGGGCCCGTCGGAAAGCGCTGAGCCTCTCGAAGGGTCGATCGCGGTTGAGGTGGACCTTGGCCCAACCGCTTCGGATCAGCGCCAGGTTCAGATCGCGTCCGCCGCCGGTCGCGTAGGCGAGTAGCCAACCGCGGGGATCGGTGCGGCCCTGGGTCGGGTCGATCGCGAGGGTGACGAGACGGCCGGCCGCGAGACGCCGCAGAGCCGCCAGGGCCTGCTCGCCGCCGCACTCGAGGCCGGTCCCCGTCCCCTGGGATGTCGGGGCGTCGATGCCGAGCAGACGAACGCTGCGCAGCTTTCCAGTCGACTGAAGCCTGACCCTGATCCGGTCGCCGTCGAGAGCTTCGATCACCTTTGCGGGCATGCCCCGGCCGCCGTGTGCACCCTTCGCCGCGGAGGCAGGGCTCGGCGGCGCGGTCAGCACCGTCACGGCGGCAACGGCGGCGAGGAGAGCCACGAGCGGTGCCCAACCCCGGTAACTCATGAAGAAAGGCTACTCAAGCGTGCAGGGATCGCCGAATCGGGGCGCGACGCTAGATTGAGCGCGTGATCGACCTGATCATCTACGCGATCCCGGCCTTCGTGCTGCTGCTCGCCGTCGAGCTGCTCTCCTTCAGGTACGCGCGCGACGACGACCTGGTCGGTTACGAGGCGCGCGACACCCGAACCAGCCTCGCGATGGGCGGCGGCAACGTGGTCATCAACGCGGTCTGGAAAGCCGCGGTGGTCGTCATCTACGCCGGTCTCTACGCGCTGACGCCGCTGCGGATGCCGGCCGATCAGTGGTGGACCTACGTCCTCCTCTTTCTTGCCGACGACCTCGCCTACTACTGGTTCCACCGCATCCACCACGAGGTTCGCGTCTTCTGGGCCAGCCACGTAGTCCACCACTCCTCCCAGCACTACAACCTCTCGACCGCGCTGCGCCAGACCTGGACGCCGATGACCGCCCTGCCCTTCTGGGCGCCCCTCGCCCTGCTCGGTTTCGCCCCCTGGATGATCCTCACCCAGCAGGCGATCAGCCTCATCTACCAATTCTGGATCCACACCGAGCGGGTGAGGCGCCTTCCCGCTCCATTCGAGTTCGTCTTCAACACCCCGTCACATCACCGTGTCCACCACGGCGCGAACGAGGTCTACCTCGACCGCAACTACGCCGGCATCCTGATCATCTGGGATCGCCTCTTCGGGACCTTCCAGGGGGAAACCGAGCGCCCGCGCTATGGCCTCACCGAGAACATCCGCACCTTCCGTCCGACGCGGGTCGCCTTCCATGAGTTCGTCGACCTGGCCCGCGACGTGCGGGGCGCAGGCAGCTGGCGCGACCGGCTCGGCTATCTGTTCCGCGGCCCGGGCTGGTCACCCGACGGCAGCGGTGGCGGCACGCGCGGCTGAGGCCTGCCCGCAGGCCCGGCGCAGCTGGCGCCGGGAGTTTCTACCGGGATCACCGGGGGTACTGGTTCGCCATGGGACTACCACTGATTCTCATCATCATCGGGATCGTGCTGGCGCTGCTGGTGAACTACATCCTCGGCATCATCGTGATCCTGATCGGCCTCGCGTTGCTGATCGTGCCCATGCTGGGCTCGAGCACGCGGAGGCGCGTCTAGGAGGTCCGCGGCGCCCGGGAGGCGCTGCTCCGCGAGAATCGGTGGGCAATGGCTCCCTGGAAGCTGCCCCTGATCGTCGCGGGCATCGCCGTCCCGATCGTCGCCGGGTTTCGGCTGGGCGGGCCCGCCGCCGGGGTTGCCCTCGGCGCGCTCGCCGTGGCCGTGCTGATCGTCATCGCGGTGCGCCTGCAGCCGCGCGGGCCGATCGGCCGCCTGCCGACAGACGGCGACCGTCACCTGCTGCTCGTCGTCACACGGCCGGTCGACGACCCGGACTCGGTGAGGCGGCTGGTCGCGGAAGCCGGACTGGACGAAGACGGGGAGGCAGAAGTGAGGGTCCTCGCGCCGGCCAGCATCGGCTTCCTGGACCGCTGGGCCTCCGACGTCGAGGGCGCCCGCCGCCGCGCTCAGGAGAACCTGGTCGCCACCGTGGCGGCGCTGGCGACCGCCGGGGTGGCCGCCGAGGCCCGAGTGGGCGATGAGAACCTCGTCCAGGCGGTCGAGGACCAGCTCCAGAGCTACGACGCGGGCGAGGTGGTGCTGGTCAGCGGTCGGGGGGACGACGAGCGGCGCACCGAGGAGGCGGCGAGGGAGCTGGGAGAGCGGCTGCGAGCCGACTTCCACCACCTCGTCCTCGACGGACGCTGACGCGCGCACCTGGTTCAGCAGAGATGCGGTCGTGCGGCGCTCTTCACGACCTGGAAGGCGCCGCCCGGGATGCGCTTCAGCTGGTCGAGGTTCCCGTCGTTCCAGCGGCGGTCGCTTGTCCCGCCGATGTACCAGTTGGAGCCGTTGTCGGCGACGATCATCCCGTAGCGCTTCAACGCCACCGCGATCGCCCTCGCCGTTCCGCTGAAGCGACCGAGGCCATAGCCCGGCTTGAGCCGAAGCCGCGTTCCCATCGCCGGGGCGTTCGGATCGGAGGTGTCGCCGGCGCAGTGGGAGGCGGGGTGGACCCAGGCGTCGCGGGTGCTCTCCACCGTGACGCGAAGGGCGTGGTCGAGGCGGCCCGCCGTCGCCTCCTCGTAGCGGGCGAGACCCGGGAAGATCGGCAGGCCGGCGGCGTCGGCGGAGGTCCATGCGTCGGGTCGCCGCCGGGCCGAGCGCAGGTTCCAGCTGGCGCCGGAGTCGGCGTTCCAATGAGGGTGCCTGCCCGGCCTGGGAAAGGCGCGGTAGAGCTCGTAGAGCATGCAACGCGAGCGGTCGACGACGAGCACGTGGCGATCGCCGTCGCTCCGCTTGCCGCCCTCGACCGGGGCGCCGAGTGGGACCGGAAAGGGGCCGGGGTCGCTCTCGTCGCCATAGGCGGTGTAGTTGATCGCGAGCCTGCGACTGCCGGCCCCGACCACTGCGTAGGGGAAGCCGTAGGGCCGCGGCGAGCCGAAGTCGGGGTGCAGATGGTCCCCGCCGTGGGAGTCGATGTAGGCGATGACCGCGTTCGAGTTGCGCGCCACCGGGGCCCGGGAGATGTCCTGGTTCCAGGCTGCCTCGGTCGGAAGCGAGGCGGCCCGGGCGGAGAGGGAGGCGGGGGGGTCGGGGAAGACCGGGCAGCCGCCGAGAGGCGAGCCGGGGCCGGCAGCGCCACTCGAGGCTGCCGCCGCGAGGATCGCCGCCGCAGCCGCCAGGAGGAGCCAGGCTCCGCCCCTTCTCACGAGGGCCGCTGTTCCTCGCGCACCCGCAGCCGGCCGACCTCGAGGTCCTCGACGACGAGCCTCCCGATCGCCGCCCTCCCGATCGCCAGGCGCCCGACGCTGAGCCGCCCGATCGCGAAGCCGCCGACCGCCGCCGCGCCCACCGCCAGGGCACCGATCGCGACCGCTCCGCGCGCCTGCGCGCCGGTCAGGGTCGCGGGCCGCGCCTCAGGCCGGAAGAATGCGATCCCGCCCCACTTTCTCACCGGGCAACCGTAGCGCCACCGCCTGCGCCAATTCCTTTGCCGAAGCTGCTGACCCTCATACACGCGCCCTGGGAGCGCCCCCACCGGATCCTCGCGGCATTCGGCGAGGTCGAGGTGGTCGAGGTCGAAGCGCTCGACGGAGACCCGCTGCCACTTCACGAGGAGGTCGACGGGGTGATCGCGATGGGCGGCCCGATGAACGTCGACGATCTGGCCCGTTTCCCGTCATTGGCGGCGGAGCGCGAGTGGCTGGCCGAGGCGGTGCGGCGCCAGATGCCGGTGCTCGGCATCTGCCTCGGGGCTCAGCTCCTCGCGCGGGCGCTCGGCGCGGAGGTCCGGGCGGGGGAGAGGCCGGAGATCGGCTTCGCCGCCGTGCGCATCCAGGAGCCCGCGGACCCCGTCGTCGGCCCCCTCGCCCCGAGCTGCGCGGCGCTCCACTGGCACGGGGACGTCTTCGACCTTCCGCCGGGCGCGGTGCCGGTCGCCTCATCTGCCCAGACCGAGCTGCAGGCCTTCCGCTCCGGCGCGGCGTGGGGGGTCCTGTTCCATCCAGAGGCGGACTCCCGCCTGATCGAGGATTGGCTCGCCGTCCCTTCGATGCTGGCCGAGGCCACCGCCGCCCTCGGACCGGACGCCGCCGAGACCCTGCGGACTCAGGCCCGCGAGCACGAGGCCGAGCTGATCGAGCGCAGCGGCGCCGGGTTCCGCGCCTTCGCGGACCTGCTCGCTCGCTAGCCGCGTCCGGGGAGTCAGGCGGTTGCAGGCTGGGCGGCGACTTCGCTCTGCGGGTCCCGAAGCTGGCCGGAGAGCGGCAGCGCCGTTGCGGCAAGGACGATCAGGGCGATTCCATAGATGTCCGCCGTGTCGTGCAGACCCAGCTGCGTTACCGCGGCCCCGGCCAGCACCGCAGGGAGGCTGAAGGCGAGATAGGAGACGACGAGGATCGAGGAGACGAAGGATGCCCGCCGGTCGAGCGGCGCCTGGTTGGAGAGCGCCCGGAAAGCGCCGGCGAAGGCGGGCCCGAATCCGAGCCCGGCGATCGCCGTCCCCAGCAGGAAGATCGCTATCGAGCCGACCTGGAGTCCGAGCAACACAACCGCCAGCCCGGCGACGAGGGCCGCCAGGCCGCCCCGCGCTGTGGCGCGGGCGTGGGCGTTGCGGAGCCTGACCGACATGATCGCGCTGACGCCTGCCATGACGAAGATCGGCAGGCCGCCCACTAGATGGCTGTCGTCGCCGATGACGCCTGCGGTAAGCGAGCCGCCGAGCGAGAGGACGAGCCCTCCGAGGGCCCAGACGGCGATCAGGCATGGAAGGGTCGCCAGGAAGGCGACGCGCAGCGCGGGCGGCACCTCGACGTTCGGCCGCAGCATTCCGACCCTCAGCGGCACGCCGTCGACCGGATCCGGGATGGCCGCGACGAAGAGGAGGCAGAGGGCGAAGGCGCCGGCCAGCAGCCAGAAGACGAAGTGGGTCGGATCCGGGCCGTATTCGATCAGCAGGCCGGCCCCGAGCGCGCCGATCGCGAGCCCCGTGAGGGGCGCGACAGCGCCCATCAGCGCCCCCCGGCGGGGGCTGTCGGCCGGCTGGAGGTCGATCAGGGCGGCGCTGATCGCGCCCATGCCGATCCCGGTGGCCACTCCCTGCGCGATCCTCGCCGCGAAGAGCCAGCCGACGTCGCGGGCCTCGGCGAAGAGAACCATCGTGGCTATCTCGATGATCAGCGCGAACCTGATCGCCGGACGGCGGCCGATCTGGTCGGAGACCGAGCCCGCGAAGACCAGCGAGGCGAGCAGGGCCAGCGCATAGACGGCGAAGACGCTGGTCAAGGTGATGTCGGAGAATCCCCATTCCCGCTGGTAGACGACGTAAAGCGGCGACGGGGTGCTCGAGGCGAAGAGGAGCAGGCCGAGCGTGGCCGACATGCCCCAGAACGCCACCGACCGCCCGACCAGCGGCCGGCCCGCGATACGGGTGTCGGTAGGCGCCTCCATCGTCCTCAGCTCCTACCAATACAACGATCCGACCCCGCCGGATGTGACATCGGTCCCGCCGCCCGCGAGCCGCTAGATTGACCCTGCGCGGTGGACGTAGCTCAGCTGGTAGAGCTCCTGGTTGTGGTCCAGGCGGTCGCCGGTTCGAATCCGGTCGTCCACCCTAAAGTCCTGCAAATCGGCCCTTCTGATGTTCTAGTACCGCATGGAACTTGCCAGGAGCAATCGGGGGAACGATTCTTCTGGCTGCAAAACTCCTGCAAATCGTGGTGCTGGGAACGGGGCTGGACCTCCTGGATCCGGGTGGTCGAGCCCCCATGAGCCAATGCGATTCGTGATTTGTCGGCCCAAAGATGTTGTAGACTTTGTATCTACATGGCTGCCGCGGACACCACCACCATCCGGGTTCCGACTCAGACGCGCGATCGGCTGAACGCGCTGGCGCTTCGCCGCGGCGAGCCCGCCGGCGAGGTCGTGGCGAAGCTCGTCAGCGCCGCCGATGAGGAGGCGATGCTGGCCGAGATCGCCGCGGGGTTCGAGAAGCTCGCCGGCGACCCAAAGGCACTCGCCGCCTATCGCGCCGAGGGCGAAGAGCTCGAGTCGGGCTTTGAGGCGCCGGCACCGGAGTGGTAGAGCCGAAGCCCCGTCAGGGCGACGTCTACTGGACGAACCCCGATCCGACCAAAGGCAGGGAGCAGGCCAAGTCCCGTCCCTTCGTGATCGTGTCGGTCGACCAGCTGAACCAAACGAGCCTCGGCCTCTCCCTCGCCGTACCGCTCACGCGAACCGACTTTGGCAACGCCCTGCACCTGGCAATTCCAGCATCGGAGGGTGGTCTCAAAGAGGACGGCTTCGCCATGCCCGAGCAGCTGCGCGCGATTTCGCACGAGCGCCTCAGTCGTCGCCTCGGCAGCCTTCGGCCGAAGACCCTTGACGATTTGCTCAAGCGCTGCCGAGTTCTCTTGCGCTGAGGCGAGGCTCTGCTGCCTTGCAGCGCGCTGGTGCTCACACGGGAAGCCCGTCGAGTGCAGGAAGTGCGGCCACAGCATGTTGCTGAAGACCGCACCGGCGCCGGGATGTCCCAGGAACGCCGCGATCGGATAAGCCAGGAAGGTCAGGCCCATCACCAGGCAAACGCGCTCCGCCAGCGTGTAGTTACCAAGGACGGTGACGGACCAGATCGCGATCAGGGCGGCGGGTACCGCGATGTAGCGGGACACCCCGAAGATCTCCATTGCAGCGCGCTGAATCGCTACCGGACCTTCGGCGCCATCTAGAACATTCGTACAGCTATACGAATGTTTGTAGGATCGGAGCGTGCCGAAAGAGCCCGATACCTGTGAGCTGCTTTGCCTCGATCTGCCGAAGGCCGAGCGGGTTCGGCGCGAGCTGCCGGACCCCGACGAGCTGGAGATGTGGGCGGCCGGGGCGAAGGCGCTGGGCGATCCGACGCGGCTGGCCGTGGCCCTCGCGCTCGATGCCGGCGAGACTGCCTGCGTCTGCGACCTAGCCTGGATCGTCGGCCGCGATGAGCGCCTGGTCTCCCACCACGCTCGCCTGCTCAAGACCGCCGGGCTCGCCCGCTCCCAGCGCGACGGGAAGATGGTGATGTACGAGCTGACCGGGCGGGGACGAGCGCTG
This sequence comes from Solirubrobacterales bacterium, assembly GCA_036406595.1. Lineage (GTDB taxonomy): Bacteria > Actinomycetota > Thermoleophilia > Solirubrobacterales > 70-9 > VRUE01. The sequence continues at coordinate 6,365 of DASXAR010000012.1, read as the reverse complement.
CTGGCCGCGGTCTCGGCGCAGGGGATCGCGGTGCCGTGAATCCAATCGAGCTGCCGATCCTCCAGCCCGCCGCACCGGCCGCCTCGCCTCCCCTCGCGATCGTCTCGCGAGAGCGCTACGAGCAGCTCGCGGCCCGCGTGCGGCTGCTTTCCTGGCTCTCGCTCGGCTGGATGACGATTGAGGGAGCGGTGGCGATCACCGCCGGCATTGTCGCCTCTTCGATCGCGCTCGTCGGTTTCGGCCTCGACTCGGTGATCGAGGGCGTCGCGAGCGTGATCATCATCTGGCGCTTCACCGGCCACCGCGTTTTCTCCCACGCGGCTGAGCAGCGCGCCCAGCGCCTCGTCGCCGTGCAGTTTTTCCTCCTTGCCCCCTATGTCGGCTTCGAGTCGGTGAAGGCGCTCCTCACCGGCGAGCGCGCGGCGGTGAGCTGGGTCGGGATCGCTCTGGCGCTCGGCTCGGTGATCTTGATGCCGATGCTCGGTATCGCCAAGGAACGCCTGGCCGACCAGCTCGGCTCGGCGGCGACCAAGGGCGAGGGCCGCCAGAACATGCTCTGCGCCTACCTTGCTGCCGCCCTCTTCATTGGCCTGGTCGGGAACGCGCTGATCGGCGCCTGGTGGCTCGACCCGCTGGTCGGCCTGCTGATCGCCGCCGTCGCGGTCAAGGAGGGGCGCGAGGCTTGGCGGGGCGAGGGCTGCTGCGTCAGCTCTCCTCTCGACGGGGCCGGGTTCTGCGAGGACGACTGCTGCGAGCGGGGGTCGCAAAGCGCTTAGGTCGAATGCCGGTAGCGGTTGCCGGCCCAGATCACCTCGACCACGCCGAAGGCCAGGCGCCGGGCGACGGCCTCGGGTTCGTGCGGTCGGTAGTGCGTGGGTTAGGTGCCTTCGGATTGGCCTCCGCGCGTTCCGACCCTCCGCATCCCGACAAGGCCAGCATCCCGCCCGCGAGCATCAGCGCTCCGCCCCGGCGCGCCTGCCTCCACGTCGGACGCCAGCCCTGGCTGCAGGCGAACCAGACGATGCCCCCAACGCAGAGCAGTGCGGCGACATAGAAATTGAGGCGCAGGCCGAGTATGTGGTGAGCGGGGTCGACCCGCAGTGACTCCTCGAAGATGCGGAAGCCCGAATAGCCGGCGACATAAAGCGCGAAGAGGCCCGGCGGCCGGATTCGGCGGTGATTGCCGAGCCACACGAGAAGGCCGGCTAGCGCCAGATTCCAGACCAGCTCATAGAGGAAGGTGGGCTGGAAGGTGGCGAAGCTCTCGTAGCCCGTGGGCCGGTGCGCGGGTGAGATCTCCAGCCCCCAGGGCAAACTCGTCGGTCCGCCGAAGAGCTCCTGGTTGAAGTAGTTGCCGACGCGGCCGATCGCCTGGCCGACCAGGAGTGCCGGTGCGGCGGCGTCCATGAAGGCTGCGACAGAGACGCCCGCTCGGCGCAGGCGCCAGATACCGACGATCGTGCCCAAAGCGATTCCGCCCCAGATACCCATGCCGCCGTCCCAGACCGCGAACGGCCCCCACCAGTGCGCCGGCACTTCGCCCGAGCTGGTCAGGTCGAAGTAGAGGCGTCCGCCGATCACCCCAGCCGGGAAGCCCCACATCGCCACGTCGTAGACGGTTGCGCGCGAGCCGCCTTGAGCCTCCCAGCGCCGAATGGTTATCGCCACCGCCGCCACCAGCCCGACCACGTACATCAGCCCGTAGATGTGGACGTCGAACGGCCCAAGCTGAAAGCCACTCGATGACGGGCTCGGGATGGAGCTGGTCATTTGTCCGGATTCTTCACGATGAGCAGAGCCGATGACCAAGGGCATCCGCATCTCCCTCGGGTAGGCTGCCAGCGCTACGGACGAGCACTCACCCGAGCGACTGGCAGAGCGGCGGGCGCAGGCGCGCCGGGCTCCGGGTTACGCGCCGTCGCCGGCTGATCGCAGCCCTGGCCCTGCTTGGCGTGCTCGCCCTTGCCGGCCTTAAGCTCCTCGAGCGGTCCCCCCGACGCTTCCAGTCACAACTCGCAGCCCCCTCGCCGACCCTCACACGGCAGCGCACGTCACACCGAGCTGGTCCGAAACGCACGTCCTCAGAGCGACTGGCAGCCGCGCACCGGCCCGGTCCCGATCCTCGTCTACCACGAGGGCGGCCAGGGCGTAGAAGGGCTGGCGGCTGATCTCGAAGCTGGTGCCTGAGCGACATCCCATTTCGGTTCTCTACTCCTCGGGCACCGCCAGCGCCTCCCAGTCGGCCTTGCTGCAGAACTTCATCAGCTTGCGGCCATCATGGGTGGCGAGCAAGGCGTAGGTGGTCCTGGTGCCCCCGTCCTTCGTCTCTTTCGTGAACTTGGTCTTGCGTAGGTCCGACTCCGGCACGCCGACCTTCTGGCGCGTCTTCACATCGTAGAACTGGATCTCCATCGCGGTGCTCCTCTCCTCGTATCCTCGTCCCCCCAGGGGCGAGCAGTCGATCGGTGGCGGCGTTCACCTCCGCCTCGGTCCATTCGGGATGCCTCACATGCAAGAGCTCATGGACGATGTCGGCACGAGTCAGCCGGCGGGTATGGAAGATCGTCGCCTCGCGCCGCTCGCGATCGCAGACGACGCCGACCAGGCTGTTGCCGACCCGACAGAGCTCGTCGCAGACCGAGAAGGGCGAGACCCGCTCCAACTCGACCAGGTAGGAGCCCAGACCGAGGCGGGCCTGCCAGTGGGCGAGTAGCGAGTGCTGGCGACGTTCGACCAGAGCGATAATGAGTCGCAGTCTAGTCTGTGACGTGGACGCCATGGCTCTCGGCCGGCTGCGCACTACACGATGATCCATCCTCGACCCGGTCGCGAGCCGACGCCTATGCGGCGGAGACGGTGGCGATGCTCTGCCGCTACCTCATGGCGCGACCCTGAGGCCGTGCGCCTGCCAAGCGGGCGTCAAGATTTAGCCGAGATAGGAAAAAGAACAATTCTCATTCTCGTGTTAGTCTCTCGCCGCAACAGCGGCAGGGCGCGAGGCCCGAGCCCGAATCCTCGAGACAAGACCAAGGAGACCCAATGCCGGATTTGCGTCCTCGTTTCTTCGTCCCCCTTCTGGCGCTTCTCGCCATCGCCGCCGTCGTGGTCGCGGGTTGCGGCGGTGGCTCGGACTCGAACTCCACGGCGTCGGGGTCGAGCGGCTCCGGCGGCTCACTGAAGGTGGTCGCCGCCGAGGACTTCTGGGGCTCGATCGCCGAACAGCTCGGAGGCAAAGAGGTCGAGGTGACCAACATCATCACCAACCCCGCCGCGGACCCGCACGACTACGAACCGACCTCAGAAGACGCGAAGACGTTGGCCGGGGCGGAAATGTCGATCGTCAACGGGATCGGCTACGACGAATGGGCCTCGAAACTGCTCGCCGCCAGCCCCGATGAAAACCGCGCCGAACTCACGGTGGGGGAAGTGCTCGGCCTCTCAGATGGCGACAACCCGCATCAGTGGTACTCGCCGATCTCGGTCCACAAGGTGATCGACCAGATCGTCGCCGACTACAAGCAGGCGCTGCCCGGCAACGACTCCTACTTCGACCAGCAGAAGGGAGCCTTCGAAACCGAAGGCCTCGCCGAATACAACGAACTGATCGAAGGCATCAAGGCCAAGTATTCCGGCACTCCGGTCGGCGCCTCGGAGTCGATCTTCGAACCGCTCGCCCCCTCGCTCGGCCTGAAGCTGATCACGCCCAAGGGCTTCATGGACGGGATCGCCGAGGGCACCGAACCGACCCCGCAGGAGAAGGCGACCGCCGACGAACAGCTCAAGGACAAGCAGATCAAGGTCTGGGTCTACAACAGCCAGAACGCGACCCCCGACGTCAAGCGGCTAAACGAAGAAGCCGAAGCGGCGGGAATCCCGATCGCGACCGTGACCGAGACGATGACCCCCGAAGGGGCTAGCTTCGAGGAATGGATGGTGCGCGAGCTGAAGGGGATCGAGAAGGCTCTCGGGGAAGCCGGAGGGAGCTGATCACGGAGGCTGCTGCCGAAACGAAGCCGCTCGTTCCCGCACCTGCGGGAGAGGAGTCCATGCGCCTTGCGGGTGCCGCGGTTCGCCGCGGCACCCGCACGATCTGGTCGGGGGTCGACCTGCGGATCGGACAGGGCGAGTTCGTCGCCGTCCTCGGCCCCAACGGCGCCGGCAAGTCGACCCTGCTCGACGTCCTCCTCGGCTTGCTGCCGCTGAGCGAGGGCAGCGCGACCGTGTTGGGCGAGCGACCGGGGGTGGCGCGGGCGCGGATCGGCTACCTGCCGCAGCGGCGCAGCTTCGACTCGGCGACCCGCATTCGGGGGCGCGAGATCGTGCGACTCGGGCTCGACGGCGACCGCTGGGGCCTGCCGCTGCCGGCCCGGCTCAGCCCCTCGGGTCGCCGCGCTGCGGAGCGGGTCGAGGAGATGATCGAGCTGGTCGGCGCCTCCTCTTACGCCTCGCGGCCGATCGGCTCGCTCTCCGGCGGCGAGCAGCAGCGCCTCTTGATCGCCCAGGCGCTGGTGCGGCGGCCGCAACTGCTGCTGCTCGACGAGCCGCTCGACAGCCTCGACCTCTCCAACCAGGGCGCCGTCTCGGCGCTCGTGCAGCGGATCTGCGAGAGCGAGGGTGTCACCGTCCTGCTGGTCGCCCACGACGTCAACCCGATCCTTCCCTACCTCGACCGGGTCGTCTACTTCGCCGACGGGCGCTGCGTCGAAGGGCCACCGCGAGAGGTGATCGACGGGCCGACGCTGAGCGACCTCTACCGGGCGCCGATCGAGGTGCTGGAAGCCTCCGACGGGCGCCTGGTGGTGGTCGGCACGCCGGAGCCGCCCTCCCACCACGGCCACCACCACGGACCGGCGGACGCCTGATGACTCTCCTGCTCGCCGGCCTCTCGCCGAACCCGGTTGTCGACGTCGAACAGATGACCGAATATCCGTTCATGGTCAACGCCCTGTGGGCGGGGACCACCGTCGCCTTGATGGCCGGCGCGATCGGCTGGTTCATGGTCCTGCGGCGACAGACCTTCGCCGGTCACACGCTCGCCGTGATCGCCTTTCCGGGCGCCGCCGGGGCGACTCTCGCCGGGTTGCCGCTGGCGCTCGGCTACTTCGGCACCTGCGGGCTGGGGGCGCTGCTCCTGGCGCTCGTCAGTCGGCCCGGCGGCAGGCCGGGAGGGGCCAACGAGTCGGCGGCGATCGGGACCCTGCAGGCCGTTGGCCTCGGTCTCGGCTACCTCTTCGTCGTCCTTTACGGCGGCCAGCTCTCCAGTCTCGAGGCGCTTCTCTTCGGAACCTTCCTCGGGATCACCGCCGGCCAGGTGCAGACCCTGTTGTGGATCGCGATCGCCGCGTTGCTCGCCCTCGCCGCGATCGGCCGCCCGCTCCTCTTCGCCTCCGTCGATGGCGCCGTCGCCCGCGCCGCCGGGGTGCCCACCCGCCTGCTCGACTTCGCCTTCCTCCTTCTGCTCGGCCTCACCGTCGCCGCAACCGCCGAGATCACCGGCGCCTTGCTCGTCTTCTCCCTTCTGGTGACGCCGGCAGCGAGCGCGCAGCAGCTCACCACCCGCACGGGCTGGGGCCTGGCGCTCTCGGTGGCGATCGCCCTCGCCGTCACCTGGGTGGGGCTGACGATCGCCTTCTTCTCTCCCTACCCGGTCGGCTTCTGGGTGACGAGCCTCTCCTTCGGCCTCTACATCTTCGTGAGGCTCAGCATCGGTGCTGTGCGTCGCCGAGGGCCGCGAGCGGCGCTCGAGGCGGAGGCTGCCTGATGTTCGCCCACGAGTTCATGCGCAACGCTTTTCTCGCCGGCACCTTCGTCGCCCTCGCCTGCGGCCTGGTTGGCTACTTCGTCGTCCTGCGCAGCCAGGTCTTCGCTGGGGATGCCCTCAGCCACGTCGCTTTCACCGGCGCTCTGGCGGCGGCAGCGGCGGGGGTCGACATCAGGCTCGGCCTCTTCGTCGTCACGGTCGGAGTCGCCGCGGGCATGGGGCTGCTCGGGCGCAGCGCCAGGCCCGACGACGTCGTAATCGGGTCGGTCTTCGCCTGGATCCTCGGCCTTGGCGCCTTCTTCCTCTCGATCTTCATCGCCACCGCGAGTGGCTCCAACAGCACCGCGGCGGTGCGTGTCCTCTTCGGCTCGATCCTCGGCCTCTCCGCTGCCGACACCCGTCTCGCGGTCGCGCTCGCCGTCTTCGCCGCTATGGGCCTGCTCGGCCTGGCACGACCCCTGCTCCTCTCCTCTCTCGATCCCGAGGTCGCGCGAGGGCTGGGGGTGCCGGTGAGGGCGCTCGGCATCGCCTTCCTGGTCCTGCTCGGGATCGTCGCGGCGGAGGCCACGCAGGCGGTTGGCGCGCTTCTGCTCCTCGGTCTGCT
>DASXAR010000011.1:0-23589 GCA_036406595.1 Solirubrobacterales bacterium | reverse complement strand
CCCGGCTCGGAGGCCCACGACGAGATCTTCTGGTCGCAAGAGCGCGGCTACTTCCGCGAGACAAACCATGCCGGCGGCCTCGAGGGCGGGATGACCAACGGCCTGCCGCTCTCGGTGCGGGCCGCGATCAAGCCGATCTCGACCCTGACCAAGCCGCTGCGCTCGGTGGACACCGAGACGAAGCAGCCGGCCGAGGCGCTGCGCGAGCGGACCGACTCCACGGTCGTCCCCGCCGCCGCGGTCGTCGCCGAGGCGATGGTCTGCCTGACCCTCGCGAGCTGCTACCGCGAGAAGTTCGGTGGCGACCACATCGACGACGTCCTCGCGGCGATCGACGCCTACAGAGCCCGAATAGACTGGCGTTCGTGAGCGACACCGGGCCGCCCCCGGACGCGGGAGCGAGCGAGCGAGGCCGCCGGGGGTGATGAGCGCGAGCGAGCGGGAGCAGAGGAGGCGGCCCTCGTTGGTCTTCATCGGGTTCATGGGGGCGGGCAAGTCGGCCGCCCTCGCCGCCTGCCGAGAGGTGGGGATGGTGACTACCGAGATAGACGACCTGATGGAGCGGGCGCTGGGAAAGTCGATCGCCGACGCCTTCGCCGAGGACGGCGAGGAGGCATTCCGCGCGCGTGAGGCGGAGATCGTGGGCGAGCTGCTCGAGACGGCCGACGGGGGCGCGATCGCGCTCGGCGGGGGCAGCGTCCTATCCGAGCGCGTTCGGGAAGCGCTGGGCCGCCACGTCGTGGTCTGGCTTCAGATCGACGCGCCGCAGGCCTGGACCCGGATCGCCGGGACGAGCCGCCCGCTGGCGCGCAGCGTCGACGATGTGACGACGCTTCTCGGGGTGAGGCTGCCGCTGTATGAGCGCCTCGCCGACGCGATCCTGCCGGCGGGAGACCGCGACCAGATCAGGCGCGCCCTGCCCGCGGTTCGCGCCCTGCTCCAGATGCCCGAGGGGACCCGCCTGCTGTGGGCGGCGAGCGAGTCGGGCGAGTACCCCGTCCTCTGCGGTCCGGGCGTCCTGGAGTCCGGCTGGTGGCCGCTCGAGGGCCGCCGCTTCTGCGTCACCGACGCCTCCGTCGGCCCGCTCTACGCCGAGCGGCTGGAGCCGCTCGCGGCGCGGCTCGAGGCGCCCCCGGGCGAGGCGGCGAAGACGATGCCCGAAGCGGAGCGGCTCCTGCGCGAGCTGGCCCGCGCGGGGATGACCCGCGAGGACCACCTCGTCGCTCTCGGGGGCGGCGTGGTCGGGGACCTGGCCGGCTTCTGCGCCCACGTCTACCAGCGCGGCGTGCCCGTGGTGCAGGTGCCGACGACGCTGGTCGCCCAGGTCGACTCCGCATACGGGGGCAAGACCGGGGTCGATATCCCCGAGGGCAAGAACTACGCCGGCGCCTACCACCTCCCTGCCGCGGTGCTCGCCGATACGTCGATGCTCGCCAGCCTGCCGCGCGAGGAGCTCGCGGCCGGCTTCGTCGAGGTGTTGAAGACGGGACTGCTGGCGGGAGGGGAGCTCTGGGATCGAGTGCGCTCGATGGGCTCGCTCGACGCCACGGCAATGGGGGAGGTCGTGTTTGCCTGCGCCCGCTTCAAGTGCGAGGTCGTCGCCGCCGACGAGCGCGACGCGGGCCCGCGCGCCACGCTCAACCTCGGTCACACAATCGGCCATGCGATCGAGGCGGCGAGCGGCTACTCGCGCTACCGGCACGGCGAGGCCGTGGGCCTGGGGCTCTTGGCGGCGCTGGATCTCTCCGGCGCCCCGGACCTGCGCGAGGAGACGGAGGCGATCCTCCGCAGCCACGACCTGCCGGTGTCGCTCGATGCCTCGCTCGACACCGACGCGATCGTCGAGGCACTCGAGCGCGACAAGAAGCGGACCGCCGCGGGGGTCGGCTTCGTCCTCCTCCCGAGACCGGGCGAGCCGCAGACCGGGCAGATTCTCGACCCGGCTAAGGTCAGAGCCGCCGTGGAGGGTCTGCGATGAGGCGGGAGGTCATGGATGAGCACGTCTCATAACCGGGTCGCCGTCCTGCACGGGGTCAACTTCGACGTGCTCGAGCGCCGTGACCCCGACGTCTACGGCGGCTTCTCCCTATTCGAGCTGGAGCGCAGGATCGAGGGATGGGCACGGGAGCTGGGCCTCGAAACGCTCTTCTTCCAGACCAATGCCGAGGGCGAGTTCGCGGAATACCTGCACCGCGTCCCCGAGCTTGCGGACGCCGCGCTGATCAACGCGGGAGCCTGGACCCACTACAGCCGGGCGATCGGTGACGCGCTCGCCCTCGCCGCCGTGCCGGCGGTCGAGGTCCACCTCTCCGACGTCGAGTCGCGCGAGGAGTGGCGCCGGGTCTCGGTCTTCGACGGGCTGGTGATCGCCAAGCTCTCGGGCAAGGGCCCGGAGGGCTACCGCGAGGCGCTCGAGGTCCTTTCCCGCGAGCTGGGCGCTCGCACCGGCTGAGATGGGGAGCCGCGGAGACCGGCTGAGCGGGCTGCTTGCCGAGCGCGAGCTGGATCTGGCGCTGGTCACGAACCTCGTAAACGTCCGCTACCTGACCGGGTTCACCGGCACGAACGGCGCCTGCATCTGCGGTCCGGAGGCCCGAGTCTTCCTGACCGACTTCCGCTACACCGAGCGGGCGGCGGAGGAGGTCGATGGATGGGAGGTGGTCACCGTAAGGGACGACTGGCTCGGCGGCATAGCCGAGCGGCTCGAGGGGCGCACGGGGTTCGAGGACGATCACGTGGCGGTGCGGACGCTCGGCCGCCTCGAGGGCAAACTGGCCGAGGGGGTCGAGCTGGTCGCGGCTGGGGGGATGGTCGAGCAGCTGCGCCGGGTCAAGGATCCCGCCGAGCTCGAGGCGATGGAGGCCGCAAGCGCGCTCGCCGACGAGGCGTGGCTCTGGACCCTGGATCGCGGTCTCGGAGGCCGCAGCGAGCGCGACGTCGCGGCCGCCACCGAAGCGCGGATCCGCGAGCTCGGTGGCGAGCCGTCATTCCCCGCCATCGTCGCCTCGGGCCCGAACGGGGCGCTTCCCCACGCCGAGCCGGGCGAGCGACAGATCGAGCCGGGCGACCTGGTCGTCTTCGACATGGGCGCGAAGCTGGACGGCTACTGCTCGGACGGCACCCGCACCCTGGCGGTGGGCGAGCCGGACGGAGCGGCGCGGGAGGTCTATGAGCTTGTGCTAGAGGCGCAGGCGAAGGCGCTCGACGCGGTGGCGGTCGGGATCGGGGGGGAGGCGCTCGACGCCGTCGCGCGCGAGGTGATCAAGGCCGCCGGGCACGGCGAGCGCTTCGGCCACGGTCTTGGGCACGGCGTCGGGCTCGAGGTCCATGAGGCTCCGCGCGTATCGCCGCGCTCCGAGGATGTCCTCGCCGCGGGGGAAGTGGTGACCATCGAGCCCGGGGTCTACGTGCCCGGCGAGGTCGGGGTGCGGATCGAGGACCTCGTGGTGGTGGGGGAGGACAGGCTCCGAAACCTCAGCAGCCTGCCGAAGGAGCTGCGCGCCGTCGACTGACCCCGGCGGCCCGGTCATCCTGGCCGGTCGCCGCTGCTCAGCGGCTCAGGTCGACGTCGGCGTCGAGCCTGGCGGCGAAGGCGGCGATCAGCTCGACCGTCGCCTCGACGTCGGCTAGGTCGACGAGCTCGACCGGCGAGTGCATGTAGCGGAGGGGGATCGAGACGAGCCCGGTCGGCACCCCTGAGCGGGAGATCTGGATCGCGTCGGCGTCGGTGCTGGTGCCGCGCCCACTGGCGGCGATCGTGTGCTCTATCTCGGCCTCCTCGGCGGTTTCCACGAGCAGCTCGAAGACCTTCGGCGACAGGGTCGAGCCCCGTCCGATCGCCGGCCCGGAGCCCAGCGCGTGGCTTCCCTCCTGCTTCTCGTCGATGCCCGGAGCGTCGGTCGCGTGCGTGACGTCGATCGCGATCGCCAGGTCGGGCCGGACCTCGAATGCAGAGGTGCGCGCCCCGTAGAGCCCGATCTCCTCCTGCACGGCGGCGACGGCGGCGAAGCTGCCCTGGAGCGAGCCGCGCTCGTGGCAGCGCCGCAGTGCCTCGAGCGCCACGTAGGCGCCGAGGCGGTTGTCCATTGCCCGCGAGACGAGGCGCCCGCCGGCCAGCGGCTGGGGCTCGGCGGCGACCACGACCGGGTCGCCGATCCGCACGATCTCGGCCGCCTCGTCGCGGTCGGCGGCACCGATGTCGATGTGGAGTCCCTTCAGCTCCACGACCTTCTTGCGCTGGTCGGCATCGAGAAGGTGGATCGGCTTGCGGCCGACGACGCCGGGCACCGCGGACTCACGGGCATGGACCTCGACCCGCTGCCCGACCAGGATCTGGGGGTCCCAGCCGCCTATCGGGGCGAACCAGAGGAACCCCTTCTCGTCGATGTGGGTGACGACGAGGCCGATCTCGTCGATGTGCCCGACCACCGCCAGCAGCGGCTTGGCGTCACCCACCCGCGCGATCGAGGAGCCGATTCCGTCCGTCGAGAGCGAGGCGAAGGAGGCTTCCTCGCGCCAGGCCGCGGCCGCCGGCGCCTCGTGCCCCGACGGGGCGCCGATGCGCAGCAGCCTGTCCAGCAGTGATGGCGTCTCCGACATGCCGAAGGAGTATGTCGAGTCGAACACTCGTCCGCCAGTCGAGCATTCGAATACCGTTGAGCGGCAGTGAGGCGCGAGGAAATGCGATGAGCGCGGAGCAAGCGAGCAAGATTGCGCTGGTCACCGGCGCCTCGAGCGGGATCGGCGAGGCGACCGCACGGCGGCTGGCGACGGAGGCGGGGATCGGCGGCCTGGTGCTGGTCGCCCGCCGCGAGGACCGGCTGCGGGCGCTGGCAGGCGCGCTGCCCTGCCCGGCGAGCCACGTGGCGGCCGACCTCACCGCAGATGACGCGCCCGCGCGCATCCGGGCGCACCTCGAGGAGCATCACGGCGGCAGGCTCGACCTGCTCGTCAACAACGCCGGGTCGTCCTGGCGCGGAAGCTTTGGCGAGGCCGGCCACGCCAACGTGAAGCGCCACATGGACCTCAACTTCGACGCCGTCGTACGGCTGACCGAGGCGCTGCTTCCGCTGCTTCGCGGCTCTTCGCCGAGCGCGATCGTCAACGTCGCCAGCACCGCGGGGCGCGTTGCCCGCGCCCGCACCGGCGCGTACTCGGCGAGCAAGTTCGCGCTGATCGGCTGGAGCGACTCGCTCTACACGGAGGAGCGCGCGCACGGGGTCCACGTCGGCCTCGTCCTGCCGGGATTCATCGCGACCGAGGGATTCCCGGCGACCGAGCTGCGGCAACGCGCCCTCACCCGATGGATCGTCTCCAAGCCCGAGCGGGTGGCGGAGGCGATCGTCGACACCGGCCTTCGGGGGAGGGCCGAGCGCTACGTGCCGCGCCCCTACGCGCTGGCCGCGGTGGTCCGGGTGCTCGCGCCCGGCCTGGTGCGACGCGTTCTGGCCGGCGGCGCCGCCGAGGCGCTGACTACGAAAACCGCGACGGACTCAGATGGCATTCGTGGAACTTGAAGATGGAGCCGACGTTGTTGGCGGCATTGGCGCTCCGTTCGGCCCGGATCGATTCATGTGAGGCCTTGACCTTGTTCTCTTCCTTCAGCGCCTTGCCGATCATCCGCAGCTTTTCCTGAACGATTCGCAGGAACTTGAACCACTTCTGAAGCCGGGCGTCGTCCGTGGCCGGCCTCGCGACCCTTTCGATCTTGCCGACCGTCTTGCCGAAGGCCGTCGACGCGCGGAAGAACTGGCCGCTCGCCTGCCGCAGCTGGCCGTGGCGCACCTTGGTCCGGGCGCCCTTGAGAATTTTCTTGTTCGCTGCCGCGTTGCTCTTGCAGATCGGCTCGACCTGGCTCACGTATTCGTCTCGCGTCGGGCCTTCTTCGGCGAAGGCGACGGCGGCGGCCACGAGCAGGACTGCCAGCAGCGCGGCGAATGTCCCCTGCACTCTCCTCATCCCTGTGGGCCATGATACGTGATCGAAAGCGCCGCCAACCCCGGCTCGGTACCCTGCGCGGCCGTGATCTCCACCAACCAATTCAAGAACGGCTCGCACATCGAGATCGATGGGGCGATCTTCAAGATCCTCGAGTTCCAGCACGTCAAGCCGGGCAAGGGGGGTGCTTTCGTGCGGACCAGGCTGCGGAAGATCGAAGACGGCAGCGTCCAGGACAAGACCTTCCGGGCCGGCGAGAAGTTCAGGCCGGTGCACACAGAGTCGCGGAAGATGCAGTACCTCTACGACTCCGGCGAGGCTGCGGTCTTCATGGACACCGGAGACTACGAGCAGATCGAGATCCCGCGCGAGGTGGTTGGCGAGGCAATACGCTGGGTGTTGCCAAACGACGAGGTCGACGTGCTCTTCGTAGACGAACGGCCGAGCGACGTGCAGGTCCCGAGCGCGGTCGAGATGAAGGTTGCCGAGACCGACCCCGGCGTGAAAGGGGACACCGCTTCGGGGGGCGGAAACAAGCCGGCGACCCTGGAGTCCGGCGTGGTGGTCCAGGTGCCGCTCTTCATCGAGGAGGGGGAGAGGGTCCGCGTCGATACACGCAGCGGCGAGTACGTCTCCCGCGCCTGAGCGCCCGCAGTCGGCCGAAGCGCGAGAATAGAGCGGATGCGAAGGTCCGACCAGCGCCGCGACGCGATCTTCGCCTGCTACCAGCGGGATGTCACGGGGCGCCCGCTCGAGGAGCTGCTGGCCGGCGCGCGCCCGTTCACCCGCGATCTGGCAAAGGCGGTGGATGCCCGCCGGGAGGAGCTCGACGCGGCGATCGCCGCCCATGCCAGGGGCTGGGAGCTCGAGCGGATCGCTCCGCTGGAGCGGAACATCATGCGGGTGGCCCTATACGAGATCGAGCACAGCGGTGACGTGCCGACGGAGGTCGCGATCGACGAGGCGGTCGAGGTCGCGAAGGAGTACTGCGGCGCAGACGCGCCGGGCTTCGTCAACGGGGTCCTTGGCGCGATCGCCCGCGAGCGTGTGGGGTGAGCCGGCTGCGCGAGATAGCGGACCGGCTTGGCGAGATCGCCGCCGAGCTGGAGGGCGAGGATGCCGGCGACGAGCGGGCTGCGCTACTGGCGCGCGAGGCCGCGGAGCTCTCGGCCGAGGCGGTGGAGGAGGCAAACCGCCGCAGCCGCGAGGCCGACTCTGGATGAGCTACCCGGAGGAGCTGCGCGAGCTCGTCGAGGAGGAGCTTCGCTCGCTGCGATTCTCGACGGAGCCAGCCACCGAGGGACTGGAGGAGGCGATGCGCTACTCGCTGCTGGCCGGCGGCAAGCGGGTACGGCCGGTTCTGGCGCTGGCGACCGCGCGGGCCATCGGGGCGGATCCACGGAGCTTCCTGCCGGTCGCCTGCGCGATAGAGCTGGTCCATACCTACTCGCTGATTCACGACGACCTTCCGGCGATGGACGACGACGCGCTGCGGCGCGGCAAGCCCACCTCGCACGTCAGGTTCGGCGAGGACGTGGCGATTCTCGCCGGGGACGGGCTCTTCGCCGAGGCGATTCGCCTCTTCTGCTCGCAGCCGGGCGATCCGGCTCTGGTCCTCGCCGGGCTGGGCGAGCTGAGCGGCGCGACCGGGGTCGGGGGGATGGTCGGAGGCCAGTATGTGGACGTCTCGGAGACGGCCGAGGGCGCGGACGGCCTGCGCGAGCTGCATGCGCTGAAGACCGGTCGCCTGATCGCCGCGTCGATCACCGTCGTTCTCATCCTTGCGGGACTCGTGGAAGCTGAGACAATTCCGTATCGCCGGTTCGCCGGCGAGCTCGGCGTCCTCTTCCAAATCGTGGACGACATCCTCGACGTGGTCGGTAGCGACGAGCAGCTCGGCAAGCCGCACGGAAGTGACGAGCGACATGGCAAACTCACCTACGTCAGCCTCTACGGCCTCGAGCGCGCGCGAGAGCTCGCCGCCGACTCACACGCGAAGGCGGTCGCCGCGCTCTCGGAGGCGGGAGGCGAGACCGACGACCTGAGGCAGGTCGCCGACTACATCTTCACCAGGAACGAATGAGCGAGACCCCAGACAAGTCGAAGAGCCCCGAGGAGGCGGCCCGCCCGCTGCTCGGGGCGATCGAGGGTCCGGCGGACCTGCACGGGCTCGACGACGAGCAGCTTCAGCGCGTCGCGCAGGAGATGCGCGCCTACATCATCGACACGATTGGCCAGATCGGCGGCCATTTCGGCGCCAACCTCGGCACCTGCGAGCTCGCGGTCGCCCTCCACAGCCTGCTCGACTCGCCGCGCGACAAGATCCTCTGGGACGTCGGTCACCAGGCATATCCGCACAAGATCCTCACCGGGCGCCGTGACGCGCTCCCCTCGATCCGCCAGTACGGGGGACTTGCCCCGTTCTGCTCGATCTTCGAGTCCGAGCACGACATCATGGGCGCCGGTCACGCCTCGACGTCGATCGGCTACGCCGTCGGCCTCAAGGAGGCGATGCGCAAGGGAATCGGGGAGGACGGCAGGGTCGCGGCGGTTATCGGGGACGGCGCCCTCACCGGCGGCGTCGCCTACGAGGCACTGCACGCGGCCGGCGGCCTGCAGACGCCGATCGTGATCGTCCTCAACGACAACGGGATGTCGATCTCTCCCAACGTCGGGGCGCTCTCGCGGTATTTCAATCGGATCCGGCTCAACCCCCGCCTCTACCACGCCCGCGAGGGGGTCGAGGACCGCCTCACGAGGCTGCCGCTGGGGCTCGGCAAGCGGATCGAACGGCTCGGTCCGGAGATCAAGTCCGCGATCAAGGCCTACTGGGCACCGGGGCTCCTCTTCGAGGAGCTCGACCTCGCCTACATGGGCGTGATCGACGGCCACGATGTGGCCGCGCTGCGTGAGGCATTGCGCGAGGCGTTCGAGGCTGACCGTCCGGTCGTCGTCCACATCCAGACCGTCAAGGGCAAGGGGTTCGGCCCGGCCGAGGAGGGCGGTCTCGAGGGAATGGAGAAATGGCACGCGGCAAAGCCGAACTCGATCGTCGACGGAAAGCCCGCCGCCTCCCCTGCTCCCGCGACCCCGAGGGAGGGCTTGGTGGCGGTGCGGGAGTCCGATTCCCCAGAGAGGATTGCCCCGGAGCGCCTCGAGAAACCCCCCGCGGCGGACGCCCCGCCCCAGTACACGCAGGTCTTCGCCGACGCGATCGTCGCCGAGGCCGAGCGCGATCGGCGCGTCGTCGGGATCACCGCCGCGATGGCGGGCGGGACCGGGTTGCAGAAGCTCGCCGATGCGGTGCCCGAGCAGTACTACGACGTCGGCATCGCCGAGCAGAACGCGGTCCTGCTCGCCTCCGGCCTGGCGCTGCAGGGCGCGCGGCCCGTCTGCGCGATCTACTCGACGTTCCTCCAGCGCGCCTACGACCAGGTCATCCACGACGTCTGCCTCCAGAAGCTCGACGTCACTTTCGCGATGGACCGCGCCGGACTGGTCGGCGACGACGGGCCGACCCACCACGGAGCATTCGACATCTCCTACTTCAGGGCCCTCCCGAACGTCGTCGTGATGGCGCCTCGCGATGAGGCGATGCTGGTGCACATGCTCCACACGGCGATCGGCCACCAGGGGCCGGCGGCGCTGCGCTACCCGCGGGGCGCGGCCGAGGGCGTTCCCCTGCCCGAGGAGCCGCAGCAGATCTCGATCGGCTCGGGCGAGGTGCTCGACAGCGGCGAGCGGGTCGCCCTCCTGGGCTACGGGTACGGCGTGACGGTGGCGAGGCAGGCAGCGGAGCTCCTCGCCGCGCACGACATGTCCCCCACGGTCGCCGACGCCCGCTTCGTCAAGCCGCTCGACACTGAGCTGATCGAGCGGCTGGCGATCGGCCACGAGCTCGTGGTGACTATCGAGGAGAACGTACTCGCCGGTGGTTTCGGCTCCGCGGTGCTGGAGCACCTCGAGGACGCCTTCGCCGATCGACCGGGGGAACGTGCCCGGGTGTTGCGGATCGGCCTTCCGGACCGCTATGTGGCGCACGGGAAGCCGGCGCTGCTGCGTGAGGAGGTCGGGCTGACCGGCTCCTCGGTGGCCGAGCGGGTGCTCGCCGCGCTGCGCTCGGGCGAGCCCGCGCTGCACTGATCAAGGACGCGCTTGCATCAAACGTCTCTATCGGTTAGCCTCCTCCGGCCTCTTTGGTGGCAGACGATTCGTTCCCGTTTCGAACGGCGCGTTTCTGGGGTTACTACAGGGAGAAGAGGCACTTATCTCTGCCGTGCGCTTACCCGGCCACCGGGCGACGCGGCATGTCCCGCGGCTGGCAGGTCCCGCGGCTCCAGCTGGAGCTCCTCCTCGGCGTGGGGAAGGCCTTCATCGATCTGAGCGCTGCGCTCCCGCTCGGCGTTCAGCTGGTGTCCGAAGAGGATCGCGAGATTGGTGATCCACAGCCACACCAGCAGGACCACAAGCCCCCCGAGTGTTCCGTAGGTCTTGTCGTAGGAGCCGAAGTTGGCGACGTAGATCGCGAAGGCCGCCGAGGCCGCCGCCCAGACGACGATCGCGACGACGCTTCCCGGCGTTACCCATCTGAAGCCGCGCAGCTTCGCGTTTGGCGAGGCGTAGTAGAGGACGTTGACCATCGCGATGAAGATCAGCGCCATCACCGGCCACTTGACGATGCTCCAGACGGTGATCGCCACGTCGCCGACGCCGATCGGTCCGGCGACCGCGTGGACGATCGGGCCGGTCAGAACCAGGCCCAGCGCGAGCGCCGCGGCGGCCACGATCAGCACCAGCGTGACCCCGAGCTGGAGCGGGCGCAGCTTCCAGAAGGGCCGCCCCTCCGGGACCTCGTAGATCACCGCCGAGGCGCGCATGAAGGCGCCCACATAGCCGGACGCCGACCACAGCGCGACCGCCAGGCCGAGGACGAGGGCGAACCCGGCCGTCCGCCGGTCGGAGACGACCGATTCGATCGGGCCCGAGAAGGTCTGGGCGGCCGATTCGGGCCCGATTTCAGTGACGATTTCGGTCAGGCTCTTCGTGGTCGACTCGGGGTCGCCGAAGATCCCGATCAGCGAGACCATCGCGATCACAGCCGGAAAGAGGGCAAGCAGCGCGTAGTAGGTCAGCGCTGCCGCCCAGTAGGTGAGCCCGTCCTCGCGGAACTCGGCGACGGTGCGCCGCAGCGTCGCCCATTTGCCGGTCTTCATCGTCCGGACTCCTCGGGATGGAGTGGCATGCGGAACCAGACGCTGGTTTCGCCGGGATTCGTGCCCCAGTCGTCGACCAGCGAGTCGACGATCCGAAGCTGCAGCGAGTCGTCAAGGTTCTGCCGGGACCTGGCCAGCGCTCTGGCGCCGGGGCCTCCGTCCTGGACGATGCCCTCCAACTCGGTCTGGCCGACATGGAGGCGGACGTCGATCGGATCCGCGGCCCCATGCGCGACGCTGATCGTGACCAGCTCGCTGATCACCGTCCGTAGGTCGGCGAGGGAATCGTCCTCGAGCCGCTCGGCAAGGGGAGCCAGGCCTTCGCGCGCCTTGCTCGGCGCCTCCAGGGTCGGGAAGAGACACAGCCGCATGCCCTTGATCTACCCGCAGTTCGCGTCTCTCAACTGGACGGAGTCCGAGCGCTCGACTGGAGGTACTCAGGAGGGTCGTGCGGCGGGGCCGCGGCGTCCGAGTCTGGTCGCCAGGCCGGCAAGGATGTAGGCGATCGCGGTCGCAACCAGGGCGAACTTGCAGACCGCGAAAATCGTCGCGAGGACGGGGAACGCCGCACCCGCGCCGCCCAGGGTGAGCAGCAGGCAAACGTTCTCGAGCGCGTCGAACCCGGCTCCGAGGGCGCCGAAGGTGACGACGACCCCACCGATCGCGGCGAGTCGCCGCCAGCCCCGCTCCCGTGCCAGATCGCGAATCGACACGAGGGCGATGGTGAGAAACGTCCCGTAGGCGATCAGGAAGCCGAAGTCGATCCAGAGGGACTCCCGAGCCGCGTCCTGGCCGCTGTCGCCCCATTCGGACATGATCTCTTCAGCGCGGTCCTGGCCGCCGCTCAGCTCGAAGGGAACGATCCCGGGGCCTCCGGTGTCCTTCATCCGCGAGTCGGCGGGCGACATTGCCAGCAGTAGAGCCACGGTCGCGATCCCAGCTGCGATCAGCCCCCGCACGCGCGTCATCTATGGATCCTTTCGTACTTTTGGCCAACCGTGGCGCGGCGCGAAATCCCGCCGCCGCGGATCGTTCTTCAGGTAAGCCATGCACGAGCCCTCCGACGGCTACTCGATCGACGAATTGCACGCCTACGCAAAGGCCCACGCCTACTCCGATGAGGCAATGGCCCTGCAGCGGTATGTGAAGCTTCAGCGCAAAATGCGCCAGCTCCGCAAGCTCGGCCTGCGGCGAGCGCCCCGAAACGACAACAGGGGCATCCGCATCGTCGGCGGCGGGGCCCAGGCGGCCGAGTCGCTGGATCAGCGATAGAGCCGGAGCTTGATCGTGCCCCGCTTGGGGCTCCCGTCCGGTTCAGAGGCTTCGACGTAATGGACCCCGACGACGAAGCTGCAAACCACCGGCTTCTTCATGGTGAGGGCAAGCCGTCCGGAGAAAGGCGGCTTGGTGCGGATCTTTCGATCCTCGAACCGGCTGCCGGACTCCTTCACGCATAGGACTTCCCGACGGATCTGGACTCGGTCGGGCGGTTGCGCCCGCACTTCGATCCGTGGCGGCTTGGGATTGGCAAAGGTGACGCCGAGAGACACCGTCGGGAGCCGGCCGCTGTCTTCGCGGGACGCAACGAGGCGAGCCTGGGCCTGGGCTGCAGAGGCGAGCAGGCCGATCATCGCCGCGAGTACCCAAACTCGCTTCACGGCGTAAAGGCTAACCCGCGCCGCCTCGATACGAACTAACCGGGGTCCTCTCGATCCGCCGCATCGATGTTCTCGGGGCTGCCCCCTTTGAATCCCCCGAAGGGGCTCATCTCAAGAAACAGCGGAACCGAAACCCGGTCGCGTGCTCGACAGCGCGGGCAGCTTTGACCGGAAACCCGGATCGGGCTAAAGCTGCTTCCGCAGCGCTTGCATCTGAACATCATGTCTCCCGTACCTCCTGCGCGCCGCTCGGAGTGCCTACATCGGCCCTTGTGTCCTGAAAAGCGCCGCTCGGGTTTGGATTCCCGATCTGGTCTCGATGAAACGGTTCCGCGGGGCATTCCGAGGAGACCAACAGAAAACGCCCCGCCGGGGAGGCGGGGCGTTTCTGGGGTTACTACAGGGAGGAGAGATATGTATCTCTATATATGTGGATCGATGGGAGGTAGGTGAGCCCTTTCGCACCGCGAGTGCTGTCGATGGGAGTCGACGGCACCATGTGGGCGGTGCCAGGCCCAACCGGTAAGTCTTTTCAGTCCATCGTCCTCTCTAGTTCGATCCTTGAGCCAGAATACGAACATATGTGCGATTTGTGTGTGAGCGGGGTCACAGTCCTCTCCTGCCGGTGCCAGGCTCGTCGCCCGAATCCACCGGTCCAAGCATGGTCCTACCCAGTTCTAAGCATCTTCTAAACCTTGCAGAAGGATTTGATGAACCGGGGCCCAATCCTGCGGCTGTACGGTTTCTCGCGTGAAGCGGGCTCGGATCGACGCGGTTCTGGCGGAGAGGGGGCTCTTTCCCTCCAGATCGGCGGCTGCGGGCGCGGTTCGCGCGGGTGAGGTCCGGGTTGGTGGGGATGGCCCCGTCGCCCTACGGCCGAGCCAGCTGGTCGACCCCGAGGCCGAGCTGATCGTCGATTCAGGCCCGCGCTTCGCCTCTCGCGGCGGCATCAAGCTCGACAACGCCCTCGAGCAGCTTCAGATCGACGTCTCGGGTCGCGACTGCCTCGACGTCGGCGCCTCGACCGGCGGCTTCACCGATTGCCTCCTCCAGCGGGGGGCGAGCCGGGTGGTCGCGGTCGACGTCGCCTACGGCCAGCTCGACCTGCGCCTTCGCGAGGACTCACGCGTGACCGTGATCGAGAGGCTCAACGCGCGAAACCTGGGGCCGGAAGTTCTTCCCTTTGCCCCCGACCTCGCCGTTCTCGACCTCTCCTTCATCTCGCTTGCCAAGATCCTGCCGGCGATTGCGACGTGCCTGGCGCCGGGCGGCGAGGCGCTGGCCATGGTGAAGCCGCAGTTCGAGCTCGGGCGCGAACGGGTTCGGAAGGGCGTGGTCAGAGACGCGGCGGACCGGCGTGAGGCGATCCTCGGCGTCGCCCGGGTCGCAACAGGGCTCGGCCTGCCCGTCCGGGGCTTCGCGTCCTCCAATCTGCCCGGCCCGAAGGGCAACCGCGAGACCTTCGTCTGGTGCGGCGGGGAGGGGGACGAGCCCGACGATCTGGAGGCCGCCGTCCGGGCGGTGGAGCCTTGAAGCGCGAAGGTTTGCGATGAGCTCGGATCGGATCGCCGCCCTCATCACCCACTCCCACCCGCCGGCCGCGAGCGACGCGGTCGCGGTGGTCGCCCGCTGCGCCCGGGAGGCCGGCTGGAGGCTGGTCGCGACGCCCGCCGAGATCGGCAAGCACGGCGATGCCGCCACGGGCGTCGAGCCGGTCGAGTCGCTTCCCGATCGGGCGGACCTCTGCATCGTCCTCGGGGGCGACGGCTCGATCCTGCACGCGCTGAGGCATTTCGCCCGCAGCGAGGTGCCGGTCCTGGGCGTCAATTTCGGCACGGTAGGGTTTCTCGCCGCGGTCGAGCGCGACCGGGTGCAGGAGGGGGTCGAGAGGGGGCTCGCCGGCGAGTTCGAGACGATCGCCCTGCCGGGCCTCGGGATCGAGATCGACGGGAATCCGCTGGCCGGCTTCAACGACGTCAGCTTCGCCCGCCGGCCGCACGACCGGGTGGCCGAGCTCAGCTACAAGATCGCCGGCGAGGAGGTCGGCCATGTCCGATGCGACGGTCTGGTCGCCGCGACGCCGGTCGGCTCGACCGGCTACAACCTCGCCAACCAGGGCCCGATCCTGGCCTGGGGCGTGCAGGGATACGTCGTCAGCTACATCTCGCCCCACTCGCTGACGGCCCGGGCGCTCGTGGTCGCGCCGGCCGACGTACTGCACGTCGGCAACGCAGCCGGGCGCGAGCCGGTCGACGTCGCGGTGGACGGCGAGCAGGCCGGCGTCCTCCGCTCGGGAGAGGAGCTCGAGGTCCGCTTCCTCGAGGGAATCGGCCGCCTCGCCCAGTTCCCGGGGACGAGCTTCTACCAGCGGATCCGCGAGAAGTTCGGGCACCTCGCCGTCTGAGCGTGGGGCCGAGACCGGCCGATCTCTAGGGTTCGATCGATGGAGCGCAAGTGGTGGACCCTGATCCTGATCTCGATCGCGACGTTCATGCTGCTGCTGGACATCACGGTCGTCAATGTCGCGCTGCCGGACATCCAGCGCGACCTCAACGCGAGCCTCTCCAGCCTGCAATGGGTGGTCGACGCGTACTCGCTGACCCTCGCCGCGTTCCTGCTCACCGCCGGCTCGCTCGGCGACCGGCTGGGGCGGCGAAGGGTCTTCACCTTCGGGTTCGGCATCTTCACCTTCGCCTCGTTCCTGTGCGGGATCTCCGGCGATCCGACCCTGCTCAACCTCGCCCGGGGACTTCAGGGAGTGGGCGGTGCCGCGATGTTCGCGACCTCGCTGGCGCTGATCGGCCAGGAGTTCGAGGGCAGGGAGCGGGCGACGGCGTTCGGGGTCTGGGGCGCGACGATCGGCGGCGCGGTAGCGATCGGCCCGCTGGTCGGCGGCGTGATCACCGAGCACCTGGGCTGGGAATGGATCTTCTTCGTGAACATCCCAATCGGGGTGCTGGCGATCTTCCTCACCGAGGTGCGCCTCGCGAACGTCGCAGCCCAGGACGCAGCCCGGGTCGACCTGCCGGGGCTCGTCACCTTCTCGGGCGGTCTCTTCCTGCTCATCTTCGGCCTGATCAGGGGCAATCCCGAGGGATGGGGGAGCGGCGAGATCGTCGCCTCGCTGGGCGGTGCCGTGGTCCTGCTGCTCGCCTTTCTGGCGATCGAGTCGCGCAGCACGCACCCGATGCTCGACCTGACCCTATTCCGCAAACCGGCCTTCAACGGCGTCTCGGCGGTTGCCTTCGGCCTTTCGGCGGGGATGTTCGCGATGTTTCTCTACCTGACCATCTACATGCAGGGGGTGCTCGACTACTCTCCGCTGGAGACGGGCCTGCGCTTCCTGCCGCTGACCTTTCTCTCCTTCTTCGCCTCACCGATCGCCGGCTCGCTTTCCCACAAAGTCCCGATCCGGGTCCTGCTCGGGATCGGGCTCGGCCTGGTGGGAACAGGCCTGCTGTTGATGCATGGCCTCACAGCCGAGTCCGGAGTCTCGGCGCTGATCGTCGGCTTCATCCTGGCGGGGATCGGGATCGGGACCGCGAACCCCGGGATCGGCCAGGCGGCGATCGCGGTCGTGCCGGTGCAGAAGGCCGGGATGGGATCCGGGATCAACACGACCTTCCGACAGGTGGGGATCGCGACCGGGGTCGCCTCGCTGGGAGCGATATTCCAGGCGCGGGTCGACTCGAAGCTGGCGGAACTGCTGCCGAACGCGCCGGGCGGGCTCGGTGAGGTTGTGTCCTCGGGCGGCTCGCGGGCGGCTGCCGCGGCGGTCGGGCCCGCGCAGCGGCCGGAAGTCACGCACGCGGCGAAGGTGGCCTTCGTCAGCGGATTCAACGAGATCCTGATGATCGGCGCCATCCTCTCCTTTGTCGCCGCCGCGCTGGGGCTGGCCCTTGTCCGTCCACAGGACTTCGTGCAGCCGGGCCAGGCCGAGCCGGAAGGAACCGAGGCCGAGCCGGTCGCCGCCTAGATTCGTCCGGTCGGTCCGCGCCCGCTGGTACTAAGGGTGCATGCTGCGCGAGCTCCGCATAGAGAACCTGCTGGTCATCGAGCGGGCCGAGCTGAGGCTTTCCGATGGTCTGAACGCGATCACCGGGGAGACCGGCGCCGGGAAGACGGTGCTGGCGCACTCACTCGACCTGCTGATGGGAGGCAGGGCGCGCTCGCAGGTCGTTCGCCCTGGCGCGAAGGAGGCCTGGGTCGAGGGCGTTTTCGACCTTCCCGACGGCCTTCTCGACTCGCCCGAGCTCACGGAGATCGCCCAGCGGCTGCCCGAGGGCGAGGAGGAGCTCGTGCTCGGCCGTCGCGTCTCCGCCTCCGGCCGCACGACCGCCTTCGTCGCCGGCCGGGCTGCGAGCGCCGCCGATCTGCGCGCCCTCGGTGCCCGCCTGCTTGCCTTCTATGGCCAACACGAGCACCGCAAGCTGACACTCGCCTCGGCGCAGGCCGAGGTGCTCGACGGCTTCGCCGGCGAGGAGCACCTCGAGCTGCGGCGCAACTATCGCGCTGCCCACCGGGACTGCCTGCGGCTCGAGGCCGAGCTGGAGGAGCTGCGCGAGCGGGACGGCTCGCGCGAGCGCGACCTCGATCTCTTCCGCTACGAGCTGCTCGAGATCGAGCAGGTCGCCCCCGACCCGGCGGAGCTCTCCGAGCTCTCCGGCGAGCGGCAGCGTTTGCGGCACTCAGAGTCGCTGCGCGAGGCGGCCGGCGTCGCCCTTGCCGGCGCGGTTGGGGCAGATGAGGATGGTGGCGGCGCCGCGATGTCGATGGCCGAGGCCGAGGCGGCTCTCCGTTCGGTGGCGGGGGTCGACGACGGGCTGGACGCGATCGCCGAGCGCCTCGCGGGGTTGGCGGTCGAGGTCGCCGACGTCGCCGCCGAGCTGCGCGGCTACGCGGAGCGGGTCGATGCCGACCCGGAGCGTCTTGTCGCCGTTGAGGAGAGGCTCGAGGCGGTCGAGCGGCTGACCCGCAAGCACGGGGGCAGCGTCGAGTCCGTCCTCGCGCATGCCGAGCGCTGCCGCGCCGAGGTCGAGTGCCTCGAAGGAGGCGAGAAGCGAAGCGCCGAGCTCGAGGAGGCGCGGGCGGCGGCCCGGGAAAGGCGCGAGAAGCTGGGTGGCAGGCTGAGCAGGGGGCGCTCGTCCGCCGCGAAGGCGCTTGCCAAGAGGGTCGCCGAGGAGCTCGAGGGGCTGGCGATGCCGGGAGTGAAGCTCGAGGTGCTGCTCGAGCCCGTCGCGGACGGCTACGGCCCGAACGGCTGCGAGGCGGTTGAGCTGCGCATCGCGCCCAACCCGGGCCTCGAGCCGGCGCCGCTTCGCGACGCGGCGTCCGGTGGGGAGCTCTCCAGGGTGATGCTCGCGCTCACCGGACTCGGCGCCGCGGCCGGCGCCGAGACCCTCGTCTTCGATGAGATCGACGCCGGCGTCGGTGGCAAGACGTCCCGCGTGGTCGGGGAGCGGCTGCGCGCGCTCGGCGAGGGGCGTCAGGTGATCTGCATCACCCACCTGCCCCAGGTCGCGTCGCTGGCGGCCGCCCACTTCCGCATCGAGAAGGATCTCGGCGGCGATCGGGCCACAGCGAGCGTCGAGCGGCTCGACGGCGACGGCGTCATCGAGGAGATCCGCCGGATGCTCGGAGGCGAGCGCGGCGACGAGGCGGCCGACCGTCACGCCCGCGAGCTCCTCGCCGCCGCCTGAGCTCGGGCAGCACGTGCCGGGAGTTATATGCCCCTATGGGTGGATAAGCACCGGCACGTCGGCCGCGGAGGGCGCTCCGGAGCGGTTAACCTCACTCGGTGGCCACCGCCAGTCGCCGTCGCTTCCCCGCGTTGCTCGGACGCCGCAACGGGACGCCCGACCGCGGCACGGTCGTAGGAACGGCGCGCCTCGGCCGCCGCACCAAGCGGCTCGTGCGGCGCCTCTCGCCGGGCGATGTGGCCGTCATCGACCACGTCAACATCGACAGGATCGCCGCCGAGGAGCTGATCGGGACCGGTGTGCGCGCGGTCCTCAACGCCTCCGAATCGACCGACGGCCGCTACCCCAACTCGGGCCCGCTGCTCCTGGTCCGGGCCGGGGTGCAGCTGATCGACGTCGAGCAGGGGGACCCCTTCGAGCTGATCGAGGACGGCGACCTCGTGAAGATCGACGGCGGCGCGGTGAGCGTCGGCGGGCGCCGGGTGCTGCTCGGCACCCGGCTCGGCGCGGCGGAGCTCGAGGAGCGATTCGAGGCCCAGCGCGAGCGGGTCGACGAGGCGCTGGCCGACTTTGCCGAGAACACCGTCGCGCACGTCCGCCAGGAGACCGACCTGCTCACGGGCAGCGTCGAGTTCCCGCCCACCCGGACCACGTTCCGGGACCGCCACGTGCTGATCGTCGTCCGGGGTGACGGACACCGGCGTGACCTGAAGGCGCTCCGCGCCTACATTCGCGACGTGCGGCCGGTCGTGGTGGCCGTCGACGGGGGCGCCGACGGGGCGCTCGAGGCCGGCCTGAGGCCCGACGTGATCCTCGGCGACATGGACTCCGCCGGCGACGCCGCGCTGGGCTGCGGCGCCGAGCTGATCGTCCACGCATACCCGGACGGCCGGGCTCCCGGCCGTGAGCGGCTGATCGACCTCGGTCTTGAGCACACGGTGCTGCCGGCGGCGGGCACGAGCGAGGACGTGGCGATGCTGCTCGCCTACGAGAAGGGCGCGGACCTGATCGTCAGCGTCGGCGCGCACTTCAACCTGATCGAGTTCCTGGACCGCAAGCGCGGCGGCATGTCATCGACCTTTCTGACGCGGCTTCGGATCGGCGAGAAGCTCGTCGACGCAAAGGGGGTGAGCCGCCTCTACAACCCGGGCACCGGCTTCGGGCCGGCGGCCCTCTTCCTCGCAGCCTTCGCGATCCTGCTGGCGATCGTGGTGATCGCCTCGCCCGCGCTCAATGACCTGGTCGACCTCATCTGGCTGAAGATCAGGATCTGGCTCGGCCTCTGAGGCTTGCCGGCCGGTGACCCTCTAGCCTTCGCCCGCTGATGGGTTACAGCGCGCGCTACCACGCGACATCGCTGATTGCGGTATTCATCGCGCTCGCGATCGGCATCCTGATCGGGGCAGCCCTCGGCGGCGACATCCTCAACGACACCCGTAAGGACCTCGAGCACAGCCTGACCGGCAACCTCGAAGACGCGCGCAACCGCGCCGATCAGCTGAGCGGCGAACTCGGCCAGGCAAACGACTTCGGCGAACACGTCTATCCGGCGCTGGTGCGGGGCGATCTCAAAGGGAGGCGGATCGGGGTGCTCGCGCTCGGCGGCCTGCCCGACGACGTCTCGAACTCGATCGAGGAGGCGCTCGAACCGACCGGGGCGAGGCTGGTGGGCGTCGGCGTCGTGCGCGAGCCGGTCGACTGGAACGCCCTCGGGGCCGACCTCGCAAAGAGTCGCTTTGCCGTCATCGCCAAGGACACGAACGCCCAGATCGCGTTCGGGACCGGCGTGGGGCGGCAGATGGTGCTGGGGGGCGCTTTGCTCGACCTGGTGCGCAGTCAGCTCTTCTCCCGGGCGAGCGGCAACTTCGGCGCCCTCGACGGGATGATCGTCGTTCGCTCCCAGCCGGATGACATGGGTCCTGTCCAGCGCAGCTCGGCAGGGCGGCTCGAGGCGGCGCTCGCGGCAGGAATCGCCGACACCAGGATCCCGGCCGTCGGTGTCGAGAGCTCCGGAGTCGATTCCTCCTCGGTCTCCTTCTTCCAGGGCAACGACCTCTCCAGCGTCGACGACGTGGATTTCGTCGCCGGGCAGCTGGCGATGGTGCTCGCCCTGCGCGGAGCGGAGGGCAGCTTCGGCGTCAAGGGCAGCGCCGACCGCCTGTTGCCGGACCTGCTCACCCCGCACAGACCGTGAGCGCGGAGCGAGCCGAGCGCGGGGAATTGCCGTGACCTGGATCGGCTTCCCGGTGGCGATCGTCGTCGCGCTGGCAGTGGTTCCGGCCGGTGCGCGCGGCCTGCGCGACGCCGGCCTGGTGCGCGAGAACTATCGCGGCGCGCTGCTCGCCTTCCCGCTCGGCGCGGTGCTCGCGACCGCGGCCCTGGTGGCGCTCGCCCCGCTCGCCTTCCTCGACGACCGGGGGGACCTCAACCTGCTCGACCCCGAACTGCGGCGCTGGCTTCCCTACGTCCTCGGGGTCGCTTTCCTCGGCTTCCTCGACGACTCGCTGGGTCGGGGCGGTGACGTGGCGGCGCCGCGGGGCTGGCGAGGACACGCCAGGGCCCTGCGGGAGGGACGGCTCTCGACCGGCGCAATCAAGGCGATCGGCGCGCTCGCTCTCGCCGCCTACGTGGTCTCGGGGCGCGGCCTCGAATCCTGGCGCTACCTCGCCGACGTCGCCCTGCTGATCCTCGCCACCAACGCCTTCAATCTGCTCGACCTGCGGCCCGGCAGGGCCGAGAAGGGCCTGGCGCTTCTGGGTCTCGGGCTCTGCCTCGGCGCCTGGACGTTCGCGCCGCTGGACCTGCTCGGGATCTTCGCCGGGCCGGTCCTCGTCGGCGCCTGGCTGACGCTGCGCGAGCAGGCGATGCTCGGCGACACCGGCTCGAACCTGGTCGGCGCGATCGCCGGAGTCTGGCTGCTCACGACGCTCGGCGGTGACGGCCGTCTCATCGCCCTCGCGATGGTCGCTGCCCTGACCGCTTACGGGGAGCTGCGCTCGATCTCCGTGGCGATCGACTCGCTTCCGCCACTGCGCTGGTTAGACTCGCTGGGCAGGACATGAGCAGAGGCGATTCAGGAGAAACCCGCTTCATCTTCGTCACCGGCGGGGTCGTCTCGGCTCTCGGCAAGGGGATCGCCGCCGCCTCGATCGGACGCCTGCTGGTCTCGCGGGGCTTCAGGGTTCAGCTGCAGAAGTTCGACCCCTACATCAACGTCGACCCGGGGACGATGAGCCCCTTCCAGCACGGCGAGGTCTTCGTCACCGAGGACGGTGCGGAGACGGATCTGGACCTCGGCCACTACGAGCGGTTCACCGACGAGAACACCTCGCGCGCCTCCAACGTCACCGCCGGCGCCGTCTACAACTCGGTGATTCATCGCGAGCGGCGCGGCGACTACCTGGGCGCGACGGTGCAGGTGATCCCCCACATCACCGACGAGATCAAGAACCGGATCCTGATCGTCGCCGAGTCGCAGGCGGTCGACTTCGTGATCACGGAGATCGGCGGCACGGTCGGCGACATCGAGTCGCTTCCCTTCCTCGAGTCGATCCGCCAGCTGTTCACCGACCTCGGGCCGAAACGCAGCATGTTCGTCCACCTGACGCTGGTGCCCTACGTCGGGCACGCGGGGGAGCTGAAGACGAAGCCGACCCAGCACTCGGTCAACGAGCTGCGCCGGATCGGCATCCAGCCGCACGCCCTCGTCTGCCGCTCCGAGGGGAGGCTCGACCGCGACATCCGCAGCAAGATCGCCCTCTTCGCCAGCCTGCCCGTGGACGGCGTCATCTCCGCCCATGACGTCGACAACATCTACAAGGTGCCGCTCGTCTTCCGGGCCGAGGGCGTCGACGACCTGGTCCTCGATCACTTCGGCCTCGAGGCGCAGCCCTCTGATTTGAGCGAGTGGGAGGCGATGGTCCGCCGCGCCGACGCGGCCGAGGGCAGGGTGCGGATCGCCCTGGTCGGCAAGTACGTCCAGCTCGCCGACGCCTACAAGTCGGTGATCGAGGCGCTCGAGCACGGTGGCTTTCACCACGGGGTCGAGGTCGAGGTCGAGCTGGTCGACTCGGAGGACCTCGACGCCGAACGACTGGGGGGCGCCGACGGGATCCTGATCCCGGGGGGCTTCGGCGAGCGGGGCATCGAGGGCAAGGTCGCGGCGGCGCGCATCGCCCGCGAACGCGGCATCCCCTTCCTCGGCATCTGCCTCGGCATGCAGATCGCCGTGGTCGAGTTCGCCCGCTCGATCGCCGGCATGGACGGCGCCAACTCGGCCGAGTTCGACCCAGAGACGCCCTACCCGGTCGTGGACCTGCTGCCGGAGCAGAAGGAAGTCTCCGAGATGGGCGGGACGATGCGGCTAGGCGCCGACCCGGTGAAGCTCCACGAGGGTACGCGGGCGCGCGAGATCTTCGGCGAGGCCGTCATCTACAAGCGGCACCGGCATCGATACGAGGTCAACAACCAGCTGCGTCGCAGGCTCGAGGACGAGGGGCTGATCTGCGGCGGCACCTCGCCCGACGAGCGGCTGGTCGAGATGATCGAGCTGCCCGACCATCCGTTCTTCGTGGCCTCCCAGTTTCACCCGGAGTTCAACTCGCGCCCCAACCGGCCCGAGCCGCTTTTCCGCGAGTTCGTCGGCGCCGCCGCGGAGCACGCGGGCGCCGGCCCCGCGGGTGAGGCCGAGCAGCCGCGGTCGAAGGCCGAGAGCGACATCGGCGTGCGGCAGTCCGGCTAGGGCCACCCACCGGTTTCGGGAACCCACAAGGCGGATAGCCTGTTCGGCGTGGGGGAGCGCTCACGTCTAGAGGAGACCTTTGTCCGGCTGTGCGAGATTCGCAGCCCGACCGGGGAGGAGCGCGAGGTCGCCGACTCGATCACCGCCGAGCTGCGCGCGCTCGGCCTCGAGGTCAATGAGGACGGTGCCGCCGGGCCCGCTGGGGCGGGCGCCGGAAACCTGCTAGCCAGGCTGCCGGGTCGGAGCGACCGCTGGGCGCTCTTTTGCGCCCACATCGACACCGTCCCGCACCAGGGGCAGGTCGAGGTGGTGGAGGACGAAGGGGTCTTCCGCAGTCGTGG
>DASXAR010000010.1:0-13311 GCA_036406595.1 Solirubrobacterales bacterium | reverse complement strand
GGCATCATCACGATCTACGCGAACTACGAATCGAACTCGAACTACCTGCTTGGGACGGCCCCCCTCTACAACATGGAGGCCCGCGGCGGCTTCGAGACCGCTCGCTTCGCCTTCGTCGCGCCGACCGCGGACGTTCCGATCAACGTTCCGATCACGGTCCGCACCGGCTCCGACTACGGGCTGCGGATGACCGTCAGCGGAATCACCCAGGAAATACCTTTTGCGGGCGCGGACATCACGGTATGGGGATTCCCCGCCGACCCGGAACATGACGTCGACAGGTTCCACGTCGGGGAGAGCGGCTGCGCCGGTCTCGCCAGCACCAGCTGCATCGTTCCTCCGTATGTGACCGCGGGGATCCCGGTCAAGCCCTTCGTCGACAACCCGACCGTCTGCACCGGGCAGCCTCTGACCGCGACCCTGACGGTGACCAGCTACGAGAGCCCAGGCAGCCCATCGCAGGCGCAGGCGAGCTACCCGCCGACGACCAGCTGCGAGAAACAGGTCTTCAACCCGGTGCTCAACCTGGCCCTCACGAACACCGAGTCGGACGCGCCCTCGGGGCTCGATCTGCAGTTCAAGAATCCGATCTTCCTGGGTCAGTCCAACTCGCCATCCGAGCTTCGGTCGGCGACGGTGACGCTGCCCGAAGGCCTGACCATCAACCCCGATGCGGCGGACGGCCAGATCGCCTGCACGGACGCCGAGGCGAATTTCGCCAGCGACGAATCCGCCCATTGCCCGGACAACTCGAAGATCGGGACCTTCGAGCTGCACACGCCGGCTCTCCCCGACGCGCTGACCGGGTCGCTCTACATCGGCGAGCCGCAGCCCGGCAACCAGTACCGCATCGTGATGGTTGCGGAGGGCTTCGGCGTGCATGCCAAGCTCGTCGCGTCCGTCCATCCCGACCCGCAGACCGGGCAGGTGACGATGAGCATCGTCGACCTGCCGCAGGTGCCCTTCGAAGAGTTCGACCTCCACCTCTTCGCCTCCGATCGGGCCCTGATGGCCACGCCGACCCAGTGCAGGATCTACAACTCGGAGTCGGTGTTCACGCCCTGGAATGGGGCGCTCTCGCCGCAGAACTCCAGTCCGATCATCTCGATCGACCGCGGGCCGAACGGGAGGCTCTGCCCGGGCCAGCAGCGCCCGTTCAATCCAAGCCTCGTCGCAGGCTCCTCCAATCCGATCGCGGGCGACTTCACCGACTTCAGGCTGAAGCTGGGCCGGGACGACGGCGACCAGTTCCTGGGAGACCTGAACTTCACGATGCCGCCGGGGCTGACCGCCAGCCTGCGGGGCGTCACATACTGCCCGGAGAGCGCGATTGCGGCCGCCGCCCAGAACTCGGGACGGGCCGAGCAGGCCAGCTCCAGCTGCCCAGCCGCCAGCCAGATCGGCACGACCAACGTCGCGGCCGGTCCGGGCTCCCACCCCTTCCACGCGGTCGGGAGGATGTTCCTCGCCGGGCCGTTCAAGGGCGCTCCGCTGAGCCTAGTCGCCGTCACGCCCGCCCTGGCCGGGCCCTACGACTACGGCGTCGTGGTGGTCCGGGTCGCGATCCACGTCGATCCGCTCGACGCCCACGTCACCGCCTTCTCCGACACCGTCCCGTCGATCATCGGCGGGATTCCGATCCGGATGCGCTCGATCCAGGTGAACGTCGACCGAAGCAGGTTCATGATCAACCCGACCAACTGCTCCCCGTTCAGCGTCGCCTCGCAGGGCGTCGGGGACCAGGGGACAGTCGCCGACTTCTCCTCCTACTTCCAGACGATCGACTGCGCGACGCTTTCGTTCAAGCCGAAGATGACCCTCCGCCAGCTGGGCGGGCGCAAGGCGACCCGCAGGAGCAAGGATCCGGCGCTTCGCTTCGACCTGCGGACACGGTCGGGAGACGCCAACATCAAATCCCTCTCAGTGACTCTCCCGAAGGCGTTCGAGATCGACCAGCGCCATCTCGGCAATATCTGCTCGAAGGCGCAGCTCGCGGCGGAACACTGCGCGGGGCGGCAGCCGATCGGAACGGCGACGACCACGACGCCGCTACTCGATCAGCCGCTCAAGGGCCCCGCCTACGCGGTCTCGGGCTTTGGCAGGCTGCCGCACGTCGTCTTCATCCTGGGCGGCCAGGTGACGATCATGCCGGATGCGGAATCGACCTCGGTGAAGGGCCGCTTGAAGACGACCGTCCCGGTCGTCCCCGACGCGCCGGTCGGTCACTTCCGCCTCAACCTGTTCGGCGGAAAGCACGGCTATATCGCCAACACGCGCGACCTCTGCAAGTCCTCCGGGGCGCTGATCGTCGATTACACGGCGCAGAACGGGGACACGCTCCGTCAGAGGGTGAGGCCGAAGACGGCCTGCGCAAAGGGCCGCCGCCACAAGCGCCACCACCGATAGGGGACAGGCTCTGACTGCGGTCCGCGCGGCCCTGCGCGGAGAGATGGAGGCTCGCCGGCTCTGCGAGGAGACGCTGCAACGGGCGAGGGGCCTCGGCGTGATGGGATGGGCTCGAACCGGCGAGGACGGCGTGCTTCTCCATGCGGAGGGCTCCGAGGAGAGCGTCGAGGAGCTCCTGAAGTTTCTGCGTGAGGCCGGCGGCGGGACGGGCGAGCTGGCCGTCGAGCAGGTCCGGGTCGAGGGCCACGAGCAGTTCGCGATTCGCGGCGTCAGCGCGGGCACCTTCGTGGTGCGCCAGAACGGAGGCCCGAGGCCGCACTTCGAGCTGCGGCTGGAGGTCGAGGGTGCGATGCGCTCGTGGACGGTCCCGAAGGGCCCCACCCTCGACCCCGCGGTGAGGCGCCTGGCCGTGGATGCTCCAAGCCGCGAGATCGAGGAGAACGATCTGGAGGGAGAGGTCGAGGATGGCTTTGCGATCGTCTGGGACCGCGGCAGCTACGAGCAGGGTGGCCGGATCCCCTGGCCGGAGGCCCTCGATCGGGGCCACGCGGTCTTCGTCCTCCACGGGGAGAAGCTGCGTGGCGGATTCGCCCTGCAGCGCACCCGTGGCGGCGAGCGAGCCCAATGGCTGCTCGTCAAGCGTCGCGACGACGACGCGCGTCCGGGCTCCGACGTGGTGGCCGAGATGCCGAAATCGGTGATCAGCCAGAGGACGCTCGAGGAGCTCGCCTAGCGCTCCTCGACGTCCCCGCTCAGCACCGGCTTCAGATCGATCACGGGCGTCCCGTCGAGGGCCTCCAGGTTGCTGACGCGGAGCCGGCCTCCATCCACCTCCGCAACCCGGACCCGATGCAGGCCGATCGGATTCGGCCGATCGGGTGAGCGGGTCGTGAAGACGCCCTGCGCCGGACGCGAGGCATCGCCCCGGGGATGAACGGCCAGCGTGTCGCGGCCGGCTCGGTCGAGCCAGGTCAGGACGATGATCTCCTCGCCGACGCCGATCCCCTCGAGCCCCTTCTCCATCCGGGGGTCCATCACGAGCCAGGCATCCGGCGCCCCCTCGTCGCCCTGCTTGGGGGCCGAGTCACGGTCCCTCAGCGGCGACTCGACGATGCCGATCGGAAACAGCTCGGGGTTCGCACCTGGCACGCGAGGACCTTAACCTCTGCGCGTGCCTCCAACCCTCGACGAGCTGACCGTCGCCGACGCGCCGGATTCATGGCGGGAGTGCGGCTTCGCGGTGGACGGCGAGGTGTGTGCGGTCGGGGACGTCGCGATACGTCTGGCGGGTCCCGCCGTGGGCACAGGCCTGATCGAATGGTCGCTTCGCGAGGTCGAATCGGCCGAGCTGGATGGTCTTGCAACCGTCCGCTCCGACCAGCCCGCCCGGGGCGAGGCCCCGATCCACCCCAACGGCGTGACCGCGCTCGACCACGTCGTCGCGATCACGCCCGACCTCGAGCGCACCGTCTCCGCCCTCCAGAAGGCGGGTCTCGACCTGCGCCGCATCCGCGAGGAGGCGACCCCGGCCGGCGCTCCCAGGCAGGCGTTCTTCAGGCTCGGCGCGGTCATCCTGGAGGTCGTGCAGGAGCCCGAGGACGCGATCGAGCGGGCCGGAGGCGATCATTCCGCCTTCTTCTGGGGCCTCGCCTTCGTCGCCCCCGACCTCGACGCGACGGTCGCGCGGCTCGGAGATCGGGTCAGCGAGGTCCGCGCCGCCGTCCAGCCAGGTCGTCGCATCGCGTCGATGCGCCGCTCTGCGGGACTCGGTGTGCCGATCGCGCTGATCACTCCGCCGCCGGCCTGAGCCCGAGAGCGCGGTCAGGGCGCGAGCGAGCGGACCAGCTCGGCCGCCGGCCGAACCTCGTCGATGCGGGCGACGGTCTCACCGGCGTAGAGGGGCCCGGCGTCGAGCAGGTTCCGGGGGCCGTCGTCACTGGGCCCGAGCGGCGTGAGGACGCGGCTGCCGGGTCGCTGCGCGCGCGCCATGCGGCCGAGCATCCTTTCGGGCGTATGGCGGGCCCCCGGCGCCATCAGCCGATTCAGCAGGCGGTTCAGCCTGGGGCCTCGGGGGTCGGCGCCAAGCCAGCGCTCGGTGGCGGCATTGGCGATCACCCGGTGCGGCGCGGGCCAGCCGGCGCCGAACAGCTCCGTGAGGATCGTCTCCCGCGCATCGATCAGGCGCCGCCGGTACTCCGGGTGGGCGCGGCTCTCCTCAGAGAGCAGGAAGCGCGTGCCCGCAACGGCGCCGTCGGCGCCGGCCTCGAGTGCTCGGGTCACGTCGCCGCGATCCGCGACGCCGCCGGCGAGGAGGAGCGGGAAACCGGGGGGGAGCGCCGCGCGAACCACTTCGAGGAGAGTCCCTGCCGCCGTCGTTCCCCGCACGTGGCCGCCCGCCTCGATGCCCTGGACGATCACCGCGTCGGCGCCCGCGGCGTGGGCCGCCCTCGCCTCCTCGACCGACCCGCACTGGTGGATCCATATGCCGCCTGTCCTTCGCCGTGGTTTGCCCCAGAAGGTGACGACGGCGTCGGCGGCGGAGGCCGCCTCGAACCAGTCGCGCCTTGCGAACGGCAGCAGGACGTTGACCGCGATCGGCGCCGCGGTCAGGGCACGGGCCGCCGACAGCTCGCGCTCGATCGCTGCCGCCCCGTTGACCGCGATCGTGCCCAGGCCGCCGGCTTCGGATACGGCCGCCGCGAGCTCGTGGCGGCTGAGGCCGCCGCCCATCCCCGCCTGCACGACGGGGAGCTCGACGCCAAGCCGGCCGAGGATCGACACGGAGGCCAGTCTAGGACGAGGGGGCGAGGATCGTGGCGGCGACCAGATCCGGGTCGTCCCACATCGCCATGTGCCCGCAGCCGGGGAGCTCGACGACTCCGGCATGCTCCGGGAGCTCGTCGCGGCGCCGCGCCTTG
The DNA here is from genome assembly GCA_036406595.1 of Solirubrobacterales bacterium. Taxonomy (GTDB): domain Bacteria; phylum Actinomycetota; class Thermoleophilia; order Solirubrobacterales; family 70-9; genus VRUE01. Next base: position 7,987 of record DASXAR010000010.1, on the reverse strand, counting down.
GCCGGGATCAGCCCCTCCTTCTCGCCCCAGGCGATGGTGACCGGCACGTCGATCGAGGCGCCGTCGCGGAAACGGGTCCGGCGGGTTTCGGCAAGGTGCTTGTCGAAGTCCGGGGTGCGCGCGTACTCGCCGGCAAGCTCGATCGCCGCCTCTGCGGGAACCTGATGCGGCTTTGCCACCGTGCCGCGCAGCAGCGCCGAGCGCGCCACGCGGCTGCGCATCAGGCTGGGGACCAGGGGCGCGAAGAGTCGTCCCATCTTGTTCTGGCTCCAGAGCTGGATCGTGCAGCGCCACGGGTCACGCTTCGGCCACAATCCGGCCGGGGCGACAGCGACGACCGAGCGGGCGCGGCCGAGCTTCGCCAGCTCCAGGGACGTCCAGCCACCGACGGAGTTGCCGGCGCAGTGCACGCGGTCGAGCTCGAGCTCGTCCAGCATCTCGGCGAGCAACCGCGCGTAGCCGATCGGAGTGGAGGGGACGCCGTCACGGGGGGGAGGCGACTCGCCGTGGCCGGGAAGGTCGACCAGGAGCAGCCGCCGATCGGCGGCGAGAAGGTCGATCACGGGGCTCCAGTGAAGCCGGGTGCCGCCCGTCCCGTGGAGGAGCAGCAGCGGCTCGCCCGCCCCGGTGCGTTCCAGCGAGATTCCCGCGACGATCTCAGACATCCTGGGTCCTCCCTAATGGTTTTATCAGTAAGAAGCGTTAGAATACCGGGAATGGAGCGATTCGGCCCCACGCGGCGGGGCGGCCCGGTGTTCCGATGGCTCGGCGAGCCGCTCGCGATCGACCTGGCGAACACGGTGATGGTCGTCCGGGACGGCGAATCCGTCGATCTCCTCGCCACCGCCGAGGAGCTGGCGATCTGGCTGAACCGGCAGCGCCCTCGCATCGGGGATTGCGATTTCGCGCTGCGCAACCTCACGGAGCTCCGGGCGGCAAGGGAAGACATCCGCGCACTGCTGGCCGCGGCCGAGCGCGAAGAGGCGCTCCCGGCCGGCCCGCTCGAGCGGGTCAATGCCCTCAGCGCCGCGGCACCGGTCGCCGCGAGGCTGGCGATCGACGAAGAGGGCCGGCCGCCTCGGCTGGAGCAGACCGCCGAGGCTCGGGGAATGACAGGGCTCCTCGGCTCCCTCGCCCGCTCCACGATCGAACTGGTCGCGGAACACCCGCAGCAGCCGGTCAAGGTTTGCCGGGCGCCAAGCTGCGGGATGTTCTTCCGCGGCCGCCGCCGCTGGTGCTGCGCGGCGTGCGGCAATCGCGCCAGGGCGGCGCGGCACTACCGGCGGCTACGATCGGGCAACAGAGGCTCCCCCTGAGGCAGAACCACCGCCCCTCTCGGATCGAGATCGGGCCCTGCTCGGGACGCGGACCGCTTGTCACCTGCTGTGGGCTCGGTTAGGTTGGGCGCCATGGCTGTGAAGCTGCACCGCTGCTCGAGCATGTGGGTGAAGATCAACGCCCATCCCTGCTGGAAGGTCCAGAAGGCCCTCGACGACGAGGGAATCGAGTATGAGGTCGTGAAGGGCCCCTTGCGGGGGAGCAAGCGTGACGACCTCGAGCGCCTCTCGGGCCAGCGCAAGTACCCGGTGATCGAGTTCGAGGACGGCCGCGTCCTGCGCGAGGAATCGAAGGACATGGCCGAGCGGATCAGGGCGGGAGCCCTGTTCAGCGCTCCGGACGCCTGACCTTCGGCACGACCCAGCCGACCAGCGCCCCCAGGCAGGCTGCGATCAGGAGGGCGAAAATCAGCGGCATTTCGGCGGAGCCGAAGATCAGGTTCACCTCGACCTTCTGCGAGTTGAGCGCCATGAAGAGGAGCAGCACGACCGCGAGCACGATCAGGGCCCAGCGTCGGCCGCGATTGACGTCCTTGGCGCCGCGTGGCCGGGTCGGATCGGTCTCCGCCATGGGCCGAGCCTAGCGTCCTGAGGTTGCCGTCATCATCCTGAACATGTGGTCGCCGGGGCGGCAGGGGTTTCGCCTGCCCTCGTCGTCCACCACTTCGGCCTGATCTGGGCGCCGCGGAGCTTCCGTTCTCTGCTCGAAGAGGAGGCCCTCGGCGGTCGCTGCTCGAGGGCGAGGGGGCTCGAGCCGGTCGGCTTCGGGCCTGCCGGAGAGCGCCGCGCCGGGTGGCTCCATCTGCCCGCCGGGGCCCGGTCCCCACCCTTGCGTCGTGATGCTGCACTCCCCGCCGGCTGGCGGCAGATGCGCTGCTAAGCGGGTCGGGGAGGGACCTCGACGCTGCGCTCGGCTTCGCGCGCGGTCCCGCCGCCGTCGATTCCGAGCGGCTTGCGCTGTGGGGCGCCCCCGCGAGCTGCGCTCAGGTCCTCGCGGGAAGGCGCCAGGCCGATGTCCGCGCGGTCGTCTGCGTCGCTCCCTTCGTCCCCGCCCGTCAGACCCACCGCTCGGCGGGGACGCCGATTGCCCGCCTCGCCTGGGCGACGCTCGCCGACCGAGCGCGCGGCACCTCAGCTCCTGAGGGCGGCGTCCGCCGGGTCAGACTTCCTCGCGCACGCCGCCCATCTCGGTGAAGACGGCGGTCGGGCCGCCGTCGCCCCGTTCCTCGTCGGCGATCACATGCGAGACGGCGTTGATCAGCGCCAGGTGGGTGAAGGCCTGGGGGAAGTTGCCGAGGTGCCTGCCGCTGCGCGGTTCCAGCTCCTCCGCGAATAGGTCGAGCCAACCGGATGATTCCAGCAGCCGCTCGCAGAGGATCCGCGCCCGGGCCGCCTCCCCGATCTCCGACAGCGCCGACACCAGCCAGAAGGAGCAGATCAGGAACGTCCCCTCCGCGCCGGTCAGCCCGTCGTCTGTCTCCTCGACCCTGTAGCGGAGAACGAGGCCGTCCTGGGTGAGCTCCTCTGCGACGGCCTCGACGGTCGCGGCGACGCGCTCATCGTCCGGGGGAAGGAAGCGAACCAGGGGGACCAGCAGGGTCGAGGCGTCGAGCGCATCGGTGTCGTAGTGCTGACGGAAGACGCCGCCGCGCACCCCGCGCTCGAGGATCTCGTCCTTCATCCGTTTTGCCGTGGCGGCCCATTCCCCGGCGATCTCCTCGAAACCGATCCCGCCCGCGAGGCGGGCGCCGCGGTCGACCGCGACCCAGATCATCAACTTCGAGGAGACATAGTGCCGCGGCTCGCCACGCGACTCCCAGATCCCCTGGTCGGGGTGGTCCCAGGCCTCGATCGCGGCCTCGACCTGTTCCCTGATCAGCTTCCGGGCGGCCGGGGTGCCGGTGCCCCGCAGCGCTTTTTCGTGCAGGTAGATCGAGTCGAGCAGGGCTCCCCAGACGTCGTTCTGGCGCTGCTGGAAGGCGCCGTTTCCCACCCGCACTGGCCGGGCGCCGCCGTAGCCGTCGAGATGGTCGAGGGTGCGCTCGGTCAGGTCGCACTCGCCGCCGATCCCGTACATGATCTGGAGCCCGGGGCCTTCCGTGCAGACGTTGACGACGAATTGCATGAAGTCGCGGGCCTCCTGGTCGAAGCCGAGCGTGTGCATCGCCCAGAGGCTGAACGTTGCGTCCCTGATCCAGGTGAAGCGGTAGTCCCAGTTTCGTTCGCCGCCGGGCGTCTCCGGCAGGGAGGTGGTCGGCGCGGCGACGAACGCCCCGGTCGGCGCGTAGGTGAGCCCCTTGAGGACCAGGGCGGATCGCTGCAGGTGGATCCGCCAGGGATGGTCCGGGAAGGTGCCATCGCGGAGCCACTGCCGCCAGAAGTCTTCGGTCGAGTCGAGGCGCTCCAGCGCCTCGGGGGAGCTGCGCGGACCGCCCACCCCGCCCTCTCCCCAGCTGACGGCGCAGAAGCCCGTCTCGTCTTCGCGAAGGTGGATGGTTCCGCGGACCGCAGCTCCATCGATCGAAATGTCCATGTCGCTGGTCAGCTGCAGGGCGACGCCGTCCCCGCTCGCGGTCGCCTCGCCAAGCTCGCCGCCGCTCCACGATGCCGCTTCGGCACCGTAGTCGAAGCGGGGCATGCACTCCATGTCGATGTCGACCTCACCGGCGATGCAGGTCATCGTCCGCAGCAGGGAGCGGTCGGACTCGTGCTGCGTCTCCGGTCTCGAGCCGGGTCCAGCCTGTCCGACCCAGTCACCGATCGTGAGGGCGTCGTGCACCACCACCCATCCGGTGTCGGTCACCCAGGTCGTCTCGATAACCAGCGTGCCGGGCTCGTAGCGGCGGCCGATTGGCACGACGACGCCGCGGGGCCCCAGCTTGAAGTGCCCGGCGTCGCGGTCGAGCAGCGCAGCGAACGCGCTGGCCGAGTCGAAGCGGGGCAGGCAGAGCCACTCGACGGAGCCGTCGTAGGAGACCAGGGCCCCGGTGTGGCAGTCGGAGAGATAGCCGTAGCTGCCTATCGGGGGGAATCGGTGGTCGTTGGCGCTCCCGCTTGCTCGCTCCGCGCTCACGGCAAATCCTCGCGCTTCGCTCGCTTCGCGAAGCAACAGACATGGACGCTTGCTCGCTCCGCGCTCACGGCGCAGCCAAGCTAGCACCGCCCGCGGTTGTCGAGGGTCTCAATCGCGGCGCTACGCTGGGCTCCTTGCCGATCCCCCTTGCACATGTCAGCGGTGCCTTCGCGCCGCTCGAGGTGATCCCCCTGACCGCCGCCGGCATCCTCTACTGGCACCGGGCCACCGCGCTTGCGTGGGACGGACGGTCGGTCCCCGCCTGGCGGCAGGTCTGCTTCGGCTCCGGTCTGGCGACGATCGCGATCGCGCTCTTCAGCCCGATCGGCCACATCTCCGACGAGCTGGTGATCGCCCACATGGTGGAGCACCTGCTGATCGGCGACATCGCCTCGCTGCTGCTCGTCCTCGGCCTGACCCGATCGCTGCTGCAGCCGCTGCTGGCGGTGCGGGTGTTCAACCGGCTCCAGATCCTCGCCCACCCCGCCGTCGCGCTGCCGCTCTGGGCGGTGAACCTCTTCTTCTGGCACGTTCCGGCGCTCTATCAGGACGCATACGGCGCCGCGCCGATCCACGCGCTCGAGCACACGACCTTTCTCTTCTTCGGATGCCTGATGTGGATGCCGGTCTTCGGGCCGCTCCCCAAGCCCGCGTGGTTCGGAGCAGGCTGGAAAGTCGGCTACGTGGTCGCGGTTCGCTTCACGGGGGCGATCCTCGGCAACGTCCTGATGTGGTCGGGCACCGTGCTCTACCCGATCTACAGGCCCGGAGAGCGCTACTGGGGCATCTCGCCTCTTGCCGACCAGAGCACCGCCGGTGTGGTGATGATGGTCGAGGGAACCTTCCTCGCGCTCGGGGTGCTCGCCTGGGTCTTCTTCGAGGTGTCGCGAGAAGGGATCGAAAAGCAGCGGCTCCTCGACCTCGCCCGCGAGAAGGGGGTTGTGCTCGACGAGCGCCGCGCGGGTCGCGCGGTGGCCGCGGGCCACGGTGCCCTGCTCGAGAAACGGCTGAACAGTGAATAGGGCCAGGGCTTGGCTGGTCACCGGGCCGCTCGGCAGGGGCGCGGCCTTCGCGATCGACTTCGCGGTGGCGGTGCGCCGCGGCCTCCTGCGCCGTCACTCCTAGACCACACGACCGATTCCTCTAGGGTCAAGCTGAATGGAGTCACAGGTCACAGAGCTGCCCGAGTCGCGGGTCCGGGTCGACGTCGAGGTTCCCGCCGCCGACGTCGATCGCGGCGTCCAGCGCGCGGCCAGGACGCTGGCGCGGGAGATGCGCATGCCCGGCTTCCGCAAGGGCAAGGCGCCGCCGTCGCTGGTGATCCAGCGACTCGGGTTCGGAGCCGTCTTCGAGGAGGCCCTGCGCGAGTCGCTGCCGGACTGGTATGAACGGGCCCTGCTCGCCTCCGGAATCCGGCCGGTCGGCGACCCGAGCGTCGAAGTAATCTCGACGCCGCAGGACGAGGGTGAGCCGCTCGCCTTCAAATTCGAGATCGGAGTTCGGCCCAGGGCGGAGCTGGGCGAGTACAGGGACCTCGAGGTGGGCCGGGCCGAGCCGGAGCCGCCGGAGGAGATCGTCGAGCGGGAGGTCGAGCGCATTCGTGAGGGGTTCGCGAAGCTCGAGCCGGTCGAGCGCGCCGCGGCCGAGGGCGACGTCCTGCTGATCGACTTCGAGGGGTTGATCGACGACAAGGCGTTCGAGGGGGGCAAGGCAGCCGACTACCTGCTGGAGCTGGGCGGGGGCCAGCTCGTCGAGGGCTTTGAGGAGCAGCTGGCCGGAGCCACGCCCGGGGAGGCGCGGGAGGTCACCGTCACCTTCCCCGACGATTACCGCGCCGAGCACCTCGCCGGCAACGAGGCCGTCTTCAGCGTCGACGTGAAGGAGGTGCGCGAAAAGGTGCTGCCTGAGCTGGACGACGACTTCGCCTCGGAGGCGTCGGAGTTCGAGACCCTTGAGGAGCTGCGCGACGACATCCGCTCCCGTGTCACGGAGGTCGTCGACCAGCGAATCGAGCAGGACTTCCGGGTCGCTGCGGTCGACGCGGCAGCGGACCAGGCAACTGTCTCCGTCCCCGACGAGCTTGCCCTGGCCGCCGCGACCGAGCGCTGGGAGCGTGCGGAGCGGCAGCTGGCCGCCCGGGGCATGAGCCCCGACACATACCTTCAAATGCAGGGGAAAACCCGCGACGAGGTGATCGCCGAGTCGAAACCGGACGCGGAGCGGGAGCTGAGGCGCGAGGCGGTGCTGACCGCGATCGTCGAGGTGGAGGGGATCGACGCGAGCGAGGAGGAGATGGTCGAGGCGCTTGCCCACACGGCCGAACACGAGCGCACCACGCCGGAGAAGCTTCTGGCGCGCCTTCGCGAGAGCGGCCGTGACGAGATGGTTCGCGAGGACATCCGAATCCGCAAGGCGATCGACCTGGTCGCCGAGAGCGCCAAGCCGATTCCGATCGAGCAGGCGGAGGCGCGGGAGAAGATCTGGACGCCGGAGAAGGAGCGCCAGGAGGCCGGCTCGCTGTGGACGCCCGGAGGGGATTCCTAGAGGCCGACGCCTGCGAGGCGCTGCAGGCGGCCCGGCAGCGCCCTTCTATAGAGTGGCCGCCATGAGCGCGGTAGCGACCAAGCGTGCATACGAGACTCTTCGCGGGGGAGCGAAGCGCGACGGCGGTCTTCTATGAGTCCTCTTGTACCGATGGTGGTCGAGCAGACCTCGCGCGGCGAGCGGTCGTTCGACATCTACTCGCGCCTGCTCAACGAGCGGATCGTCTTCCTGGGCACCCCCGTCAACCAGGAAATCGCCAACCTGATCGTCGCCCAGCTCCTGCACCTCGAGTCCGAGGACCCCGACAAGGACATCAGTCTCTACATCAACTCGCCGGGCGGGGACGTATACGCGGGCCTGGCGATCTACGACACGATGCAGTTCATCAAGCCGGACGTGCAGACGATCTGCGTCGGCATCGCGATGAGCATGGGGGCGCTGCTGCTGGGCGGCGGCGCGGCGGGCAAGCGGATGGCGCTTCCCAACTCGAAGATCCTCATCCACCAGGTCTCATCGGGCTTCGAAGGCCAGGCCACCGACATCGAGATCCACGCCAAAGAGATCATCGACGTCCGCCGCCGCCTCGACGAGATCCTCGCCAAACACACCGGCCAGCCCTTCGAGAAGGTCACCCAGGACACCGATCGCGACTACTTCATGAGCCCCGAGGAGGCGAAGGAGTACAACCTCGTCGATCGCGTCATCGAGCACCACTGAGGCGCTGCCGAGCCGAGCGCTTCGCGGAGGGAAGGGTGGATGGGCCTCCCTCCGGGAATTGCTTTTCGGGACATTCCCTCGGGAGCCCCATCCACCCTCTTCCAGCCGTAACGGTGCTTCGATTTGCGTCGGGTTGGCGCTGGCCGCCGGGCTCGGTGCGCAACTCCCGGTGTCGGCAGAGGCACGGCCGACGGGTGGAACGCGGTTCGTCGCGCATGTCTTCATTTCGAGGTCCACCTCCGCGGCCGGCCGGTCGACCCGGAGCCGATCCTCAGCCGCTGGTGAGAGGGCGCTCGAACCAGATGTCGGCGCTCCG
>DASXAR010000009.1:0-1655 GCA_036406595.1 Solirubrobacterales bacterium | reverse complement strand
GTCATCCACCTGGCGGCGACGATTCGCGACCAGCCCGGCGGCACGATCGAGGAGCTCAACGGGCTGGCCACGGAGCGCCTGCTGCGCGCTGCCGAGCGCGCCGGGGTCCAGCGCTTCGTCTTCTTCTCGGCGATGGGCGCGACGCGCTTCCAGCGCACCCGCTTCTTCCGCTCCAAGGCTCTCGCCGAGCGGGCGGTGCGGGAGTCGCCGCTCGAGAGCATCGTCTTCGCTCCCTCGATCGTCTACCGCCCCGGGGACCCGTGGATCACGCTCCTGCAGCGCTTCTCGCTGCTGCCCGCCGTGCCGGTCTCGGGGTCGGGCGAGGCCCTCTACCAGCCGATCTGGGCGAGGGACGTCGCCCGGTGCGTGGTCGCCTCCCTGGGCGGCGGAGGCTCCGACTCCGGGCGCTACGAGCTGGCCGGCCCTGAGCTCCTCTCCTACGACGACATCGTCGAGGTGGTGCTGGAGGCGAGCGGGCGAGAGCGCCCCCTGGTGCACGTGCCGCTTTCTCTGGTGCGACGCGGCCTGCAGGCGCTCGAGTTGCTGGTGGGCCCGTCGGTGTTCGCCACCTGGGAGGAGGCGGAGCTGATGGAGGTGCCGATGACGACCGAGTGCGGCACGGCCGATCCGGAGCGCCTGGGGGTCGAGCCTCGGCCGATGGGGGCTGTACTGGGCGCCCGGGGCTAGGCGGGTCGCAGGCGAGCGTAGGCGAGCAGCGCGAGGCCCGCGGCGAGCTGGGCCAACCCCCCGACCAGGTCGACCGCGCGGATCAGGTCGGTGCCCCACTGCGGCGGCTTCTCGGGCACGTCGAGGCCCGACAGCAGGTGGCCGTAAAGCCATTCGTAGAGGCTCTCCGGCGCCGCGAGGGCGTGCAGCGTGAGCGTGATCGCCGCACCGAGGATGAGGAGGAGTCCGGCCAGTCGCATCTGGTCCCTATCGACCGTTCGCCGCCAAGAAGAGAGAGGCCCGGCGCAAGCCGGGCCTCTCAAAGAACACTCGCCTGTTAGGGCAGAGCGTAGTCCTTACATCATCCCGCCCATGTCGGGCATGCCGCCACCGGGCATCGCGCCGGCGCCCTCCTTCTCGGGCGGCTCGGCGACGATCGCCTCGGTGGTGAGGATGTTCTTCGCGATCGAGGCCGCGTTCTGCAGCGCCGAGCGGGTGACCATGGTCGGGTCGATGACGCCCGCGGCGATCAGGTCGCCGTACTCGCCATCGGCCGCGTTCAGGCCCTCGCCGGCCTTCAGGCCGCGAACCTTCTCGACCACGACGGAGGCCTCGAAGCCCGAGTTCTCGGCGATCTGCCGGATCGGAGCCTCGAGCGAGCGCTGAATGATGGATGCGCCCGTCCGCTCGTCGTCATCGTCGTAGGAGTCGAGCTTGACCGCGTCCTGGGCGTTCAGCAGCGCGACGCCGCCGCCCGGGACGATGCCCTCCTCGAGCGCCGCGCGGGTCGCCTGCAGGGCGTCCTCGACGCGGTGCTTCTTCTCCTTCATCTCGGTCTCGGTCGCCGCTCCGACCTTGACGACCGCGACGCCGCCGGCCAGCTTGGCCAGCCGCTCCTGCAGCTTCTCGCGGTCGAAGTCGGAGTCGGTGTTCTCGACCTCGGACTTGATCTGCTTGATGCGGCCCTTGATCTGCTCGGAGTCGCCGGC
>DASXAR010000008.1:0-2883 GCA_036406595.1 Solirubrobacterales bacterium | reverse complement strand
CCCCGCAAGGTACGGTCGAAGGACAAGCCATGACCCTCCCCGAGACCCGATACGCCCGCAGCGGCGAGGCGAGCATCGCCTACCAGGTGTTCGGCGAGGGCGAGATCGACCTGCTGGCGCTCTCGGGCTGGATCTCGAATTTCGAACACAGCTGGGAAGCCTCTCCCCAGCGCCGCTTCTACGAGCGGCTGGCCGAATTCTCAAGAGTCATCATCTGCGACCCCCGCGGCAGCGGGCTCTCCGACGACCTGGGTGTCAACTACACGCTCGAGCAGGACGCCGAAGATGTGATGACGGTGCTCGACGCGGTCGGATCCGATCGCGTCGCCGTGTACGCGCGCTGGCTCGGGGGCGCACTCGGGGTGAGGCTCGCCGCCGAGCACCCTGAGCGGATCGCCGCGCTCGTCCTCTATGCCTCTCCGGCGCGGACGAGCTGGGCCCCGGACTACGACTGGGCCCTCAAGCCGGAGCAGCGGGAGAAACTCATCGAGACGTCGATACAGGGGTGGGGCGAGACGCAGAATCGCGAGCTGGCGAGGTGGGCGCCCTCGGCCGCAGACGATCCCGCGCTCGCGAGTTGGCTCGCACGCCAGCAGCGGCTGCTGGCCGCGCCCGGGAGAGCGCGGATCAGGTGGCAGGAAACGGCCAAGGTCGACGTCAGGGAGCTGCTGCCGCGCGTCCGGGCGCCGACGCTCATCATGCATCGGCGGGGTGACCAGGTCTGGGACCCGCGCCACTCCGAGTACATGGCAGAGCACATCCCGGACGCCCGCTACGTTCCGATGGAGGGCACCGACGCGATCGACTTCGTCGGCGACAGCGACGCGATCCTCGACGAGATCGAGGAGTTCCTGACCGGGGTGCGCCGCGGCGGCGAAGGCGCGCGGGCGCTCCTGACCGTGATGTTCACCGACATCGTCGACTCGACCCGCCGGGCCTCGGAGCTCGGCGATCATCGCTGGGGCGACCTGCTCGCAAGCCACGACGAGGTCGTCAGGCGCGAGATCGCCCGCTACGGCGGCACCGAGGTGAAGACGATGGGCGACGGCTTCCTCGTCACCTTCGACGGTCCGCCGTCGGCGGCGCTGCGCTGCGGTCAGGCGATAGAGCAGGCGGCGAAGGAGCTCGGCGTCGAGCTTCGGGTCGGCCTCCACACCGGGGAGTGCGAGCTGACGGGTGGTGGGGTCGGCGGCAGGGCGGTCGACGTCGGCGGCATGGCGGTCCACGTCGCCTCCCGGATCGCAACCCTCGCCGAGCCAGGTGAGATCGCGGTTTCGCCGGCCGTGGCGAACGCGGTTGTCGGCGGTCCCTTCGAGTTCGAGAATCGCGGCGAGCACGAGCTGAAGGGCGTGCCGGGTCGCTGGCCGGTCTTCGCCCTCCGCCCGGAGGCGGACCGCGCCGCATGACTCCCATCAAAGGCCCGCAACCACAGTGACCCCCACCACAGGACCCGCGCCATGACCCCCACCACCCGATACGCCCGCAGCGGCGACGCAAGCATCGCCTACCAGGTGGTCGGCGAAGGCGACATCGACGTCCTGCTCCTGCCCGGCTGGGTGTTCCTGATCGAGCACGTCTGGGAGGCGGCCCCCGCGCGGCGCTACCTGGAGCGGATCGGCGAATTCAGCCGGCTGATCATCTACGACCGGCGCGGCATCGGCCTCTCCGACCTCAGGCAGGACGACCACTCGCACGAGGACGACATCGAGGACGCGCTCGCGGTTCTCGATGCCGCCGGCAGCAGCCAGGCCGCGATCTACACCCACGGCCTCGGCGGACCGGTCGGGATCACCCTTGCCGCCCAGCATCCGGAGCGGGTCAAAGCCCTTGTCATGTACGCGTCGGTCGCGCGCAACTCCTGGGCCCCCGACTACGACTGGGCGCTGAAACCCGAGGAGCGCGCCGCGCTCGCCGAGCACATCGCCGCGGAACGGCTCGAAGGCGGCGACTCCGAACTGCGCCGCCAGGCCCCCTCCCTCGCCGACGACCCCGCGATGAGAGAGTGGTTCGCGCGGTTCGGGCGCCTCGCCGCGAGCCCCGGCCGGGCCCGCCAGCAGTTCATCGAAGCGGGCGAGTACGACGTCCGCGACATGCTTCCGCACGTCCACGTGCCGACGCTCGTCCTGCACCGCCCCGAAGAGCAGGTCTTCGACGTGCGCCACTCGCGCTACCTCGCCGAGCACATCGAGGGCGCCCGCTACATCGAGCTGCCCGGCCAGGACTCGCTCGAGTTCGCCGGCGACGGAGACGCGATTATCGAAGAGGTCTCCGAGTTCCTGACCGGGGTGCGGCAGCCCGGCCTCAGCGCGCGGGCGCTGCTGACGGTGATGTTCACCGACATCGTCGACTCGACCCGCCGCGCCTCGGAGCTCGGGGACCAGCGCTGGCGCGACCTCCTCGCCCAGCACGACGACGCGGTGCGCCTGGAGATCTCCCGCTATGAAGGACGGGAGGTGAAGACGACGGGCGACGGATTCCTCGTCACCTTCGCGGGCCCTCCGTCGCCGGCGCTGCGCTGCGCGAAGGCGATCAGCGCCGCCACCGCGCACCTCGGCGTCGAGGTGCGGATCGGCCTCCACACCGGCGAGTGCGAGCTGACCGAGGACGACGTCGGCGGCATGGCCGTCCACATCGCGTCGCGGGTGATGGGGATGGCCGGGCCGGGCGAGGTGCTCGTCTCGGGCGCGGTCGCCGGAACGGTCGTCGGCGGGCCGTTCGAGTTTGAGGATCGAGGCACCCACGAGCTGAAGGGCGTCCCCGGCAGCTGGCCGGTCTTCGCGCTCGGGTTGTAGCGCCGCCCGTCTTCGCGCTGGTCTCCCAGCTCCCGCTGTTCCTTATGCGGATATAGCCCGCATTTCGAACACCTGAGCGCATTGAGGCGTG
>DASXAR010000007.1:0-4341 GCA_036406595.1 Solirubrobacterales bacterium | reverse complement strand
GATCTCCCGGTTCGACATCCCGGAGGCCGCCAGCCGGGCGACCCGCCGCTCGCTCGCCGTGAGCGCGTCCACTCCCGTGTAGACGATCTTCCGTGGCCGGGCGCCCGCCGCGCGGAGCTCCTCGTAGGCTCGCTCGACCAGGGGGATGGCGGCGCAGCGGCGTGCGAGCTCGAGGCCCTGATTGAGGTGCTCCCGGGCCTCGGCGCGCTGGCCGGCACGCCGCATCGCGGCCCCGAGGTCGACCAGCGAGCGAGCGTGCTCCAACCGGGCCGGTGAGGCCTCGAGGGTCGAGGCCGACTTCTCCAGGATCGCCAGGCCCTTGTCGCCGCCGAGGATGAGGCCCTGGGCGCGGAGCGCGACGCCCAGCGTTCGCGGGGCGCCCCAGGCCTCCGCGAGCTCAACCTCCTCGGCGGCCAGCGCGGCGGCGCGCTCCGGGTCCTCGCCCAGCTCGTGCAGGCAGAGAGCGGCGCGCGAGCGCCAGGACAGAAAGGCGGGATTGCGGCCTCCGACCGATTCGAACCGGCGACCGCACTCGAGCTCGTCCTCCAGGCCGCCGCGGAGATCGCCGCGCAGGATCCTGAGCTGGGCCCTGGCGTCGAGGAAGCCGTGCCAGTGGGCGTTGTCGGGCACCTCCCGCTCCAGGGCCGCTCTCCCCAGTGTTCGCTCGGCCTCGTCCAGCTCGCCGCGCTCCATCAGTGCCGTCGCGTGGAAGGCGGCGGCCCAGGGAACGCCGACGGCGACGTATTCCGAGCTGATCGCCAGGGCGGCATCGGCGTCGGCGATCGCGTCCATCAACTCGCCCCGGAGCAGGTGGACGCCCGAGCTCCAGAGTCGGTCCCCGGCGAGCGCCGAGATGTCGCCCTGCCGGCGCGCCCGCTCCAGGCCCTCCTCCAGCGTGGGCAGGGCCAGGTCGGAGTCGGCCGCCGCGAGCACGATCACCGCGGAGAGAAATGCCGCGCGGCCGTTCTCCATCGCCAGCAGGACGCCGCCGTCGAGCACCTGGCGGGCTCGCGTGACCGCCTCGTCCGCCGGGAGGCCGGCGCGGGCGTCGACGTAGAGGAGAGCCGAGGCAAGCGCCTTGGCGCCGTAGCCGTCGCCCTGGATCCCCTCGGCGCGCACGCGCTTCGCCAGGTCGTCGGCGAGCTCCCGGAAGGAGGGCTCGATGCAGGCGGTGGCCAGCACGATCGACTCGAGCCCCTGCCGGATGTCCGGATCAGCTCCGCGGCTTTCCTCCAGGGCGCAGCTTGCGACGTCGACCGCCTCCGAGTGCAGGCCCGCATAGAACTGCGTGCGCGCCAGCGTGGCGGCGATCAGTGAACGTCGCAGCGGGTCCTCGGTCAGCTCGAGCGCCTGCGCGAGGTGGCCGGTGGCGGCAGGCAGGTCGGTGAGCCACTCGACGAGACCGAGCTCGATCAGGACGCCGACCAGATCCGCCTCCTCCGGGGGTTCCGCGAGCGCTCGCCGCAGATAGGCGACGGCGGAGTCCGTGGCCCCCTTCGCCGCGGCCTCCTGGGCGGCGGCGCGCAGCTCGGCGACGGTGCCCGGGTCCCGCGCGGGGTCGATCGCGATCAGCTGCGCGGCGATGCGCTCGCGTGGAGCGCTCTCCCTGCGGAGAAGATCGGCAGCGCGGCGGTGCAGGTCCGCACGCTCTCGCCGCCCCAGGTCGCCGTAGACCGAATTGCGCGTGATCGGGTGCGCGAAGCCGAGCCGGTCGGCGCGGTCCAGGATGGAGGTGCGGGCGAGCTCGTCGGCCGCGGCGGCCGCCACTTCCGGCTCCAGGCCGGCGAGCTCGGCGGCGCGCTCGAGTGGGACCGCGTCGCCCAGGACCGCGACTGCCTGGGCCAGGGACGGTGCAGCGGGCGAGAGCCGCCCCAGCCGCGCCAGGATCGCCTGCGAGACGGCCCGCGGGCCGAGGGAGAGCACGCGGGCGGCGGCGGCGGCCGTCGGGTCGATCCCGTCCCTGTCGAGCTCGTCGAGCAGGGCGTTGAGGAAGAAGGGATTCCCGACCGTGGCGGCGTGGCAGGCCCGCGCGAACTCAGGATCGACGCCGGCCGGGTAGCGCGATGAGACCAGGCTGGCGCCGGCCGGCTCGGAGAGGGGGGCGAGCGTGAGCGCGCGGCTGCCCGCGTCTGAGGCAGTGGCGGCGAAGAGGTCTCCGCCCTCCCATTCTCCGCTGCGTGCGGCGACCAGCAGCAGGACCGGCAGCTCCGGGAGCCGTGGCGCGAGAAACGCGAGAAAGCGCAGCGAGGCCGGATCGGCCCACTGCGCGTCGTCGAGCGAGACCAGCAGTGGATCGCCCTCGGCCAGGTTGGCGAGCAGCCAGTAGAGCCCGTGCAGGGTGGCGAAGCCGGTGTCCACTGGCTGGGGACCCGCGTCCGTGAGGCCGAGCGCCGCCTCCGCCTGCTGCGCGGACCCTGCGAGGAGCTCGTCGCGCCGGGCCGCCGAGGAAGCCCGCAGGGGCGGCTCGAAGAGCTGCCGGACGGCGCCGAAGGGAAACTCTCGCTCGAGCTCGGTGGCGCGGGCGGAGAGGGCACTCATCCCAAGGCCGGCGGCCATCGGCCGGGCTGCCTCCAGCAGCGATGTCTTGCCGATCCCCGCCGGGCCCTCGATCAGGAGCAGCTCCCCACTGCCGTCCCGGGCCCGCTCGAGCGCGCCGCCGATCCGGCGCAGCTCGCCGTCTCGCTCGAGCAGGCTCCCCTGCTCCCTTGTCGCCGCCACCGCGACCTCCGTTGTCGCCCGACCCAGCGGCCGGATTCTCGCCCATCCATGCCTGGGCCGTCCAGCTCTCGGGCGCGCGCTTGGCCGAAATGCTGGGGGCGATGCTGGGGTCGCTCCCCGATGCGAGGCGGCGGGAGTCGGGCCAGGATCCTCTCAATGCAGCTCGAGGAGAGAGAGCTGAGGCTGTCGATCCAACCCGGAAGCGACCCCATCGCCGGGCGAATCGGGCCACCCGAAGGCGCGCGGACCCCGTTCGAAGGCTACGTGCAGCTGGTCGCGGCCCTGGAGGAGCTCCGCCGTGGGGACGACGGCGCGCCGGACGTCGAGAGGAAGAGGAGGCAAAAGTGAAGAAGTCGCTGGTGGCAGCGGCCATTGCTTTGGTGAGCGCCTGTCTGGCGTTCCCGGCTGGGGCGGGGGCGGCGGTGCTCTACGACCAGAACAACAGCCCCGGCACGGGCGGGTCGACCTCGCAGGTCGGCAGCGCGATTCCCGAGCCCATCGACCTTCAAACCGCCGATGACTTCACCGTCCCGGCGGGCCAGCAGTGGACGATCCAGGACGTGAACGTGACCGGGCAGTATGAGAACGGTTCCGGGCCGGTGCCGGCGGTGAACGTCTTCATCTACTCCGACAGCGGGGGCGCGCCCGGCGCCCGGGTCTTCGGCGGCACGGTCCCCGTCGCGAACGGCAGCGGTCCGTCGTTCCTGATCGGCCTCGGCGGCGGGGTGCCCCTCTCCCCGGGTCACTACTGGCTCTCGTTCCAGGCCCAGCTCGACAACTTCCCCTTGGAGATCTGGGACTGGAAGAACCGGAAGGCGGTGTCGGGATCGCCGGCGATGTTCCAGACCAACGCGGGCAACCAGCTCACCGGCTGTCACCCGTGGATGCCACGCACGACGACGGGGGTCTGTCCGGGCTTCGAAAGCGAGCCCGACCAGATGTTCAGCCTCGGCGGCACCTCGGCCCCGGTCAGCACGGCGCCGGGCCCGGTCACCACGGCTCCTCCGGCGGTCACGAAGAAGAAGTGCAAGAAGAAGAAGCGCCATGCGGCGGCCGCCAAGAAGAAGAAGTGCAAGAAGAAGAAAAAGAAGAAGCGCTGAGGGCCGCCGCTCCTACGGAACCCGGTGGATCTCGAACAGGTTGGTGCCGACGCCCTGCGCCGGCAGCCCGGCGGTGATCGCCACCAGGTCGCCTGAGTTGGCGATGCCCTGCTCCCGGGCGAGCGCCGCGCAGTCGTCGAGCAGCTTGCGGATCGAGGTCCAGTCCTCGGCTTGGGTGGAGCTGATCCCGAAGAGCAGGTTCATGCGGCGCACCGTCTCGAGCCGCTGCGAGACGGCCAGCACCGGCACCCGCGGCCGGTGCGCCGAGATCAGGCGCGCGGTGCGCCCGGATGAGGTCGGGCAGACGATCGCCTTCAGACCGAGCCGGTAGCAGGCGGCGACGGCCACCTGGGCGACCGTCTCGGCGATGTCGTGCTCGTGCTCCTCGACCCGGGTGAAGACCAGCTCCCCGTAGCGGAGTCGCGGCTCGGTGACCCGCGCGATCCGGTCCATCACCCGGACCGCCTCAACCGGGTGATCGCCGATCGCGGTCTCCTCGGAGAGCATCACCGCATCCGAGCCG
>DASXAR010000006.1:0-28978 GCA_036406595.1 Solirubrobacterales bacterium | reverse complement strand
CCGCCGGCAACCACTACTGGCACCTGTACCTGAACGTCGACGACGCCGGGGAATCGATCGACCTGATGCCCGGGGCGAGCGACGGCGCCCTCTACGACGGCATGACGGCCAACGGTTCGATGCTCTACCTGACCAGCCGCGAGAAGCTGACCGGCGACGACACGGACACCAGCGCCGACCTCTATCGCGCCGACGTCAACGGCTCAAGCTCCGCGCTGACCCGGGTCTCGACCGGCTCCGGCGGGAGCGGCAACAGCGACGGCTGCGAACCGGTCGGCAACTCGGCCAACGCGCAATGGAACGCGGTCGCCGGCGCCGCCACCGACTGTTCGGCGGTGGCGATCGGCGGCGGCGGGGGCGTCGCCTCGGATTCGGGCACGATCTACTTCCTCAGCCCCGAGCGGCTCGACGGCAGCGAGGGGACGCAGAACGCGCCCAACCTCTATATGGCGGTGCCCGGCTCCGCACCGAACTTCGTCGCCACATTGGAGTCGAGCCTGACGGGGCCGAACCCGCCGATCGTCTACCACCCGTACACCCACAGCTGCTGCGCCGCCACGAACCCGCAGTTCGTCGCGGTCGACGCCTCCGGCGGGCCCTCCGACGGCGACATCTACGTCGCCGATAACAGCAGCCACGTCGTGCGCAAGTACGACCCGGCGGGCAATCTGATCACGGGCTGGGGCGACAACGGGATGCTGGACGGGTCGACTGTTCCGGCAGGGGCCTTCGCTCCGATCTCCGGCGTCGCGGTCGGCACGGATGGGACCCTTTACGTCGGCACCTTCATCGAAAACAACAGCGCCCCCGAGCTGTTCGAGTTCGGCCAGGACGGCACCTACCTCTCGCAGCACCAGGTCGAAGGGGCGATCCAGCCGGTCGGGATCACGGTCGACGCGAACGGCAGCGTCTTCTACGTGGGCTACTACGAACTCGTCCAGCGTTTCGGCGGCGGCTTCGGCTCGAGCGTGATCTCGACCTGGCTGTATGAATCCGGGACGAAGAACGGCCTCGCCGTCGACCCCGACAGCGGCGACCTATACGTCAACTTCGGCGGCGAGTCGGTGGCCCGCTTCAAGTTCAACGCTTCGGGCGAAGTGATCCAGGGCGACGGGTCGACCTGCACCTACGAATGCCAGCCCAACGAAATCTTCGGGGCGGAAGAAGTGACGGGAGCGAGCGGCTTCGCCGTCGACCCGTCCAACGGAGACCTCTACGTCGACGAGGGCAACAGGATCCTCCGCTACGACTCGGGCGGGCACCGGTTGCCCGGCCCGGACACCGGCGCCGACGTGCTCAGCAACTCGAGCAGCGTCGCGGTCGGCGGCGACACCTCGCTCTACGCGAACAACACGACCTCCACCGGCGCCAACGTCGCCGCCTTCTCGCCGCTGGTCCTGGCACCCGAACCGCGCACCGACAACCCGGCCGTCCTCGACTCGGTCAACGACGCCGGCAGCCGCCACACGGCCGACTTCCAGGTGACCCCGAGCGGCGAAGACGCCGCCTTCCCGGCCACGATCCCGTTTACCGGCTACGACAACGCCGGCCACTCGGAGGTGATCCGCTACCACGCGGACAGCGACGAACTCGCATGCGTCTCGTGCAACCCCACCAACGCGCGGGCGACCGGCGAAGCGAGGATGGCGGCGAACGGTCTCAGCCTGACCGACGACGGGCGCGTCTTCTTCAACTCGACCGGGCCCCTGGCGCCGCGCGATCTCGACGAAAGGGAAGACGCCTACGAGTGGGAGAACGGAAAGATCAACCTGATCTCCACCGGCCTCAGCCACTTCAACTCGGTTCTGCTGAGCGCCACCGCCGACGGCACCGACGCCTACTTCTTCACCCGGGACACCCTCAACGCCCAGGACCAGAACCGCGAGCTGGTAAAGATCTACGACGCCCGCGAAGGCGGTGGCTTCCCCTATTCGCCGCCCACGGTTCCCTGCAAAGCCTCGGATGAGTGCCACGGAGCCGGGACCGAATCACCGGCGCCGGCCAACATCAACTCGGTCGCCGGTTCGACCGGCAACCTCGGCTCCAAGGCTGGACACGGCCGGATCCGGTGCAAGCGCGGCTCCGGCCATCGCCGCCGCCATAAGCGCTGCGTGCGCCGCCACCGCCATCCGAGGCATGCTCACCACAGGAAGGGCCGGAAGAAGCACCGGCACGGCAACCGAGGAGGGGGCCGATGAGGGCGCGGGCGATCACAGCGCTTCTCGCGGCGACGGCGCTGATGCTGCTGGCCGCCGGGCCGGCGCAGGCGATCGAGCCGATCGGCTCGTTCTCCACCACCTCGACGGTCACCCAGGCCGGCGGCCACCCCGACCTGCACACCTCGTTCACCCTGGAAAACCCGGGCTCACCGGAGGCGGCCGAGAACGTCAGCGTCAACACGCCCCCCGGGGTCTTCGGCAACCCGCAGGCGCTCACCCTGTGCACCTCGGTCGACTTCGCGCAGGAGTCCTGTCCGTCCAGCTCGCAGGCCGGCCTGATCACGATCTATGCGAGCTACGAAGGCGATCCGAACGCCCTGCTCGGCACGGTCCCGATCTACGACCTCGTGCCGGGCCCCGAGCAGACCGCGCTCTTCGCCCTGATCGTCCCGACCCTCGACATCCCGATCCAGATTCCGGTTGCGGTGCGCACGGCCGGCGACTACGGCCTGCGCTTCACGGTGTCGGAGATCAGCCAGAGGACGCCCCTGGCCGGCGCCGACCTCACCTTCTGGGGCTTCCCCGCCGCCGAAAGCCATGACGCGCAGCGCTTCCCCAAGGGCAGCCCTGGGCGGCCGGCCGGCTGCGCCGGGGTCGCCGACACGAGCTGCCTCAACGCACCGACGCATGTGGCGATCACCGTACAGCCGCTGATCCAGAACCCGACGACGTGCACCGGGAGTGACCTGCCGACGACGCTGAGCGTCCAGACCTACCAGGACCCGGACCACCTGTCCGAAGCCCACAGCAGCTACCCCGCGGTCGACGGTTGCGAGAAAGAGCTCTTCAAGCCGCTCCTCTACACGAAACCGACGACGACGGAGACCGACTCCGCCTCGGGCCTCGACATCAGCATCAACGACCAGCAGTTCCTCGGCTTCGCCGCCTCGCCCTCGGAGGTGCGCGCCGCGACGATCGTCCTGCCGCCCGGCCTGACGATCAACCCGGATGCCGCCGACGGCCAGAGCGCCTGCACCGACGCGCAGGCCAACTTCGGCTCAGAGGGGCCGGCCGCGTGTCCCGACCAGGCGAAGATCGGCACGATCACGATCACCTCCCCGGCGCTGGCCGGGCCGCTCCGGGGCTCGCTCTACATCGGCGAGCCGAAGCCCGGCGACCAGTACCGGTTGCTGATGACCGTCGACGGATTCGGCATCCACGCAAAGCTGGTCGGACGGTTCAGGCCCGACCCCGCGACGGGTCAGGTCACCGCATTCTTCGAGGACCTGCCGCAGGTTCCGTTCGACAAATTCGACATCCACCTCTTCTCCTCCGACCGGGGTCTGATGGCCACCCCGACCACCTGCACCATCTACACCAGCGAGGGCACCTTCTACCCCTGGAACGGATCCCTGCCCTTCGTCAAGTCGAATCCGATCTTCGGTCTCGACTCGGGCCCCGGCCGCAGCTCCTGCCCCGGCCAGACGCGACCCTTCGCGCCGCGCCTCACCGCCGGCACATCCAACACAGTCGGGGGCGCCTTCAGCAGCTTCAGCCTCCAGCTCGACCGTGACGACGGCGACCAGTTCCTCGGTGACCTCAACTTCACGATGCCACCCGGCCTCACCGGCAGCCTGCGGGGGATCTCCTACTGCCCGGAGGCGTCGATCGCCGCCGCGGCGCAGAACCCGGGCCGCGCCGAGCAGGCGAGCCCGAGCTGCCCGGCCACGTCTCAGATCGGCACCACCAACGTCGCCGCCGGACCGGGCTCCCATCCCTTCCACGCGATCGGGAGGATGTACCTGGCGGGCCCGCTCAAAGGGGCACCCCTGTCCCTGGTCGCGATCACCCCCGCGCTGGCCGGGCCGTATGACTACGGGACCGTGGTGGTGCGGGTCGCGGTCAACATCGACCCGCTCGACGCACACGTGAAGGCCGTCTCGGACACCGTTCCGTCGATCATCGGCGGGGTGCCGATCCGGATGCGCTCGATCCGGGTCAACATCGACAGGCCGAACTTCATGATCAACCCGACCAACTGCTCGCCCTTCACGATCGACTCCCAGGGCGTTGGCGACCAGGGCACCATCGCCGACTTCTCCTCCTACTTCCACGCCGACAACTGCGCAAGCCTTCCCTTCCAGCCGAAGATGCGGATCAAGCAGCTCGGCGGGCACAAGGCGACCAAGCGCAGCCGCAACCCGACGCTGCTGATCGACCTCTGGACACGGAAGGGCGACGCAAACGTGAAATCGCTTGCCGTGACACTGTCGAATGCCTACGCGATCGACCAGCGCCACCTCGCGAACATCTGCAGCGAGCGGGAACTGGCGGCCACACGGTGCGCCGGCCGCAACCCGATCGGCGTCGCCTCGACCCAGACGCCGCTGCTCGACCAGCCGCTGAAGGGCCCGGTCTACGCGGTCTCCGGATCGGGCGGCCTGCCGCGGCTGGCCTTCATCCTCGCCGGCCAGGTGATGTTGGTGCCGCGCGCCGACGCCGACACCGACGCGCGCGGGCGCCTGCGGACAACCGTCCCGGTTATCCCCGACGCCCCGATCGGCCACTTCCGCCTCAAGGTCTTCGGTGGCAAGCGCGGCTATTTGGTCAACACCCGGAACGTCTGCCGCCACACGCCGATCACCAAGGTCTTCTACCTCGGCCAGAACGGCCACCGCCGTACCCAGCAGATCAGGATGAAGGTCCCCTGCGGCGGCAAGGCGGGGAAGAGCGCCCGCCGCAGCCACCATCACCGTTAGCTGTCCTACCCACCGACATTGTGAACACGGCTGGCGCCCCATCCCTGGCTGGATCGCCATCCGCGCTGCAGCTGTTCTCTATCCGCCGGGGGGACGCCAAAGGAACAGCGGGACAAAGAGGCGTTGGACCTCGGCGACCATTGCGTCGGGATCCGCGCCCGAGCCTCTTTGCCCAGGGCGTCGAACGCCGAGCTTCCTGAGGGCCTGGATGCCGATTCGGGCGTTCACACCGCGCCGAAACGGCCCGGCTCAGGCGTCGGAGTAGTCGTAGAAGCCGGCGCCGCTCTTGCGGCCCAGCTTCTCTTCGCCGACCATCTCGACCATCAGGCCGGGAGGCTCGTGGGCGGGCTCGTCGGAGTCCGAGTGGAGGGCGTCGCCGATCGCCTGCGCGACATCGAGCCCGACGAAGTCGAGTAGCGCCAGCGGCCCCATCGGGTGCCCGGCGCCGAGCTTCATGCAGGCGTCGACCTCACCCGCCTCCATGCCGGTCCGCTCGAGCATCCGCACCGCGTCGAAGAGATAGGGGAAGAGGAGGCGGTTGACGACGAATCCGGCCTGGTCAGGGACCTCGACCGCGGTCTTGCCGAGCGCCGCGCACCAGGCGAGGCTCCTCTCCCGGGTCTCGTCGCCGATGCCATCCGGGAAGCAGACCTCGACCAGCTTCATGCGCGGCACGGGGTTGAAGACGTGGAGGCCGAAGAGGCGGCCGGACACGCCGCCCGCCTCGGCTATTTCGGCGACTGCGAGCGAGGAGGTGGTGGTCGCCAGGTCGGCGCCGGGGCACGCTTCGGCGACGGTCGAGATCACCTCGCCCTTCGGCTCGACTTCCTCGATCACGGACTCGACCACGATGTCGCAGTCGGCGAGGTCACTGGGGTCGGTCGTGACCCGCAGTCGCGAGGGCTCGGCGCCGTCGATCTTCGCGCAGGCGGCGACGACCTTCTCCTCCGCCCGCCAGGCGGAGGCCTCGCTGCGAGCGAGGAGGATGGTGTCGGCGGTCGTCGTCGAGACCGCCGCCAGACCGGTCGCGATCGCCCCGCTGCCGGCGATCCCCGGCGCTTCGTATCCCTTCCCTGCGCTCATCCGAGACTGCTTCCTATCACGCGGCGCGCCTCGACGCGGCGACCCCCTCCGGGCCACGCCTCTCGAAGTGTGACAGCCGTCAAATGGTTGGCTGACTGACCAGTCAATCGGCTATCTTGAATAGAGGGCGCCGAGGCGCCGAAGCGCACGTGAAGGAACGGAGGGCATCGCGATGGCAGAGAACGGCAACGGCAGGTTCGGCGGTCGCGAGGTCGTCATCGTCGAGGCGGTCCGGACCCCGATCGGTCGCGGGCACGAGGAAAAGGGCTATTACAAGGACGTCCACGCCTCGAACCTCCTCGCAAAGGCCTACTCCGAGGCGATCGAGCGCGCCGGAATCGACCCGGCCGAGGTGGAGGACGTCGTGGCGGGCTGCGTGCAGCAGTTCGGCGAGCAGGGGATCAACATCGCCCGCAACGCATGGCTCGAGGCCGGGCTGCCGATCGAGACCCCGGCGACGACCGTCGACCGCCAGTGCGGCTCCGCCCAGCAGGCCGTCAACTTCGCGGCAGCGCTGATCGCCTCCGGCGTCCATGACGTCGCGATCGGCGGCGGCGTCGAGCACATGGGCCACATCTCCTTCGCCGACTCCGCCTCGGTGATGCAGGAGCACGGCCTCGCCTTCTCGCCGCAGCTGCTCGAGCGCTACAACCTGGTCCCGCAGGGGATCTCGGCCGAGATGATCGCGGACAAATGGGAGATCCCACGCTCCGAGCTCGACGAGATCGGCCTGCGCTCGCATCAGCTCGCCGCCAAGGCGACCGAGGAGGGGCGCTTCGAGCGGGAGATCGTCCCCTTCGCCGTCAACGGCGACACCTACGCCACCGACCAGGGGATCCGTCCCGACACCTCGCTGGAGAAGCTCTCCCAGCTGAAGCCGGCCTTCAAGGAGGACGGCAAGATCACGGCCGGCAACTCCTCGCAGGTCTCCGACGGCGCCGCCGCGGTGCTGCTGATGACTCGCGAGAAGGCCGACGCTCTCGGCCTCGAGCCGCGGGCCCGCATCTTCGATCAGACGACGGTCGGCGTCGATCCCGTGATCATGCTCACCGGCCCGATCCCGGCGACGCGGAAGCTGCTCGAGCGCAACGGGATGCAGATCGACGACATCGACCTGGTCGAGATCAACGAGGCCTTCGCCTCGGTGGTGGCCGCCTGGCGCCGCGAGCTCGACCCCGACATGGACCGGGTCAACGTCAACGGCGGCGCGATCGCGCTCGGCCATCCGCTCGGCTCGACCGGCGCCCGGCTGATCACGACGCTGCTGCACGAGATGGAGCGCACCGACAAGGAGATGGGCCTGGTGACGATGTGCTGCGGCGGCGGGCTCGGCACCGGCACCCTGATCCAGCGCGTCTGAGTCAAAGCCTCCCTGCCGGTAGAGACATCTGATCCTTTCGATCGCATAGTTTCTGCCGCGCGAAGTAACCAACACACGAAAGGCAGGGGGAATTGAGCAAACGGCTGATTTTGGCCATCTGTGGTGTGCTCGCAATCGCGCTGGTCACCGCAGGCTGCGGTGGCGGCGACGACGAGACGACGGCCACGCTGACCAAAGCGCAATTCATCAAGCAGGCCGACGGGATCTGCAGCGCGGCGGAAGACGAACTCGACTCGAAGTTCGAAAAGTTCGGCAAGGAACACAAGCTCAGCGACAAGCATCCGCCGAACCACGAGGAGTCCGAAGAAGCCGCCAATACGATCCTCATCCCGAGCATCGAAGGGCAGGTGACCGATATCCGCGCCCTCGGCGCGCCGAGCGGGGAATCGGATCAGGTGGATGAACTCCTGACCGCGGTCGAAGCCGCGCTCGAAAAGGCCAAGGAAGAACCGGCCGAGTTCATCGAAGAAGAAGGTGAAGGGGACTTCGCGGAAGCCAACAAGATGGCGCGCGAATACGGCCTCAAGGTCTGCGGCAGCGAATCGTAGGCGGGCGTTCCCCGGGGCGGCCTGGCTGACCGGCCAGGCCGCCTGTATTCTGCCCCCCGATGGACCTCACCCTCTCTCCATCCGAGCAGGAGTTCCGCGACGAGGTGCGTGCCTGGCTCGAGGAGAACCACCCCGGCCCGGAGCCGGAGGGTGGGCTGGAGGAGGTGATGGCCTTCCGGCGCGACTGGCAGCGGAGGCTTCACGACGCCGGCTGGGCCGGAATCTCGTGGCCGAAGGAGTACGGCGGCCGCGGCGCGACGCTGATCGAGCAGGCAATCTTCGTCGGCGAGGCGACGCGCCAGAAAGCGCCTAGCCCCGCGAACGTCCTCGGCCTGGCGATGGGTGGCCCGGTGGTGATCGCCCACGGCACCGACGAGCAGAAGAAGCGCTACCTGGAGCCGATCCTGACCGCGGAGGAGATCTGGTGCCAGGGCTTCTCGGAGCCCGAGTCCGGCTCCGACCTCGCCTCGCTGAAGACGCGCGCGGTGAAGGACGGAGACGAATGGGTGGTGACCGGGCAGAAGGTCTGGACGACTTTCGCCCAGTACGCGAAATGGTGCATGCTCGTCGCCCGGACCGACCCCGACGCGCCCAAGCACCAGGGCCTCACCTACTTCCTGATGGACATGGAGCAGGAGGGGATCCAGGTGCGTCCGCTGGTCCAGATCACCGGCGAGGGGGAGTTCAACGAGATCTTCATCGAGGGCGCCCGGATTCCGGACGCGAACGTCGTCGGCGGCGTCGGCAACGGCTGGACGGTTGCGATCACCACCCTGATGAACGAGCGCGCGGGGCTCGCCTTCGGGGCGATCGCCCAGATCGCCAACAGCCTCAAGCGGCTCGGCGACCTCGCGGCCGAGACGCACGTCAATGGGACCAGCGCCGCCGAGGACCCCGTCTTCAGGCAGCGCATCGCCCAGCTCGGCATCGAGGCGGAGACGATGCGCCTCAACGCCTACCGCGGACTGACGAAGACGATGCAGTCGGGGATCCCCGGCCCCGAGGGGTCGCTCGGCAAGTGGCAGTGGGCGGACATCAACCAGGGGATCGCCGAGCTGGCGCTGGAGATCGAGGGCGCCTACGCGACGCTCGACCGCGGCGCCGAGCACGTACCGGTCAACGGAGCCTGGCAGTACGGCTTCCTGCGCTCGCGCGCCAACTCGATCGAGGGCGGCACCACCGACATCCTCAAGAACATCATCGCCGAGCGCGTGCTCGGCCTGCCGAAGATGCGCTGAGGGAGCCATGTACTTCGACCTCAACGACGAGCAGCAGGCGATCAAATCGACCGCGCACGAGTTTCTCGCCGCTCGCTACAAATCGGAGCGGATTCGCGAGCTCGCCGAGAGCGAGCTGGGCTTCGAGCAGTCCGACTGGGAGGAGATGGCCGAGCTGGGCTGGCCCGGACTGGCGCTCCCGGAGGAGTGGGGGGGACAGGGCCTCGGCACCGTCGAGCTCGCAGTCCTCTTCGAGGAGATGGGCTACGCGCTCGCGCCCTCGCCGCTCCTCTCCAACACAGTTGCCGGCCTGGCCCTGGCGCGGCAGGGCAGCGAGGAGCTGAAAGAGCGCTGGCTGCGCCCGCTCGCCGCCGGTCAGGCCCGCGGCACCGTGGCGCTCTTCGACGCCGGGACGCCGGCGACGATCGGCAGCTTCGCGATGGAGGTCGCCTCCGGCGGCGCCGATGGCGACACCGTCGTGCTGAACGGCGAAAAGGTCCTGGTGATGGACGCCGAGGCCGCCGATTTCTTCCTGGTGGCGACCGCGGACGGTCGTCGCGACCTGGTCGAGCGGACCGCGCCGGGGATCACCGTGGCCCCGGAACCGTCGATCGACCTGACGCGGCGCCTCTACTCGGTCAGCTTCGACGGTGTCCGGCTGGGACCCGATTCCGCTCTGGTCGGCGAGCAGGAGGACTACCTCCCGGTGCTCTGGCGGGTCTGCGTCGCGATGGCGGCCGAGTCGACGGGCGTCGCGCAGCGGGCGATGGAGATGGCGGTCGAGTACGCCAAGGACCGCAAGCAGTTCGGGCGCCCGATCGGCTCCTACCAGGCGGTCTCGCACCGCTGCGCACAGATGCTGCTGGAGACCGAGAACTCTCGCTCCGCGGTCTACGGCGCGGCGTGGGCGGCAGACGCCGAGCACGAGACGCTGCCGCTGGCGGCCTCGATGGCGAAGGCCTACGCGTCCGACGCGGGCTGGCGCGTCCCCAACGCATCGATTCAGGTGCACGGGGGGATCGGCTTCACCTGGGAGCACGACCTTCACTTCTTCCTGAAGCGTGGGCGGGCGAACGCTGCGACATTCGGGGACGCCAAGTGGCATCGCGAGCGGGTCGCCGAGGCGGTCCTCTCGCGCTCCGCCGAGCCCGCGGCGCTCTAGATGAGTGAGCTCGGCCTGGTGGCGGCCCCGCGGGGATGAGCGCACTGGGTCGAATCTCGGTCGCGGCGATCGGCACGACGGTCGGCGATCTCGAGGCCGAGGCGCGCCGCGCAGAGGCAGCTGGGGTCGAGTGCGTCTGGGCCCCGGAGCTCTTCCGCTCCTCGATGACCCAGGCCGCCTACCTCGCGGCGAAGACCGAGTCGATCGGCGTGGCCACCGGGATCGCCTGGGCCTTCACCAGGAGCCCGTTCATCCTCGCCGTCTCCGCACTAGACGTGGATGAGATGTCGGGCGGGCGCTTCCGCCTCGGCCTCGGCTCGGGCGTCAAGCGCCTCAACGAAACCTGGCACAACGCCGAGTACGGCAAGCCCGCCCCTCACCTGCGCGAGGCGATCGAGGCGACACGGCTGATCATGCGACAGGCCGGCGCCGGCGAGCCGATCCGCTTCGAGGGCTCCTACTACGACATCGACATCAGGGGCTGGGTCAGGCCGCACCCGCCGGCCAGGGAGGTGGTGCCGATCTACGCCGCGGGAGTGCAGGGCGGCATGTGCCGCATGGCGGGGGACGTCGCCGACGGGCTGATCGGCCATCCGATCCAGAGCCTGCGCTGGATCGACGAGGTCGTCGTCGCCTCCTTCGAGGAGGGCCTTGCCCGCTCGGGCCGGGATCGCGCCGACTTCGACTACCTGCCGACCGTCTGCTGCGCGATCGACGACGACGAGGCGCTGGCGATCGAGATGGCGCGCCGCACGATCTCCTTCTATGCGACGGTGAGGACCTACATGCCGCTCTGGGAGCTGCACGGCTTTGCCGACAACGCGACGGCTGCGGGCGAGGCCTTCCGCCGCGGCGACCTGGCGGCGGTGCCGGCGGCTATCAGCGACGAGATGGTCGACACCTACTGCGCGGCCGGACCGCTCGACAAGGTGCGGGCCCGGGTCGAGGCCACCGCCGAGCGCGCCGACGGCCTCTTCCTGACCCCGCCCACCTACTTCATCTCCCCCGAGCAGCTGAGCGAGTACCAGAACCGCCTCATCGACGCCTTCGGGCCGGCCCGGTAGGCGCGGCTGCTCCTTCTGGCTGTTCCTTATCCGGGTATGGGACGCATAAGGAACAGCGGGAGCGAGGAGGCGGTCCTCGAGCGCGTTCGCGAGATCCCGCCCGGCTTCGTGCGGACCTACGGCGACGTCTCGCCGGGCGCGCCCCGATTCGCCGGCCTGGTCCTGTTCGAATGCGACGAGCCCGATTTGCCCTGGTGGCGGGTGGTGCGTGCCGACGGCTCGCTCGCCAAGGGGGCGCGGCAGCGGCGCCTGCTCCTCGCCGAGGGCGTTCCCTTCCGCGGTGAGCGGGTCGAGATGCGGTCGGCCAGGCTCAGCTCGGGGTGATCGGCACGCGGCCCCGAGAGGGGGCGGTCGAGAGGCAGAACTCCGGCGCCGGGCCGAGGACGAGCTGGCGGCGCCATATGGCGCCGCCGGGCAGGGAGGCGACGAAGGGCTCAGCCGGCTCGCCGGGAGGCTTGCTGCGCCACTCGGCGCCGGCGGGGATTGCCGGCTCTCCCCGCACTCCCGCATAGAGGCCTCCCCAGCCCGCGCCGGCGAGGGCTGCCGCCCTGTCGTGCTTTTCGCCCGGCCTGCCGCCAACCGCGGCGGCGCTCAGCTCCCCGAGCGACCTCCAATCCTCGACCAGGTACCAGTCCTCGTAGCCGGCGGCACGGTCCCCGAACGGCAGGGCGTCGACGCGGAAGCAGGCGGACTCGATCGGGAGCGATCCGTGGAAGCCCCGCTGGGCCTCCTCGTAGTCGTCGCGCGCGACGGCGGCGTGAGGCCGGTGCCAGAAGACATAGGCGAGCATGGGGCGACGAGCCTAGACGCTCGCCGCATGCTCGCCTCGCCATGCATATCGGTCGAGGCCGGCCTTGCCACGCATATCGGTCGAGTCCGCTTGCAGCGTGGGCCGGCCGGGCGTAGCGTGGGGGCATGCGCCCCTGGAGGGGGAAGACGCTGTCGCAGCTCTCTGTCGCCGCCGCGCTGATCGCCTGCCTCCTGCTCTGCGCGCCCGCCGCCCTCGCCTCCGGGGGGGCAGGGGACGCCAAGGCGGCCAAGGCGAAAAGGCACAAGCCCAGGAAGAAGAAGTGCAGGAAGAACCAGGTCAAGGTCCGCTTCGGCAAGCGGGTCAAGTGCCTGCCCCTCAAGGCGGCGCTGCCGAAGCCGAGCGCGGTGGATCCCCGTATCGCGATCGTCAAGGAGGGGCTGACGCCGGAAATCGGCCGCGTTCCCGACCCGAAGAACAAGATCCCACCTCCGGCCGAGAAGCTCTACCGAAAGCTCAACCCCAAGGCGCTGAAGGGGATGGAAAGGGCCGTCGGGATCGCTGTCGGACGGCTGGATGCGATGGGCGGCGGCAGGGCCGGCGCCTCGGCCATCGGCGGCGCCCGCCTCTCCACGGGCGGCGGCGGCTCCTTCTCGGTGACGATCGGCGGGGTCAGGGTCGACGCCCGCCTCTCGATCGCGGTCGAGGCCACCGGGCAGCTGGTCGGGACCGCCGAACTGACCGAGACCCGCGACCAGGGCGGCGGCAGGACGGTCAGCGTCACGACGCGCATCCCGATCCGGCTCGAGCACATGGGGTTCGAAGCCAGGAGCGGCGGCTGCCCGACCTCGGAGGGCAAGGTCAACGCGACCGACGGAATCGGCATCACCATCCAGACCGAGTTTCGCTCCAACAACGGCAAAACCCTCGAGGAGTACTTCATCTACGAAGTCGCCGACGACACCGATCCGCTGCAGGGGATAGTCGCCGACGACGCGAAGCTCGACACGCTCGAAATCAAGAGCATCGAGGACGTCACCGAAAAGGCGGGAGGCTCGGTCTTCGGGGGCTCCGTCGTGCACGCGTCGATCGTGCGCAACACGGTGGTCGACATGCGGACCGGTGAGTACGACCCCCACGTCTCCCTCGTCAACGTCGGCGTCGTGCTCGGCGGAGTCCTGCGGATCTTCCAGCCCTTCGTCCAGCCCCTGGTCGCCGAGCGCCTGAAGAAAGCGGCGGACAAAGGCTTCGCGGCAACCGTCGACTTCGAGATGAAGCAGTTCCGAGAACTCGAAGAGAAGTGGAACACGCCCAACCGCTGCGCGAAGCTCAAGTTCGACAGGGCGAACGAATCGCTGACCCTGAAACGGAACCAGAGCGGCGACGAAACCGTCCGGCTGGACGCCGCCCCGGGCGGCTCTCCGACGAAGGCGGATTGGACGATCGGCGGCCAGGAGAACGGCGAGTTCAGCCTCTCCGACCACTCCGCCAACCCGACCAAATTCCACTGGAAAGTCACCAGCGCGGGCGAAGGCAAAAAACTGAGGGGCACCTTCCGGGCGACCTCGAAGGCGGGCGTCGCCGAGGAGACCTGGAGTCAGCGGACCGAAGCCCAGAGCCTCGATGAAATCGAAGGGACCTTTGGCGGCGAATTCCTCGGGGAAACCGCTCTAGAAGAGCCGAGCGTCCAGAAATGGAGCGGCTCCGTCAAATTCCACCGCCTCGGCAGCTTCGAAGGCAGCGACCTCTTCACCGCCACCTCGGGCAACGTCTCGATCAGCGCCTCGGGAATCGAGCAGTCCGGAATCACGGGCTGCCACCAATCGGGCTCCGCGCAGGGGCCGCTCAGCGGAGGCGGCATGACGGTCACCGGGAAAGGGCCCGAAGGGGGAGCTCCCTACGAGTACGACCTCCAGCTCAACATGCCCTTCATGGCGATCGACGCGACGCGTGTGGCCTCGTGCCCCAAAGCGGCGCAGGACGAAGGGTACGAAGGGACCCACTTCGAACTCACCCCGTTCTGGCAGCTCGGCGCCGAAAACCAGGAATCGGCGGACGGGCTGAGCTTCGTCGGCAGCCAGGAAGAAACCTTCGGGTCGGTCACCTTCAGGGAATCCTGGACCCTTCACGCCAAACCGTGAGGGTGTCTCCCACCTCCGGCGTCAATCCTCCCGCGGCGTGATGCGGAAGATCGAGACGACCTCCGCCTGGTGCGCCTCCGGGTGGACGACGTAGGCGCTGGGGCCGCCGCCGAACCAGCCCGGGGCCTCGTTGTCGCCGACGAAGATCCCGGGGTGATGGCGGCCGTCGCCGTCCTCGACCCAGACCTTGTCTCCCTCCCTGAACCCGTGCTCCGTGTCGGCCACGGCAAGAGCCTAAACGCTGGCCGCGCAGTCGCCGGCCCGGCCTTGCGTGAGCCGCTCCTCGCGGCCTAGGATCGGGTGTCCAGTCCTCTCCACAGGAGGTGTTGACCATGTCCGAGGATGCCTGGCCGAAGCTCGGCGCGTCCGCGGGGATCGCCGCTGCCGTGCTGCTGATCATCGGATTCGTGTTCGGGCCCGACAAGCCGCCCGGGTTCGACGACTCCGCCCAGGAAGTGCAGTCCTACATCGCCGACAACCGCGGCGAGATCCAGGCGACCCTGACCTTCGGGTTCGCGACGCTCGTCGCCTTCCTGTGGTTCCTGGGCAGCGTCTTCTACCGGCTGCGCGCCTTCGAGCCTTCCCCGCGGCTCTCCGCGATCGCCCTCGCCGGCGGTGTGACGCTGGCCACCGGGGGGCTGGTCGGCAGCGCCGCCGAGGCGGCAGCCGCCTACCACGTAGACGTGCTCGACCCCGGCTCGGTGCTGGCGATGTGGGACGTGAGCATCTTCGGCTTCCTCTTCCTGCTGGCCGGTTTCGCGGTGCTGGCGGGCGCGACGGGCGTGCTGGCGCTGAGGACGGGAGCACTGCCCAAACTGCTCGGGGAGTTCAGCCTGCTGACCGCCATCTACGTTTTCGTGGTCGGGCTGGTCGGCGCATTCAGCGAGACCGGCGCCTTCTCCCCGTCGGACGGCGCCCTCGGCCTGATCGCGTTCCTGCTCTTCATCGTCTGGCTCTTGGCGATGGGAGCGTCGCTGATGAGCAGCCCGACGGGGGAGCCGACCCCCTCCCGGGGGCCGGCTCGGCCGGCCGGGGGGCCAACGACGCCCGGCTAGCGCCCCGCCCTAGGGGCAGACGACGATCAGGTGGAAGTCGGCGTCGGCGTTGGCGCCGGCGTCGTCTCGCGTGTGGACTTCGATCGCGTTGACGTTCGCCGCCGAGCTGTTGGTCTGGGCGAAGCCGGGGCCCGGCGTCGTCGTGCCCGCGTTGTTGCGCCCGGCGACGTTCGCGCAGCCGGTGACGTTCTGGGGGAAGCTGACGGTGACCGCGCCGCCTCCCTCCGCCGCGGCGATTCCGACGTCACTGGCCCGGGCCAGGGCCGCGTTGCCGGCGCCGGTCGGGTTGTTGACCACCGCCCAGTAGGTGTGGGTGGCCCTCTTCGCGGCCGGCACCACGCCCAGCTTGTTGTTGTTGATCTGAAAGCCGGTCAGGGTGTGTTTCTTCAGCTTCCCCCCGCCGATCGTCTGCTTCTTGATCGCGCCCCCATTGATGTGCTGGGCCGCGTAGGCGGTCCCGGTCAGGGCGACGATCAGGGCGATCACCGAGACGACCATGGCGGGCGAGGGACGTCTGCCTTTCAGCGTGCTCATCTGCCAGTCCTTTCGGGGCAAACTTTTGATAGTTGAAATTAAGTAAACCGTCGGGCGGCTGGGTGATTCGGTCAACCTCCATGCCTGGGGGCTTGTGCCCAGCGTCTATCGGGAGGGAAGGGCCGCGACGAAGCGCTCGAAGGCCGCCATGTCGGTCACCGCGGGCCCGTGGCCGGGGAGGATCAGGCTCGGGCCGAGGTCGGCGAGCCTGCGGATGGAGCGGCGGTTCTCGGCCGGGTCGTAGGTGAAGATCTCAGGCGGCTCCTTGATCCCGGGAAGGGCGGTCGCGTAGCTCATGTTGCGGATCACGTCGCCGCAGATCGCGACCCGGTCGGAGTCCCGGAAGAAGATCACCTCGCCGCGCGCGTGGCCCGGCGCGTGGACGACGCGGAACCCCGCGACCTCGTCGCCCTCGCCGAGCACCCGATCGACCGGGTGCGGCGGTCCCGTCCAGAAGTGGCCGAAGACGCGGTTGACGACGTGCTTCGGATGCGCCTCCTGGATCGGCCGGCGGCCCTCCATCGCGTCGACGTCGTCGGCGTGGCAGGCGAGGGGGATCCCTCGCGCTTCGCAAACGTCCTTCGCGACGCCCTGATGGTCGGGGTGAACGTGGGTGAGGGCGAGCATCGACAGCTCGCGCCCCTCGATCTCGGCGAAGATGCGGCGGCGGTCCCAGCGGCGCCCGGCGTCGATCAGCACGTCCTCGGCGAGGTAGACATTGATCGTCGGCGTCGGGGCCTCCTTCAGCCGCCACACCCCGGGCGCCAGCTGCCTCATCAGTGCTCGAGGCCGAGCGTCCCGCGCGGGTCGCCGCTGTGCTCGGCCAGCTCCTCCAGGGCGGCGATCTGCCGCTCGCCCTCCCGGCGGGCCGGGTCCTCGGGCGCAAGCGGCTCGATCAGGCGGCGAATCCGGTTGCGGACCTGGAGCGCGAAGTGGGGGGTGGAGGCGCCCGCCAGCGCCCGGATGTCCTCGGCGGTGACCCGGTGACCCTCGGCCAGCAGGTTCGGATTCTCGGCCTCACTCACGATTCGCCCCCGATCTTCGCCAGTTCAGCTGCCTCGTCGATTTCAGCCTGCTGGCCGACGCTGATCGCGTCACGGTCGCCGATCACCCAGACGTGGTTGTAGAAAGCCCGCGTCGGGTCGGTGGTATAGCCCGGCTTGACGTCCAGCAGGTAGTCGCGCAATGCGGGCGGAAGGGTATCGGCGCTGTCGGTGAGGAGGAGCGGTCCCCACGTTCCCGAGGCCGAGAGGGGCGAAGCGGCGACCGCGTCGAGTGGCGAATCGGAGCGCGCGACGACGAACCCGTGGCCGGGGTCGTTGACGGCCCAGCCGAACCCTCCGTCTTCGTAGCGCGCGAGGGCGATCGCGTTGGCGACCGGGTCCTCGCCGGAGACGCGCCGCACGCGCCTGTCGATCCGGGCGATCTGGCGGACGACGTCCGAGGAGATCGCCGAGGACGGGCCCAGCACGTAGACCGGTGTCTTCGGCGTCCGTTCGAGGGCCGCGGCGGTCTGGGCGGGAAGCTTCCGCGCCGGGCTGAAGAGGACCGGGTCACCGGAGCGCGCCGCCCAGGCCGCGGCCGGCATCGCGAAGGCCGGGTTGACCGGGGCGATGACGATATGGCGGGGCGGCCGCCCGGCGAGCCGTTCGCGCAGCCGGGCGATCGCCACGGCGCCGGCGAAACCGGTCGCCGGCAGGTGCCGAGTCTCGAGGCCGCTCGGCGAGGCGGCTTCGCCGATCGCGAAGGCGGCGGCACCCCTCGTCGCGGGGGTCCCCTGCGGGTCGAGCGCGCCGAGCGCGGTGGCGGTCGGCTCAGGCACCCCGCCGGCTTCCGAGATCAGCGGCGGCGCGCCGACCGGCGGGGCCATCAGGACCGCGGCGGCGATCGCGGTCTCCCAGTCCGCGGCGTCGACCAGGGTGACGGCGGCCGGACGCTGGGAGGGCTCGATTGACGGGTAGACGGCGAGGGCGACAGCGGCCGCGTTCGAGGTGGGGTCGCCGGCGCCGACCCTGGTCGTGTTGTTGGTCGCGAATTCGGGATAGCCGAGCTCTTCCGGGCTGCTCTCCACGGCCGGCGCCCTGGCCGGCTGCTGCTGCGCCTCTTCCTGCGGCTCGGGGGAGGGGGCCGCACCGGGGATGCCGTCGCCGCCGTCGCCGCCGCCGCCGACGATCGCGGCGGCGATGAAGACGACGGCGACGATCACCAGGCCGGCAACCGCCTTCAGCGCGCCCGGGACGGCCCCGCGCCGCCGCTCCGACGCCGGCGGGCCGGGCGTGGGAGCGGCACCTGGGGCCTCAGCGCCCGCCGGGGGAGCGGCACCTGGGGCCTCAGCGCCCGCCGGGGGAGCGTCACCGGGTGTCTCGACGACCGGCGGCTGCTCGGCGACGGGCACGTCTGCATTGATCGGTCTGCTCCTCGGCGCCATCTCCTTCGGCAACGCTAGACGATCGATTCCCACTTCCCGCGCGCCCGGATGACGCGCCTGGCGCTCTGGGACGTGCCGGTGGTTAGCCCACCCTATGGGTGGATAACCACCGGCACGTCCCTCTGCGCGGGGCGCCGAGGAACTCGTGAGCCGGGCTGGCTGGTCGGTCAGCTAACCTTTGCAGTGGTTGACTGACCAGTCAATCAATCCTCAATCCGATGGCGCCGAACACGACTGGAGAGGCTGGATGAACTTCGCCCCGACCGACGAGCAGCTGGAGTACAGAGATCGATGCCGGGCGTTCGCCCGCGACGTCATCCGCCCCGCCGCGCGCAAGCATGATCTGGAGGAGAGCATCCCCTGGGACGTGATCAAGGAGGCGCGCCGGCAGGGCTTCGGCACGCTCGAGGCGATTCAGCGCAACGCCGCCGACGAGGAGGGCCAGCTGCAGGTGATCGGCGCCGAAGAGTTCCACTGGGGCTGTGCCGGGATTGCCCTGGCCATCTCGGGCTCGGGCCTCGCCGCCGCGGGCATCGCCTCCTCCGGGACCCCCGAGCAGATCGCCCGCTGGGTGCCGGACTGCTTCGGCGGAGCCGAGGACCTGAAGCTGGGGGCATACGCGGTCACCGAGCCGCAGGCGGGCTCCGACGTGAAGAGCCTGAAGACGACCGCCCGCCGCGACGGCGAGGAGTGGGTCCTCAACGGCACCAAGATCTTCATCACGAACGGCGGCATCGCCGACGTCCACGTGGTCGTCGCGACCGTCGACCCGGCGCTCGGCACGCGGGGGCAGGCCTCCTTCGTCATCCCGAAGGGGACCCCGGGCCTCAGCCAGGGAAAGAAGGAGTCGAAGCTCGGGATCCGCGCCTCCCACACCGCGGAGGTGATCCTCGACGAATGCCGCATCCCCGCCGACCACCTGCTTGGTGGCGAGGAGAAGCTGGAGGCGAAGCTGCAGCGCGGTCGCGAAGGCAAGAAATCGCGGGGCGCCGACGCCCTGGCCACCTTCGAGGTGACGCGGCCGCTGGTCGGCGCCTCGGCGCTCGGCATCGCCCAGGCCGCCTACGAGTGGACCCTCGAGTACCTCGACGGGCGCAGCGAGGGCGGCACGCCGCTGCTGCAGACCCAGCACATCCAGCAGACCCTCGCCGACGTCGCGACGGAGATCGAGGCGGCCCGGCTGCTCGTCCAGCGCGCCGCCTGGATGGGCCGCAACGGCATCCCGATGCGCGGCGGCCAGGGCTCGATGTCGAAGCTAAAGGGCGGTGACGTCGCGATGTGGGCGACGACGACGCTGATGGACCTGGTCGGCCCGTTCGCCCTCAGCACCGATTGCCCGCTCGAGAAGTGGTTCCGCGACGCCAAGATCTACCAGCTCTTCGAGGGCACGGCGGAGATCCAGCGGATGGTCATCTCGCGGATGCAGGCCCGCGAATACAGCGAGCGCCTCGCCTACGGCGCCGAGGTCGCGAAGGCCGCCGCCGAGCCGGCCGTCCCGGAGAAGGAGCCGGTCCCCGCTTAGCCGCAATCGCGGTTGCAGCGGCGGGCGCGCGGATTCTGCGGATCGCGCGGCTCAGCTGGCCTCCCTCGCCATGCTCAAGACTCGCCCTGCCCCGGCGGCTCTGGTTGCCGCCGCGGCGGCGCTCGTCGTGCTGCTCGTGCTCAGCCCGCAGGCGCCGGCCGAGCGGGTCAACGGCGCGCCGACCGATCCGCTCGGCTACCTCTAGGCGCTTTTCGAAGCACCCCAGGAATTTCGAATATTTGGTAGTGATGTCGCATGCGCCCTGGCCCCCTCGGGTAGGGCGCAAGGAGGCGACAAGTGATTCGCCAGGCACGGACATACCTCGCCGGGGCGATTTCCGGAACGACGCTGATCGCGGCTGCCGTGATCGGATTCGTGATGCTCGTCTCCCTCCAGTCCCTCAGGGACTGGCCCCTGGCCGACCTCGTCAAAGGCGGCGACTCGGGCTCCGGCGGGGAGGCCGTTTCGCCCGCTCGTCCAGCGGGGCCGGCAGGCGGGATCGGGGTGGCGACCGGCGCCCCGGCGAGGGCGACCCCGGGCCGCGCAGCCAACTCCGGGGCCGATGCCGCAGCACCGCATCGTGCGGCGGGCGTCGGGACCGCACCGGCCGCGCCTCCGGCCGGTGAAAACGCCGACTCCGCGCCCGGCGGCACCGCCGGCGGGCCGAATCCGGCCGGGACAGGCGGGTCGACGGGAGGGGGAGGCTCCTCGCAGGCGGGCGGCGCAGGAGGCGGCGGCTCCTCACAGGGCGGCGGCTCCTCGCCCACCGGAACCGCCCGAAAGACCGTCGAAGACACCGTCTCCGGCGTCGACCAGGCGACCGGGGGCGCGCTGGGGGGAAGCGGCGTGACCCAGGCTGCCGGAGAAACGGTCGACGAAGTCGCAAATGCGGGCACGAACGCCGGCAGCGCCGTGGGCAGGGCCGTTGACGAAGCGGCCGGCGCCCCGGTCTCCAAGACCGTGGGCGAAACGGTCGGCCAGGCGACCGACACGGTCGGCGGCTTGCTCGGTCGCGGCGACTAGCCCGAACCAGCCCCCTACCGTCACAATGCCCGTCTTATGGCGGAGCAAGGACAGGCCGGCGTCGTCGCGGACCCGATCGCGGGCTCGCCGGTGTACCCGGCGGGCAGCCGGGTGAACGATCGCGGCCGTCTCGAGGTCGGCGGCTGCGACGTGGTCGAGCTGGCCAACGAGCACGGCACGCCCGCCTACGTGTATTCCGAGGACGACATGCGCGCCCGCGCCCGCGCCTACCGCGAGGCGTTCGAACGCCGCGACGCCGACTTCGAGGTCCTGTTCGCCAGCAAGGCCTTTCCCTGCACCGCCGCCTACCGCCTCTTCGCAGAGGAGGGCCTCTCCGTCGACGTCGCCTCGGGCGGCGAGCTGCACACCGCGCTCAGGGCCGGCTTCGACCCCGAGCGAATCCACATGCACGGCAACAACAAGACCGAGGAGGAGATCCTCTTCGCGGCCCGGTCCGGCGTCGGCCACCTGATCCTCGACTCTTTCGATGAGATCGAGCGCTGCGAGCGACTGCTCGACCGGCCGCAGCGCGTCCTGATCCGCGTCACCCCGGGCATCAGGCCCTCGACCCACGACTACGTGCAGACCGGGCAGCTCGACTCGAAGTTCGGCTTCGGTCTCGAGGACGGGCTGGCGGCGCGGGCGATCGAGCGGGTGCTCGCCTCCGACGCGCTGGAGCTGGTCGGCCTCCACGCCCACATCGGCTCGCAGATCTTCGAGCTCGAGCCGTACCGGCTCGCGATCCGGGCGATCGGCGAGCTGGCGGGGGACTGGTGCCGGATGGTCAATGTCGGCGGCGGCCTCGGCATCGCCTACACCAGCGAGGACGAGCCGCCCTCGGTCGACTCATACGTCGACGTCAAGGTACGCGGCGTCGCCGAGGTCTTCGGCGAGGGGGTCCGCGTCCTGGTCGAGCCGGGGCGCTCGCTGGTCGGCAACGCCGGAGTCACGGCCTACCGGGTCGGCACCGTCAAGGAGATCCCCGGCGTCCGCACCTACATCGCGGTGGACGGCGGCATGTCGGACAACATGCGGCCGATGCTCTACGGGTCCCGCTACGAGGCGATCGTCGCCGACCGCGCCGGCGCGGAGGCGGACACCCTCGCGACCGTGGCCGGGATGCACTGCGAGTCGGGCGACGTGCTGGTGCGCGACGTGATGCTGGCCGCGCCCGCCCCCGGCGACGTCCTGGTGACCCCCGCCACCGGCGCCTACGGCTACTCGATGGCGAGCAACTACAACGGGGTTCCCCGCCCCCCGGTGATCTTCTGCCGCGACGGCGAGGCCCGCGTCGTGGTCCGCAGAGAGACCTACGAGGACCTCACCGCACGCGACGTCGATGGCTAGCGCCCCTTCTGACCCCGTCCACATCGGGCTGCTCGGCCGCGGCACGGTCGGCGCCGCCTTCGCCGAGCTCGTCCCCGCCCGGGCCGACGCGGTGGAGGCGGCGACCGGCCGGCGCCCGGAGCTGTCCGGCGTCCTGACCCGCAGCGAGGGCGACTTCGCGGAGATCCTCGAGCGCTCGGACCTCGTCGTCGAGCTGATCGGGGGCACCGACCCGGCCCGCGACTACGTGCTCGAGGCGCTGCGGACCGGGCGCCCGGTCGTCACCGCGAACAAGCAGCTCCTCGCCCAGCACGGTGACGAGCTCTTCGCCGCCGCCCGCGACGCCGGCGTGCAGCTGCGCTTCGAGGCGGCCGTGGCCGGGGTGATCCCGATCGTCCGGTCGATCCAGGAGAGCTTCGGCGTGACCGACATCTCGAAGGTTTTCGGCATCGTCAACGGCACCACCAACTTCATCCTCAGCGAGATGGCGGCGACCGGGGCCGCCTACGAGGACGTCCTCTCGCGCGCGCAGGAGCTCGGCTACGCCGAGGCGGACCCGAGCGACGACGTCAGCGGCGCCGACGCTGCCGCGAAGATGGCGATCCTCGCCCGGCTCGCCTTCCACACCCCGGTGACCCTGGAGGAGGTGGCGTACGAGGGGATCGAGTCGATTCGGCCCGACGACCTGGCCTACGCGAGGGAGCTCGACCTCTCGCTGAAGCTTCTCGGGGTCGCGGAGCGCCGCGACGGCGGGGTCAGCGTGCGGGTCTTCCCCTGCTTCCTCTACGGCGGGCATCCCCTCTCGCCGGTTGCCGGCCCGTTCAACGCGGTCATGGTCGAGGCTCCCTCGATCACCGAGGTGACGATGTCGGGCCCCGGGGCCGGCGGGATCCAGACCGCCTCGGCGGTGCTCGGCGACGTGGTCTCGATCGTGGCGGGCGAGGCGCCGGTGCACGAGGCCCGCGCGCGGCTGCCGATCGTCACCGACGTCAGCTCCTCCTTCTACCTGCACCTCGAGGTCGCCGACCGTCCCGGCGTCCTCGCCAAGATCGCGCAGGTGCTCGGGGACGGCGAGGTCTCGGTGAAGAGCGTCGTGCAGCGGGGGATAGGCGACGACGCCCGTCTCGTGATGGTCGTCCACGAGTGCCTCGAGTCCAGCTTCTTCGAGGCGGTCGCCCGGATCGGCGAGCTGGGGGAGCTTCGCGCTCCGCCTCGCTCGATTCGCGTCATCGAGGAGGAGTTCGTCTGAGCGCGGCGCTGATCGAGCGCTATCGGGAGCGGCTGCCCCTGGAGGACGGCGACCCGGTGGTGACCCTGAACGAGGGGTCGACGCCCCTGATCGAGGCGCCGCGGCTCGCCGAGCGCATCGGGGTGCCCGCTTACCTGAAGTTCGAGGGCGCCAACCCGACCGGCTCGTTCAAGGATCGGGGCATGACCGTCGCCGTCTCGCGGGCGAAGGGTGCCGGCGCCGAGGCGATCATCTGCGCCTCGACCGGCAACACGGCCGCCAGCGCGGCGGCCTACGCCGCCCGGGCCGGGCTGCGGGGCGCGGTGATCGTGCCCGAGGGCAAGATCGCGATCGGCAAGCTGGCCCAGGCGCTGATGCACGGCGCCCGGGTCGTCGCCCTCCAGGGCAACTTCGACGACGCCCTCCAGATCGTCCGGGCGCTCGCCCAGAAGCATCCGATCGAACTGGTCAACTCGATCAACCCCTACCGGATCGAGGGACAGAAGACCGCAGCCTTCGAGGTGGTGGACGAGCTGGGGGAGGCTCCCGGCGCGCTCGCGATCCCGGTCGGCAATGCGGGCAACGTGACCGCCTACTGGCGCGGGTTCCAGGAGGTCGGTGAGGAGCCGGTGCTGCTCGGGTTCCAGGCCGAGGGAGCGGCGCCGCTCGTGCACGGCACCCCGGTCGCCAACCCCGAGACCGTCGCCTCGGCGATCCGGATCGGAAATCCGGCGCGATGGGAGGAGGCGATGGCGGCGTTCACCGGGTCGCGCGGCCGGGTCGCGGCGGTCAGCGACGAGCAGATCCTCGAGGCGTACCACTGGCTCGCCTCGACCGAAGGCGTCTTCTGCGAGCCGGCATCGGCTGCGTCGGTCGCCGGGGTGCTCGCCCACGGGCTGGCCGGAGCCGAGGGGGCGCCGCCGCCCTCCTCGGTGGTCTGCGTCCTCACCGGGCACGGGCTCAAGGACCCCGACACGGCGCTCGCCAAGGCGCCGTCGGTGATCAACTGCGAGAACGACCTCGCGGCGGTCGAGCGCGCCGTCTTCGCATGACGGCGCGCCGGCGCCTCGTCCGCGTCCCGGCCTCGTCGGCCAACCTCGGCCCGGGCTACGACGTGATGGCCGCCGCGGTCGAGATGTTCCTCGAGCTGGAGGTCGAGGAGAGCGGCGAGTTCGGCTTCGACGGCGGCGGCCTCAAGGTCCCCTCCGGCCGCGAGAACCTGATCGTGCGCGCCTTCGAGAGCCTCCATG
The DNA here is from genome assembly GCA_036406595.1 of Solirubrobacterales bacterium. Classification (GTDB taxonomy): domain Bacteria; phylum Actinomycetota; class Thermoleophilia; order Solirubrobacterales; family 70-9; genus VRUE01. Next base: position 4,350 of record DASXAR010000006.1, on the reverse strand, counting down.
CCGCCGACGGCATCTCCTTCCGGCTGCGCAGCGAGATCCCGCTGGCGCGGGGGCTGGGCTCGAGCGCCGCGGCGATCGTCGCCGGCCTCCTCGCCGCCGACCACCTCTTCGAGCTGGCGCTATCCAAGCAGGAGCTGCTCTCTCGGGCGACGGAGATCGAGGGCCACCCCGACAACGTTGCCGCGGCGATCCACGGAGGCTTCGTCGTCTGCGGGAGCGAACCGGACGGGCAACCCGGAGCCGTGCGCTTCGACCCCCCGGGCGGTCTGGAGGCGGTCGCCGTGATCCCCGCCGAGGAGGTCTCGACCGAGCGCGCCCGCGAGGCGATCCCGGCCGAGCTGCCGCTCGCCGACGCGGTCGCCAACGTCTCCGCCGCCTCCCGGCTGATCCTCGGCCTGCAGAATGCCGACCTCGATCTGGTCGCGCGCGGCCTTGAGGACCGCATCCATCAGCCGCGCCGCCGCGGGCTCTACCCGCGCTCGATGGACCTTGTCGACTCGGCGCGCGAGCTGGGTGCCCTGGGGGCGACGATCTCCGGCGCCGGGCCGACCGTCCTCGTCTGGACGAACTGGCAGGACACGGGCAAGGTCGCGCAGGCGCTCGAGGGTCGCTGCGAGGGCTGGGCCGAGGTTCGCCGCCTCCCCTTCACGCCGCACGGCGCCGACGTCCCGGAGCTCTGAGGGGCGATGCCGATCGGCAGGGCCGGTCAGAGCGGATAGGGTCGGGCCGGCACCGACAGAGGAGGTAAGGATGGCCGCGAATTTCTCGATCAAGCATCGTGACGAGTTCGAGACGATGGAGGGATCCGGGGAGTGCGCCTGGCGCCTGGCGCGCAAGGGGCTCGGCACCTCCTCCTTCGGCTTCAACCTCGTGGAGATCGGACCGGGCGGGCAGATCCCCGAGCACGATGAGTCGGAGAGCGGTCAGGACGAGGTCTACATCGTGCTCGAGGGAGAGGCGGTGATGCGGATCGAAGGCGAGGACCATCCCGCGCCGGCCGGGACCTTCGCGACGTTCAGCCCCCCGGCGAGCCGCACGATCCTCAACCGCTCCGATGCGCCGGTGACCGCGCTGCTGATCGGCGTCCAGCCGCAGGGCGGGTACGAGCCGATGAGCTGGGCCTAGACCCGCCGCGGAACCACTCGCCCAGGCCGGAGCCTCCTCCGTTTTTCCGTCTTTGCACGGATAAAGACGGATCCGTTGCCCTGACGCCCCGGCGCCGCCTATAATCCGCCAACTCGTCAACCCGTCGCGCGCCCGCTCGAAGAAGGCGTGGATACCGGGGGAGGTCAGATTGTCCGAGCACCAGTCACGTCCAGGCAGGAGCGTCCGGCGCTACTCGCCCGAGTTGCCGTACCGCCCCCTCGTCCCGCCGGCGAGCGTAGAGGACAAGGATGCGTGCGCGATCTACGCCTCGGTGCGGAAGGACGCGACGCCCAGCCACGAGCAGATCGAGCGGGCGATACCGGCGCTTCAGAAGATGCTCCACCGCGCCGGCAACGTCGACGGGGAGGGTGACGGCTGCGGCGTCCTCCTCGACCTACCGCGCAGGATCTGGTCCGAGGAGGTGCGGGCGGGCGGCCACGACCCCTCGCTCACCCTCGACGACGCCTTCGCGGTGGCGCATGTCTTCATCGAGCGCTCCCAGGACGTCGACAAGGTCCGCCACGACGCCCGGGAGCTGCTCGGACAGGGCGGCTTCCGGATCCTCGCCGAGCGCCTCGGGGCGGTCTCCTCGCCGGCCCTCGGCTCGACCGCGCGCGAGGAGGAGCCCCACTTCTGGCAGGTGGGCGGCCTGGTCGCCGACGCCTCGCACCGCGAGCGGGTCCTCTTCGACCTGCTGATCGGGCTGGAGCAGCGGCTCGGGGTCCACGTCCCCTCGTTCTCGGCGACGACCTGCGTATACAAGGTGATGGGCTCGCCGATGGTCCTCGCCGAGTACTACCCCGACCTCAGGGACGCGCGCCTGGAGACGATCGGCTGCTTCGGCCACAACCGGTACTCGACCAACACCTGGCCCTCCTTCAAGCGGGTCCAGCCGTTCTCGGTGCTCGGCCACAACGGCGAGATCAACACGATCGAGCAGCTGCGCCAGGAGGCGCGCATGCTCGGGGTCCCGATCGAGCCCGGCTGCTCGGACTCCCAGGACCTCAACCGGACGATCGAGACGCTGGTGCAGCGCGAGGGGCTCAGCCTCGCCGAGGCGATGGAGATGGTGGTGCCGCCGATCGTCGAGGAGATCCGCTCGCTCCCCGAGGAGCTGCACGGCTTCTACATGTACCTGCGGCAGGCGATGGGGCCGTTCGCGCAGGGCCCGGTCGCGCTGATCGCCCGCCACGCCGACGAGTGCGTCTTCTCTGCCGACGCCCTCGGGCTCCGTCCCCTCTGGCAGGTTGAGACCAGCGACGAATTCGTCTTCAGCTCCGAGCCCGGGGTCGTCTCCGTGGGCGCGATGGTCTCCGAGCCGAAGCCGCTCGCCCCCGGCGAGAAGGCCCTGGTCGGGATCGACCGGGAGCGCAAGCGGTCGACCCTCCACCCTCATGACGAGATGCTGCGCATCGTCCGCGACCGCTGGCTCGACCGAAACGGGGTCGAGCAGGTCGGTCCCTACGAGCGGGCCATGCAGACCGGCGGCCCGCTCGAAGGGGGCGAGGTGCCGGGGTACTCCGACGCCGGACCAGAGGAGCCGGTCAAGGTCGAGGACAGGGTGCTTGCCGGCTTCGGCTGGCAGCGCGACGACGTCAAACTCGTCCAGCAGATGGCGTCGAACGGCGCCGAGCCGATCGGCTCGCTGGGCTACGACGGACCGCTGGCGGCGCTCTCTCCGGAGCGGCAGAACCTCGCCGACTACTTCAAGGAGACCGTCGCCGTGGTCACCAACCCGGCGATCGACCGCGAGCGCGAGGTCGAGCATTTCTCCACCCGCGCCGTCTTCGGCCGCCGCCCGGCGGTCGGCGACGCGGCGGAGGACACCGGCACGATCGAGACCTCCTTTCCGGTCATCCTCGGCGGTCACCACGGGATGGCGCCGCTCTCCGACAAGACCTACCGTGGGATCGCCAGCGCCCACCGCACCTTCCTCATGGAGGACCTCTGGGAGGAGTTCCGCGGCCGCAACGCCGCCGTCGACATCTCGCTGCTCGAGTCGGAGACGACGCAGGGGGCGATCGAGCGGATCAAGCAGGAGGCGGTGAAGAAGGTTCGCGACGGCGCCGAGCTGCTGGTGCTGACCGACCGCACCGTGCACGACGGGGACCGCCGCTATCTGGACCCCCACCTGGCGACCTCGGCGGTGGACCAGGCGCTGAAGGGTTACCGCGTCGAGCCGGGGGAAGGAAACCTCCGCCGCCGCTGCGGCATCGTTCTCCGCTCCGCCGCGCTCCGCAACGTCCACGACGTGATGCTCGCCCTCGGCCTCGGCGCCAACGGCGTCTGTCCCTACACGATGGTCGAGGTGATCTGCGTCGAGGACTACCAGAACGACGTCTCGAACCTCTGCGCCGCCCTCGAAAAGGGAATCGAGAAAGTGATCTCGACGATCGGCATCCACGAGGTTCGCGGCTACGCCCGCCAGTTCTCCTCGATCGGCGTCAAGCCCGAGCTCGCCGAGCTGTTCCAGACAGAGGCCTTCGCGGCGAGCGCGTCCGGGGGAGTGGGTTTCTCCGACCTCGACGCCGACAGCAACAGGCGGGCGCGGATCCTCTCCGGCGACGAGGAGGCCAAACCGGCGAAGACCTTCCGCTTCTACCCGAAGGTATACAAGGCGGCGATCGCGACAGCGAACGGCACCGGCGACTACGCCGAATACTCCGAGAAGGTCCGCGATCTGGAGCGCCAGAGCCCGATCTCGATGCGCCACGTGATGGGCCTGAGGGGCGACCGGGAGCCGGTCGATCCCGGGTCGGTCGACGCCGGTGTCGGCCACCACGACTACCCGGTGGTGATCTCCTCGATGAGCTTCGGCTCGCAGTCCGAGCCGGCCTTCCGCGCCTACGCGGAGGCGGCCAAGGCGATCAACGTCCTCTGCATCAACGGCGAGGGCGGCGAGATCCGCGACATGTACGGCCACTACCGGAAGTGGCGCGGCCAGCAGGTCGCCTCGGGTCGCTTCGGCGTCTCGGCGGAGATGATCAACTCCTCCTACGTCGCCGAGATCAAGATCGGCCAGGGCGCGAAGCCGGGCGAGGGCGGCCACCTGCCCGGCAAGAAGGTCTCCGAGAAGGTCGCCGCGGCTCGAAACGCGGCGCCCGGGACCGACCTGATCTCGCCCTCGAACAACCACGACCTCTACTCGATCGAGGACCTGGCGGAGCTGATCGACGAGCTGAAGACCGTCAACCCGGACGTGCG
>DASXAR010000005.1:0-39866 GCA_036406595.1 Solirubrobacterales bacterium | reverse complement strand
ATCTTGCCGGTCGAGACGGCCTTCCGCTTCAGCTGGCGGGAGCCGACGCTGTTCTTCGGCAGCTTCAGCTTGTGGGCCGCAACCGCCGTGCCGGCCAGTGCCGCGATCAGGGCGATCACCGCCACGACCATCGCCGGCGAGGGCATCCCGATCGACCGTTTTCTCCGTCCGTGCAGCATCTGCTCTCCTCCGATATTCCGGTTGCTCCCCCTGAAATCCCGCAACAGTCTAGGGATCGCTCAGTTTCTCGTCTATTAACACTCCTTCTGAGCGATCGACTCGCAGGCGGTCTAGATCGGCCCGCAGAGCGGCGATCTCGTCCTCCAACCGCGCCAGCCGCGCCTCCACTCCCTCCGTCGCGGGAGCCTCCGAGGCCTCGGGGCCCTCGGAGCCCAGCAGCTGCCGGTAGCGCTCCTCCTTCTGGCCCGGCCGGCGCTCGAGCCGCTCGACCTGGCCGGCCTCGACCAGGCCTTCGAGCGTTTCGTGCACCTCGGGCAGGCCGGCGAACCGGTGGAGGCGGTCAGCCCGCTGCTTCAGCTCTCCGGGGGTCTGCGGCCCGCGCAGCATGAGGACGGCGAGCAGCGACACCTCGGCGTCGTCGAAGCCGAAGGCGTCGTCGAGCAGGTGCCTGTACTTCCGGGCCCGGCTTCCCGCACCGCTTGCGAGCCGAGTCCAGCCACGGAGGGCGAGACGGCGCAGCGCCTCGACGACGGCCTCCTCGTCGTAGTCGACGACCGGATCGCGGTTGGTCGCCTGATTGCACGCCAGGCGCAGGGCGTTTATGGATAGCGGGTAGACGTCGGGCGTCGTGCGCTGCTTCTCGACCAGGCAGCCGAGGACGCGGATCTCAATTGAGTCGGGCTCCACCCCTCGGAGCCTAGCCAGCTCGGTCGGGCCGCTCGGGGTAGATCTCGTCGATCGTGAACAGCGACCGGAAGGGAGCCTCCGCGGACGCCTCGATTTTGTCGCCCCCGCCCGAGAGCCGATCGACGACGGCGACCACCGCCGCTACGTCGAGCCCCTCCTCGCGCAGCCGCTCCAGCGCCCGCGCGGTGGAGCCGCCGGTCGTCACGGTGTCCTCGACCACGAGGCAGCGCTGACCTGCTTCGACCGGCCCCTCGACCCAGCGCTGCAGCCCGTGCTCCTTGCGCTCCCCCCGGACGAAGAAGGCACTCAGGCCGCGGCCTGCCGGAACCGCGATCGCCGCGCAGGCGGGGGGGATCGCCGCGGTCGCGGGGCCCCCCACGGCCGTCGCGCCGAACTCTGCCGCGGCTGCCGCGAGCAGCTCCCCCGCCGCCAGGAATCCCGCGGGGCGGAGCAGGGCGCGGCGGGCATCGACGTAGTACTGGGCGACGGCACCGCTGGAGAGGGTTACCTCGCCGAGCACCAGCGAGTGCTCGCGCAGCTCGGTGAGCAGAGTCTTCCTGGCTGCGTCGAGGTCGGGCACGGGCGCCCATCCTATGTTCGAGCGAGGGCGGTCGGCGCTACCCGTGTGCGTCGGCGAATCCCTGGCGCCAGCTGGCGTAGCGGGGCGACCATCCCAGCTCCCTCTTGGCCTTGGCGTTGGAGGCACCGCGCAGCTGAGTGCCGAACTGGACCCCCGCCCTGCCCCCGACGATGCGGGCCAGCCAGGTCGGCACGTGGCGCGGCGGTCTTGCTCCGATCGCCCGCGCGTAGACGGGAAGCCATTCGTGCATCGGGGCCGGCTCGTCGTCGGTGACGTTGTAGATCCCGGGGGCGCCCCGGTCGAGTGCCGCAACCGTGGCGCCGGCCGCGTCCTCGACATGGATGAACGACGCCATTCCGGTTCCCGGTCCGATCACCGGAAGAAGTCGTTTGCAGACCTGCCGGGCGAGAGCCCCACCGGGCGCGTAATAGGTCCCGGGGCCGTAGAGCTGCCCGTAGCGGAGAACCACGCCCTCGATCCCGTCGGTTCCCAGCACCTGTCGCTCATGGGTGAGCATCGCCCCCACTCCCTCGTTGAACGGCGCCGGCGCGTCCTCGAACGGCCGCCCCTCCTCGTCCTTGACCCAATCCCCCTCCGGCGCGTAGAGAAAGGCGATGCTCTGGGTCACGTAGCGCCGCGCGCCCGCCTCGAGGGCCGCTGACATCAGGTTGCCTCCACCCTCTTCGCGGACCCGGTTTGTGGGCCCGTAGTCGATACGTCGGGGGTTGTAGTCCTCCGGAAGGCTGGTCAGCTCGTTGACGACGACCTCGGGGGCCGCCTCGGCGACGGCGCGGCCGAGCGCCCCGGCATCGAAGACGTCACAGACCACCGCCGTGGCGCCGGCGGCGCGGATCCTCTCCGCGCGCTCCTCCCGACGCGTGGTTCCGGTCACCTCATGGCCCGCCTCGACCAGCTGCCGGACGAGCGGGCGCCCGATCGCACCGCTTGCCCCCGCAACGAAAACTCTCATCCCTCCTCCTCCCTCTGCCGTTCGGACACCCGCGCCAGCCAGCCGGCACCGACCGCCCCGATCGCGATCAGGACCGTGTCGCTCCAGCCCCGGGCCTCGCTCTTCGCCTCGCCGGTGTCGAAGGCGTGATTGAGCGCGTGGAACCCATACCAGACGGCCCCCAGCCATAGCAGCGGAGCCCGCCACGAGGGGCGCACGACGGCGATGCCGATCGCGACGCCGTAAGCGAGCAGGAAGGCGCCCACATCTCCGACGTAATGCGAGTTCTCGATCCCGTAGTGGCCGATCTGGTCGAAGAAGGTGTCGGGCGCGATCAGCGCCAGGGCCCCCGTGACGACGTGGTAGGCGGCGATCACGATCAGGATCACGCGAAGTGCCCTCTCGCCGATCATCTCGCCATCCCCACCTAGTAGACGAAGATGCTCTCGCCGTAGTTGATGCGGTCGAAGATCTCCGGCTGATCGGCGATGAAGGTGCGAATGCAGCCGTGGCTGGCGGGGTAGTCAGGCACGGATTCGTAGCCGTGCACCGCGTAGCCCCCGTAGAAGTAGAACGAGTAGTACATCCCGTGCGAGTTGTACCCGGGTTCCGCGCGGATGAAGTGGAAATGGCCGGTCACCGTCGGGGTCGAGGACTTGCCCGAGGAAACGGGATATACGGCGAAGGGTTTGTCTCCCTTGGCGAAGACCAGCACCTGCCTGGAGAGAGGCGCCTCGACGTGTTCGCCGGCGGCGGGATGGAGGACCCTGTAGGCGCCCTTCCCGGCGAAGACCCGCTTGACCAGTCCCTTGCCGGCGCGCGAGCTGCGGGCGAGGCGGTTGACTTTGCGGTAGGCGAGGACTCCCCGGCCGGTCTTTTCCCCGAAGCAGCGACCGCTGTTGACGATGTAGCCGAGCTTGCGCATCGCCTTCTTGAAGCCGACGACGACGTCGCCGCACTGTCCGCGGTGGAGGGCCGGAAAGCTGACCCGCCAGCTCTTGCGCACCGTGCTGTCGCCTCCCTGCCTCGCCGTCGCGACGTGCCTGGCGCTGACCGCGTACCTGCCCGCCCGATCGATCCGAATCCGCGCCCGGAACTCACCGCCGCCGCGCTTTCCCTTCCTGACCCTCACGGTCTTCCGCTCGACCCGGCCGCCGTTGACGTAGAAGGAGACCTTCACCTTCTGGCCGCTCACGAAGGGCCGCACCGAGCCGATCACAGGGACGGTGCTGTAGATGCGGGCGCTGCCACCGTGCAGGTGCCCGATGCGGGTGATCTTCACCGTCGCGTCGGGGACCGGGCGAGCGGAGCCGTTGCCGGCCGCCAGGGCACCGGCCGGCGCCGCCAGGCCGATGGCGAGAGCCATCATCGGGACGAGACGGCGCATCATCGGGGCGGCATTCTGCCCGATGACGCGGATCACTGCCCGAGCAGGACGACGGCGTTGTTGAGCATGTGGAGAATGATGCCTGGAACGATCGAGCCGGTCCGCTCGTAGAGAAGCGCGAGGACGAAGCCGAAGACGATCAGGGGCGGCACCACGCTGACCCCTCCGGAGAAGTGCAGCGCGCCGAAGATCGTCCCGCTGATCAGCGCGGCCGGGATCGTCGACATCCGCTCCCTGAAGCCGCCGAAGAGCATCCCCCGGAAGCAGATCTCCTCGCTGATCGGCGCGGCGAGGACGATCAGGACGATCTGGAACGCGACCGGGCCGAAGTCTTCGGCGATGTCCTTCTGGTCGGGTTCGCCGACGATCGCCACGTAGGCCGCCGTGAAGGCGAGATAGACGCCCACCGCGACGCCCATCCAGGGCACCGCAGCGCTGCCGAACCGCCGCAGCCCGAGGCGGCGCATCGCCTCCTCGCCGCTCGCCCCCCTGATCGAGGCGACGACGAACGGTGCGACGAAGAAGGTAGCGGCCGTGATCAGCTGCAGGGCGATGTTGGCCGCGGTGCTCTGGTCCCCGCCGCCGCCTTCCACGATGGCTACCGGGGTGGCGAGGAAGACCTGGGCGCTGAGAGCGACGAAGAGACCGAGAATCGCCGCGCCCGGGCCCCAGGTCGCGTAGGGGAACCGCTCTGAGCCCTGCTCGACCTCCTCGGCGGCTAGTTTGGCGTCCATGAGGGCGGCAGTCTCACAGGTCTCGCGGTCCACCCGGACGCGTCTGCGCTTCCTGCGGCAGCTCGTCGTGCTGATCGTGTTCCTGGTCGTCGCCGCGATCGCGCTCAGCCAGTTCACCGAGTTCAAGCGGCTCGCCACGGGAATCCTCGCCTCGACCGCCGTCCTCGCCGCGATCGTCGGCTTCGCCGCTCAGCACACCCTTGGAAACATGGTCGCGGGGGTGCAGCTGGCCGTCTCGCAACCGATCAGCATCGGCGACCGCATCCGGTTCGAGGAGATCGAGGGGCGGGTGATCGACATCACCCTCTCCTACACGTACGTCGACCCCGGCGACGGGAGCTCGGTCGTGATCCCGAACCAGCTCCTGGTCGAAGGCGTCCTCCACAACCTCTCCAGCGGCGACACCAAGGCCTGAGCCCCCGGCGGGGGCGAAGTACGCTTTTCCCGATGACGCAGCGCAATCGCCGACGTCACCGCCGGCGCGGCGGCGCCGCAAGCAAGCTGCTCTTCGTCGGGTTCGGCGCCGCGGCGCTCGTGGCGCTGGCGGTGGTCGTCGTGACCTCCTGGGTGCTCGACGTTGCGGCGCAGGCGCCGCCTCTCTCCTCGTGCCGCACGATCGAGCGGAGCGGCAACTCGATCCTCTTCGCGGCCGACGGCAGCCGTCTCGGCTACGTCGCCTCCGAAGAAGCGCGCTCCCCGGTTGCCGTGGACCGCGTCCCTGATCGGCTCAAGCAGGCGACGGTGGCGATCGAGGACGAGCGCTTCTACGAGCACAACGGGGTCGACTACGAAGGGGGGATCCGCGCCCTGGTCGCGAACCTCGAGGCCGGCGAAATCGTCCAGGGCGGCTCGACGATCACGATGCAGCTGATGCGGAACCTCTGCATCAAGGATCCGAAGCGGAGCATCGAGCGGAAGATCCAGGAGGCGCAGCTGGCGACCGAGTACGAGAAGAAGTACACGAAGGAACAGATCCTCGGGCGCTACCTGAACAGCGCCTCCTACGGGACGATCGACGGGACGACCGCGGTCGGCGTCCAGGCCGCCTCGCGGATCTACTTCTCGAGGCCGGTCTGGAAGCTCGACCTGGAGCAGGCGGCACTGCTTGCCGGCCTGCCGCAGGCACCCTCCGAGTACAACCCGGTCCTCAAGCCGAGGGAAGCGAGAGCACGCCGGGACGAGGTGCTCGACAAGATGGCCTCGCTCGGCTACATCTCTCCGGCACGCGCGGCGGCGGCGAGGCGGCGGGGCCTCGAGCTGCGCCTCTCCGACACCTACTTCAAGCGCCGCCAGCCCTACTTCTTCGACTACGTCGAGGAGAAGCTGATCGAGAAGTACGGCGTCGAGACGGTGCGCAAGGGCGGGCTGCGCGTGTACACGACGATCGATCCCGAGCTGCAGCGGATCGGCCTGGAGGCGATGCGCTCGGCGCTGCCCTATTCGGAAGACCCCTCCTCGGCGCTGGTCTCGGTCGACCCACGGACCGGCTACATCAGGGCGATGGTCAGCAGCTCCAACTACGAACAGAGCCAGTTCAATCTCGCGGCCCAGGGACATCGGCAGCCGGGGTCCACGTTCAAGGCCTTCGTGCTGACGACGGCGATCAAGCAGGGAATCGATCCCTACTCGACCTACTACACCTCGAAACCGCTCGACCTCGACCTGCCGAGGTGGGGGCACTGGGAAGTCCACACCGCCGACGAGGGCTATCAGGGAACGATCAACCTCCAGCAGGCGACGGTCGCATCCGACAACACGGTCTTCGCCCAGCTCGATCTCGACGTCGGGCCGGCAAACGTGGCGGCGACGGCGAAATCGCTAGGAATCGAATCCGAACTCGACGGCATCCCCGCCGAGGGGATCGGGGGCCTCCGGGTCGGAGTCTCGCCGCTGGAGATGGCCGACGCCTACGCGACCCTCGCCGGCGAAGGCATCCACCGCAGGCCGGTCGCGATCCGCAAGGTCCTCTTCCCGGACGGCCGGGTCGAGAGGCCCGAACGGGCCGGGTCGAGGCGGGTCGTCTCCGAAGCCGTCGCATACGAGGTCACCCGCCTCCTCCACGACAACATCACCGAAGGGACGGGGACCGCCGCCTACACCGGGTGCGCCGGACAGGCCGGGAAGACCGGCACGACCGACAACTACACCGACGCCTGGTTCGCCGGCTACCAGCCGAACCTCGCGACCGTCGTCTGGGTCGGGTATCCCCAGTCGAACGACATCGAGATGACGAGCGTCCACGGGACGACCGTGTTCGGCGGAACCTTTCCGGCCGAAATCTGGCACTCGCTCTATGCCAACGCTGGTGTTCCCTGCGAGGAATACGAGAAACCGAAGACGCCGATCACCTGGGCGCCCTTCTACGGGCACTTCAGCCAATCCAGCCCCTCCGCCGGTCGCGATTCCGGGGAAGAGGGGAAGGGCGGCGAACGGCCGGGCCAGGCCGCGGTCGGAGGCTATGACCCGAGCAACTACGATCCGAACGCCTACGCGCCAGGGGTCGGGCAGGAACCGACTCCCTCGCCTCCCCCGGCCCCCGCGGGGAAGGTGGGCGGTGGGGTCCCGAGCGGGGGCGTGGGGTCTGGCGGCTAGACCGGCCGGGGCCCGGCGTGCCCTCGGCGTCGTCGGGCTCGGCGTGCTCGTCGCGGTCGCGGCACCGCTGGCGGCCCCGGGCCCCGGCCTCGTGCCCGCCGCCGCGGGAGGCGAGCCGAGCTGGCTCCTGGGGCTCTACGGCGCCGGGCTCGGGGTCGCGCCGGGCGCCTATTACGGGCTCCTCTGGGTCGCCTTCGTCGCCCATCTCTGCGTCTTCCTCGCCGCGCCGGCGCTTGACCGCCGGCTGATCCGTTCCGTCGCGCTCCTGCTCGTCGCCGCCTTCGCGCTTGCCCCTCCGCTGCTCTCGGCCGACGTGTTCAGCTACATCGACTACGCGCGGCTCGGGGCGGTCCACGGCCTCAACCCCTACACGCACGTCCCGGAGGCGCTGCCCGCCGACGCCGCCTTTTCCTACGTCGGCTGGACCGATTCCACCAGCGCATACGGGCCGCTCTTCACCCTCCTCACCTACCCCCTGGCGCTGCTCTCGGTCCCGGCGGCCCTCTGGGCCCTTAAGGGGGCGGCGGCGGCATCGGTCCTGGCCCTCGCGTCGCTGGTTGCGCGCATCGCGCCGGCGCGGGGGATCGACCCGAAGCGCGGCTTCGTGATGGTGGCGCTCAACCCGCTGGTCCTCGTCCACGTCGTCGGCGGCGCCCACAACGACGCGACCATGGTCCTCCTGCTGACCGCGGGCTGCGCGGGTGTCCTGGCCCTTCGCGAGCGGGCCGGAGGGGCGGCCCTCGCCTCGGCCGCCGCGCTGAAGCTGAGCGCCCTCTTCGCCGCCCCCTTCGCGCTGCTCGCCGCGGCCCGCCGCGGACGCCTGCTCGCCGGCGGGGCGGCGGCCCTGGCGGCGATCGCTGCCGCTGCGCTCGTCGCCTTCGGCCCGCACGCCCTCGACTCCCTCTCGGTCGCCGGTGAGAACCAGGGGCGGGTCAGCAGCTTCAGCATTCCCAACCTCCTCTCGGAGGCCCTGAACCTCGACGTCGACGCGGTTCGAAGCGTCGCCCTGCTCGCCTTCCTGGGCCTTCTGGCCTACCTATTGCTCGGCGTGTGGCGAGGCGGCGACTGGATCCGGGCCACCGGCTGGGCGGCCCTGGGCCTCCTGCTCGCCTCCGCCTGGCTGCTTCCCTGGTACGTCGTCTGGGCGCTGCCCTTCGCCGCCCTCTCCCGGGACGAACGCCTGGTCGCGGGAGTCTTCGCACTCACCGCGCTCCTGCTCGCCGCCCGCATCCCCCTCTAGGCGATCCGCAAGGTCCCGCTCGAGACGATCCGAGATAATTCTCGCCGTGAAGGGCGATGAGGTTGAGGATCTGCTCTCGGAGCAGATCTCCTATTACCGGGCTCGGGCGCCGGAGTACGAGGCCGGCGCGCTCGATCTCCCGGGCGGCGACGAACTCGAGCACGCCCTCGACTCCTTCGGGCCGGATGGCGACGTGCTCGAGATCGCGTGCGGGACGGGCATTTGGACCGAGCAGCTGCTTCGCCACGCCCGGAGCGTGACGGCGATCGACGCCTCCCCCGAGATGCTGGCGATCGCGTCAGATCGGGTCGCGGACGATCCCAGGGCCCACTTCGTCAAAGCGGACATATTTCACTGGCGGCCGGAGCGCGCGTATGACGTCGTCTTCTTCGGGTTCTGGCTCTCCCATGTGCCGCCGGAGCGCTTCGACTCCTTCTGGTCGCTGGTCGCCGAGTGCCTCACTCCGCAGGGCCGAGTCTTCTTCGCCGACGACGCATACAGAACCCCGGACGAGCTGATCGAGGGGGAGTCGTCGACGACGATCCGGCGGCGGCTCGAGCGGGGGAGCGAGTTTCGGGTGGTGAAGGTGCCACACACGACTACCGGCCTGGAGCGCCGCCTGACCGAAAAGGGTTGGCAGATCAGGGTCAGCCAGACCGCCGGCCCGTTCTATTGGGGCTCGGGCTCCCGCGGCTGAGACCTAGAGCCCTTTCGCTAGAGCACTTCGGGCGAATGCACGGCGCCGCGCTCCCCTTCGGACTCGGCGCGTTCCTCCTCGGACGACGGGTGGATGATCCCGGTGGCCACGGACCACCCCTTGCTCCGGCCGAGCAGCGTGACCGCCCCGACATAGAGCAGCTCGACCACGGTGAGCACGCCTCGAACTGCGATAGCGATCAACGAGCCGACCGCGAAGCTGTTGCCTGGCACCGCGACCTTCACGGCCCAGGCGAAGGCCGCGTCGCGGACCCCGAGGCCGGCCGGGGCAACGAGGGTGAGGAGGGCGGCGACGTAGCCGACGGCCTGGGCGGAGCCCACCGTGAGCACGTCACCGAAGGTGAGGGGAATCGTGCTCACCGAGCGGGCGACGCAGTAGACGCCGATCGCGATCACCCCCCAGTTGAGGGAGTAGAAGGCGAGAAGCCCGAGCACCCCGCGCAGCGAGATCACCGCCGGCAGCGGGTCCCGGCCGAAGGCTCGCAATACGCGGTCGGCGAGCGGGCCGAAGACCCGCGGATGAAGGACGGCGATCGCCGCTGGGATGACCAGCAGGATCGCCCAGCGCAGCGGCTGGCCCTGTAGGTCGGGGTGGGTGATGAAGAAGTAGGCGGATACGGCGATCGCCGAGATCGCCGAGATCGACTGTTCGTAGGCGACGCTGGCGAGCGTTATCCGTCGCGGCACACCGGCGCGCTCGGATAGGAGCACCCTGCCGAGGACGAAGAGGACGCTGCCCGGCACATAGCGGGCGAGCAGCGGCTGCCCCCAGGCGACCTGAGCCTGGCCGACTCCGATCCGGTAGCCGAGCAGGCGGAGGGTCAGGTCCCAGCCGACCGAGCTGAGGACGTAGAAGAGGGGCAGGAAGACGAACGCCGGGATCAGCCAGAGGACGTGGAAGTGGACGCCTTCGTCCTTGATCTCGGACCACTGGTTGACGACGGTGAGCACCAGGAAGCCAAAGATCAGCAGCGCGATGCCTAGCTGGATCGCAAGTCGGACACGGCGGCTACGGGGCGGGCGGCTTCCCACCCGCGCTCCGGCCTCTCCGATTCGGTGGAGAAGTGGCTGGCGACGGCCCACGCCGTCGCACCTTAGTGGGGTGGGCGCCGCCACCGGAGGCAGGCGGGAGAATGAGCGGATGGGCGAGTTCGACCTGCTTGCGCGCCTCCGGGCACGGCTGCCGCCGCCCGGCGCGCGGGTCCGGGTCGCCAGCGGCGACGACGCCGCGGTCAGCGTTCCGGGCGGGGCGACGGCGACCTCGGTCGACGCGCTCGTCGACGGCGTTCATTTCCGGCGGTCGGTCTTCAGCCCGGCGCAGATCGGTCGCAAGTCGCTCTCGGTGGCGCTTTCCGACCTTGCCGCGATGGGCGCCGAGCCGGGCGAGGCGTATGTCGCCCTGGGAGTGCCGGAGGATCTCGACGAGGAGGCCTGCATCGAGCTGCTCGACGGAATTCTCGAAGTGGCCGCCGAGACGGGGACGACTCTCGCGGGCGGCGACCTGACGCGGGCGCCGGTCCTCGTCATCGCGGTGACCGTGGTCGGCCACTCCGAGGACGAGGAGGGTCTCGTCACCCGGTCGGGCGCGTCCGAGGGAGACGTCCTCGTGGTCACCGGGGAGCTGGGTGGTGGCGCGGCGGGCCTGCTGGCGCTCGAAGGACGCGGCGACGGGACCCTGCCACGGGAGATCCTCGAAGGGCTGCGCGCTCGCCAGCTCGACCCGCGCCCCAGGCTCGCCGCCGGCAGGGCCCTCGCCGAGGCTGGCGCCACGGCGATGATCGACCTCAGCGACGGCGTCGCCGGCGACCTCCGGCGGGTGGCGGAGGGGAGCGGGGTCGGCGCGGTGGTCGAGTGCGGCGAGATCCCGCTCGCGGCAGGCGTCGACGACCTGGCGGCGGCGATCGGCCGCGACCCCCTCGAGCTGGCTGTCAGCGGCGGCGAAGACTACGAGCTGCTGGCCGCACTGCCGGAGAGGGCCCTCGAGGATGCGAGGACCGCGGTCGAGGCGTGCGGCCTTCGGCTAAGCCGGATCGGCCGGATCGGAGGCGACGAGGTCGAGCTCAGGCTGCCTGGCGGCGGGGCTCTGCCTGCGAGGGGCTACGACCAACTGGCCTGAGCGTGGGACCCTCGATCAGCAGCTCCCGAACGGCCCGGCGGCGCAGCATCGCGCCCGCAATCCGTGCGGGATCCGGCTTGTACGTGCCGGCCTCGACGCGATTCTTGAGCTGCTGGGAGAGCATGGTTCCACTATCGGACCCGGGCGGCGAAATCATGAGTTCTTGGTAGTCCTACATTCGTCCAAAGGATTTGGCGCAGGCGTGGCGACGGGCGCTCAGCCGGGCGCGGACTAATCTTTTCTCATGCCGAACGGGTCTCCGCGCATCCTGCTTGTCGACGACGAGCACTCCGTTCAGACCCTGCTCAGCTATCCGCTGCGCAAAGACGGCTACCACGTGACGTCCGCCACAGACGGCCAGGAAGCCCTACAGCGGTTCGGGGAGACACGCTTCGATCTCGTCATCCTCGATCTGATGCTGCCCAAGCTCGACGGGGTCGAAGTCTGCCGCCAGCTGCGCCGTCGCAGCCAGGTGCCGATCATCATGCTGACGGCGAAAGGCACCGAGACCGACAAGGTGGCCGGCCTCGAGGTGGGCGCCGACGACTACATCACCAAGCCCTTCTCGATGCGCGAGTTCCGCAGCCGCGTGAAGGCCGCCCTTCGCCGCTCTCGGATGGTCGGCGACTTCCCCGAGGAGGGCTCGATCGACCACGGGGACCTCAAGATCGACTTCGGCAAGCGGATGGTCACGCTGCGCGAGAAGGAGGTGAAGGTCACCTACGTGGAGTTCGAGATCCTCAGCGCCCTCGCCCGCTCTCCCGGCCGCGTGCTGAGCCGCCAGACATTGCTCGAGTGCGTCTGGGGTGACTCCGAGTACCGCGACCCGCGCACCGTGGACGTGCACATCCGCCATCTTCGGGAAAAGCTCGAGAGGGACCCGAAGGAGCCGGAGTTCCTCTTCACGGTGCGCGGGGTCGGCTACCGCTTCAGGGAATGAAGAGGGCCCGCCTCACCCCGCTCGGCAGCCGGATCACGATGATCTCGCTGGGGATCGCGGTGGCGACCACGGCGATCGTCTACGTCTATGCCGTCGTGATCACCGGCAACTCCGGCGCCCGCCTGGAGATCGTGATCGGCGGCGGGATCGCCTTCCTGCTGGCGCTCGGTGTCGGGCTCTACTTCGCACAGGTGGCGACGACCCGCATCGGGCGAATCGAGGACGCGGCGCGCAAGGTCGCCGACGGCGACTTCAGCGGGCGGGTCCCCGTCGACTCGACCGGCCAGCTGGGTCAGCTCGCCCGCACCTTCAACGAGATGCAGCGACGGCTCGGCGAGCTGGACAACGCCCGCAAGCAGTTCATCGCCAACGCCTCGCACGAG
Source organism: Solirubrobacterales bacterium (assembly GCA_036406595.1). Lineage (GTDB taxonomy): Bacteria > Actinomycetota > Thermoleophilia > Solirubrobacterales > 70-9 > VRUE01. The sequence continues at coordinate 27,361 of DASXAR010000005.1, read as the reverse complement.
CTCCGCACACCGATCTTCAGCCTCGGTGGCTTCGTCGAGCTGCTCGAGGAGGAGGACCCGAGCCCGGAGGAGCGGGCCGAGTTCGTGCGCACGATGCGCCAGCAGATCGAGCGCCTCACGAAGCTGACCGCCGATCTGCTCAACCTCTCCCAGCTCGACGCCGGCGGAATCGTGATGCAGATCGGCAGCGTCGACCTCGGCGGCCTCGCCCGCGAGGTGGCGCGAGAGTTCGGCCCCCGTGCCGATGGCCGCGGCTCGCGGCTCGAGCTGCGCACCCCCGACACGCCCGTGATCGCCAGCGCCGATCCCGACCGGGTCAGGCAGATCATCCGTATCCTCCTCGATAACGCCTTCACCCACACCCCCGAGGGCACCAGCGTCACCGTGACCATCTATCCAGCCAATCGGCGCGCCGAGCTGACCGTCTCAGACACCGGCAGCGGGATCCCGCAGCGGGTGCAGAGCCGCATCTTCGAGCGCTTCTACACCGCCGACGCCGGCGGCGGCTCGGGCCTCGGCCTGGCGATCGCGCGCGAGCTCGCGCTGCGGATGAACGGCCGCATCGCCCTCGCATCGAGCCGGCGCTTCACCGCCTTCACGCTCGACCTTCCGCCGGCCCCGGCGGACGCCCAGCCGGCACCCCCGGTGAAGGCATCCGCGAGAGCTGCGGCGTGAGCGCGAAGCGCGAGGTCCTGGCGTGAGCGCGCGGACAGCCGCCTCCGCAGCGCTGCTGGCGCTGGGGCTGGCGCTGGCGGGGTGCGGGGGCTCGAGCGGGAGCACCGAAGCGACCGTGGGGCAGCGGCCGAAGACGAAGGTCGTCGTCGAGACAGCCTCCGGGGGCTTCAACGCGGCCGCCGTCTACCGCAGGGCCTCGCCCGGGGTGGTGACGATCCGGTCCATCTTCGAAGGATCCGGTGCCGAAGGCTCGGGGTTCGTGCTTGACCGCGACGGAAAGATCGTCACCAACGCCCACGTCGTCACCGATGAGTCGGGCGGCGAACGCGAGCAAGCCGACGCGGTCTACGTCGAGTTCCCGAACCGCAACGTCCTCCCGGCCAAGGTGGTCGGCTTCGACCCCTTCGCGGACGTGGCGCTGCTCGAAGTCGACCCGGAAGGCTTCGAGCTCCACCCGCTGAAGCTGGGCAACGACGAAGAACTCGTCGTCGGCCAGCCGGTCGCCGCAATCGGCAGTCCCTTTGGCGAGCAGCAATCGCTCTCGGTGGGGATCGTCTCCGCCACCGACCGTTCGGTCGGCTCGCTCACGCAGTTCCAGATCGAGGGCGCGATCCAGACCGACGCTTCGATCAACCCGGGCAACTCGGGTGGGCCGCTGCTCGACGCCGATGCCCGGGTGATCGGCATCAACCAGCAGATCGAGACCAACTCGGGCGCCAATGACGGGGTCGGATTCGCGGTGCCGATCTCCGCGGCGAAGCGGTCGATCGCCCAGCTCGAAGAGGACGGGACGGTCGAATACGCCTACATCGGCGTCTCTAGTCAGGCTCTCTATCCGCAGCTCGCCGACAAGCTGGGGATCGACGCCGATTTCGGCGGGCTGCTCGCCGAAGTCGTGCCCGGCGGCCCCGCGGACAAGGCCGGTTTGCAGGGAGGCGACGGCAAGATGCGCTTCCAGGGTCTTCCCTACCGGGTCGGGGGCGACGTGATCCTCGCCGTGGACGGCAAGAAGGTGGTTCGGCCCGACGACCTTGCCCGCTACATCGCGGTGCTGCGCCCGGGCCAGAAGGTGACGCTCGAAGTGCTCCATGACGACGGGGGCAGGGACGACGTCGAAGTCACGCTGGGCAAACGGCCGGACGGCGGCGGCGCCCGATGAGCGGCGCGGGCGGGCCGTTCAACCGCGATTGCCTGTAGAAATCCGCGGGTGCTTCAGGAAGTCGCCCTCGGCCAGAAGTCGCTGGCCGACTACACGCACATCGCCGGAAGGGAGCTGATCGACCGGATCCGCTCCCTGGCCGAGCCGCTCAGCGGCCAGCGAGTCCTGCACGTCAGCGCCACCGCCTTCGGCGGCGGGGTATCGGAGATCCTCTACACGATGGTGCCGCTGATGCGCGACATCGGCCTCGACGCGCACTGGCACGTGATCTTCGGCAAAGAAGAGTTCTTCAACGCGACGAAGCTCCTCCACAACTCGCTGCAGGGCGCCGAGGAGACTCTCAGCGAGGAGCAGTGGGCGCTGTTCGACGAGATCAACGAGCTGAACGCGAAAGACCTACACGGCGAGTGGGACACGATCGTCGTACACGACCCGCAGCCGATCGGCCTGCGGCGCGGCGCCACTGAGAAGAGCCGCAACTGGATCTGGCGCTGCCACATCGACCTCTCCGAGCCGAACCCGGCGCCGATCGGTCGCCTGCAGCCGCTGATCGAGGAGTACGACGCGACCGTCTGGCACATGCCGTCCTACGTCCCCAGGGGGATGGACGGCAACGGGGGCGTCCGCATCATCCCCCCGGCGATCGACCCCCTCTCGCCCAAGAACATGGCCTTCTCGCCCGACGATGCCGCCTTCGTCTGCCACCAGTTCGGGATCGACGTCGACCGGCCCCTGATCACACAGGTATCCCGCTTCGACCCATGGAAGGACCCGATTGGCGTCATCGACGCCTACCGCGAGGTCACCAGGGAGATGGACGAGGTGCAGCTCGCGCTGGTCGGCTCGATGGCGACCGACGACCCCGAGGGCTGGGACTTCTTCCAGAAGACCGTCGAGTACGCCGACGCCGATCCGGACATCAAGATCCTCAACAACCTCAACAACGTCGGCGCGATCGAGGTGAACGCCTTCCAGTCGCAGTCCGACGTCTGCCTGCAGAAGTCGATCCGGGAGGGATTCGGCCTCACCGTCACCGAGGCCCTCTGGAAGGGGCGGCCGACGGTAGCCGGCAACGTCGGCGGGATACCGCTGCAGATCGTGAACGGGGAGAGCGGCTTCCTGGTCGACTCCGCTGAGGAGTGCGCGAGCCGCTGCCTCGAGATCCTCGCCGATCCCGGTCTCGGCAAGCAGCTCGGGCGGGCGGGCAAGGAACACGCGCGCAGGGAGTTCCTGACGCCGAGGCTGTTGCGCGACTGGCTCGAGCTGCTGGGCGAAGTCGACGAATAGAACCGGCGGGCACCGGGGTAGGCTGGGCATCGTGCCCATCGGCGACGACCCCCTGATCATCGTCTCCAATCGCGGGCCCGCCCAGTTCGAGCTCGACCGTAACGGAGAGCGAACGGTCCGGCGCGGCGGAGGCGGCCTGGTCACGGCGCTCTCCGGGCTGGTCTCCCACCGCGACGCCCTCTGGATCGCCTCGGCGATGACCGACGAGGACGTCGCCGTCTCCGAAGAGCGCGGCGGCCCGGTCGAGCTCTCGATCGACGGCATCGACTACCGCGTGCTGCTGGTCGAGAGCGACCCGGATGCCTACGACGGCTTCTACAACGTCATCGCCAACCCGATCCTCTGGTTCATCCAGCACTACCTCTGGGACCTCTCGAACGCTCCCGACATCCGCAGCGAGGAGCTCGAGGCCTGGGACGACGGCTACCAGGCGGTCAACCGCGACATCGCGAGTGCCGTGCTGGGCCAGATCGAGGGCAGGGAGCGGCCCCTGGTGATGCTGCACGACTACCACCTCTACACGGCACCCGGGATGATCCGCGCCGAACGTCCCGACGCCTTCCTCCACCACTTCGTCCACATCCCGTGGGCGCAGCCGGACAGCTGGAGAATCCTGCCGGGGCGGATCCGCGAGGCGATCTTCCACGGGATGCTCGCCAACGACATCATCGGTTTCCACACCCACGCCTACTGCATCAACTTCATCCGATGCTGCGACGAACTGCTGGAGGCTGAGGTCGACTACGACCGGGCCGTGGTGCGACACGCCGGCCGCGAGACGCGGGCCCGTGCCTACCCGCTCTCGATCGATGCCGAGCGGCTGCGGCGCGCCGCGGAGTCGCCGGAGGTGGCGGCGGCCGAGCGTGAGGTGCTCGAGCGGCGCCGCGAGCACCTGATCATCCGCGTCGACCGCGCCGATCTCTCCAAGAACGTGCTGCGCGGCTTCACCGCCTTCGACACCTTCCTCACCCAGCACCCGGAGTTCCGCGAGAAGGTCACCTTCATCGCGCACCTGCAGCCGTCCCGCCAGGACGTGCCCGAGTACAACGAGTACCTGGAACGGATCGAGGCGCTGGTCGCCGTCGTCAACCATCGCCACGGCACCACGGACTGGATGCCGATCGACCTGAAGATCTACGAGAACTTCCCCGAGGCGGTGGCCCGCTACAAGCAGTTCGACCTGTTGATGGTCAACTCGATCTTCGACGGCATGAACCTGGTCGCAAAGGAGGCGCCGGCGGTCAACACTCGCGACGGCGTCCTGATGCTCTCCGAGAACACCGGCTCCCACGAGGAGCTCGCGGACTGTGTCCTCTCGGTCAACCCGTTCGACATCCAGGAGCAGGCCGACGCGATCTACCGCGCCCTGACGATGGAGCCGGAGGAGCGACGCCTGCGCGCCCAGCACCTGAAGGAGATCATCTACTCGCGCAACCCGGGCGACTGGGTGGACGACCAGCTGCGCGACATCGCCGAGCTGCGCGAGAGCGTCGTCTAGAGCACCGGCCCCGGGAAGAATTCGAAAGGCCTGGCCCTTATCCGTGAATGGGCCGGATGCGAATTCGCTGGGCGGCGGCCGGCAGGCCCGCGGCGATCGCGGTCGCGGCGATCGTCGCGCTGCAGGCGCTGCCTAATCTGCTCAGGCCGCCCGCGCCGGCGCCGATCCCGTCCGATGTGGGCCTGCCCCGACCCGCGGGTAGCCCCACGATGCCGCAATCTCGCGCCGGTCAGGTTCGGGAGGTGGAGGTGCGGCGTCTCGGGCAGGAGGCGTCGGGTCGGGGTGTCCCGCGCAGCGCGCATGAGATGGCGAAGGGCAAGATTTCGTCCCGCCGCCCGAGCCGTCCCGTTGCCCGAAGCAGAGCGAAGCGCAAGCGTGGCGCCCCGACCCGGCGACGGGGCCCGCCCGTCGCGAGGCCGCATGCCCAACCGCCGGAACCCGAACCTGAGCCCGTTCCGGCCCCCGCGGTGATATCGCCACCGCCCGCACCCGCCCCCGCGCTGCCGCCGCCGGCCCCGCCGCCCAACGACGGCTCGATGGAGTTCGCCCCCCACTAGCCGGGCGCGTCCGGGGGCGGCCCGGCGGCTATAGTGCGCCGTCGCTTGGCAGCAGCACGCGAATACGAGCTTGTCCTGATGCTCGACCCTGGCCAGGACGCCCCCGCCCGCGACGCGATCGCGAACGAGGCCCGTGGCCAGATCGAGTCGGCCGGGTCCCTCAAGCACGAGAACGTCTGGGGCCTGCGCAAGCTCGCCTACGAGATCGGCCAGCGCAACGAGGCCGACTACCGCTGGTTCCGCTTCGAGGCGCCGGCCCAGCTGCTGGAGCAGCTCGATCACAACCTGAAGATCGCCGACGGGGTGCTGCGCTTCCGCATCTTCAAGGTCGATTCCGACGCGCCGGTGATGGTCCCGCCCGCGACCTCGGCGCCCGGCCCGGGGGCCTCTCGAGACCGCTCCGGGCCACCGTCTCGGCCGGCCGAGACCGCTCAGCCGGCGGCCGTCGCGGAGCCGGCGGCCGAGCCCGTCGCGGAGCCGGCGGCCGAGCCCGTCGCGGAGACCGAGGACGCCGCCGGCGAGGCAACGGGCGGCGAGTCCGAGCCGTCCGAGTAGGCGTCTGCCGCGAATTGCGGGAATCCCGGCGCGGCGGGGGAGAGTCGCGCCGCGCCCCGTCTTAGACTGGGACGCCGACAAACGATTCAGAGGAGTGAGAGCCGTGGCGGCTTCGAACATCAACGTGGTGGTCATCACCGGCAACCTGACCAGGGACCCCGAGCTCCGCAGCACGAGCGGCGGGACGTCGGTCTGCGACCTGAGGGTTGCGGTGAACAGCCGGCGCAAGGACGGGCAGAGCGGCGAGTGGGTCGACAAGCCGAACTACTTCGACGTGACCGTCTGGGGCGCCCAGGGCGAGAACTGCGCCCAATACCTCTCGAAGGGCCGGCCGGTGGCGGTGGAGGGTCGGCTCGACTGGCGCGAGTGGGAGGCCAAAGACGGCGGCGGCAAACGGCAGGCCGTGAGCATCATCGCCAACTCGGTGCAGTTCCTCGGCTCGAGAGACGGCTCTGGCGGCGGTGGGGGCGGCAACGGCAACGGCTTCAGCCCTGGCAGCGACACGCCGGCGGACACCTCCGACTACCAGGCCGCGCCGGCCGGCTCCTCATCGGGCGGCGGCGGGGACGATGACATCCCCTTCTGAGCCCGCAACGCCGCCCTCGACGGGTCTGTAGCATCACGGGCCGCAGATGGCCCGTTCCAGAGAAACCACGCAGGCCGGACCACGGCGCGGACGCCGCGGTCCCGACCGCACCCGTCCACGCAAATACACGCGGATCAACTCGGAGGCGGTCGACTACAAGGACCTCAACCTGCTGCGGCGCTTCCTCTCCGACAAGGGGAAGACGCGGGGCCGGCGGGTGACGGGGCTCTCGCGCAAGCACCAGCGCCAGCTCTCCGTCGCGGTCAAGCGGGCCCGCGAGATCGCGCTTCTGCCCTACGTCGGGGAGCGCTGAGGGAGGTGGCTCAGGCCATCCTCCTGGAGGACGTCGATAGTCTCGGCCGGCGCGGCGAACCCGTCGAGGTCTCGCCCGGCTACCTGCGCAACTACCTGATTCCGCGCAAACTGGCGGCCCCCGCGACGGAGAGCGGGCTGGAGGAGGCGCAGCGACGGCAGGCGGCGGCCGAGAAGGCTGCCCAGGCGCGTGCCGAGCGGGAAGAGAAGGCGACATCTCTGCTTTCGAAAACCGTGCTGACGATCCATCAGCGCGCCGGCGAGGACGGCAAGCTCTTCGGCTCGGTCGGCCCGCGCGAGGTCGTGGAGGCGATCGAGGAGGCGCGCGGTCTGCGCTTCGACCGCAGCCAGGTCCGGCTCGAGCAGCCGATCCGCGAGATCGGCACCCACATGGTCGAGATCGAGCTTGCCGACGGCGCCGTCGCCTCGGTGAAGACGATCGTCGCCGAGGAGACCTAGGGCTTTCACGGTCCCGCGGCACCGCTAGGGTGCGACGCGTGGGAAGAAGGAGCCTGCGGACCCGCGTCACCCGCCGCGCCCGGGCGCGGACACGGCTCGGCTGGGCGAGGTCGGAGCGGGCGACGCTGGGCCTTGCCGCGATCGCGATCGGCGGGGTCGGAACCGTGCTGGCAGGCCAGTTCGGGCGGATGCTCAACCGCCGCTCCCACGACCCGGCCGAACCCGAGAGCCTGGTGGAAGCGGCGCCCGCCGCTGCGCTCGACACCGTCGGAGTCGCCGTCAGCGGCTACGTGGAGGCGCCCCGCAGCGAGACGATCCTCTTCAATCTGCTGGCGGGATTCCTCGGCTCCTTCGCACTGGTGCGGCTCTCGACCTGGGGCATCCGCAACGACTGGCGGCCGTTTCGGGAAATTCGCGTGGGCGATCGCCACATCCATCACTTCGTCCCGGGCATCCTGATGGCGTTCGCGGCGGGGACCGCGGCCCTGCTGACCGACGACGACGCCCTCGAGGAGACGCTGGCGATCCCGATGGGGGTCGGTATGGGGCTGACCTTCGACGAGGCGGCGATGCTCCTCGACCTGCGCGACGTCTACTGGACCAGGGAGGGCCTCCTCAGCGTGCAGCTGAGTCTCGGCGCGACGGCGATCCTCAGCATCGCGATCCTCACCTCGCGCATCCTGCGCCGCGGCGAGCGGCGCCAGGAAGAGGCGGGCCAGATCCCGGCGGCCTGACGAGACCAGGCTCTCCGTCCAGGCGAGAAAACTTTTCGCCGTCCTTGCAGGGACCGAGGAGACGGCACCGCCCGGGTCTGGTTTTCTTGGGATTGGGGTCAGGCGGCGGCGAATCCGCCGCCATCGGCCCTTAACTAGGAGTCGATGCCGCCGTCAGCCACAGCCCACGTCCCGCCCCAGAACATCGAGGCGGAGGAATCGGTGCTGGGGGCGATGCTGGTCGCCGAGCCGACCTTGACCCGGGTGATCGACGAGGTGAAGCTGAACGGCGAGGACTTCTACCTCGACAAGCACGCGACGATCTTCCGCTGCGTCCACGACCTCTACGCGGACTCCAAGCCGGTGGACGAGCTGAGCGTGACGGAGGCTCTGGTCCAGCGGAACGAGATCGAGGAGGCCGGGGGCAAGCACTACGTCTCAGAGCTGGCGGCGAAGGTGCCGGCCGCGGGCAACGCCAAGCACTACGCGGAGATCGTCCAGCAGAACTCGCTGCTGCGGCGTCTGCTCGGGGCCGGACAGGAGATCCAGTCCTGGGTGCATGAGCGCGACGGCGAGCCCCGTGAGCTCTCCGAGCGGGCCGAGAAGCTGCTCTTCGACGTCGCCCACAAGGAGCAGGCGAGCGATTTCCGCCTCCTCTCGGAGATCCTCCACGACGAGGTGGACCGGCTCGAGAAGCTCTCCACCGGCGAGACCGAGCTGACCGGGACCCCCTCCGGCTTCCGCGACATCGACGCGATCACCGGCGGCTTCCAGGCGGGCAACCTGATCATCGTCGCGGCGAGGCCGGCGATGGGGAAGTCGGCGCTCGTCGCCAACATCGCCGAAAACGTTGCCCTGAAGCACGAGCGGCCGGTCGCCTTCTTCTCGCTGGAGATGTCCGAGGTGGAGCTGGCGCAGCGCTTCATCGCGTGCCGGGCACGGATCTCGGGCGACAAGCTGCGCAAGGGGCAGGTCTCCCAAAAGGACTGGCCGAAGGTCGTGCGCGCCTGCAACGAGCTCGAGGAGGCGCCGCTCTGGTTCGACGACTCCTCCGACCTGGGGATTCTCGACCTGCGGGCGAAGGCGCGGCGGCTCCACGCCCAGGAGCAGGCCCGAGGGGGGCTCGGCCTGGTGATCGTCGACTATCTGCAGCTGATGCGCTCCGACGACCCGCGCGCCAACCGGGTCGAGCAGGTCGGCCAGATGAGCCGCGGGCTGAAGATCCTCGCCCGCGAGCTCGAGGTGCCGGTGCTGGCGATCTCGCAGCTCTCGCGCGCGCCCGAGCAGCGCCATCCTCCGAAGCCGCAGCTCTCGGACCTGCGCGAGTCCGGGCAGCTCGAGCAGGACGCCGACCTGGTCGCCTTCCTCTACCGCGAGGACTACTACCGGGATCCCGAAGACGAGCCCGACGGCCTCGCCGACGTGATCATCGCCAAGCACCGGAACGGCCCGATCGGCACCCGCAAGCTCGTCTTCCTCGACCGCTTCCCGAAATTCGCCGACTTCTCCGGGCAGGAGCAGCCGGTCGAGCAGCCGGCCGGTGAGGGGCCGCCGCTCGCCGAGACCGCCAGCTCGGGGCCCGAATTCTGATGGCGATCGCCCGCAGCGAGCCCTTTCCGGAACAGGCGTGCCCGCGGGGCATCTGCGACGGCTCGGGCTGGATCCTCGGCCCCGAGGACGTGGCGCGGCCCTGCGAGTGCCGCGAGCAGCGCCTCAGGCGCGGCCGCAGCAAGGGGGTCGCCTCGGTGATCCCGCCCCGCTACCGTGGCGTCTCCTTCGACCGCCCCCCTGTCAGCGACATGGCGCGCGACATGGAGACGAAGGGGGCGGTCGAGGCCGCCCGCCTATACGTCGAGGAGCTCGACGAGCACCTGCAAAACGGTCGCGGGCTATGGCTGTTCGGCGACACGGGAACCGGCAAGACGACGCTCGCCATGCTGATCGCCAAGGCCGCTCTCGAGGCCGGGCACACCGTGGCGATCTACTCGGTCCCGAAGCTCCTGACGCGAATTCGCCGCATTTACGATTCCGAACCGGGCGATATGTCGTACTCCCAGTTCTTCGAGCGTCTCACGGCGGTCGACCTCCTGGTGCTCGACGACCTCGGGGCGGAGCGTCATACGGACTGGGTCATCGAGCAGCTCTATTCGATCGTCAACGAGCGGTATGAGATGGAGCGCTCGATCATCGCCTCCAGCAACCCGCCCCTGACCGACGCGGAACGCAGGTCGACCGAAAGCGCTTCCCCCAGCGTCGAGACCCAGATCGGGGCGCGAACGTTCTCGCGCCTGGTCGAGATCTGCCGGGAGATACCGTTGTTCGGCACCGACCGCCGCTACGGCCGGGCCGCCTGAAACGGGCGCGCCCCGCGCATCGGTCCGGATCGTCACAATCCTCTCGCCATGCCTGGAATCGTGATAGTCGGCGCCCAGTGGGGCGACGAGGGGAAGGGGAAGGTCACCGACCTCCTCGCCGAGCGCGCAAGCACGATCGTCCGCTTCCAGGGCGGAAACAACGCCGGCCACACGATCATCCGCGACGGGGAGGAGTTCAAGTTCCACCTGATCCCGTCGGGGATCCTCTATCCCGACAAGACGTGCGTGATCGGCAACGGGGTGGTCCTTGACCCGCGGATCCTGCTCGGCGAGATCGACGGCCTGAGGCGGCGCGGCATCGATGTCGGCGGCCTGAAGATCTCCGCCAACGCCCACCTGATCATGCCCTACCACGTGCTGCTCGACACGGCCGGCGAGGTGAAGCTGGGGAAGCTTTCGATCGGCACTACCCGGCGAGGGATCGGCCCCTGCTACGCCGACAAGGCGCTGCGGCTCGGGATCAGGGTGCAGGACCTGCTCGACGAGAAGATCCTGCGGACCAAGATCCGCACGGCGCTCGAGCCCAAGCAGCAGGCGCTCCGAGAACTCTCGGTTCGGCGGCGCAAGCTGCGCCGCGAGGCGGGTGAGGAGGCGAGGGGCGGCGAGGACGATGCGCCCGACCCGCGCCTCGACCTCCACGCGATGACCGAGGAGCACGTCAGCTACGGGCACCGGCTCGAGCCCCACGTCGCCGACACCTCCCGGCTTTGCTGGGACGCGCTCGACGGCGGGCAGACGGTCCTCTTCGAGGGCGCCCAGGCAACCCTGCTCGATCTCGACCATGGCACCTATCCATTCGTCACCTCCTCTAACCCGATCGCCGGCGCGGCGTGTGTCGGTGCCGGCGTCGGCCCAACCGACATCGACGAGGTCTGGGGAATAGCCAAGGCCTATGCGACCCGGGTCGGCGCAGGACCGTTCCCGACCGAGCTCGGCGACGAGATCGGCCGCCACATGGTGGAGCGCGGACACGAGTTCGGGACGACGACAGGCCGTGAGCGCCGCTGCGGCTGGATGGACCTGGTCGCGCTGCGCTACGCCGTCCGGCTCAACCGTATGAGCGCGTTGACGATCACGAAGCTCGACGTGCTCAGCGGCCTCGACCCGCTGCGCGTCGCCGTCCGCTATCGCTCCAGCGAGGGGGCCGAGCTCGACAGCTTCCCCTATCACCAGTCGATCCTGCATTCGGTCGAGCCCGAGTACGCCGAGCTCCCCGGGTTCGACGTCGACCTGAGCGAATGTCGCAGCGAGGCGGACCTGCCCCGCGAGGCGCGCGCCTACCTCGACTTCATCGCCGATTTCGCCGGGGTTCCGATCCGCCTCGTGGGGGTCGGGCCGGACCGCGACCAGGTGGTCTGGCTGGGCGAGGGCGCCAGGCTCCGCGCCGCCTGAGCCCGCTCTCGCCGGGCTGGAAACTCAGGGTGTTCTACAGTAGTCGTAGTGGCTTCCGGTAGACGGCCCGCGAAAAGCGAGCGGCTGCCGCGGGGCCGTCACGGGTTACCGCGGGAGGCGGTGACGGAATCCCAGCGGCGCCGCATCCTCCAAGCGATGATCGAGGTCGTCGCCGAGCGCGGCTACCCGGAGACGCGCGTGGTCGACGTGATCGGGGTCGCCGGGGTCTCGAGAAAGACGTTTTACGAACTCTTCTCCAGCAAGGAGGACTGCTTCCTCGCGACCTACGACGTGCTGCTCGGGAACCTGCTCGGCGACACCGCCCGGGGCTTCGAGTCGAAGCCGGGGGCGCCGTGGGCGGAGCGCGTCGCTGCCGGGCTCGGCGAGCTGCTGAAACATCTCTCAGAGCACCCCGACGAGGCGCGCTTTGCGATCGTCGAGGTGCTCGCGGCCGGGCCGAAGGCCCTCGCCCGCCGCGATGCCGCGCTGCGCCAGTTCACCGGCTTCCTCGACGCGGGCCGGGCCGAGACCTCGGTTGAGCTTCCGGGCATCACCTCCCTCTCGCTCGCCGGCGGCATCAACGAGCTTCTTTACAGCGAGATCCTCCACGGCGCCGCATCCCGGCTCCCGAGCCGGCTCCCGGACCTGATGTTCTGGATCACGCTGCCGTTCCTCGGCCCAGAGGGCGCGGCGGAGGAGCGGGACCGGGTGCGCGTGACCATGGCTCCCACCTGAGCTGCGCACCGCAGCGCTCCTTCTGTGAAGATCCCGGTTTACTCAATTACGGGTGAGGGAACTACGGTATGACCGAACCCAGCCTCGAATTGGCGTGGCTCAGGACGGGCAGGCCAAAAGGAGAAAAAGAACGGATTATGCGAAAGCGCTTGAAATGGATACTTGCCTTGACGGCGGCAATCGTGCTCGCCGCGGGTGGCACCGCCGCGCTGGCGGCCAAGCCCACCGTGGTAGTTCTGGGCAACCTCGTCCTCAAACTCAACGGAGGCGTTACGCCCAAGGCCCTCCCGAAGCACAAGCTGGCTCCGATCACGCTCAACCTGAGCGCCGAACTGTCGACCAAGGATGGCTCTCACCCGCCGGCGCTTCAGATCTTTGAAGCGGAATTCGACAAGAACGGCACGATCAACGCCAAGGGCCTTCCGGCGTGCAAGCGCGGCAAGATCGAGGCACGGGACACGGCGAGCGCCAAAGCGGCGTGCAAGTCGTCGATCGTCGGCGAAGGCTCTGCGGAAGCCGAGGTGGAATTCGCCGAACAGAAGCCGTTCAAAGCCAAAGGCCCGCTGATCGTCTTCAACGGGGGCGTGAAGGGCGGCAAGACGCAGCTCTACGTCCACGTCTACGCCAACGTGCCGGCGCCGACCGCGTTCATCACGCCGGTCACGGTGACGAAGATCCACGCCGGCAAGTACGGCAACAAGGTGGTCGGCAAGATCCCGGTGATCGCCGGTGGTGCCGGCTCGACGATCAAGTTCCAGATCAAGAACCACAAAATCTTCCGCTACAAGGGGAAGAAGCAGAGCTACCTGCTGGCCAAATGCGCGACCGGGAAGTTCTACGCTCGCGGCAGCGCGAAGTTCAGCGACGGCAGCAGGCTGAAGGGCAACGTGATCAGGCCCTGCACCCCGAAGGGCTGAGTGCAGCCGGACTGAGCTAGTCCTCAGGGCGGCAGGGAAGAAAAGGGCGGCCGAAAGGCCGCCCTTTTTTATTGCTCGCGTCCCTGGATCCGAACTGCATCAAGTTCACCGTCTACCGGACCGGCAATTTGATGCAGTTCAGGCGTTCGGAACCACCTGCCGGGCCGGACAACCTGCCCGGAACTACCAGCCGGCTCGGCTACCAGCCGGCTCGGCTACCTGCCCTGTTCGAAGGTGTGCTGGTAGCTGGTCGGGCCTTCGGTGCCGTAGATCGGCTCGAACTTGGCCTGCAGGTCGCAGCGGGGCGCGGGCACCGAAGCGGTGCTTTCCTGGTTGGTGAAGGCGAGCGTCTTGAGGCGGTTGAAGAGGTCGACCGAGAGTTCTTCGACTTTTTCGGGTTTGGCCTGGCTGACCCGCGCCTGGAAGTCGGGGTCTTTCGGCGTTTCGGGGTCGAGCGTGGCGGTGATTCCGCCCGCGCACTGGCGGGTGTCGAAGCTGAGCAGGCCGCTCGCCAGCTCCTTGCCGCCGAGCGGCTGCATGTAGGCGCTGTTGCGGTTGATGGTCAGGCGGCCGTTGAAGGTCGCGAGCCCTTCCGGCTGGAACGGACCGACCCCGCGGAGGTAGTGGATCGGCGAGCCGCCGGTCGTCGACGGGCGGATCGCGTTGAGGGCGACGGCGACGTTGCCGAGGGCCGCGGTGACCTCGTGCTTGTAGAGGCCGAGCCCTTTCAGAATCGGATTGAAGTTGCGCAGGAACGGATCGACGGCGCGCAGCAGCGGCGGGAACTCGTCCCGGAACAGCTTCCGCAGCGCCGGGAAGCCGCTCGAAGAGCGGTTGATCACCGGGATCAGCCCTTCGAAGAGGCCCTTCGCCTGCGGCGCGAGGCGGGAGAAGGCGATCAGGGTCGGCGAGAGCTGTTCGGCCGCCGGAACGAGCTGCCGCACGAGCGGATCGGTGTTGAGGGCGAAGGCCTTCAGCCTCTCCAGCGTCAGTCGCGACTCATCCTCGAAGGTCGGGAAGGCCCGGAAGAGGGCTTCGAGGTCGCGTTCGCGCGCGGCGGTCGTCTGGAAGACCTCGTTGGAGGCGCTGATCAGCCTGCCGAGGTCACCTTCCCGCCCGCGCAGCGAGCGCAGCGCGACGGCGCCGTTCCGGAACAGCAGCCGCACCGCTTTCTTCTGGGTGTCGAGGACCCGGAAGAGACGGTCGAATTCGGTGAAGGTGGGCGAGAGCTCGGCGAGCGCGGCGGAGAAGTCCTGGCCGTGCCCTTCGATGCCGGCCGCCGCACCCTGCATCCATTCCTGGAAGGCGAGGCGGGTCGGTTTGTCGAAGGTGCGAAAGATCTCGTCGAGCTGGACCGATTCGGCCACGTTCGCCGCGGGGAGCGTTTCGCCGTCCTGGAGCGCGGGCGCGGAGCTGTCGCCCGGGGTCAGTTCGACGTAGGTCTCACCGAGCAGCGTCTTGGTGCGGAGGATCGCCCGGGTGCCACGGGGGATCGGCCCGAACTTGTCTTCGATGTAGATCGTCGCCAGCGCCTGTTCGCCGTTCGGGGCGACCTTGATCTTCTGCACTTTGCCGATGTTGACGCCCGAGATCCGGACGTCTGACTGTTCGGCGAGCTGCGTCGCCTCGTTGAAGGGGATCTTGATCTCGTACGGCTTCGCTTTGAAGGGCGTCGGGCCGCCGAAGGTGACCCAGAGGAAGAGCAGGATCCCGAAGCAGGACAGGGCGAAGCCCGCGATCACGAGCAGCTGGGTCGTGCTGGGGGCTTTCTTGCTCATTCGGTTCCCGGTCCGCAGGTGGGCAGCCCGGAGGCTGAGTTTTTTTCGAATTCGGCCTGATTGGTCGGGACCTTCGGCAGTTCGCCCCGCCTCGGAATGCGGATCGCTTCCAGCGTCGTCCTCAGATAGGGCTTGTTCGCAACCAGCCCGTAGGCGAGCGAGCTGCCATTGCAGGTGATCAGGATCTGGGCGCGCTGCAGCGGCCCGCCGCCGTCTTCGAGGTTGTAGCCGGCGTTGAGATCGTGGAGGCCCCAGGGCGCGTAGAAGAGGAAGCTCTCCTTGCCCGAGGGCTTGTAGGCGAGCTCGTTGAGGAAGCTGTTGAAGGCGCCCAGCGAGTTGCCGAAGCCGGTCACGGTCTTCTTGAACGGCCCGGCTCCCTTGGCGGTCTGGGTGAGCAGCGGCCTCACCTGGCGGGTGAAGGGTCGGATCTGATCGCGGATCGGTCCCGTGGTCTGGGCGAACAGCTTTTCGGTCGCCGTGAAGGCCGGCCCCAGCGCCTGCGCCTGGGGGATCAGGCCGAGCAGCGCCGGCCGAGCGGCCAGCGAGAAGCGGTTGCCAGCCGCGGCGGTCGAGCGCAGCACCGAGAGGGTCGGCGGGAACTCGGCGAAGGTGTCTTCGAGGGCGCGCTGCTGGTTGGCGAAGTTGCCGAGCGCGCCCTTGGAGGCGGTGACGAAGCGTTCGATCTGGGTGTCATGGCGACCCAGTTCCGTCGTCAGCTGCTGGAAGTAGTGGATCGCTCGCGCGATCGCGACGTGGCGTTCGGCGAGCACCCGGTTCAGCTTCGCGTTGTAGTGGGCGAAGGGCTGCAGCCGCCTGAAGGCGCCCGAGAGCTGGCGGCCGCGGCCGCCGATCCCCTGCGCGCCACCCTGGACGAGGAGCTGCAGGTACTGGCGGGTGTCGGCGTCGAGCGTATTCAGCAGCGCTTCCAGCTGAACGCTCGGTTCGGTCTGCGCGAGGGGGAACCGGAAGCCTTCAGGCACGTGGCCCGGCGCGGTTCCCGGATCCACCTCGATGGTCATGTCGTTGAGGTTGGTTTTCGGCCGCAGCAGGAGCGTCGCGTCGGGATGGATCAGCTTCAGGTACTTCGGTTCGATGTCCATCCCGACCAACGCGTGACCGTCTTCGAGGTCCGCGGAGCTGATCTTGCCGATCTGCACGCCCGCTATCACCACGGCCTGGCCCTGGCCCGGCGTCACCGCCTGCGCGCTCGTGAATTCCGCCTCGAGGTGGGCGAAGTCTTCGCCGACCAGCGGCACCCAGCCCGGCAACGACGCGTTCTGCTGGGTGAAGATGTAGAGCGTCATCAGGAGGGCGGCCACGACGAGCCCGATGACCGCGATCGTGTCCTTGCCGCGCCCGCGCGTCTGGCGGCTGAGCGAGGCCCGGAAGTGGCGCCAGCGGCTTCTCTGGGGACCGTCGCTCATGGGCTCACCACCGTCATCGCCGGCGCCGCCGGCTGGCCGAGCGGGCCGTTGAGGTCGGCCGGCGGGTTCTTGTCGCAGCGCACTTCCGGCTTCTTCGGCGGCCGGCCGCCGAGCGCAGGCTGGAGGCCGGCCGGCGCGACGGCCGAGTGGCCGAAGACTTCTTTTTCGATCGATTCCGTGGCCCCCGGATTCGGCAGCTTCAGCAGCAGGTCGCCGGCCTGGGGCTGAATCCTCAGGTAGCGGCCGTTGCCGTCGAAGTTCTGCGCCTGCCCGGCGAGCGCGGTCAGCCAGTAGATGAATTCGCGGTAGGCGGGGCCGCCGGTGCTGAACTGGTCCTCGATCGTCTGGTTGAAGGTCGGGACCAGGACCTGGGTCGTGCAGAGGCTGATCCGGTTGAGCTGCGGCAGCGCGTTCGCCTTGCCCGCCTGCGCGGCGCCGGCCAGCCCGGGGACGGCTTCGCGCAGCAGCCTCGCCGCGCCCCCGCCCTCGTTGCCGGAGAGCAGCGGCACCGCCTGTTCGATCCAGGGCTGCGAGGCGTCGATCAGGCCCGGCAGGCGCGCCACCGAGGGGCGCAGCTCAATCGCCCAGGCGCGCAGCGGCGGCAGGGTGCGGTTGAGGTTGACCAGCGAGCTCTTGGTGATGTCGAGGGCCGGCGCGAAGCGCTGGAAGGTTGCGGCGAGGTTCGTCGACTGGTTGGCGAGCGCTTCCGTGAAGGTGTCGAAGTTGACCAGCAGTTCTTCCAGGTCGGAATCGCGCCGCGCGAAGGCGCCGAACGCGCGGCCCGTGCTCGCGACGAGGCGCGAGAGGTCGTTCCCGGTGACGCCGGTGAGCGCATCGGCGACCTGGGCGCCGTATCGGCCCGCCGGCCCGCCGTAGCGCAGCGCCCCGTTCAGCCCTTCGCCGCCGGTCTTGCCCTGCACCTCCGGAAGCTGGGTTGCGTCTTCCGCCGGCGTCGGGGTGGCGGCAAGCCCCGTGCCGATCCCCTCGAGCGCGCGGCTGAAGTCCGCCCGGACCGGCGACTGCAGGGCGCTGAAGATCTCGTCCAGCTGGACCGCGGTCGAGGTGTGGGTGACGGGAATCGTGCCGTCGCTGTCGAGCTCGGGAGAGCTGGGGCTGCCGGGGTCGAGGTCGATGTAGAAATTGCCCTCGAGGAAGATGCGCGGCTTGATCGCCGCAAAGGCGTCCTCGTGGATCGGGCGGCCCTTGCCGTCGACGGTGAAGGTGACCGTCGTGTTGTCGCCGTCGCGTTCGGTCCCGATCACTTTGCCGACTTCGATGCCGGCGATTCGCACCGGGGAGTTTTTCGCGATGTTGACCCCGTTGCCGAAGGTGGCGTTGACCTGGTAGCCGTAGCTGGTGAAGGGCACGTGTTTGGTGAACGCCAGGTACGGGCCGATCGTGAAGACGAGCAGGAAGATGATCGCGATCGTCGCGTTGCTCGGGCGCCAGCCGAAGATGCCCCGCGTTTCTTCGGCGGCCCTGACGTCGCGCTCCGGCAGTCGTCCCATCAGCCCGATCCCTTTGGCTGGCCCGACGTGGTCGTGCCCTGATTGCCGGGCACGTTGCCGATCTTCGTCGACGTCTTGGAGAAGAATTCGCCCTTGAGCCTGCCCGCTTCGCACTCGAACGTCTGACCCGGCGCCGCCGTGTTCGGGTAGGGGTTCGAGCGGAGGTGGTTCTTGTTTTCCGGCCCGTTCGCCGGCGCCGAGGCCGGGCCCGACTCCGAGTTGGGGCCGATCGGCGCCTCAAAGGAGGTCGCGCCGATCCAGAACGCGTTGCCGCTGTGTTCGCTCAACGCGCTGGTCAGGTTGCGGAAGACGATCGAGAAGTAGTTGCAGGTCGTCTGCGATGGCGCGATGAAGCGGATCGCCGGCCCGAGCAGTTCGTTGGTGTCGGTCAGCAGTTCGAGCCCGTTGAAGACCCCCGGCGCTTCCTGCAGCGCAAGCAGCGCGTCGGCGGTCGGGTCGAGCTGCGCGAACAGGGTCGGAGTGCGGTTGAGCGCGGGAATCCCGGCACGGAGCGCCGCGTCGATCGTAGGCGAGGTCCGGCCGAGCGCCCGGGCGCCGGGCTGGAGCGCCGTGAAGAACTCTTCGGAGTCGCGGAAGAAGGGGTTGAGGACCGGGAGGTCGGAGATCGCGGTGTCGAGCGTTTCCGGGCCCTTTTCGATCGTTTCCTGGATGAAGGGGCGCGAGACGCGGGCGAAGGCGGCGAAGGTGCGGTCGAGGGCGACGAAGAGGTCGGCCTGAGTGAGGGCGACCGGGGCGACCGTTGCCGAGAGGTCCTCGAGGGCGCGCCAGAAGCCGGCCAGGTCGGTGCTCGGTTCGACCAGAACGCGGAGCACCGGCTGGCTGCTTTCCGCCAGTTTGCGCAGCTCGCCGAAGGCTTCGTTGAGCTGCGGGCCGCGGCCCGCGAATCCGGTGCCGAAGCCGGCCAGGTTGCGCTGGATCGCCGTCCTCGTCCTCTCGTCGAACATGTCGAAGAACTGGTCGATGTCGACCGGTTCGGGCCGGGCGGCCGAGACGGGCAGAGCTTCGCCGGCCTCGAGCCCGTTGGAGGAGTCCCCGGGGACGATCTGGAGGTACTTCAGGCCCAGCGGCGACTTCGGCCTGATGATCATCGTCGAGTTCGCGGGCACCGGTTCGGCGCTCTTGTCGAGGCTGAGCTTCAGTTCCGCGATGAACTTGCCGCTGTTCTCCGGTTCTTCGACCGGGGTCACGGACTTCACGACGCCGACCCGCGAGCCGCCGATCCGCACCTCGTTGCCTTTGACCAGCGCGTTGGCATTCGGGACGCGCGCCTTGATGTCGTAGGTGGAGACGAAGGGCAGGCCGTTGTTGGCGTTGTAGGCGAGGAAGACCGCGACGATGATCACCAGCACGGTGACCGCCCCGACGATCGCCGGACTGCTCGCCACTCCCTGTATGCCGCTTCGTTTTCTCATCGCTTCAGGAAGTAGTCGAGGAGAGCTTTCTGGGCGGTCGCTTCAGGCGTTTCGGCGCCCGACGCTTCGCCTTCGCCGAGCCCTTCGCCTTCCCCCAGCCCTTCACCCTGGCCGGCTTCCGGCGCGGCGGGGGGCCGGGCTTCGGAGATCGAGGGAAGCGGCGGTCCCACGACGCTGCCGGCCGCCGTGCCGCCGCCTTCCTTCGCTTCTTCTTCGATCGCGCGCTGGTAGAGCGCGTGGATGTCGAGCGGCGCGACGCTCGCATTCGCAGCGCCGGTGAAGTTCGCGTTGCACTGGCCTCGGAAGCCGAGCTGGTAGTCGGTGCAGTCGACGATCGCGACGAGGGTGCGGATGAAGTGGCCGTACTGGTCGAATTCGTTGACGGCTCCGGCGCCACTGTAGATCGTGTCCACCAGCCGGTCGAATCCCTTCGTCTTCCTGATGCTGACCAGGAACTTGGCGAGTTCGGAGGTCGGCTTGACGCCGCTGCGCGCGAGCCTGCTCGCGGTGCGGACCACCGGCGTGGCGGCGTGGAAGGTCGGGCCGGACGCTTCGCCGGCGGCGCCGAGCGACTTCAGCGAGACGGTGGAGGCGGCGCTGAACGGGGTCAGCGCCCGAGTCGCGCTGGTCAGGGTCGGGGCGGCGCGGCCGAGTTCGGTGAAGACCGGCACGGCGGAGTTCGAGAAGCCCTGGAGGCTGCGCAGCGTGGTGCGGAACTCGCGCATGAACTGCGGCAGCTTTCGCAGCGAGGCTTCGAGTTCCTCGCCGCGTTCGGTCGTCGCTTCGGCGGCCGCGCCCGAGTTGACGAAGAAGCCGGCGAAGTGGGCCCGCTGGCGCGAGAGCGGGCCGAGGATCTGCTCGGAGTCGGCGGCGAGCTTGTTGAGCTGGTCGCGCTGGTTGGCGAGGATCGCGAAGAAGCGGTCGGCGTCGCGCAGGGCGGGGTTGGCCCGCTTCACCGCTTCCTCGATGTCTTCGCCGCGCGCCGCCAGGCCGGCGCCGAATTCGTTGAGGATGATCCGGAAGCGCTGCGAGTACGGAAGGCGCTGGATGTTGTTGACCAGGTCGGGGTCGACGCTGGTGCTGTTGTTCTCAAGCGGCAGCAGGAACTGGCCCGCGCCGGGCTGGCCGTCGGGGATTTCTTCCAGTTCGGGCGGGGGCTTCGAGCCCGGTGCGCGGGGCAGCGTCGGCTGGCAATCGACGAACTTCTCACCGATCAGCGACTGGGGCCGGATCAGGCAGCTGGCGTCTTTGCGGAAGTCCTGGAAGCCCGGATCGGTGATCTTCATCTCGAGCACCGCCTTGCCGGGAATCGCTTCCGGCTTGCCGGCCTTCGAGTAGCTGTCGACCTCGCCCGGCATCGTCACGTCGACCGATTCGATTTCGCCGACGGTGGCTCCCGCCACCCGCACTTCCTCCCCTTCGACCATGAAGGAGCTGTTGTCGAAGATGCCGCGCACGATGTAGCCGTTGTTGTCGCCGCCGCCTCCGGAGACGAGGACGACGATCAGGACGATCGCGGCGACGGCGGCAATTGCGATCAGCGCTTTTCTCATGGTCCGGGGGGCACGTCGGCCGGGTCGCATTCGGAGGGGGTCACGCTGGCGCCGGTGAAGGGCGGTTCCGTGAACGGGTTGGAGCCGTCGGGGGCGGGCTGGGTCGCGCCGCCGGGGCAGCGGGTCCGGACCGCCGCCGAGCTGCCGTAGGGGTCGAGCTGCTGGCTCGGCGGGATCGGTTCGAGGACGCCGCTGCCGCCGCCGGTGTCAAAGAGGTTGAGGCCGGAGAACGCCGTGCGGACGTAGTTGCCGTCCGCGTCGTAGTTGGCGGCGGCCTGACCGACGCCGGCGATCGCGTTGAAGATGTCCGGGGTGTAGGCCCGCGCGAATTCGAGGTTGGGCTGGAACGCTTCGATTGCCCCTTCGGCATGAGGGAATGCCTTCGAGGCCCGCTGCTCGACCGAGGGCAGGAAGCCGAGCAGTTCCGCCGAGTCGTTGGCGAAGCCGGGCTTGCGCACGCTGAGGCGGAGATTTCGGAAGACCGGGACGGCCATCGCCAGCACCGGTCGGATTTCCCGCAGGAACGGCGCCAGATCCTTTGTCGCGGGCTTCGAGGTTTCGACCAGTGGGTCGAGGTCGTCGAGCGCCGCCCGGAGGTTGACGAAGGTCGTGTTCGCCTGACGGAAGACCGGAGGGAGGAGGCGGAGGGTGCGGTCGAATGCGACGTTCTGGCTGGCGATCGCTTCCGAGGCGGCGGTCGCGTTGGAGATTGCGCCGGAGAGCGCTTCGCCGCGTTGCGCGACGGCGGTCGAGAGCTTCGCCGAGCTGACCACGAAGCGGGCCAGGAGGCGCTGGTCGGCGTTGAGCTGATGGGCGAAGGCGGAGGCGCGGTTGAGGACCGGCGCGAAGTACTTGAACGACTGCCTCGCCTGCGGGCCGACGCCTCTCCAGATCTCCGCGTTGCCCCTGACGAAGTCGCCGAGAGCGCGGCGCACGGGGTTGGGGAAGGTGTTGAGGAACTGGTCGAGGTCGACCGGGGTGCTGGTCGATTCGAGCCCGAGCTGGGAGCCGTCGTCGAGGTCGGGGTTGCTGTTCGGCCCGGGGCTGATCGAGACGTAGTGGTTGGCGACGCCCGAGAGGGAGGTGGCCCGGATCGTCGCCGTCGTCCCCTCGTGCAGCTGCTGGTCGACGCTGACGTCGACTTCGGCGAGGTTGTCGTCGGTGAGGTCGATGCTTTCGACCGAGCCGACCGGGCTGCCGCCGATCATCACCTGGTTGTCGGGGACGAGCTGGCTGGCGTTCTGGAAGACGAGCTTGTAGTGGTGGCTGCCGTCGCCGCTGAAGATGATCACGGCGAGGGCGATTACGACCGCCGCGAGGGCAGCGATAGCGGCGGCGCGGCCGCGGGTGATCCCCTGGCGTTGCGCCGGGCCTTTCTCCTCGCCTAAACGATTAGCAGCCACGGGTCGTCGCTTGCGGTTCCCCCGGCCTCCGGACCCGGAGGAACGGCCGCAGAATCGTATCCGAGCGACCTGCCGCCAGAGCGTGCCTCAGGCAGGACTTAACTGGAAGTCAACGCGCTACTCTGGACACTTCGGACGGTTATTTCAGCGGGAGGCACCTTGATCGAAATCGAACTCAGGAGCCATTGCCAATGCGCAAACGTCTGTCAATTGCCGTCGTCCTCTCCGCGCTCGCCGCAGCCGCCGCGGCGGTAAGCGCCTCAGGAGAGCAGAGCCCGACCCTCACCGGGGCCGATGGAAACACTCAGAGCATCGCCGTCAACATCTCGCCGAGAGGCCTGTCGGCGACAAAGCAGACCCCGGTCACTCTCAACGTCAAGACCAAGACCTCGAGCGCGACCAATCCCACCGGCGTCCCCTCTCCCGCCGTGGAGGCGATCCTCGATTTCGACAAGGAGACGAAGATCTTCACCAAGGGATTCCCGACCTGCGACCGCAGCTCGATCGAGAACACCTCCACCGAAGAAGCCGAACGAAAGTGCAAGAAGGCGAAAATCGGCAGCGGCACAGCGCACGCCCTGCTTCCGGTCAACAAACAGGTCTTCAACGTGGAGCAGACGGTCACGGCTTTCAACGGAAGGCCGGAACACGGTCATCCGGTGATAATCCTGCACACCTACGGGACGACCCCGGTCACGGTGACGGCGGTCCTCGCGGGGCCCGTGACGAACTTCAACAAGGAAGGCTACGGCCCACGCCTGGACCTGACGATTCCGCCGTTCGGCGGTGGGCAGGGCGCGCTGATCGACTTCCAGACGAAGATCAAGAAGGTCTTCAAGTACAAGGGGAAGCAGGTCGGCTTCATCAGCTCGACCTGCAAGCGGGGCAAGCTCAAGGCCCGCGGCAAATTCGTCTTCAAAGACGGTGAATCGTTGACGCCGAAGGTCTCGGGGCCCTGCAAGAAGAAGAAGTAGGCGCACCAGAGGAGGGGGCCCTCGCGGCGGGGTCCCCCTTCGCGATCAGACGTCGAATTTGGGGATCACCCGCTGCAACCACTGCGGCATCCACCAGACGCGGTCGCCGAGCAGCAGCATCAGCGCCGGCAGGAAGACGATCCGGACCACCGTCGCGTCGAGCAGGACCGCGACGGTGAGCCCCGTCCCGAGCTGGCTGACGTTGGCGATCGGCGCGATCGCGAAGGCGATGAAGACGGCCATCATGATCACCGCGGCGCCGGTGATCACCCGCGCCGTCTTCTCCAGGCCGAAGCGGATAGCGGCGGCGTTGTCGCCGTCCTCTTCGTAGCGCTCGCGCATCCTGATCAGCAGGAAGACGGCGTAGTCGATCGATAACCCGAAGACCACCCCGAAGATCATCGTGCCCCCGACCACGTCGATGTAGGACTGGCCGCCGAACGGCAGGGTGTCGGGGACGTTGAACATCAGCGTCAGCACCCCGAACGCGACCGCCACCGTGGCCAGGTTGAGGCCGACCGCGATCGCCGCCAGCGGCAGCGCCCGCAGGATGATCACCATGATCAGGAAGGTGACGATGGTGATCGAGGCGATCACGATCGGGATCCGTTCCCGGGTCACCCGGCTGTAGTCGTTGAGGGTCGCGGCGCCGCCTGCGATTCCGGTGGTCAGCCCGGTTTCGCTGGCCAGCTCACCGGCGTCCCTTTCGAGTTTCTTGTGGAGCGCGATCGAGCAGTCGCTGTTGAAGGTGCAGTGGGAGAAGACGGTCATCGTCGCCGCCTGGCCGCCGTGTTCGACGTCGACCACTTCGCCGGCCCGCTTGCGCTGTTTGGCCGGAGCCCCGTCGACCGCGGAGAGGACGAAGTAGCCGGAGTCGAAGATGCCGGGGGATTTTTCGCGCAGTTCGCCGGTCTGTTTGTCGACCTGCTTGGCGTTGGCGAGGACCCTGACGTTGGCGCGGCGCAGCCCGGTCTGCAGCGGGTAGCTTTCGTGGAAGGCTTCGCCGAGGCCCGTTTCGAGCGCGACCGCCCCGTCGGTCAGTTCGGAGATGCCGCTCGCGAGCCTCTCCGCCCCGGACCCGAGGCGGTTGAGGCCTTCGGCGAGCCCGTTGCTTTCGTCGGAGAGCTTTTTCGAGCCCGAGGCGAGATCCTTCGCGCCTTTTTGCAGTTCGAGCTGTCCGTCGTACAGGCGCTGGGAGAGGCTCTGCATTTTCCTTATTTCCGGGATGCTCGAGGTCCACCAGAAGGTGACTTCCTTGGCGGTTTCGTAATCGGCGACGAGGCCCTTTTGCAGCGTGTCGAGCTCGGCGGGGAGGTCGCCCTCCGTCGCCGCGGCCTGGCGCGCCGCCGCGAGCGCGGCGCCGTAGTTGGGATCCGATTTGCCGCTCGTCATCGCTTCCAGCTGCTGCACCGCGGCGTTCGCCTGTTCGCTGGCGCTCTGCGCCGAGCCCTGCAGCGCCGGGGTCTGCTCGTGGGCTCGCTTCGACAGCGACTTCTGCAGCTTGCGCGAGAGGCGGAGGCCGTTGTTTCGCAGGTTTGCTTCGATCGAATCGAGCCCTTCCTTCAGCGCGAAGTCGCCTTCGACGGCCTTTGCCTCGCCCTTCGCGAGCGCTTCGCTGCCCTTGGCGATTTTGCCGAGGGCGTCGACGGCTTCTTCGCTTCCGGCCGTGGCGCGCCCCAGCCCCGTCGCGAGTTTGAGCGCGCCTTCCTCGGCGCCGTCGGAGCCTTCGGCGAGCAGGGCGGCGCCGTCGCTCGCTTCGGAGATGCCGCCGCGGAGTTCGCCGACCCCGTTCGCCGCCCGGTCGAGGTTGTGGCCGAGACGACTGAGGCTTTCCGCCGGCCCACCGTTCTTGACCAGTAGCGAGTTGCCCTGTTCGCGCAGCGGCGCGACGTTCTTCGAGACCTGCTCCGGGCCGATCACGAGCTGGATGCCGGGGCTTTCGGCGATCCTGTTCTGCCACCGCGAGAGGGCCGCCATCCGGTCGGGGTCGGTGATCGCGCCGTGCTTCGTCGAGGCGACCATCACGAACGGCGCATCGAAGCCCGGGGTGATCGTTTCGTTGATCAGTTCGGCGTCCTGGCGGGCGGTGTTGTGGCGGTTCAGCTGCTGGGCGCTGGGCGGGCCCGTCTTCAGCCCGATCGCCGGCGTCGCCAGCGAGAGGACGACCGCGCCGACGACGATGCAGACGAAGACCGGCCGGCGCAGCGCGCCGCCGACCAGGGTCATCAGCCCCGAGCTGCCGTCTTCGGTGGGAAGCGCGCCGATCCGCCAGCGGTTGACGTTGTGGCCGAGCAGGACCAGCACCGCGGGGCCGGCGATCACGGCGACGCTGACGCTGATCGCGACGACGAGCATCACGGTCGCCGCCAGCGAGGCGAGCAGAGCGCCCGGCACGACGAAGAACGCCACCAGCATCGAGGACATCAGCGTGCTGCCGGCGAAGATCACGGTTCGCCCCGCGGCCCGCCTCGTCGTCGATGCGGCCTCGAACGGGGTGGCGCCGGCCATCAGCTCCTCCCGGAAGCGCGACACCATCAGCAGGGCGTAGTCCACGCCCAGGGCTAAGCCCATCATCGTGCAGACGGTCAGCGCGAAGGCGTCGACCCCGTACCATCTGGTGACGATCGTCAGCACGCCGCTTGACGTGAAGACGGTGATTGCGCCGAAGGTGAGAGGGATCGCCGCCGCGATCGGCGAGCGGAAGACGAGCAGCAGGACGATCAGCAGGATCGGCAGCGCAATCAGCTCGCCGCGCTCGCTGGCCGCGATCGATTCCTCCTGAAGGGCGCGCGAAAGCGTCGCAAAGCCCGACTGCGTCGCGGTCACCGGAGGGTGTACGTGTTGTTCGAGGATTTCTTCGAGGTCCTCGACGCTGTGGTTGACCGCGTGGCCGATGTCGACGTGGAAGTCGGTGAGGATCAGGGCGCGCGTCGGTCCCGGCCGCAGCTGGCCGACCGAGCCGCGGTCCCAGGGGGAAAGCGTGGTGATCTTCGGGTCGTAGGCGCGCAGCGCGCGGACCAGCTCGGGGCCCTGGCGGTCGATTTCGCTCTTCGGGCCCTGCAGGAGGATCGCGAAGAGCGCCGTGTCGCCGAAGTGTTCGCGGAGGATGCCGTTCGCCTTCGAGGACGGCGTGCCGTTGATGTTCAGGGAGGTCGGGCTGAGCTTGTCCTGGACCTGGAAGCCGAGGATCGCGAGGAAGAGGACGATGACGAAGCAGACCGCGAGAACGGTCCTCGGGCGGCGCGCGCTGATCGGGGCACGCAGGCCGTCGCCGTCGGGCAGCGCGTCGCGCCCCCTGCTCCTCCTCAGTCGCACGGCTGGTAGTTTGGCGGTAGAGACCGCGCAGGGGGTGCAGAAATGCCGAAGTTTCTGTTAAGGATCATGGGAAAGTCGTCAAAACGGATGCCCCTGCGAAAAACGGGCGCCCTGGCGGTCATTATCGCGCTTGCGCTGGCGGGCCACGCAAACAGCGCCTTCGTCCGGGTCGGCAGAATCGTAGTGCGCGCCGACGGCGGTTTCACGCCGCAGAAGCTTCCCCGCCACTCATACGCGCCAATCTCCTTCAAGGGACACATCGATATCCATTCGACGGATTCGGGGCCGATCCCGCCGCTGGAGGAAGTGCGGCTCGACTTCGACAAGGACGGCCGCCTCTCCACCAAGGGGCTTCCGGTCTGCCCGCCGGCGAGGATCGAAGGGACAACCCCGAAGCAGGCGCGGAAGCTGTGCGGAGGCGCTCTGGTCGGCACCGGGCACGCCGAAGCCGCCGTGCCGGTCGAAGGCGGGGCCGCCGTCGTGATCACCTCGCCGCTCAGCCTCTTCAACGGGCCGCGCCTCAACGGCCGCCCGACCGTGGTCGGCCACGCGCGCACGAACTTCCCCACCCCCAAGACGTACGTCCTCCAGGTGCCGATCGAAAAAGAGCATGGCCCGTTCTCCTACCGCGTCACGATCCACGTTCCTGACATCGCCGAAGGGCTCGCGTCGGTGACCCATGCCGACGGGATCGTCGGCCGCCGCTACAAGGCCGGAGGGACGAAGCGCAGCTACACCTCGGCCCGCTGCAGC
>DASXAR010000004.1:0-15129 GCA_036406595.1 Solirubrobacterales bacterium | reverse complement strand
CTGGGAGCGCATCCAGGGATAGGGGTGTAGGTGCTCACCGTACAGAGCCTGCTCGACGAGCTCGACCTCGATCTCGCGGCTGGCACTCATGCAGCTGAAGCACCGGTGAGATGGGTTCATATCTCCGAGCTGGAGGACCCGACCCCGTGGCTCTCGGGCGGGGAGCTGATGCTGACCACCGGCATCCCGTTCGACTCGGCCGCCAAACAGCGGGCCTTCGTCCGGCGGCTGGCGGATCACAACCTCGCCGGCCTCGGCTTCGGCACCGGCTTCAGCCACACGAAGCTGCCCAAAGCGCTGGTCGACGAGGCGACCAAACGCGACTTCCCGCTCTTCGAGGTGCCGTACTCGACGCCGTTCATCGCGATCACCGAGAAGGCCTTCGCCCGCCTCGTCAACGAGCAGTACGAGGTGCTGCAACGGGGGATCGCGGTCCAGCGCCGGCTCGAGCGGCTGGTGCTCGAAGAGCGCGGGCTCGAGGAGATCGTGGCGACGATCGCCTCCGCCGTGGGCGGGACGGTCGCGATCCTCGACGGCAGGGGCGAGCGGCTCGCCGGGCGCGGGTTCCGGCGCCAGCTCTCCGCCGACGCGGTCAGCGCGATCGGCGACGAAGCCCTCTCCCATACCGGCGACGGCCACCCCTTCGTCCCGACCCACCCCTCGGTCGCCGGCCGGGCCCTCGCCCACCCGGTGATCTCGCCCGGGGGCGGCGCCCCGCAGGCGTGGGTCGTGATCGTCCGCGACTCCGGCGGCCTCGGCGACTTCGAGCGCCTGATCCTGCAGCAGGCGGTTGCCGTGGTCGCGCTCGAGCTGATGCGGCGCCGGGTCGCGCGTGAGACCGAGCGTCGGCTCGCCGGCGACGTCCTCGCAGGCGCCCTCGGCGGCCGGCTCGAGGCCTCCGAGCTGCGACGCCGGCTCGAGCCGTTCGGGATCGGCCGCGAGGCGGCGGTCCTGGTCTTCGACCTCGACGACCCCTCGGCGGCCGAGAGCGCGCTCGAGCGGGCGCTCGCCGCCGACGCATGTCCGGCTGTGGTCGCCCCCCACGCGAGCGCCGGGCGCGAGCTCCTCTGCGCGGTCGTCGATGCGGCCGATCGTGACCCGATCGACCTCGCCGCAGACGCCCGCCGGGCGTTGATCAAAGAGCGCGGCGCCGTCCGCGCCGCGGCGAGTCGCTCAGCACCCCCCGAGGAACTCCGTCACTCGTTCCACGAAGCGCGCTGCGCCCTCGAGGCGACGGCGTTCTCGAACGGCAGCGAGCCCGAGGTGGCCTCCTGGCGCGACCTCGGTGCCTTCACCCTGCTGCTCTCGATTCAGGACGATGATGCCCTGCGGCTCTACTGCGACAGCGTCCTCGGCCCGATCGAGCAGGGCGACGAGGAATACGGCGGCGAGCTGCTGCGCTCGCTCGAGGCCTTCATCGAGCAGAACGGGCAGTGGGAGCGGGCCGCCCGCGAGGTCTACTGCCATCGCCACACCCTCCGCTACCGGATGCGCAAGGTCTAAGAGCTGACCGGGCGCGACCTCTCCCGCGCCCACGACCGGATCGAGTTCTGGCTCGCCCTCCGGGCAAGGGAGCTGGTGGGAGCGTGAACGCAGCGCCAACGGGGTTCGCCCGCCGCGGCTCAAGGTTCTCCCGCCGCCCGCGGGCCACCGGAGCACCCGCCCGCCGCGGACGCGGGAGCGAGCGAGCAAGATTTCCGGTGGCCGTCAGTGCGAGCGAGCGGGAGCGGAGCAGGCGGGCGGAATCATGAAGGTCGGGATTCCGACCGAGATCAAGGACGACGAGTACCGCGTCGCGATCACCCCCTCGGGCGTCCGCGAGATGACCGAGCACGGCCATGAGGTCCTGATCGAGACCGGCGCCGGTGCCGGCAGCGCGATCCTCGACTCGAGCTTCGAGGCGCAGGGGGCGCGGATCGTCGCCGATGCCGAGAGCGTGTTCGGCGAGGCCGAGATGGTGATCAAGGTCAAGGAGCCGCAGCCGGTCGAGGTCGAGATGCTGCGCCCGGACCAGGTCCTCTTCACCTACCTGCACCTCGCGCCGGCTCCGGAGCTGACCCGCGCGCTGCGCAAGTCAGGCGCGACCTGCATCGCCTACGAGACGGTCGAGGACGACCGCGGCCATCTGCCGCTGCTGGCGCCGATGAGCGAGATCGCCGGCAAGATCGCGACTCAGGCGGGGGCCTTCATGCTCGAGAAGCCGCTGGGCGGGCGCGGGATCCTGCTCGGCGGGGTGCCCGGAGTGGCGGCGGCGAACGTGATGGTGATCGGCGGTGGCGTCGTCGGCATGAACGCGGCCTTCATCGGGATCGGGATGGAAGCCGACGTCTTCGTCTACGACAAGTCGATCGACCGGCTGCGCGAGCTCGACGTCAACTTCTCCGGCGGCTGCTCGACGGTCTACTCGACGACGCTGGCGATCGAGGAGATGCTGTCGCGCGCCGACCTCGTGATCGGAGCCGTCCTCGTCCATGGCGCCCGGGCTCCGAAGGTCGTCCGCCGCGAGCAGCTGGCGCTGATGAAGCCCGGCGCGGTCCTCGTCGACGTCGCGATCGACCAGGGCGGCTGCTTCGAGACTTCGCACCCGACGACCCACCGGGACCCGACCTTCGAGGTCGACGGGATCATCCACTACTGCGTCGCGAACATGCCCGGCGCGGTCCCGATCACGGCGACCTACGCGCTCACCAACGCGACCCTGCCCTACGCGATCGCCCTCGCCGACGACGGCGTTGCCGGGGCGATCCGCCGCGACCCCGGGCTGCGAACCGGGGTCAACGTCGCCGGCGGCGAGGTGACGCACCCGGCCGTCGCCGAAGCCGTCGGCGAGGAATACACATCGCTCGAAAACGCACTCGAAAGCGCCAAGGAGGAGAGCCCGATATGAGCAGCACCTACGCCGTAGTCAACCCCGCCACCGGTGAGACGGTGAAGGAGTATCCGGAGATCTCGGACACCGACCTTCGCGAGGCGATCGGGCGGGCCGACGAGGCATCGCGAACCTGGTCGGGCTCCTCCACGGTGGCCGAGCGGGCGCAGCTGGTGCGCAGGGTCGGCGAGCTTCACAAGGAGCGCAGCAGGGAACTGGCCGAGATCATCGTCCGCGAGATGGGCAAGCCGATCGAGCAGGCCCTCGGCGAGGTCGACTTCGCGGGCGACATCTACCTCTTCTACGCCGACAACGCCGAGGACCTGATGGCCGACGAGCCGGTCAAGGGCTTCGCCGGCGACGGCACCGCGGTGATCCGCCGCAGCCCCTTCGGCGTCCTGCTCGGGATCATGCCCTGGAACTTCCCCTACTACCAGGTGGCCCGGTTCGCCGGCCCCAACCTTGTGATCGGCAACCCGATCCTGCTCAAGCACGCCAACCAGTGCCCGGAATCGGCCGAGGCGATCGCCCGGATCTTCAGCGACGCCGGCGCTCCCGAGGGCACCTACGAGAACATCTACGCGACCCACGAGCAGGTCGAGCAGGTGATCGCCGACCCCCGCGTGCACGGTGTCTCGGTCACCGGCTCCGAGCGCGCCGGCGCCGCGGTCGCCGAGGCCGCCGGGCGCAATCTCAAGAAGGTGGTGCTCGAGCTCGGCGGCTCGGACCCCTTCATCCTGCTCGGCACCGACGACGTCGACGGCGCGGCGCAGGCCGCGGCCGAAGCGCGGCTCGATAACACAGGCCAGTCCTGCAACGCCGCCAAGCGCTTCATCGTCGTCGACGAGCTCTACGACGACTTCGTCGAGAAGCTGAAGGAGAAGATGGGCGCCACGAAAGCGGGCGACCCGACGGCCGAGGACACCGCACTCGGGCCGCTCTCCTCGGCGACCGCGGCCGACCTCCTCGAGGAGCAGCTGAAGCGGGCGATCGACAACGGCGCCGAGGTGGTCATCGGCGGCGGGCGCGAGGGCAACTACATCGAGCCGACGATCCTCGCCGGGATCAAGCCCGGCGACGAGGCCTCCCAGGAAGAGTTCTTCGGGCCGGTGGCGCAGGTCTACAGGGTCGGCTCGGAGGAGGAGGCGGTCGAGCTCGCGAACCAGACCCCGTTCGGGCTCGGCTCCTACCTGATGAGCACCGACAAGGACCAGGCCGAGCGGGTCGCAAACCAGATTGAAGCCGGGATGGTCTACGTCAACCTGGTCCTCGCCGACAGCCCCGAGCTTCCGTTCGGCGGCGTCAAGCGCTCCGGCTTCGGCCGCGAGCTGGGCACCTACGGGGCCGACGAGTTCGTCAACAAGAAGTTGATTCGCAGCGCTTGAGAACGCCGATTCGGGGGGCCGGGACCGCACCCATCCGCGCCTGGTGGTTTTTTACAGCCGGTGAGGCGACGCTTCAGGGCAATGGCGGTCGGCTGTGTCGCGCTCGGCGCGGTCCTCGCGCTGGGCGCGGCGCCGCAGCAGGAGAACGAACCGATCGAAGAACCGCCCCGCTGCCACGGGCGGCTGGCGAAGATCGTCGGTAGCGAAGCGGGCGAGGTGATTCGCGGCACCCCCGGCCGTGACGTGATCTGGGGCGGCGGCGGAGACGACACGATCATCGGCAGCCTCGGCAACGACCTGATCTGCGGCGGCACGGGCGCTGATTTGATCCACGGCGGTCGCGGCAACGACATCGTCGACGGCGGGCCCGGCGACGGCGACATGGTGATCGGCGACCTGGGCGACGACCGCGTGCTCGGCGGCCCCGGTCGGTTCGACGAGGTCGCCGGCAGCCTCGGGATCGACGTTCTGAGCGGCGGCAAAGGCAGCTACGACCTCGTCCACGGCGACTACGGATACGACCGCATGGACGGCGGCGCCGGCAAGGGCGACATCGCCTCCTTCGCCACCGACGTGGGTGCCCCAGGCGGCACCGGGGTGCGTGCCTCACTCCGGACGCACCGCGCGCGCGGCGACGGCCACGACCGCCTCTTCCGGTTCGAGAGCCTCGAGGGCTCCGCCTTCGACGACGTGCTCACCGGCGACAAGCAGGCGAACCAGATCGACGGCGGGCCCGGCGACGACACGATCTACGGCGGCGGCGGCATGGACACCATCGACGGGGGCCAGGGGCGCGACGGCTGCAAGGGCGCGAAGAAGCGGACGACCTCCTGCGGTCGCGAAAAACGCCTCAAAGCTTCCGCCTACGTCGAACTCGACGCGACTCTCGGCGGCGGCGGGGGACTGGAGATCGTCGGCGGCGGTGGCACGGACGACTTCACCGTTGCCTTCGACGAACGGACCAACTCCTTCGGGGTCGGCGCCGCCAAGGGGATCGCGGCCGGGCCCGGATGCGTCCGGCTCGACCCGAAGCAGGTGGTCTGCGCCGCCGACGGGCCGGCCCGGTGGCTGACCGCGGACCTCGGGCCGGGCGACGATCGCCTCCGGGTCGAAGGGTCGCTTGCCGGAGTCGAGAACGTGCGGATCGCCGGCGGGCTGGGCGACGACGTCATGCGCGGCGGTCCCGAGGACGACCTGATCGAGGCGGGCTTCGGCGCCGACCGCCTCTATGGCGGCGCCGGCTCCGATGGGCTGATCGGAAGCACGCCGGGCCCCACCTATCTCTACGGCGGCGCCCACGGCGACCTTCTCGCCGCCGGGGGTGGCTGCGCCGGGGGCGCGATCGTCGGTGGCCCCGGGCGCGACGATGCCTCCTTCGCCGAGACCCAGGCCCATCCGGGGACCCTCTACATCTCGTTCCCGAAGCACAAGGCGTGGATCGACGCAGTTCCCGACTGCAAGCCGGTCCACCTCTCCGCCACCGACGAGGACATGGAGGGCAGCTTCGACAACGACGTGCTGATCGGCAACGGCCGTCCCAACGCGATGCTCGGGCAGCCGGGACACGATCGCTTCTACGGGGGCGGCGGCGAAGACGTCATCGACGCCCGGGACGGGGTCCGCGACCTCTTCATCCAGTGCGGGGTGGGCGGCTACACCCAACCTCCCGCACGGAAAGGAAGGCCGCTGCCTCCGCCGGTCCTCCACGGCACCCCGACCGGCCGCGCCCTGCTCGACTCCTTTGACCCCAGCCCCGTCCTCTGCGGCATCTCCAAGCATGGCCGGCCGGTCCCGGGCCTCAACTACGCCGACTAGCAATTCGCGAATGCATCGCTCTGGATTCGCGAATGCATCATTCGGATTCGCAAATGCATCATTCGGATTCGCAACTGCATCAAATTGACCGCCCAACTGACCGGAAATTTGATGCGGTTCGCGATCCGGACCTGTGCGCGGCTGGCATCGCGGCCTCTAGGATCACGGGATGAGCTCGGCTCCAAGCCCCGAAGAGACAGCCGCGATAGCGGCGGCGGTCGAGCGCTTCCGAGCGGAAACGAGCTCCGTCGCCAAAGAGCCCGGTAACCCGATTGGGGCCTGGCATCGCGCCGCGCTATTGGAGGGCGTCAGCGCCAGGTCGGCGGTCGGAGATCTGGATGGAAAAGGAGGAGCAAGATGGCTGTCGTGAAAATCATCGAGCTGGTCGGCAGCTCGAAGACGTCGACCGACGACGCTGCGAGGCAGGCGCTCGCCCAGGCTCAGGGCACCCTGCGGAACATCCGCGCCGTGGACATCGTCTCGACCGGCATCCGGGGCGAGAACCTCGACGAGTACCGCGCCCACGTGCGGGTCGCATTCGTGGTCGAGGGGACCGAAGTCGATTAGCGTCTAGATTTCTGCCCGTGAAGGAAGTCTCGCGCGAGGAAGCGCAGAAGCTGGTCGACGACGGCGCGCAGCTGGTCGACGTGCGGGCCGCTCACGAGTGGAACACCGGCCGGATAGCGGGCGCCACCCACCTACCGCTCTCCGAGCTGTCCGAACGCGCCGGCGAGCTCGAGGCGGATCGCCCGGTCGTCCTCTACTGCCGCGGCGGCAACCGTTCGACGATGGCGGCCGAGGCGCTGGAGACAGCGGGCTACGACGCCGCCAAGCTCACCGAGGGGATCGTCGGCTGGGCCGATGCCGGGCTGCCACTCGAGCCGGACGACGGCTACGTGGCGGAGTCGGGCGAAGCGGCGGCCAGGCTCGACGAGCGCAAGCGGGCGGGCCAGGGCGGCTGAGCGCTCGCCCAGGCGACGAAATACCCGCTACGGGTCTAAATACCTAAATCCCTGTCAGGTTTTGCTATTTTCCCTGCCGTGGAGGTTGTCGTCGACCATGACAAGAAGCAGCGCGGCAAAGGCCGGGCGGGATCCCTCGAGAACCCCGAGACCTACGAGAACGTCCCCGGCCACATAATCCCGATCCTCGAGCGCGAGTTCGACGACTTCGACAACGAAGCGGCCAAGTACCTCGCCGGCGAGAAGCCGGAAGACGAGTTCATCGGCTTCCGGCTCAAGCAGGGCGTCTACGGGCAGCGCCAGCCGGACGTCCAGATGCTCCGGATCAAGCTTCCCTTCGGAGGGGTCACGCCGGAGCAGATGGAGGCCTTCGCGGGCGTCGTCGAGAAGTACGCGCCGCTGAACAGGGGCCACATCACGACCCGCCAAAACATCCAGATCCACCACGTGCCGCTTCCCGACGCAGCGAAGGCGATCCGCGAGCTCTCGGATGCAGGTCTCTCATCGCGGGAGGGGTGCGGCAACACGATTCGCAACGTCACCGGCGACCCCTGGGCGGGAGTGGCCGCCGACGAGATCTTCGACCCGACCCCCTACGCGGGCGCCTATGTCCGCTACTTCGTCCGCCATCCGACTACGCAGCTGATGCCGCGCAAGATCAAGACCTCGTTCACCGGCTCCGATGCCGACCGGGCGATCAGCGGCATCCACGACATCGCTTTCCTCGCCCGCGAGCGCGACGGGGTCAGGGGGTTCGAGCTGCGAGTCGGCGGCGGCACCTCGATCATGGCCCGCGTGGCGCCCACGCTCTACGAGTTCGTAGAGGCCGATAACGGCGACTATCTGAAGGCCGCCGAGGCGGTGCTTCGGATCTTCGACCGGCAGGAGTGGCTGCGCGTCAACCGTGCCCGGGCGCGGATCAAGGTGCTGATCGACAAGATCGGCATCGACGCCTTCCGCGAGCAGGTCGACCAGGAGCTCCGCGGCGACTGGGTCGAGGAGCGCGACTTCGACGTCGAGCGGCTCCGCTTCGACGACGATGAGGAGGAGAACGCGCCGGCCCGCCCGACGACGGCCGCTTCGCCCAACGGCGATCGATCCGAGTTCGAGCGGTTCGTCCAAGGGAACGTCCAGCCGCAGCGCCAGGAGGGCTTCTCGACGGTCGAGGTCAAGGTCGAGCGCGGGGACCTCAGCCCCGAGCAGTTCCGCGGCCTGGCGGCGATCATGCGTGAGTTCACCGGAGGCTACGCCCGCAGCACCGTGCAGCAGAATTTCGTCTTGCGCTGGGTCCGCGACGAGTCCCTCTACGAGGTCTGGGAGCGGCTGGCAGCGCTCGGCCTGAGCGAGGCGGGCGCGCGCGAGATCACCGACGTGGTCAGCTGCCCCGGCACCGACAGCTGCAAACTGGGGATCACCAGCTCGATGGGCCTCAACCGTGCCATCAAGGAGAGGCTCGAGCAGATGGAGCTCGGCGACGAGCTGACCCGGAAGATCCACGTGAAGATGAGCGGCTGCCCCAACGGCTGCAGCCAGCACCACATCGCCAACATCGGCTTCTACGGGGCATCGCTGAAGGTCGGCGAGCGCCAGATGCCCGCCTATATCCCGCACATCGGCGGCAACTACGAGGGTGGCGAGGTGGTCTTCGGCAAGCGGCTCAAGTCGCGGCTTCCCGCCAAGCGGGTCCCTGAGGCCGTCGAGCGCTGGGTACGCCTTTACGAGGCCGAGCGCGCCGAAGGCGAGGAGTTCAACGCCTTTGCCGACCGCACAGGCGCCGAGCCTTTCGAAGCGGAGGTCAAGGACCTGACGCTTCCTGCCGAGTTCAGCCTCGAGACGATGCAGCAATTCATCGACTGGAACCGCTCCAGCCCGTACAAGGTCGAGCGGGGCGAGGGCGAGTGCGCGATATGAACCCCGTTGCCACCACACAGGAGATCGACGCCGAGGCGGTTTCCGCCGACCTCGAGGGCCGGACCGCGACCGAGGCGGTCGAGTGGATGTTCGACGCCTTCGGCGAGCGCCACTACATCGCCTGCTCGTTCCAGAAAACGAGCTCGGTGACCGCCCACCTCGCGAAGCAGGTCAACCCCAACGCGCGCTTCTTCTACCTCGACACCGACGTTCTCTTCCCGGAGACCTACCAGACGCGCGACCGGCTCGCCGAGCACCTCGGGATCGAGTTCGACCGCTTCCACAACCTCAGCCTCGAGGAGCAGGCCGAGCGCTTCGGCAACGAGCTCTGGAAGACCGATCCCGATGCCTGCTGCGGACTGCGCAAGGTGGAGCCGATGCGCCGCGCCCTATCTTCCGTAGACTGCTGGCTCGCCGGCGTCCGCCGCGAGGACTCCGCGAATCGCGCCAAGACCCCGAAGCTGGGCTGGGACAAGCGATTCGGCCTCTGGAAGCTGAACCCACTCGCGGACTGGACCGAGCGCGATGTCTGGAACTACATCCGTGAGCACCACCTCCCGTACAACCCGCTTCACGATCACGGCTATCCGTCGATCGGCTGCACCCATTGCACGAAGCCGGTGCAGCCCGGCGGATCTCCCCGCGACGGCCGCTGGGCAGGTCTGTCAAAGACCGAGTGCGGGATCAACTAGGCCCGGGCCGGCGCCTTACCCCGAATCGACCGCTGAGATCTCACCTCGAGCGATGCGCGAAAGGCATTCATGAACGAGACGATGACCGAGCTTTCCCTGACACTCTCCGAGCGCCACACGGCTGACTTCGAGATGATCGGCAACGGCGGCTTCGCCCCACTCACCGGCTTCCAGGGCGCCGCCGACTGGGAGCGGGTCTGCGCCGAGATGCGGACTGCCGCCGGAGAGTATTGGCCGATCCCGATAACGCTCGCGACCGACCTCGACTGCGCGGTCGGCGACGTCGTTGCGCTCACCAGCGACGAGGGCAAGCCGCTCGGCCGGCTCACCGTCGAGGAGATCTTCGAGCGCGACGTGAGGCGGGAGGCCGAGCAGGTCTACGGCACCACCGACGACGCGCACCCCGGAGTCGCCGCGATCTACGAGGAGGGCGCGCGCTGCATCGCCGGTCCGATCGAGGTCGACGAGCTGCCCGGGCACGAGGAGGCCTTCATGCGCCGCTACCTCACGCCCGAGGAGTCGCGGAAGGCCTTCGCCGAGCGCGGCTGGAAGCGGATCGTCGCCTTCCAGACCCGGAACCCGATCCACCGCGCCCACGAGTACCTGACCAAGGCGGCGCTGGAGACCTGCGACGGCCTCTTCATCCATCCGCTGATCGGCAAGACCAAGGCCGGCGACATCCCCGCCGACGTGCGGATGCGCTGCTACGAGGTGCTGATGGAGAAGTACTACCCGGCCGACCGGGTGATCCTCGGCGTAAACCCGTCGAAGATGCACTACGCGGGTCCGCGCGAGGCGATCCTGCACGCGATCGTCCGGCGCAACTACGGCTGCACGCACTTCATCGTCGGCCGTGACCACGCCGGCGTCGGCGACTACTACGGCACCTATGAGGCCCAGGAGATCTTCGACGAGCTGGACCTGGCTGAGCTGGGGATCGAACCGCTCAAGTTCGAGCACAGCTTCTGGTGCAACGAGTGCGAGGGCATGGCCTCGGGGAAGACCTGCCCGCACGATTCCGACGCGCACGTGTTCCTCAGCGGCACCAAGGTCCGCGAGATGCTCGGCAACGGCGAGAGGCCGCCGCAGGAGTTCTCTCGCAACGAGGTCGCAGACATACTGATCGACGCCTACAAGGAGGATTGACCGTAGATGGCTGACGAGAAGGGCTTCACGCTCTGGTTCACCGGGCTCTCGGGAGCCGGCAAGACGACGATCTCGAGGCTGCTGGAGGGTCACCTGCGGGAGCGGGGCTCGAAGCTTGAGATCCTCGACGGCGACGTGGTGCGCGAAAACCTCTCCAAGGGGCTCGGCTTCTCCAAAGAGGACCGCGACACCAACATCCGCCGGATCGCCTTCGTCGCGGACCTCCTGAGCCGCAACGGCGTGCCGGTGATCACCGCGGCGATCTCGCCCTACGCCGAGATCCGCGCCGAGGCGCGCGACCTGATGGGCGACCGCTTCGTCGAGGTCTATGTCAAGGCCACCGTGGACACCTGCGCAGAACGCGACGTCAAGGGTCTCTACAAGAAAGCCTTCGCCGGCGAGATCAAGGAATTCACCGGCGTCTCGGATCCCTACGAGGCTCCCGAGAACCCGGAGATCGTCTGCGACACCGAAGCGGAAACGGCCGAGGAATCGGCGCAGAAGCTGATCGACTATCTCGAGCAGCGCGACCTGATTCCCGCGGCGGCGGCTGCCACGGCCTGAGGAAGCGATGAAGGGGCTGGGCCCCACCACCGATACATCGCGGCCTCTCGCGTGTCTAGGAGGGGGATGACGCGCCCCGGCAAGATGCGGACGGTGGGGGCGGCCGGCCTCGCCTGCGCCTGCTGCCTGCTGGCCGCGCCGGTCGCCTCGGC
Source organism: Solirubrobacterales bacterium (assembly GCA_036406595.1). Taxonomy (GTDB): domain Bacteria; phylum Actinomycetota; class Thermoleophilia; order Solirubrobacterales; family 70-9; genus VRUE01. Next base: position 3,633 of record DASXAR010000004.1, on the reverse strand, counting down.
TGCGCCCACCTGGCTGTCGCCGACCGACCTCTCGGCTCCCCAGCGGAACGCGAACAACGTCGACGTCGCGATGGACGACGCGGGGGACGTGGTCGCGGTCTGGGAAAGGGACGGCTTTCCGTCGCACCCGGTGCAGGCCTCGGTGAAGACCGCCGGGTCCGCCTTCTCGGCGCCGGTCGACCTTGCGGGGGCCGGCTCGGCGCCGGACGTGGCGATCACGCCCGGCGGCGAAGCGATCGTCGTCTACACCCAGCTGATCAATGGAATCAACATGATCCGTGTCCGGTTGCGGCCTCCGGGAGGCTCGTTCTCGGCTCCGATCGACGTCGCGGCCCTTGCGGGCGGAGGAGCCTCGATCGATCCCGAGGTCGCGGTCAACGGAGCCGGCGCCGCGGTTGTCGGCTGGCGCGACAAGGGCGAACCGGAAAAATTCGTGATCCAGGCCGCGACCCGGCCGGCCGGCGGCAGCTTCTCCGAACCGACGACGATCTCCGATACGAGCGAGAGCGCCGGCGGTCGTCCCTCGGTCGCAGTCGATTCCGCCGGCGAGGCGACGATCGCCTGGACGGACATCAGGCCCGTTGAAGGCCCGGAGGAAAACCACGGGGTGGTTCAGGTCTCCTCCGGCTCAGGGGCGAGCTTCTCCGAACCCGAGGACGTCTCGACGGTCGACCTGGCCACCGAACCGAAGCTGGCCCTCGGGCCCGGGGGCGAGCCGACGGTCATCTGGCAGGGAGCCGAGCTCGAAGTCGTCATGGTCGAAGAAGAAGAAGAACTGAAAGAAAAAGTCGTCGCCCTGCCCTCGGCGATCGAAGGCCGCACCGAATCCGGGGGCTCGTTCGGGCCGGTCTTCGAACTCTCCGACGATCCGTCTGTGGACTCCTTCAGGCCACGGCTCGCGATCGGCGCCGGCGGGCAGGCGGTGGCCGCCTGGCTGGTCGAAAACGCCGAAAGCGAATTCTCGATCGAGGTCGCGACCAGGTCGGGCGGTGGCGTGTTCACCTCCCCGGTCGAAATCCCCGGGGAAGAAGTCTCCACGAGCAGCCTGGGCGTCTCGGTCAATCCGGCCGGTGCGGCGACGGTGGTATGGCAGGCGGGCGCCCCGACGGTCGTGCAGGCATCGAGCAGGCCGCCAGGCGGGAGCTTCGGGCCTCCGACCGACCTCTCAACCCCCGGCCAGGACTCGTTGTTCCCCGAAGTCGCGATGGGTGCCGCCGGCGATGCGGTCGCCGTCTGGAGGCGCTTCGATGGGGTGAACTTCATCGCACAGGCGGCAGGATTCGACGCCAACCCGCCTCAGATGCGGGCGCTCTCCGTCCCGGCGGGCGCGACCGTCGGAGAGCCGGTCACGGTCTCCGCCGAGGGCTTCGACGTCTGGGGGATCACGGCGACGGAGTTCAACTTCGGCGACGGCAGCTCGGCGGTCGGCAACCCCGTCTCACACATATACGCCTCCCCCGGCGTCTACCAGGTGACCGCGACGGTGCACGACCCGGCCGGCGGCACCGCCTCGGCCAGCGGCAGCATCGCCATCACGGCGTCAAACGACTTCCGCCTCGGCAAGCTGAAGCGAAACAAGCGCAAGGGCCTGGCGACCCTGACCGTCGAGGTTCCCGGTCCGGGCACCCTCGTTCTCACTGGCCCAGGCGCGAAGCGGGCGAGGAAGGTGGCGAAGGCCGCCGGAGCCGTCGCGCTGCCCGTGAAGCCCAACAAGGGATCGCTGAAGAAGCTGCGCAGGGGGCGCAAGGTCAGGGTCCGGGTCACGGTCGAGTTCAGCCCGACGGGCGGCAGCCCCGCACGGCGGCGGAAACTCGTCGTCCTGGTGATGAAGCGCCACGGGAAGCATCGGGCCCACCGTCGAGCCCGAGCCCACCGCGGCCGCTAGCCAGGCGGCTTCTGGGGCACCTGCGGCTCGCCGAGCCCGTAGGTGTCGTAGGCACCGAAGGAGGCGAACGTCTTGTGGGTCGGCCCGTGGTAGTCGGAGGAGCCGGTGGGGATCAGGTCGAGTTCCTCGCACAGTCCCAGCAGGTGCTCGGTCTGCGCTCTGGAGTGTGTCGGGTAGTAGGCCTCGACGCCGTCGATGTCGAGTGCGCGAATCAGCTCCTCGACCTCCTCGGGGTCCTCGATGTCCCAGTAGGGATGCGCCACCACGGCGACGCCGCCCGCCTCCTTGATGACCTCCACCGCCTCGGCGGCGGTCGGCCAGCGGCGCGGCACGAAGGCCTTGGCCCCCGGTACCAGGTACTCCTCGAAGAACGGGCCCAGGTCGCCCTCGGCCCCGGCCGCGCGGGCGATGTGGGGACGGCCGATCGAGAGCGCGTCGCCTGCCTCCCTCACCGCGTCCTCCAGATGCAGCTCGAAGCCCTCCTGGCGCAGCTTGCCGACGATCTCCGCGGCGCGCGTCACGCGCTCGTGCTGAGCGCGCTCGCAGGCAGGGGCGATCGCCCCGACGTCCACCCAGTAGCCGCAGACGTGAAGGTCTTCGGCGAACTCGTGGACGCAGGACATCTCGATCGCCGGAATCAGCGTGACGCCGAGCCGCTCCGCCGCACCCTCGGCCTCGGCCACGCCTGCGATCGCGTCGTGGTCGGTCAGCGCCAGCACGGTGACGCCGGCCGCCGCCGCCTTCTCGACTACCTCGGCCGGGGCCAGCTGGCCGTCCGAGACGGTCGAATGGCTCTGTAGCTCGATCACCTTCGGCGGGCAGCCTAGTGGCGCCTGGCGGTCGGGCGCGCTACGGTCCCCCTGGGATCCGAGGGGGTTAGGGAGAGGATCTTGTCCGATGGGGATACCGGCATCGCCGGGAACGAGGTGGTTCGGGACAGCGAGTGCGGCCCTTCTGGGTTGCGCCCTCAGCCTGCTCCTCAGCGCGGCCGCCTCCGCGGCGCCGGGCTGGCTCGCGCCCACGGATCTCTCTGAGCGGGGCAGAGACGCGAGCAACGCGGTCGTCGCCGCCGACGACGCCGGTGACATGGCCGTCGTCTGGGAGCGGCAGAGCACGACGGACCCCACCGCCCACATCGTCCAGGTCTCGACCAGGCGGGCCGGGGAGCCCTTCAGCGCCCCCCTCGACCTCTCCTTCCGCTCGACCGAACCCAAGGTCGCGATGACGCCGGGCGGAGAAACGGTGGTCGCGTGGCGCCACTTCCAGGCCCCGTTCACGACCGTTCAGATCTCGAGCCGTCCGCCGGGTGGGTCGTTCTCCTCCCCCGCCACCGTTTACACCGCTCCGGAGAAGGCCTTCCCCCAGCAGCTGAGGCTCGCGCTCAACGCCGGCGGCGATGTCGCACTCGCCTGGAGCCAGGTCGATCCCGAATCCGGCCTCGACCTCCTGGTCTGTGAAAAAGACCCGGAAACCGAACAGGAGACGAAATGCCCAAACCCGAGGTTCGTGATGGCCTCCGTGCGGCCGGCCGGAGGCGCCTTTTCGCCCCCCGCGAGGATCTCGCCGCCGCGGGGCACGGCCCCCGCTGAAGAGACCGAGGCTGAGAAGGAAGCGAGGGAAAAACAGGAATCGCGGCGAACCGCCGCGATCGGCGACGTGGCGATCGACGCGGCGGGAGACGTGATCGGCGTCTGGACCTACTTCGACGGATCCGATCGGGTCGCGCAGGCGGCGCTCCGCCCCGCCGC
>DASXAR010000003.1:0-3454 GCA_036406595.1 Solirubrobacterales bacterium | reverse complement strand
ACGTAGCGCCCGCCGCCCGGCCCGCTCAGAATCGCACCGCCTCTCCCCAGGACGCTCTCGCAGAAGGCCAGGGCCTCGTCGGGGAGCGGGGTCCCGGTCTCGCGCTCGGCCAGCTTGCCGATCGGGCCACCGAACTCAACGGCGACCCGGGTGCCGCCGGCGTTCTCGAGCTCCCGCAGGACGTCCAGGGCCGCACCGACGACCTCCGGTCCGATTCCCTCCCCGGGCAGAACCCCGATCAGCGGAACCGGCCGTCGCTCCTCGGAATGCGGATCGCGGATCCAGCTGACCCACTCCGACTGGCTTCTCCCGGCGGCCGTCGTGTACACGGCCCCAAGCCTATGTCGGGAGGGGGGCTGGCTTCCAGCCGACCGCACCGATGTGCGGCCAGCCGCAGTCGCGGAACGCGGGGTCGTCGAAGCGACCCTGCAGCTCGCGCACCCTGGCGGCGTCGATCCGCCCCGCGGCGACGAGCCGCGTATACGCCCCCTCGAGCGCCCTCCCGTAGAAGGCCGCGCGGCTCGTGCCGCCCTCGAAGAAGCGGAGCTCGGCGTCGGCCTCCACCCGCTCGAGGCCGATCTCACGAAGGACGAGCGGCAGCCGGCGGGCGAAGCTTCCGTCGAGCGTCTCGCCGAGAGCCTCGGCCGCCTCGGCGATCGCGGGATCGGGGGCGAGGCGGGCCACGTCCGTCCAGGGCTCCTCCGCGACCAGAACCCCGCCGGGCTTGAGCCAGCTCGCCATGCGCTCGAGCGCGAGGCGGGGGTCGCTGAGATGGACGAGGACGGCACGGCAGTGGACGAGGTCGAAGTCACCGGCGAGGTCGTCGACGAGGACGTCGTGGCGAACCACCTCGAGGCGCGGATCGTTCCGATCCTCGAGCAGGGCCGTGTCGATGTCCGTGGCGACGACGCGCCCGCCGTCGCCGACGCGAGTCGCGAGCCAGGAGGCGATCGAGCCCCTGCCCGCGCCGACCTCGAGCGCCCGCCAGCCGGGCGCCACGCCCACGGTCTCGAGCCGACCCACCGTCAGTGGGTCGAACAGCTCCTCGAGCAGCGACAGCCATTCGTCGCGGTTGTGCCAGCCCGCCATGCTCGAATCAGGCGGCCTAGTGCCTCGTCCAGAAACGTCTCACCGGAAATGACTTGCCCAGATCACCGCCATGCTACGTCCTCAGTCGCCCGAATGGCGCTGCCATTCGGGCTCCCTGCGTCCTTGCCTGGCGGCGCCTGGGCTGCGTCATTTCCCGGCGAACGTTCCCGGGCGAGGCACTAGCCGGCTGCTTCGGCGGGGACCCGCTGATCGACCAGGAGCGCCGCGCCGATCGCGCCACCGAGGTCGCCGAGCCCCGCCAGGCGAACGGCAGGCGGATTCTCGTCGGAGAAGAGGTGCGGGTGCATGCGCGCGGCGATCCGCCTCACGTACTTCTCGCCGAAGCGGCTGCCGAGGCCGCCGCCGATGATCACGGCCTCGGGGTCGATCACGTTCACGCACGAGGCGACGCCGGCACCGAGAGCCTTCACGGCGCGATCGATCAGCCTGGTCGCGAGGTCGTCGCCCTGCTTCAGCGCTCGCTCCCAGATACCGCTCGTGAGCCGGTCCCTGTCGTGCTCCTCCATGATCTTGAAGAGGTCCGTCTTGGCGCCCTTCTTGACCTCCTTGCGGGCCTTGAGTTCCATCGCCTTCCGGCCCGCGTAGGCCTCCATGCACCCCTTCCGCCCGCAGGTGCAGCGCGCGCCGCCCATCTTCACGACGACGTGCCCGATCTCGGCGGCGGCGCCGCGACCGAGCCACGGCTTACCGTCGAGGATCAGCCCGCCACCGACCCCGGTGCCCCACCAGACCCCGAGGATCGTGTCGAACTCCTTGGCGGCCCCAAGCTCGAACTCGCCCTGAACGGCGACCTGCACGTCGTTTCCAACCCGAACCTGGGCGCCGAGGTCCCCGGAGAGCCGCTCGCCGAGAGGGAAGGGGTCCATCCAGTCGGGAAGGTTCCGGGCGTCGGAGACGACGCCAGTCGTCTCGTCCGCGTCGCCGGGTGAGCCGACGCCGATCCCGCCCAGGTCCTTCGTCTCGACGCCGGCCTGCTCCGCCGCCTCGCGCATGGCCGCGATCATCTCCTTCGCGACGTCCTCGGGTCCTCCGCTGGTGGGCGTCGGGTGGCGCGCCTGACCGAGGACCTCGTTGTCGGCGTCCACGACCACGGTCTGGATCTTCGTTCCGCCGAGGTCGATCCCGCCGCGCGGCGCGGCGTCTGAGCCGGGACTCACGCCGGGCACGATAGACCTGACCCCGGCGTTTGCGAACCTCCCCGCGTGGCTTCGCTGGCCCAATGGCGCACCTGGAGGGTGAAGCGGCGCTGGTACGAGCGCAACCGCGGCCGGCGGCGCAGGCACCGAATCAACCGGCACGCCGCGGAGGGGGGTTTCTTCATCCGCTACCCGGTCGAGGGCGAGGTCCTCGAGGCGCTCGATTCGGGCCGCCTGGAGATCGGGGAGGGGACGTTGCTCGAGCCGGGCTGCTGGCTGACCCTCTCCGGCGAGGCCCGGATCAGGATCGGCGAGGGTTGCTTCCTGAACCGCAACACGATGCTCGCCGCCCTCGAGCTGATCGAGATCGGCGACCACGTCATGTTCGCCAACAACTGCTTCGTCGGGGACTCCGACCACCGCTATGACGACCCCACCAAGCCGGTCACCTGGCAGGGCTTCGAGCCCCAGGGCCCGGTGCGGATCGGCTCGAACTGCTGGTTCGGAGTCAACTGCGTCGTCACCGGCGGCGTCGAGATCGGCGAGCGGGCGGTGATCGGCTCGAACTCGGTGATCACCCGCGACATCCCGGCAGGTGTGATCGCGGCGGGAGTACCCGCCAAGGTGATCAGGGAGATCGAGTTCAAGGGCCCGTGATCGCAGCCCACCTCAGCTCCCGCGGCGTCTCGCGCGTCATCTACGGAGCGATCATCGGCCTTGCCCTGGTGGTGGCCCTCCAGGCCCACCCTCCGCCGCCCGGCGCGGTCATCGCGAGCCTCCTGGGAACTGCCATCGCCGTCTCGCTCGCCGAGATCTTCAGCGAGCTCGTCGGGTTCGAGACGCGCCGCCGGCGCCACGCCGAGCGCGCGGAGGTCAGGGCGGTGCTCGCCGACAGCGCCGCCGTGGCGATCGGGATCGGCTTTCCGGCCGTCTACTTCCTGCTGGAGGTCATCGGGGTGCTCGGCGATGACGCGGCCTTCCTCCTCGCCAGGTGGAGCGGATTGGGCCTGCTCGGGGTCTACGGCTTCGTGGGCGCCCGCCTCACCGGATCCGGGCTGCTCAGTGCGCTCTTGAAGGCCTGTGGCGTCGCGCTGATCGGGGCCGCCCTGATCGGCCTCAAGGCGCTGGTCCACTAGGGCCGTCCCGGCCGGTTCCTAGACTCGCCGCGTGCTGAGACTCCGCCTCGCGGTCGAGGAGAGCCGGGCCGA
>DASXAR010000002.1:0-33363 GCA_036406595.1 Solirubrobacterales bacterium | reverse complement strand
CTTGTCGAGATGCAGCCGAGCAACTTTCTCATCGAGCTTCTTCGGAAGTGTGTAAACCTTGAGCTCGTACTTGGACGCATTCTGGTACAGCTCGATCTGCGCCATCACCTGATTGGTGAAGCTCGCCGACATCACGAAGCTCGGATGACCGGTGGCGCAGCCGAGGTTGAGCAAGCGTCCTTCGGCGAGGATCATCACGCTGTGCCCATCCGGGAACACCCACTCGTCGTACTGTGGCTTGATGTTCACCCGGCGGATTCCCGGCACCTTCTTCAACCCGGCCATGTCGATCTCGTTGTCGAAGTGGCCGATGTTGCCGACGATCGCGTTGTGCTTCATGCGCGCCATGTGGTTGGCGGTGATGATGTCCCGATTGCCGGTGGCGGTGATGAAGATGTCGGCCGTCTCGACGACATCCTCGAGCGTCCGCACCTCATAGCCCTCCATCGCCGCCTGCAGCGCACAGATCGGGTCGATCTCGGTGATGATCACGCGGGCGCCCTGCCCGCGGAGGCTCTCGGCACAGCCCTTGCCGACGTCGCCGAACCCACAGATGACGGCGGCCTTGCCTCCGATCATCACGTCGGTGGCGCGATTGATCCCGTCTATCAGCGAGTGACGGCAGCCATAGAGGTTGTCGAACTTCGACTTGGTAACCGAGTCGTTGACGTTGATCGCCGGGAAGAGCAGGTCGCCGGTCTCGGCCAGCTGGTAGAGCCGGTGCACGCCCGTGGTCGTCTCCTCGGTGACCCCCTTGATCCCCTCGGCAATCCTGGTCCACCGCTGCGGGTCGGCCTCGAGCGAGCGCTGCAGGGTCTCGAGCACGACGCGGAACTCCTCGGTGTCGGCCGACCCCGGGTCGGGCACGGCCCCCGCCTTCTCGAACTCGACGCCCTTGTGGACGAGCAGGGTGGCGTCGCCGCCGTCGTCGAGGATCATGTTCGGCCCCTCGCCGTCGGGCCAGAGCAGGGCCTGTTCGGTGCACCACCAGTACTCCTCCAGAGTCTCGCCTTCCCAGGCGAAAACCGGGATTCCCGCGGCGGCGATCGCGGCGGCGGCGTGATCCTGGGTGGAGAAGATGTTGCAGCTGGCCCAGCGGACCTCGGCGCCGAGCGCGACCAGAGTCTCGATCAGCACGGCGGTCTGCACGGTCATGTGGAGCGAGCCGGTGATCCGCGCCCCCTTGAGAGGCTGCTGTGCCGCGAACTCCTCGCGGGTCTGCATCAGGCCCGGCATCTCCACCTCGGCGAGGGTGATCTCCTTGCGCCCGAAGTCGGCGAGGTCGATGTCGGCGACCTTGTAGTTTGAGGTGGCGGTTGCCATCGGTTCCTTTCTCTCTTGACGGACGCGCCTAGGATACGGAGTCGGGACGGGTCGCTATCTGAAAGGCTCCCCTCCGAAGAGAGGATTGGAGCATGAGCACAGCTGAGTCAGCCGCCCTTGGGGCAGAGGCGGCGCCGAAGGCGGTCTTTCCGTACTGGACGGTTCTGCGCCGGGGCGCGCTGTGCCTCTACGCGGTCGCCCTGGTTGCCTATACAGCGGTCTACGGGATCCCGGTCCAGCGAGAGCTGGTCGTGCTCTGGACCTGCGGCGCCCTGGCCTGCGTCTCGATCGGGCGGCCCCCGCGGCAGATGCTCCAGATCGTCATCGACTGGCTGCCCATCGTGGCGATCCTCGCGGTCTACGACTTCACGCGGGGTGCTGCCGACTCACTCGGGATCAGCGTTCACGTCAGGCCGATGATCGAGTTCGACCGAATCCTCTTCTTCGGCGAGACGCCGACGCAATGGCTGCAGGCTCACCTCTACGACCCCGGCGTCGTCCACTGGTGGGACGTGGCCTTCAGCCTCGTCTACACCTCCTACTTCATCGTCCCCTTCGCGGTCGCCGGCACGCTGTGGGCGCGCAGCCGCACCGCCTTCATCCAGTTCAGCAGGCGCCTCGTCAGCCTTGCGATCGCCGGGCTCGCCACCTACATGGCCTTTCCGGCGGCGCCCCCGTGGATGGCGGCCGAACTCGGCCTCCTCGACGGCGTTGAAAGGACCACGGGCCACGGCTGGGAGGTGATCTCCGTCGGGACCGCGGGCCTCTTCCAGCATGGACAGGCGGCGGTCAACCTGGTCGCCGCCGTGCCCTCGCTTCACTCGGCGTTCGTCGCGCTGGTCGCGTTGTTCCTCTGGAACCGCGTCAGACCCGCCTGGCGCCCGCTGCTCGCGGCCTATCCGCTGGCGATGGGCGTGACCCTGATGGCGACCGGCGAGCACTACTTCTTCGACGTCGCGCTCGGCTGGCTCTACGCCGGCCTGGTGATGCTGGCCTGGGGAAGCTGGGAACGGCGCCGGCTAGGGGCCCTCCAGGGCGGCCTTGAGCCTGTCGATCGCCTCGACTGGCAAGGGGTCGACGCCGGCGGCCTGCGCGAGGTCGAGGGAGACCAGGTCACCTAGCATCACCGCCCAGAGCACTCGCTCCGCCCGGGTCGAGCCGACGGTCTCGAGACGGACCACCCGGGCGCCTGCGGCGGTGACGATCTCCGAGGTGAGGTCGAAGCGGCGGCGCTCCCGCGAATCCTGGTCGCGATCCTCGATCATCACGGCCGAGATGCCCGCGCGGAGCTCCGCATCTCTCGTCCAGCCGCACACCTCGTTGTGGTCGGCCTCGGGGAGCTCGGCGAAGAAAGCCGGGGCCTTCGCGTTCTCGTTCACCTGCGTCTTCCAGCGCCGCGCCACCGGCACCGTCAGGCCGGCGCCGTAGAGGACGGGCAGCGTCCCGGCCAGCCCGGCGGCGATCTCCGCGGCTCTCGCCTCGAGCTCTCCGGAGCTCTCCGCCAGGAATGCCGCCGCGCCCTCGATCTCATCGGGGATGCCGGGGGCAACACCGGCAGCGGCGGCGGCCGCCAGCGAGGTGACCACCATGTACGCGACGGCGGCGCGGGGCGCGGAGAGAAGGCCGGGCAGCCCGATCACAGGAGCCCCCGCCTGCCGCGCGCGGTCGACCAACTCCCCGCCGGTGCCGGCGACGGTCCGCCGGGCCCCGATTGCCCCGGCCGCCTCGAAGCAGGCGAGCGTCTCCTCGGTGCCGCCTGAGTAGCTCGAGCAGAGGACCGCCCAATCGGCGGTCGCCCAGCGGGGAAGGTCATAACCGCGGACAGTCAGAAGCGGTCGGGAAAGGCGGTCGGCCAGGACCGCCGCCGCCAGGTCTCCGCCGATCGCCGAACCGCCCATGCCACAGACGAGCAGGCCCTCGGAATCGCTCCGCTCGAGCTGTGCGGTCTCGACGCGCCAGAGCGCATCGCGTAGGTGATCCGGTATGGCGAGGACGTCGTCACGCATTCGGCGAGGTGACTCTTTCGCCCTTACCCGCGACCGCACCTTCCAAAGAGACTCCCGCGGCGACCTCGGCGCCTGGCGCCAGGATCGAGCCACTGACCCGGGAACCTTCGGCGATAACGCAACCCTCCAGCAGAACCGATTCGACGATCTCGGCCCCGTCCCCGACCCGGCACCCCGGTGCGAGAACCGCCCGGGGCCCGACGGTCGCCCCCGGAGAGACGTCGGCCCCAGGCGCGACGTGCAATCCGGGACCGGTCGGCCGAACCCGGGTCCGCACGCGGCGCTCGAGGATGTCCCAGGTCGCCTGCAGGTAGCGCTCGGGCGTGCCGATGTCCATCCAGTAACCGTCGAGCACGACGCCGTGGAGACCCTGGCCGACTAGACGCGGGAAGACGTCCCGCTCGATCGAGACCGGCTGCCCGGCGGGAATCAGATCGAGCACCGAATTCTCGAGCACGTACATCCCCGCGTTGACGTCTCCCGGCTCGCTCCGCCCGGTCTTCTCCAGGAACTCGCGCACCTCGCCGTCTTCGCCCCGATGCACGAGGCCGTAGGCGGCGGCGTCCTCGACCCGGTAAAGACCCAGGGTCGAGCGCGCCGAGCGCCGTTCGTGCTCTCTCAGCAGCGCCGTCAGGTCGAGGTCCGTGAGGACATCCCCATTGAGCGCCAGGAAGCGCTCGTCGAGGGCGTCCCCGAGCGCCTCGGCGGCATGTCGGATCGCACCCGCCGTGCCGAGCGGCTCCGGCTCGACGACGTAGCGGATCGCGACCCCGGCCCTCTCCTCCTCGCCGGTCAACGCGTCGCGCAGCGCATCCGGCAGGAAGCCACAGGCGAGCACGACCTCGGTCACGCCGTGCCCGGCGAGCCACTCAATCATGTAGGCGAGGAAGGGGCGGTCGACGAGCGTCAGAGCGGGCTTGGGGATGCTCTCGGTCAGCGGCCGCAGCCGCGTCCCCTCCCCACCGACCAGGACGATCGCCTGCACTAGATGGTTGATTCCACGGCCGCGTGTGACTGGGGGCGGGCGTGGCCGAGTAGATCGAGGACACAGGGCGCAGCCTTTGGTGGTGCCAAAGGCAAGCCCGAGGACGATGGAATGCGACGCGCCACGCGCGTCAGCCAGGCGTGTGAGGTCGTGGAGTCAACCATCTAGTCGGCGGTGGCCGGGGAGGGCGAGCTGTCGACGGCCCGCCCGATCCCCTCGTACTCGAGGCCTGCCGCGCGGATCGCCGCCGGGTCGAGGAAGTTGCGTCCGTCGACGATCAGCGGCCTCGCCATCCGCGACGCGGCGACACCCCAGTCGAGCTCGGCGAACTCGGGCCACTCGGTGACGAGGACCGCGGCGTCGGCACCCTCCAGCGCCTCCATCGCGGAGTCGCTCATGGTGACCGAGCCGAGCAGGCTCCGCGCAGTCTCGGTCGCAACCGGGTCGTAGGCAACCACCTCGGCGCCCTCGCCCTGCAGCCGCGCCGCCAGCACCAGGCTTGAGGCCTCCCGCATGTCGTCCGTGTCCGGCTTGAAGGCGAGCCCGAGCAGCGCGATCCGCTTCCCCACCAGCGATCCGAGCCGGTTCAGCAGCTTGTTGACGACCCGCCGCTTCTGCAGCTCGTTCACCTCGATCACCGCGGTCAGCAGCTGGAAGTGGTAGCCCGTGTTGCCGGCCAGCTGCTTGAGCGCTTTCAAATCCTTCGGGAAACAGTTATGGGCGATGATGCCGCCGCTGGTCACAATTGTGTTTGCCCCAGGGACCTCCAGCGAGTAGACGGCACCGGAAGAGGCCCGTCGCCTGATTCCAACGACTCTCACCCATGAAACCCAGGAGTCCTCGAATCGACGGAAACCCGACGGGGCAATTCTCTTCGTCAGGACCCCAAGCGCGCTGAAAACCTTTGATCGTTGGCTCTCCGGAACAAGGCAGATGGCGCCCTCGACCTGATCCGCCCCGCTGATCCTCAGCCAGTGGGTGTCTGTCGTGGACTTCGATGTCCGCCCGCGCCTCCACGAGCAAACCACGCCCAAATCACCGAGCAATCGGGCAACCCCATCTACCAGAAGACCGCTGACGGTCCCGAACTCCAGCACCACATTTGGGCCCTGGTTGACAAATGACCAAGAGCCATCCCCCTCCCAGAGCCCGGAGAGGAGCGCCCACTTTCTGTCGTTGGTCTGCTCCCAGATCAGGTCCGGCAGTCTCTGCTCGTAGCTATTCCTGCCGAGTCCCAAGATTCCCGTCCACCAGGCGGCGAGAATCCGAGATGACACGCTGACCTGGCGGGAGGTCGGCGTGGTCGTGACGGTCGCCTTCACACCCTGGCCTCGCCAGTACTCGACGACCTCGGCGACCAAATGCTCCTCCTTCCGAGGGTGGAATGTCCAGCAGATCCGCTCGCGTACTGAGTCATTCCGACCACGATCTGTACTGACGTGGCCCTCGGCCAGGTAAAGGCCGACGACCCGCCAGAAGACGGTGTCGGCCTGCACCCGTTGGGGGACATAGGCGCCGTTTCGCGTGGTGCCGAGAGATGCGCCTTTCAGGTCCATCTCCGCAAGGCAGGCCTCGGGCAGGCGAAGGGCGCCGCTGCGCGAAATGTTGCCCATTCGCTGGGCATGTCCGCGTGGGTGCGCGAGGATCGCGGCGCGCTCGGCGAGCGGCCGGCCCCGCAACGCCTCCACCTCTCGGTGCTCGGGGCGGACGATCACCTGCTCTGCCGGTATCGAGTCTTCAACAGCGCCGAGGATCGGATAAGCGACGTGCGCAAATCCATCCGCCCCTCCCCCCGCCAGCGGCAGCCAGTCGCCCTCGGTGACGTCGTCGGCCCGCACAGCGGTCAGCACCTCGCCGTCGCTCCCGTCTCCGACGATCATCGGATGGTCGACGGTGGCCCGTATTCGCCGCCCCATCTTGGTCCTGATCTCCACCATCTCGCCGTCGTAATCCCGGCGAGTGAGGACCGAGACCCGCATCCACTCGGGCTTGGCCTCACCCGGCACCCAGGACCAGATCCAGAGGTCCTGCGGCTCGATCACTCCTCCGTCTATCGCAGGCTCCTCGGCGGCTTCAAGGTCCCACAGCTCCGCAAAGGAGCACAGCTGTGGCTTCCCGTGGCGCTTGACCAGGACGGTCTCCGCCCCATCGAAGCAACTCCCCCCGTAGCCGATGCCGGCACGCAGGAACGAGGGGCCGATGCGCTGGTCGAGGCCCATGCCGCGCGCCACCTCGGCGACGTCGGCGCCGACCTCCTCGCAGACGTTCGCGATCTCGTTGACGAATGAGATCTTGGTGGCGAGGAAGGCGTTCGAGGCGAGCTTGATCATCTCGGCGCTGGCGACGTCGGTGCGAACGATCTCTCCGCCCAGCGGCTGATAGAGGGCCGAGACGGCGTCTGCCGCCTCCTCGTGGCCGGGGTCGGCACCGATCACGACGCGGTCCGGGTGGAGGAAGTCGCTCACCGCCGACCCCTCCTTGAGGAACTCCGGACAGGAGACGTAGGGGACGTCGGGGAGGTCGCGCCGGATCGCCTGCCCGGTCCCGGCCGGCACCGTGCTCTTCATGATCAGCACGCATTCCGTGTCGCCCCGCAGCTCCTCGATCACCGCCCGGACGCGGGAAAGGTCGGCGTCGCCGGACTGGGTCGGCGGTGTGTCGACGCAGACGAACAGGAGCCGGGCGGCGTCGAGAACGTCACCCATATCGGTGGTGAATGTGAGCCGCTCGGAGTTGCGCTTGAGGAGATCCTCCAGTCCGGGCTCGTGGATCGTCGTCTCGCCCCGCGATAGGGCTTCGACCTTCTCCTGCAGGATGTCGCGGGCGACGACCGGATGGCCCAGCTCGGCGAAGCAGGCGGCGGTCACCAGGCCGACCCAGCCGACCCCGACCACGCCTATCGGCTCAGAGCTGTCGCTCATGCTCCCCCTCTCGATCGCTTCGGCTTCCGGTTGGGGATTATCACCCGCGCCGAGCGCGCCATCCCCACCATCTGGTCGTTGGTCAGCGCCTGGAGCAGGCTGTTGGAGACCCAGTAGACGCTGTTGCCGCGATGCCAGGCGATCAGTTTGACGCGGTCGCCGTCGACGAAGATGTCGTACTCCCGCCCATGGATTTCGCGTGTTTCGCTCGGGTTGTTGAGGATCGGCGGATCCGACCAGCCGCGGATGCCCTGGACCCCGAAGTAGTGGGTGCCGTCGGGCAGTTCCATCTGGAGAACCATGCGATAGGCGGCGTGCCGCTGTCCGTCCGTGTCCTTGAAGTGGTAGACGCGTGGGTCCTGGACGTGGAGGTAGGGGTCGCTTTCGGCGTACCTCGCCCCGGATGGCAGCCGGGTCGGGTAGAAGACAGGGAAGCCGCCGCCGACCCTGCGGGCGACAACCTTCGCCTCCGATTCACCGGCTTCGGCCGCCGGCGCGAGCCCGTCGTCGCCGGGAGGCTTCGGCTTGACGACCGACTTCTTCCCGCTCTTCCGCTTCCGCTTCTTCTTGCCCCGGTCCTGACCGGTGCTTTCGCCGTCGCCTTCGTCGAGCGACCCCCGCGGGCCTCCGCTCGCTTCGATCCCGAGGAATTTGTCGACCGCTTCGGAGATCGCTTCGGAGGAGGCGTAGACGTAGCTCGGGCCGAGTTCGGCCGGGAAGTGGACCTCCTTTATCGCCGCGTTGCGGGAGGCGACGAACAGTTTGAGCACTTCCAGCATCGTCTCTTTGTCGCTGATGTCGGAGGTCGTGTATTCGGTGAAGATGTCGATCAGTTCGTTGCGGTCGAGAACCAGGTCACCGATCGGAACCCGCTGCCGGGCTGCGCTGAGGAAGTCCTGCTGGCGTGCCGCCCTGACCAGGTCGGTGTCCGTGTGGCGGTAGCGGACGTACTGGAGCGCCTTTTTGCCGCAGAGCAGCTGGTAGCCCGGCTGCACGTTGATTTCCGCATATTCTTCGGATGGAGGAACCCCGACGTTGGAGTGGTAGTAGCGGCGATCGATGTCGACGTAGACGCAGTTGATCGCGTCCACCGCCCGCACGAAGCCGAGATAGTCGACGTTGACAACGTGGTTGATCGGCAGCCCGGTCAGTTCCTTCACCGCCTTCAGCACGAGCTTCGGCCCGCCGTAGGAATAGGCTTCGTTGAACTTGCCGGTGCCGTAGCCGGGAATTTCGACCTTGAGGTCACGCGGAATCGACATCAGCGCGATCGCGTTCTGGTCCGGGTCGAGCCGCAGCAGGATCGTCGTATCGGAGCGCCCCGGGTCTTCGGGTTCGCTGGCCCTCTTGTCTGAGCCGATGATCAGGATGTTCTCAGGCTCTCCGCCGTTGGTCTGCTGGAGGATCCGACAGACTTTTTTGCACAGCACGTTGTTGTGGGAGAGCGCCTTGGCGATGCTGTCGACATAGAGGAGGATGCTCGTCGCGGTCGCCCCCGCGGTCACCGCGATGATCACCGCCGAGGCCAGCAGGAAGCGCCACCAGTAGCGCTTCGGCTTCGGAGGCGGCTCGTGGTCGCCCTCCGGCGGCGGTTTCTTGAAGACCGGCTCGATCACTGCTCAGCGCCGCCGACGCGGTCGGAAATCGTGCGCAGGAACGATTCGAGGGTCTGCCGGTAGGTGTGCAGCGAGGAAATCGAAACCCACTCCCGCGGGCCGTGGTGGCCGTCTCCGATCGGCCCGAACTCGACCGCGGGGACCCCGACCCGCAGGAAGGAGACCGCGTCGGAGGCGCCGTCGCGCCCGACGCTCATCGGCTCGCCCTGGTTGAGCGCGGATGCCGCCTCCCGCAGCGCCCGCACGAAGAGGGAATCGCGCTCGACCACTGCCGGCGGCCTCGTGAAGACTGACGTCACCTCGGCGTCGGGAAGCCCGCGCACCTCCTCGAGGACCGTCGCCGGGTCCTGGTCCGGCAGGTAGCGAATGTCGACGTCGATCGCACATCGGTCGGGCACCTTGTTGAGCGCATCTCCGCCCAGGATCCTGCCGAGGTTGATCGACGGACGGTCGAAGAGCTCCGAACTGTGCCGGGCGAACGGTAGCGACTCGATGCTGCGGAAAACGTCGATCGCCCGCAGCACCGCGTTGTCCCCCAGCCATGGAGTGGCACCGTGGGCCGCGAGACCGCTGACCAAGAGCCGCATCGCCAGCACGCCCTTCGCCTCGACGCCGATGTGGAGGTTGGTCGGCTCGCCGGTGATCGCGAAATCGCCGACGAAGCCGCTGTCGACGAGATGGTCGCTGCCGCGGTCGGCCTCCTCCTCCGACTCCTCGTCTCCGACGATCCCGAGCCGCACCCTGACCTCGTCCTGGTCCCGCAGCGCCGCGGTTGTCAGCAGCATCGCCGCCAACGCTCCCTTCATGTCGTAGGCGCCGCGGCCGTAGAGGCGGTCGCCCTCGACCCTGGGCTCGTACTGGCCCGACAGACCCGGGACGACATCGAGATGCCCATGCAGGACGACCGTCGGCCCCTCCCCCCCTCCCACCTCGGCGCGCAGCACCGGAAGACCGCGCACCTCGTCCGCCTGCGCCTCGATGCCGCGCGCCTCCAGCCAGCCCTTGACGAAGCCCGCAGCTTCGAGGATTGCCTCCGGCTCGGAGGTCTCGTAACCGATCAGCCGGTTGGCGAGCGCCACGAGCTCTTCGCTCATTGCGACCAAGCTCCCTTCGCCTCAGAACACGTGGAGCTGAAGGGGGCCGATGCCGCTCTGAGGGAATGTGGCCGAAGGCCGCGACATGCAATCTGGCCATTGCGCGGGCGAAGCCCGCGCTCCTCATCCGCTCCGAGCGAAGCGAGGAGCCTCAATTCCCTCAGAGGGGCGTCGGCTCCCTCACTCATCCCTGCGCCAGGGCGATGAACGCTTCCGCGCGGACGCGGTCCTTCTCTGCGCGGTCGCGGGCCGCGCTCCCCTCCTCCGAGTCGGAGATCCGCTGCTCCGCATCGGCGAGCTGCTCCTTCAGCGAGCCGGCGTCGAGCTCGTCGGGAGCGATCGCCTCCTCGACCAGCAGCCTCGCGTGGTTGCCGAAGACCTGCAGCCAGCCATGTGCCTGGGCGTAGCGCCTCGTCTCCGAATCGCTCACCTTGAGGCGAAGCTCGGTCGGGCGCAGCGCTGCCAGCAGCGGCGCGTGGTTGGCGAGGATGCCGATCTCGCCGCCCGCGGTCCGGGTCGAGACCTGCCGCACCTCACCGCTGAAGACCTCACCCTCGGGGGTGAGGACCTCGACCTCGAAAGTCGCCTCGCCCGCCAAGATCCGCTCCTAGGCCGCCGCGGCCTCTTTGTCCGCGGTCACCTGGTCGATCGAGCCCTTCATGTAGAAGGCGCCCTCGGGCAGATCGTCGTGCTGCCCGTCGAGGATCTCGCGGAAGCCGCGCACCGTGTCGGCCACCGACACGTACTCGCCGCTGCGGCCCGTGAACTGCTCGGCGACGAAGAAGGGCTGCGAGAGGAAGCGCTCGATCTTGCGCGCGCGTGTGACCGTCTGCTTGTCCTCGTCGGAGAGCTCGTCGATGCCGAGGATGGCGATGATGTCCTGGAGCTCCTTGTACCGCTGAAGCACCTCCTGGACCTCGGTTGCCGTGCGGTAGTGATCCTCGCCGACGACCTCGGGCTTGAGGATCGTCGAGGTCGAGTCGAGCGGGTCGACCGCCGGGTAGATGCCCTTCTCGGAGATCGCCCGCGAGAGCGTCGTGGTGGCGTTGAGATGGGCGAAGACCGAGGCGGGCGCGGGGTCGGTGAGGTCATCGGCCGGAACGTAGATCGCCTGGACGGAGGTGACCGAGCCGCGCTGGGTCGAGGTGATCCTCTCCTGCAGGCCGCCCATCTCCGTCTCCAGGGTCGGCTGGTAGCCAACCGCGGATGGCATCCGCCCGAGCAGCGCCGAGACCTCAGAGCCCGCCTGGACGAAGCGGAAGATGTTGTCGATGAAGAGCAGCACGTCCTGGCCGCCCTGCTCGCGGAAGTATTCGGCCATCGTCAGGCCCGAGAGGGCGACGCGGAGACGGGCGCCGGGCGGCTCGTTCATCTGGCCGAAGACGAGCATCGTCTTGTCGATGACGCCCGACTCTTTCATCTCGAGCCAGAGGTCATTGCCCTCGCGCGAGCGCTCGCCGACCCCGCAGAAGGCGGAGAGGCCTTCGTGCTCTTCGCCGATGTTGCGGATCAGCTCCTGGATCAACACGGTCTTGCCGACACCGGCGCCGCCGAAAAGGCCGACCTTGCCGCCCTTCGCGTAGGGAGCAAGCAGGTCGATCACCTTGATCCCCGTCTCGAGGATCTCCTGGGTCGGGGTCAGGTCCTCGACGCTCGGAGCGGGGCGGTGGATCGGCCACCGCTCCTCGGTCTCGACCGGCTCGCCGAGGTCGATCGGCTCGCCGAGCAGGTTGAAGATGCGACCCAGGGTCGCGTCCCCGACCGGCACCGTGATCGGGCCGCCCGTGTCGATCACCCTGTCGCCGCGCTGAAGGCCGTCGGTGGCGTCCATCGCGACGGTGCGGACCCGGTCGTCGCCGAGATGCTGCTGGACCTCGCAGACCAGCTCCGTGCCCTCACGGTCCTCGCCGCCCTCCATCTGGATCGTCACCGCCGAGTAGATCTCGGGAAGCTCGTCCGGGAAGACGGCGTCGACGACGACGCCGGTCACCTGCTCCACACGTCCTACGTTCGCTCCGTTGTTGCTGTCAGCCATTGGTTCCTTTTCTCGACTCTTTTCGAAGGGCTATCCGAGCGCCTCGGCGCCGGCGACGACCTCGAGGATCTCCTGGGTGATCTCCGCCTGCCTGGCGCGGTTCATCTCAAGGGTCAGGTCGTCCATCATCGTCTCGGCGTTCTCCGCCGCGTTGCGCATCGCGGTCATCCGGGCCCCCAGCTCGGACGCCGCAGACTCCAGCAGCGCCCGGTAGACGGAGATGTTGACGTACTCGGGGATCAGCTGGCCGAGCAGCTCCTCGGCATCGGGCTCGAACTCCCATACGGCGCGGCTGTGAGCCCGCTCGATCTCGCTCTCCTCGGCGTCCTCCTCCTCGTCCTCGACGCCGTCCCCGATCACCTCGGCGTGCTGCAGCGGCAGCAGCGTCTGGCGCCAGACGTGCTGGGTCAGCGGCGAGACGTAGCGGTTGTATACGAGCTCGACCCGGTCGAGCTCCTCGTCGACATAGCGCGCCGTCAGCTCCTCGCCGATCTCCCGCGCGTTGGCGAAGGCCGGTCGGTCGGTGAAGCCGACGTAGGAGGTGCGGGGATCCTCCTTGCGGAAGGTGAGGGCCGAGACTCCCTTTCGCCCCACCGCGGAGAAGGCCGTATCGACGCCCTCCTCGGAAAGCTCGTCGCGGAGCCGCAGGCCGTCCCGAATGATGTTCGTGTTGAAGGCGCCCGCCAGGCCGCGGTCGCCGGTGACCAGCAGCACTCCGACCCGGCGCACCTCCTCGCGCTCGACCATCACCGGGACGCGGGGGATGCCTCCCGCATGTTCGGCGGCGCGGCGGGTGAGTTTGCGCATCGCCTTGGCGTAAGGACGCAGATGCTCGATCCGCTGCTCGGCACGACGCAGGCGCGCCGCCGCGACCATCTCCATCGCCCGCGTGATCTTGTTGATGTTCTTGATCGACGCGATGCGGTTTTTGACGTCCTTCTGGGAGGCCATCGTCTGGTCAGGCCGCGGCCTTCTCCTCCTCGGCCTTCTCCTTCTCCTCGTCCGACTGCTCGGGCTCCCCGGCGGTCCGGCCCGGCTCGGCGCGCTCCTCCTTGGAGCGGACGCGATCGGACTCGCCGCTCTCCATCGGGTCCCCGTGCTCGTCGAAGTCGGGCCCGAAGTCGTCGACGAAGTCGCGGATCGCGGCGCCCAGCTCCTCCTCGTCGGAGTCCTCGAGCTTGCCGGTGGAAGCGATCCGGTCGAGCAGCTCGGGCTTCTCGGAGCGGAGGCGGATCCGCAGGTCGCCGAGGAACTCGCCGACGCGCTCGGTCTTGATCCGGTCGAGGTAGCCCCCGGTGCCGGAGTAGATCGCGGCGACCTGGTCGGCCATCTCGAGCGGCTCGCGCTCCTTCTGTTTGAGCATCTCGACCAGCCGTTCGCCGCGGTTCAGCGTTTTCTGGGTCTCCGGGTCGAGCTCGGAGCCGAACTGGGCGAAGGCCTCGAGGTCGCGGTACTGGGAGAGGTCGAGCCGCAGCTTCCCGGCCACCGCCTTCATCGCCTTGGTTTGCGCGTTTCCGCCCACGCGCGAGACCGAGATGCCGACGTTGATCGCCGGCCGCACCCCGGAGTAGAAGAGGTCCGACTCAAGGAAGATCTGGCCGTCGGTGATCGAGATGACGTTGGTCGGGATATAGGCGGAGACGTCACCCGCCTGCGTCTCGATCACCGGCAGCGCGGTCAGCGAACCGCCCCCGAGGTCGTCGTTCAGCTTCACCGCCCGCTCGAGCAGCCGCGAGTGGAGATAGAAGACGTCGCCCGGGTATGCCTCGCGCCCCGGCGGGCGCCGCAGGAGCAGTGACATCTGACGGTAGGCGTAGGCGTGCTTGGTGAGGTCGTCGTAGACGCAGAGCGCCGCCTTGCCGTTGTAGAGGAAGTGCTCGCCCATCGCGCAGCCCGCGTAGGGGGCGATGAACTTGATCGGCGCAGCCTCGTCGGCGGGGGCGGCGACGATGATCGTGTTCTCCATCGCGCCGTGCTCCTCGAGGACCTCCTTGAGCTGGACGACGGTCGACATCCGCTGCCCGATCGCGACATAGATGCAGACCAGGTCCTTGTCCCTGTTGTTGATGATCGTGTCGATCGCGATCGCCGTCTTGCCGGTCTGCCGGTCGCCGATGATCAGCTCTCGCTGACCGCGGCCGATCGGGATCATCCCGTCGATCGCCATCAGGCCGGTCTGCACCGGCTCGCTCACCGGCTGGCGCTGGACGACGCCGGGCGCTTTGAACTCCGCCGGCCGGGTCTCGGTGGTGTTGACGTCGCCACGATCGTCGAGCGGGCGGCCGAGGGGGTCGACGAGCCGGCCGAGCAGCTCCTCCCCCACGGGAATGCGCAGCAACTGCCCGGTGCGCTTGACGCTGTCGCCCTCGACGATCCTGTCCCACTCGCCGAAGAGCACGGCGCCGACGTTGTTCGCCTCGAGGTTGAGGGCGAGGCCCGTCACCCCGTGCGGCAGCTCGAGCATCTCCAGCGCCATGCAGTTGTCGAGCCCGTGAACGCGGGCGATCCCGTCCGCCACAGATAGCACGGTCCCGACCTCGGAGAGGTCGGCGGTCTCCGTGTCCATTCCCTCGATCCGCTCGCGCAGGATCGATGCGATCTCGTCGGGTTTGATCTCCATTGGGGTGCTCTACTCCTCCTTACGTCGCCCGGGCGACGCTCTTTCGAAGTTTCTCCAAGCGATTGTGGATGCTCGCGTCAAGGACCATGTTGCCGACCTGCAGCACGAGGCCGCCGAGGATCCCCTCGTCGACCCGGCTCGCCAGCTCGACCCTGCTCCCCGTCTGACGTTCGATCTCCTCGCCGATCTTCGCAACCACCGATGGATCGAGCTCGATCGCGCTTGTGACGGTGACGTCGAGCTGCCTGTTCTCCCGCTTCCATAGCTGGTCGAACTCGCGGCGGATGCGGAAGAGCTCGGGCGTCCGCTGCTTCTCGATTAGCAGCTCGAGGAAGTTGACGAGCTCCGGATCGGCTCCGCTCACCGCCCGGCTCAATCCCTCCTTCTTCTCGGCCGAGGAGAAGTGCGGGCTGAAGAGGAACACCTGCAGGTCGCGGCTGTCCGACACCGCGTCCGCGAAGCTGTCCAGGCCGGCGCCGATCTCCTCGAGGCGGCCTCTCTCCCTGGCGACCTCGAAGAGAGCCTCGGCATATACGCGGGCGGGGTCCTGCATCAGTTCTCCGATCCGGAGAGGGTGGTGAAGTCGACCTCGCTCAAAGCCTCCTCGACGAGGCGGCGCTGGTCCTCGGGGTCGAGCGCCTTGCGGGTCACCTTCTCGGTGGCGAGGACGGTGAGGTCGGCGACCTCCTTGCGGATCTGCTCCAGGGAGCGCCGGGTCTCGGCCTCGATGTCGCGCTTGGCGGCGTCGACCAGCTCCTCGCGGCGCTCCTTGCCGGCAGCACTGCCCTCGGCTTCGGCCGTCTCCGCCGCCTTGCGGGCGCGGGCCATGATGTCGTCGGCCTGCTCGCGCGCCTCGGCGAGGCGGGCGCGGTACTCCTCGAGCAGCTCGTCCGATTCCCTGCGCTGCCGTTCGGCCGTCTCGATCGACTCGGCGATCGTCTTGGCGCGCTTGTCCAGCGCCTCCTGGATTTTCGGGAAGGCGAGCTTGCTCAGGACCCACATCGTGAAGAGGAAGAGAACGAGCGTCCAGATCATCAGGCCGAGGCCCGGCGAGACCAGGAAGCTGCCGCCTTCTTCCTTGCCCGACTCGGCCGCGAGTGGGATCAGACCGCCTATGTGAACGAGCAGGCCCACGGGCTTGGCCTAGAGGAAGAAGGCGATCAGCCCGAAGATGAAGGTGTAGAAGGCGACGGCCTCGGTGAGGGCGAAGCCGAGCCAGCGAATGCTCTGAAGCTCGTCTTTCATCTCAGGCTGGCGGGCAACCGACTCGATCTCCTTGCCGAAGATGAAGCCGATGCCGATTCCGGCGCCGATCGAGCCGAGGCCGGCGCCCACTCCGAGGGCGATCGCCTTGCCCGCCGATTCGATCCCTTCGTCGGAGATCGCGGCTGCAACAGGGGACAGGTCCATGGGAAGAGCGCTCCTTTTCTTAATGGCTGGCGGAGGTTGCCCCGCCGAGGTAGATGGCAGTGAGGGTCGAGAAGATAAAGGCCTGCAGCGTCGCGATCAGGCCGACCTCCAGGATGAAGAAGAAGAAGGCTAGAGGGAAGGTGAGGGCCCCGAGGGCGGCGATCCCGAGCAGCACTGCCAGCCCGCCGCCCATGAAGAGAAGCAGCAGATGGCCGGCGAGGATGTTTGCGAAGAGCCGCACCGAGAGCGAGATCAGCCGGGCGAAATGCGAGATCGCCTCGATTACGAAGATGAACCCCTTCGCGATCGGGTTCATGTCCTCGAGGCCGGGGGGCAGCCAGCTCGCCAGGTACTTGACGAGTCCCTTCTGCCGCACGCCTTCGACGTGATAGGAGATCCAGACGACCAGCGTCAGAACCAGGGGAATCGAGAGGTTCGCGGTCGCCGCGTAGATCGCGAAGCTGGGAATCTCGAGTCCGAAGACGCTGACCTCGTGCTCGGTGTTGGTCGGCAGCGGCAGGAAGCCGATGATGTTCGAGAACCAGATCCAGAAGAAGAGCGCGGCGAGGAACGGGAACCAGCGACTCGCCATCCTCCCCTCGAGGCTGCCGCCGGTGATCGTGTTCTTCGTCATGTCGTAGGCGACCTCCATCGCGGTCTGGACCCGGTTCGGCTTCTGCGCCATGCGGCGGGCGATCCAGACCATCACGATGATCGTCAGCGCGCTGGCCAGGACGAGGTAGAGGACCGCCTTGTTGATGCTGAGGTCGACGCCGCCGAGGTGGATCGAGACCCACGGTTCGAGCTTGAACTCGTTCTGCGGCTTGAAGTCTTCGTTCTTGCCGCTGCTGCCGAAGATCAGCAGCATCAGGATCGCGATTCCGAAATAGACGCCGATCCCGGTGAAGACCTTCGCCTTCGTGCTCATCGCGTCGCCTCGTACCTCATCGCGCCCGGATCTCCTGCTCCCCTGGCTCGAGCAGGTAGGCGATCCCCTGCGCGGCGAAGGAGAGAGTGAACAGCGCCAGCAGCAGCAGCGCCGCGGCGAGGCCGGATTCGCGGTCGGCGATGCCGACGATCAGCACCGCCGTCGCCATCAGCCAGACCCGCCCCAGGGTCGTCGCCGCGACCGTCCCCATCGCCCGCTGGCGGTTGCCGCGCTTCAGCTCCTCACCGGCATGCCGGCTCGCGAGCGTATGGATGCCGCGCTGGGCGAGCCACGCGGCGGCGGCGACGGCGTAGCCGAGCAGGGGAAATCCGCCGACCACGAACACGACCAGGGCGGCGGCTAGCGCGAGGAGGTCGAGATGCTTTGGAGGAGACATAAAACCGCCCGGCTCGGGTTGAGCGGGCGGACTGGCGACTATATCCGAAAGGTCCGTCGATCCGCGTTGTAGAGCCAGTTCGTGATGGTTGTAACAACCCCGCACAAGCTCTTTTCGCCTCACTCCCTCGGCTCGACCGCCTCGAACTCCCCCGTTTCCGGATCGATCGCCGGGAAGGTCCCCGTCTCCAGCTCGGTCGCGACCGCGAGATCGACGTCGGCGGTGGCGGGGGCCGGCCTTTCGCCGGCGGTCCGGATGCCGGAGACCTGGCGCAGCCGCACGCGCCGCAGCTTGAGGATCTCGAGCACCTCGACGAGGTAGACGCTGGCGGCGAGCGCGAGCAGGCCGAAGACCCCGACGACGGCCGACCAGAAGAGATCGAAATGGCCGTGGTCGTCGCTGTAGGGCACGAAGCGCAGGGCCAGGGCCAGGAGCGCCATCACCAGCGTCCAGCTGTACATGTAGGCGAGCGTGCGGCGCTGCGAGAAGCCGATGTTGGCCATCCGGTGGTGGAAGTGCGAGCGGTCGGCACGGTAGATGGGGCGCTTGTATTTGAGCCGCTTGGCGACAACGAAGCCGGTGTCCAGAATCGGCACGGTGAGGATGATCAGGGGCAGGAAGAGGGCGATCACGGCGTTCGTCTTGAGGGCGCCCTGCACCGCGACGACGCCCAGCAGATAGCCGAGCAGATTCGAGCCGGTGTCCCCCATGAAGGTGCTCGCCGGGGGGAAGCCGTGGCGAAGAAAGCCGAGCGAGGCGCCCGCGGTCAGCGCGGCGAGCACGCCGGCGGCGTTGCGATCGAGCGAGAGGGCGATGATCGCGAGGGCCACCGCCGAGATCACGCAGACCCCGGCCGCGAGCCCGTCGACGCCGTCGATCAGGTTGATCACGTTGATGACGGCGACGACGCCGACCACCGTGCCGACATCCCCCAGGTCGATCGCCCCTCCCCAGGGAAGCCCGATCAGGTCGACCGAGCCCGGGTCGAGCGCCCCGAGGAAGGGAAAGGTGAAGCTCTCGACCGTGACCCCGGCGGAGACCGGGACGATCACCGCGACGGTCTGCCCGAGCAGCTTCGGCGCGGCGCCGAGCTCGTAGATGTCGTCGAGGACGCCGACCGCGGTGATGATGATCGCGCCGCCGAGGATGGCGCGCGTCTCGGCGTCCCAGGGAAGCCAGATCAACCCCGCGACGAGAACGCCCGCGAGGATCGCCAGGCCCCCCAGCTTCGGCGTCGGTGCTTCGTGCAGCGAGCGTTCGTTGGGCAGGTCGATGGCCCCGATCCGCCGCGCCAGCCGATCGGTGAGCGGGACCAGGAGCAGCGCCAGGACCCCGGCGACGAGGAAGGCGAGGAGGGCGTCGAAGCTACTGGGCATATCGATCGAACCAGAGAGTGAACGCCATCAGGCCCCACAACTGCCGGCTGAGATCCTCGCGGCCCGCGCAGTGGCGCTCGATCATCGGCGTCACGACGGAGGGGTCGAGGCAGCCCTGGCGCTCCAGCGTCGCAGGCGACAGGACCTCCTGCGCGAACCCCTTCAGTGGCCCGCGGAGCCAGGCCGCAAGTGGGATCGAGAACCCCTGCTTCGGCCCCCTGAGCACCGCCCTGGGCAGCAGGGGGGCGAGGGCCCGGCGGAGCAGCCGCTTCTTGGCGAGGCCGCGAACCTTGAGCGGGGTCGCGAGGCCCATCGCCATCTCGGCAACCCGCTGGTCGAGGAATGGCACCCGCAGCTCCAGCGAGTGGGCCATGCTCGAGCGATCTGTCTTCACGAGCAGGTCGTCGACGAGGTAGATGCCGAGATCGACGTCCTGGAGCCGCGCGAGGAGCTCGGCACCCTCCGTTTCGTCGAAGCGCTCGCGATGGAGCTCAACCGGGTCCCAGCCGGTGTCGAGCGCCCCCAGCAGGGCGGCGCGCTCCCCGGAGGCGAAGATCTCCTTCCAGGCGTGGTGGCGCTCGAGCGGCGGCAGCCTCGCGGCGCGGACGAAGCGCTTCGCTTTGTAGTCGAAGCTCGCCTTCGCGTCGGAGCTGGGCAGCGCCTCGACCAGCGGGGATGCCAGCGCGGCGAGGCGCCCCACCCGGGGGGCGAGCCGGTCTGCGACATAGGTGTAGTAGCCGCCGAACAGCTCGTCGCCCCCCTCTCCGGAGAGGGCGACCTTGACCTCTCCCGCGGCGAGCTGAGAGACGAGATAGGTCGGCACTGCGGAGGAGTCGCCGAACGGCTCATCGAACGCGTCGACCAGCTTCGGCAGGAGCTCCACCGCGTCGGGCCTCAGAATCAGCTCGTGGTGGTCGGTGCGATAGCGGCGGGCGACCTCCCTGGCCCGGTCGAGCTCGTTGAAGCTGCTCTCCTCGAAGCCGATCGAGAAGGTCTTCACCGCCTCGCCGACCTCACCGGCGGCCAGTGCCGTCAGTCCCGCCGAGTCGACGCCTCCGGAGAGCAGGACCCCGACCGGCACGTCGGCGACCAGATGGGCTCGGACAGAGTCCCGCAGCGTCTCGCGCAGCTCGTCGGCGAGCGCCTCGACGGGGCGTCGCCTGACCTCACCGGCCGGCGCGGGCGCCGGCCGGGCGAAGCGTTCCAGCCTCACCTCTCCGCCCTGCCACGAGAGGGTGCAGCCGGCGGGCAGCTTGCGCGCCTCGGCGAAGATCGTCAGCGGAGATGGAATCGAGTTGAAGGCCAGATACGCGGCCAGGGCACGGGGGTCGATCTCGCGGGAGAAGCGCCGCAGCTCGAGCATCGACTTCAGCTCCGAGCAGAACGCGAGCTCGCCCCCCGCCTCGCGGTAGTAGAGGGGCTTGATCCCGAAGCGATCCCGGGCGAGGAGCAGGCGCCGGCGCCTCGCGTCCCAGAGCGCGATCGCGAACATCCCCCGCAGGCGCCGGACGAAGCCCTCGCCATGCTCCTCGTAGAGGTGGGCGAGGACCTCGGTGTCGGAGGCTGTCGCGAAGCTGTGCCCGCGGTGATCGAGGTCCTCCCGCAGCTCGCGGTAGTTGTAGATCTCGCCGTTCTGGACGACGACGACGCTGCCGTCCTCGTTGGTCAGCGGCTGCGTGCCGCCCTCGAGGTCGATGATCGCCAGACGCCGCGCCGCCAGCGCGGCGCCGCCGTCGTGGAAGATGCCGTCGCTGTCCGGGCCGCGATGGACCAGGCGGCGGTTCATCCGCTCCACGGTCTCCCGGTCGGCTGAGCCGCTCGCCGTCACCACGCCGCAGATCCCGCACATGGCCGCGCAGTCTCGCAGCCGCCCTCCCGGGACGTGCCGGTGGTTAGCCCACCCTATGGGTGGCTAACCACCGGCACGTCATTGGGTCAGGGCTGAGCGGCGGGGCCGCGACCGGCGATCTTGGCGACCGTGGCGAAGAGGACGCTGAAGTAGAGGCCGACCGAGCGGTCGGCGATGTACTCCATGTCGTGGGCGAGCTTGTCCGCCCACGACTCCTCCCTGGTCATGCGGGTCTGGGCGAAGCCGGTAACGCCGGGGCGGACGACGAGCCGCTGCCAGTACTGCGGGATCTCCTCGCAGAGCTCGGTGAAGAAGGCGGGTCGGATCGGGCGCGGGCCGACGATCGCCATCTCGCCGCGCAGGACGTTCCAGAGCTGCGGCACCTCGTCGAGGTGCGTCGCGCGCAGGCCCCTGCCGACCCGCGTCACCTCGAGTTCCGTGCGCCGGGAGAGCTCCTCGCCCAGGTAGGGGCCCAGACGGCTCTCGGCGTCCGCCCTGAGGGTGCGGAACTTGAACATGCGAAACGGCGCACCGGCACGCCCCACTCTCGCGCCCCGGTAGAGAACCGGCCGGCCTGACGTGACCGCGATCAACGCTGCGACCAGGGCGAGCAGGGGCGCGAGGACCAGCAGCACCGTGGCGGAGATCGCGACGTCGAGGGCGCGCAACGCAGCGTCCACCGGCCTGGCCTCCCCATCGCCGGCTAGGGAGATGAAGTGCTCCAGATCGGCCAGGCCCTGATCGGGCGCGGCGAGCGCGCTAGCGGGTGGTTTGGGTCTCCGCGGTATAGGAAGCTCCGACGGTACCGAGGATCGTCTCAACCAGGAGACTAGGGTCTCGCTTGGTCGGAGCGGCGTCTCCCGTGCGCTTCTCGAGCTCGATCGCACGCGGATCGGTCAGCGGCCGCAGCCGGCCGGAGCGGATCAGCGCTTCATCGACGCCCCCGAGCCTGCCGCCGTAGGTCGTGTAGACGGGGGTTCCCAGCGCCGCCGCCTCGCGGTTCATCGTCCCCCCCGCCGAGACGACGAGGTCGGCGAGGGCGATCAGGCTCTGCGCCTCAACCGCCGCGGGCGGGACGATCAGCGACGGAAGCTGCATGCTCTCGATGAATTCGCGCTGCGCCCCCGTCCGCGGCAGCACGATCGCATGCACCTCCGGCGCGTGGCCGAGCCGGCTCAACACCTTCGGGAAGAGGGGGTTGGACTTGCGGTGGTACAGGGAGACGTCGGGTGGTGGGCGGACCACGACGACCACCCGCTCGGTGTCCACCGAGAGCTTCTCGAGGGCCCGCCGGTCAGGCTCGAAGTCGTAGAGGTAGTACTCCTCCTTGAGACCGGGGTATGGAAAGAGCTTCTCCGGCCCGACCCCGAAGCGACGCAGGCGCTCGGGCGGCACCGAGTCCGGGAACATCACCCGCCTTGCGAGGCGGCAGCCGATCCGGTGCTGGGTGACCGCATACTCGTAGTCGTGCATGTTGGCCTCGGGGACACCGAGCGCCCGGGAGGCGATCGCGAGATCGTTCGAGCCGTGCGCGAGGGCCAGGTCGAAGGAGCGCGAGCGGCCGAAGCCGATCATCGCCGTCGTCCGGGCCCCGAGCCGGTAGGCCTTGCGCAGCCGCGAGGCGCCGCCGTGACGGCCGATCGGCGTGTGCTCCATGCCGTGCAGGTCGAGCAGCGCCTGGGTCTGCGCGTAGTCGCGCGAGGTGACCTCGACCAGATGCCCCTGGGCACGCAGCCGCTCGATGATCGGGCGCAGGACCAGCACATGGGCCGGCGCGCTCATGTCAACCCAGATGTTCATATTCGGCCGCCTCCTCCGCTTTGCGTCCGGGGGCGGCCGCCAGGTGTCGCATCAGCGCCGCTCGCGGAAATCAGATCGTGACGCTCGCTAATCAGCGATACGAACTTGATCACCGACCGAATCGGGTCTTCGGGGCCATCAGGCCGGCGTCGGAATCAGCTGGGGATAGAGCGGGTAGCGGTCCATGAGCGCCTGGGTGCGCTCGGAAAGCGTGTCCTTCTCGGCGTCGAAGTCGGGGCCGAGGGCGGTGGCGACGACGGAGGCGACCTCGCGCATGTCGTCCTCGATCAGCCCGCGGGTGGTGAGCGCGGGGGTCCCGATTCGCAGCCCGGACGGGTTCATCGGGGGGCGCTCGTCGAAGGGGATCGCATTGCGGTTGACGGTGATTCCGACCGCCTCGAGTCGGTCCTCCGCGGTCTGGCCGTCGAGCCCGGTTGGCGTCAGATCAACCAGGACGAGGTGGACGTCGGTGCCGCCGGTGAGCACCGGCACGCCGCCCTCTTCGAGGCCGGTGGCGAACGCGCGAGCGTTGGCGATCGTCTGCCGCTGGCGCTCCCTGAACTGCTCGGTCGCCGCGATCCGGAGCGCCACCGCCTTCGCGGCGATCGTGTGCATGAGGGGGCCGCCCTGCTGTCCCGGGAAGACCGCTTTGTCGATCGCCCTGGCGTGCTCCTCGCGGCAGAGGATCATTCCGCTGCGGGGCCCGCAGAGCGTCTTGTGGATCGTCGTCGTGACGACGTCGGCGTGCGGGACCGGATTGGGATGCTCACCGGCTGCGACGAGCCCGGCGAAGTGGGCCATATCGACCATCAGCCTGGCGCCGACGGCGTCGGCGATCTCGCGGAAGGCGGCGAAGTCGAGGTGGCGCGGATAGGCCGACCAGCCGGCGACGATCAGCGCCGGCCGGTGCTCGTGGGCGAGCCTCTCGACCTCCTCCATGTCGACCCGCAAATCGTCGCGCCCCACGTGGTAGGCGATCGGCTCGTAGAGCTTGCCGGAGACGTTCAGCTTCATGCCGTGACTGAGGTGGCCGCCGTGGTCCAGCGCCATCCCCAGGAATTTGTCGCCGGGTTCCATCAGCGCCATGTAGGCGGCGTTGTTCGCCTGCGCGCCGGCGTGCGGCTGGACGTTCGCGTGCTCGGCCCCGAACAGCTCCCTGGCGCGGTCGATCGCCAGCTGCTCGCCGACGTCGACCTCCTCGCAGCCGCCGTAGTAGCGGTGGCCGGGAAGGCCCTCGGCGTACTTGTTGGTCAGCACCGAGCCGACCGCTTCGAGAATCGCCTGCGGCACGAAGTTCTCCGAGGCGATCATCTCCAGGGTCCCCTGCTGCCGCCGCAGCTCTGCGTCGAGGACCGCCCGGATCTCCGGATCGACCTCGGCCAGGGGCGCTGCCTGAAGGTTTTCGGGAAGCTCGCTCAACCTGCTTCGACGATACCAACGCTGCGGGATAGCCTTGACCCGTGAGTCGCCCCACGGTAATCGTCGCGGCGACCAGGCTGACCATGCGCGATTCCCGGCGCCGTGACCACATCGCTTGGGCCGCTCAGGGTGAAGGGACGCCGGGAGCCCCTCGACGCATATGTGTTGCAATCGGTCGGCTCGGGGTAGCCTCCGCTGCGTGCAGGGACGCCTCGCAACGATGGTCGCCGCGATTCTGCTGGTGGCGACGGGGTCGGGACAGGCGGCGGCGCCGAACGCGGGCGTCGACAACCCGTGCGCCGGCCGGGAGGCAAAGCACCTGCTCTGCCCCAACCTGCGGATCGGCAGGCCGGCCGACCTCTACGTCGACAGCCACGCCGGTCAGCTGGTCCTGCGCGCGACGAGCGACGTGAAGAGCCGGGGGAAGGGCCCGATGGAGCTTCGCGGGACCCGCAACGGCTGGCGGACGATGCGGACCCGGCAGCGGATCTACCGCGCCGGCGGCGGACACATCGACGTGCCGAGCAGGGCGATGCTGCATTTCACGGATGTCGGCGCGGGGTATGGAGGCGCCTACTGGAAGGTCCATCAGCTGGCACGATTCGAGCTGCGGCGCTTCCGGCCCGGGAAGGGGCTCGGCCCGGTCCTCAGGACGAGTCCGAAGCTCAACTACTGCCTCAGGGACCTCTACCGAACGCGCCCCGGAAAGCGCTCCCCTTCGAGCCGGCACTACCCCGGGTGCAACCAGAATCCGTACCGCGACGGCGTCACGCTCGGCACCTCGGTCGGCTGG
Organism: Solirubrobacterales bacterium; assembly: GCA_036406595.1. Taxonomy (GTDB): domain Bacteria; phylum Actinomycetota; class Thermoleophilia; order Solirubrobacterales; family 70-9; genus VRUE01. The sequence continues at coordinate 8,791 of DASXAR010000002.1, read as the reverse complement.
TCGGACATCTATCCGGCGACCTACGACAAGCAATGGATCGGGGTCGGCGGGCTCAGCGGCTGCTTCGCGTTCACGATGACCGTCGACCCCTTCAACCTCCTCTACGAGTCGAACGAGCACGACAACACCTCGCGCGTCTTCGTACGGCTTCCCTATCCCGGCTATCCCGGCTGCTAGAAACGGCTAGCCGAGCGCGGCGGTGAGTTCCTCGAGCGGCAGGCCGCCCTCCCGCAGCACGCTCCAGCCGCCGCCGGCATCGATCCGGGTCAGGTCAACGACGGTCGAGGGAAGCCCGGTCAGCGCACCGCCGTCGATCGCCAGATCCGCTCCATCGCGGATATCGGGGGGAACCTCCTCGAAGCGGCCCGGCGCCGCGGCCCCGCTGCGATTGGCCGAGGTCTGGAAGACCGGGCACATCGCGCCCGCGAGCGGCCCTTCGATCAGCCGCACGCCGAGCCGCTCCGGATCCTCGCGGCAGGCGAGCGGGTAACGCCGCTCCGGGTTCGCGACCACGAGGGTGACGGGCCCGGGCAGCAGGGCGGCCGCCGCCTCGCGGGTCGCAGGCCCGAGCGAGGTGAGCAGCTCGCGCACCGCCAGGGGCGAGAAGTAGAGGACCGCGGAGGGCTTGCCGTCGTCTCGCCCCTTCAGAGCGTGGATGCGCGCGATCGCGGCCCGGTCGGTCGGATCGCAGGCGAGCCCGTATAGGCCGTCGGCTGGGAAGACCACGACGCCGCCCGCTGCGACCGTGCGCTCGAGCTCCGCCCGTGCCGTCCTCGCGCCATCGGCTTCGATCGAGACGATCACCGGCCCGCCAGACCGAGGACGACCCGCTCGATCCCGGCCAGATCGGTGCGCACCTCCGTCCTCTTGAATCCCGCCTCCCGCATCAGGGCCACGACCGCCGAGGCCTGCCCCTCCCCCACCTCGAGCCCCACGGCCTGCGTGTTCAGGCGCGCGAACGCACTTTCCGCCGGATACCGGACCGAGGTACGTTCGCGGTCGGCGAGCAGCGCGCGGATCGCGTCGAGACCGTCGACGCCGGCGAGAAGGGCCTCGCGCGGCTCCCACTCGCGCACCTCCGGCGGCAGCGCCGCCCACTCGCCCTCGGCGACGTAGGGGAGGTTGGCGAGAATCAGGTCGAACGACTCCGTCCCGGAGGGCAGCATGCCCGGTTCGAAGCGAACGCGGTCGGCCACGCCAAGTTCCCCTGCGTTCGTCCGCGCCACCTCGAGGGCGGCGGGCGAAACGTCGGTCGCGACGACCCGGCAGTCCGGCATCTCGTCGGTCACCGCCAGGGCGATCGCGCCGGAGCCGGTGCCGACGTCGAGTAGGCGGGCGGGCTGGAGCTCCAGCGCGAGCTCGACGAGAAGCTCCGTCTCGGGTCGTGGAATCAGGACCCGTCGATCGACCTTGAGCTCGATCGAGCGGAAGCCCCTGCGTCCAAGGATGTAGGCGACCGGCTCCCGCCGCAGCCGCCGCCGCACCATCTCGCCGAACCGCCGCCCGACATCCGCGGACAGCGCATCGTCGGGAGCGGCGAGGAGGTCGGCCCGTTCCCGGCCACTCGCCTCGGCCAGCAGCAGCTCAGCGTCAAGACCGGGCGTTTCCACCCCCGCGGCCCGCAGGGCGTCGATCGAGGCACCGAGCGCCTCGCGAACGCTGCCGGCCGTCGCGGGAGCGGTCACGGTCATCCCCGCTCTCTGCGCTTCATGCCGCCGAGGCGGCCGCCTCGAGCCTCCGCCTCTTCTCCTCGGCGGCGAGGGCCTCGGTGAACTCGCTCAGGTCCCCTCCCAGGACGCCATCGAGGTTGTGCGAGGTGAGCTTGATCCTGTGGTCGGTGACGCGACCCTGCGGGAAGTTGTACGTCCGGACCTTCTCCGAGCGCTCTCCGCTGCCCACCTGCGCCTTTCGCTCCGAGGCGATCTTCGCCTGCTGCTCGGCAAGCTCCCGCTCGTACAGCCTCGCCCGCAGCACCCGCATCGCGCGGTCCTTGTTCTGAAGCTGGGACTTCTCGTCCTGCATCGAGACGACGATCCCGGTCGGCTTGTGGGTGATCCGCACCGCCGAGTCCGTCGTGTTGACCGACTGACCGCCGGGGCCGGAGGAGCGGTAGACGTCGATCTGGAGATCGGCCTGGTTGACCTCCACCTCGACCTCCTCCGCCTCGGGCAGCACCGCGACGGTGGCGGTCGAGGTGTGAATCCGGCCCTGCGACTCGGTCTCGGGCACCCGCTGGACCCGGTGGGTGCCGCCCTCGTACTTGAACACCGAGTAGGCCCCCTCCCCCTTCACCGCGAAGGTGATCTCCTTGAACCCGCCGACCTCGGCCGCCGACTGGGAGAGGACCTCGGTCGCGAAGCCGCGCTCCTCGGCGTAGCGGGCGAGCATCTTGTAGAGGTCGCCGGCGAAGAGGGCGGCCTCGTCGCCGCCGGTCCCGGCGCGAACCTCGACCAGCACGTTCTTTGCGTCGTTGGGGTCCCGCTCGACCATCGCCAGGCGGATCTCCTCCTCGAGCTCTCCGAGGCGCCCCGGTGCCTCCTCCACGACCCGCCGAAGGTCGGCGTCGTCGCCGTCCTCGGCCAGCAGCTCCCGCGCCCCGTCGAGGTCGTCCTTCAGGGTGCGGTACTCGCCGGCGAGCTCGTGGGCAGGCTGCAGCTCGCGGTATTCGCGGCCGACCTCCGCGTAGCGGTCGCGGTCCGCGATCACCTCGGGATCCGACATCTGTCGCTCCAGATCGGAGAAGCGGGATTCGATCTGCTCGACCAGCGAATCGATCATGCCTGAACCTTAGGCCGGTCTCAGGCGACTATCTCGATCGGAGCCTCCGCGGAGTCGCCGGGAGGGTCCTCCGCGAGCACCCGCTCGAGGGCGGCGATCGCGACTGCGAGCTGCTCCTCGTCCGGCTCGCGGGTGGTGAGGTTCTGCAGCATCAGTCCCGGCCACATCAGGCCCCGCACCCATCTCTTGCGGCGGTTGCGGCCGGCCCACTTGATCACCTCGTAGGAGATCCCCGCGATCAGCGGGATGCCGAGGATGCGCGAGGCCAGCAGCCAGTACCAGGCGGGCAGGCCGAGCGGCGCGAAGACGAATATCGCGACCACCATCACGACCAGCAGGAAACTGGTGCCGCAGCGCGGGTGCAGGCGGGAGTAGAGCTTGGCGCGAGCCGGGACCAGCTCGTCCTCGGCCTCGTAGCAGGAGATCGTCTTGTGCTCGGCGCCGTGGTACTCGAAGACCCGCCGCAGGTCCGGCATGCGGCTGATCGCGGCGATGTAGCCGATGAAGATCGCCGTTCTCAGGATCCCCTCGATCAACCAGAAGAGGAAGGCCGACCCAAGCTGGTCCTTGATCAGGCTGGTCAGCCCGACCGGGACGACGAAGAAGAGGCCGACCGCGAGCAGCAGCGAGAAGGCGATGGTCAGCCCCCACATCCATCCGCCGATCTCCTCCTTCTGCCCCTCCTCGTCCTCCTCCATCTGCGCGTTGGCGGAGATCGCCAGCGCGCGGAAGCCGATCTTCAGCGACTCGCCGAGCGCGACGATGCCGCGGAGCACGGGGATTCGCCAGAGGCGGTGGCGCCTCGCCCACGGCACGAGCCGCTCCGAGCTGAGCTCGATCTGGCCCTCGGGATTGCGCACCGCGACCGCCCAGACCGATACGCCGCGCATCATCACGCCCTCCAGCACCGCCTGCCCGCCGACTGGCGCATCGCGCCTGGCGACCAGCGCCCCGTCGGGCATGCGCAGCGGGTCGGCCCCGTTCGAGGCGGCCGCAGACTCGATCTGCGCGGAGCCCCCCTCCGGGCTCAACGGCTACTTCCTGGCCTTGGCGTGCTTCGCCGCGCGGCGCTGGAATCGCTCCACGCGCCCGCCGGTGTCAACCAGCTTCTGCTTTCCGGTGTAGAAGGGGTGGCACTCGGAGCAGAGCTCGACGTGCAGGTCCGACTCGGTCGACCGCGTGTAGAACTGGTTGCCGCACGAGCAGTGCACGTTCGCGAGGGTGTAATCGGGGTGGATTCCGGCTTTCATCGACCCCAGTGTAGATGAAGGGTTGAGCGGGGCCTTTCGGGGGTTTGGCAGGCCGCGCCGGATGCCGATAGCTGAGCGATGACCGCCCACACGTCGATCCCGCAGCAGCAGCGCGCAGGCCGCCTGATCCGCGGCTTGCTGGCGTGCCTCCTCCTAGCCGGCACGCTGGCGGTCGCCCTCCACTACTGGCTGGGGGTCGCCGGCGGGCTCGACTTCGAGATCGGCGAAATCGTCTACGACGCGGTCGTCGTCGGCGCCGGCATCGCCTGCCTTCTGCGCGCCTCCGCGTACGGGCCCGAACGGGCGCCCTGGGTCCTGTTCGGCGCCGCTCTCCTTTCCTGGGGCGCGGCCGAGGTCTACTGGACCGCATTCATCGAAGGGAACGCCAACGCCCCCTACCCGTCGCCGGCGGACGCCGCATACCTGGCCTTCTACCCCCTCGCCTATGCCGGGCTCGCGCTGCTCGTCCGCGCCCGGGCCGAGGAGCTCGACTGGCGCCTCTGGATGGACGGGGCGATAGCCGCCCTCGGCACGGCTGCGCTCGGGGCCGCCTTCATCTTCGACTTCGTCGCCGGAAAGACAAGCGGCAGCGTGCTGCAGGTGATGACGACACTCGCCTACCCGCTCGGCGGCATCCTGATGCTGGCGATGATCGTCGGTGTCATCGCGCTGACCGGCTGGCGGCCGGGCAGGACCTGGTCGCTGCTGCTCGCCGGCCTGGCGGCCCTTGTCGTCGCCGACATCGCGTACACGCTGCAGTCGACCGGCGAAGCGCTCCCCGGCGGCAGCTGGATCAACCCGATCTACCTGATCTCCGCCGTCTGCCTCGCCGCGTCCGTCTGGCAGCCGGCGGAGGCGGTGCCGATCATGCAGGCCAGGGGCGGCCGGCCGCGGGAGATCGTGGTGCCCGGGGTCTTCGCCGGGGTGATGATCGGCCTCTTCGCGATCCAGATCTTCAGCGCCACGAGCGCCCTGTCCACGGTCCTCTGGGCCGCGACGATGACCGCGGTGATCGCCAGGCTCGCGATGAGCGACAGGGAGAACCGGGACCTGCTCGAGCAGGTGCGAACCGACTCCCTCACCGGGCTCGCGAATCGCGGGCGGCTCCAGATCGACCTGCCGGAGCGCTGCGCCGCGGCGACGGCCGAGCGCCCGGTCTGGGTCGCGCTCCTGGACCTCAACGGGTTCAAGCGCTACAACGACACCTTCGGCCACCAGGCGGGCGACGAGCTGCTCGCCGGCTTCGGCGAGGCGCTCACCGAGGCGCTCGGGGACGACGGCACCGCGTACCGGATCGGGGGCGACGAGTTCTGCGTCATCCTCGACACCGCCCCGAGACGGGCTGAGGCGCTGCTCGGGGCCGCCGCATCGGCGCTCTCGGCCAGCGGCCCGGGATTCGAGGTCGGCGCCTCCTGGGGCGCGGTCGAGGTCCCCGCGGAGGAGGCCGAGCCGTCCGCGGCGATGCAGCTCGCCGACGCCCGCATGTATGCGCAGAAGGAGTCGCGCCGGACGTCTGCACTGGATCCGCCGCCGCCGATCGCGGCAGGGGAGCCTCGGCACGCGTGAAGGCTTAGGCTGGCGGGCGCAAGCCACCTCCAAGGAGGAACGGATGGCCCAGTCAGATCAGCGCCGGGAAGTCGAGCTGCCCGCCGGGACGATTCGCTACCGCGAGGCGGGCGAGGGGCGTCCGGTGGTCTTCGTCCACGGCTACCTAGTCGACGGTCGGCTCTGGGACGGCGTCGTCGATCGGCTCGCCGATCGCTTTCGCTGCCTCGCCCCCGACTGGCCGATCGGCGCCCAGCGGGTGGCGATGAACCCCGACGCCGACCTCACGCCCTACGGGATCGCCGCCCTGATCTCCAGCTTCCTCGCCGAGCTCGACCTGAACGACGTGACGATCGTCGGCAACGACTCGGGCGGCGCGATGTCCCAGGTGCTGGTCAGCCGCCATCCCGAGCGGATCGACAGGCTGGTTCTCACCAACTGCGACACGCACGAGAACTTTCCGCCCGGGATCTTCAAGGCGATGCCCCCGATCGCGCGGCTGCCGGGCGGGATGTCGCTGCTCGCCGCGCCATTCCGGGTCGGAGCGCTCGCGCGAGCCGCATTCAAGCCGTTTGCGCGGAGCATCCCGCCCGAGCTGATCGCCTCCTGGATGGAGCCGGGCATGCACGACCCCGGGGTGCGCCACGACCTCAAGAAGGTCACGTCGGGCATGAACAAGCGCTACACGCTGGAGGCGGCCGAGAGACTGCGGGGCTCGGAGCTGCCGATCCTGCTCGCGTGGGCGCCCGGCGACCGCTTCTTTCCGATCTCCTACGCCGAGCGCCTCGCCTCAGAGGTCGGCGACGCCCGCATCGTCCAGATCCCGGGCTCGCGGACCTTCGTCCCGCTCGACCAGCCGCAGCGCCTGGCCGATGAGATCGCCCAATTTGCCGGTTCCGCCGATTCGAGCAATTAGTGCGCGTTCGCGCAATCTGGGCACTTTTTCTCGCTAAGAGCATTTTTCGTCTGATCGAGGGTCCACACTTCTCGCCACGCCCACTACAGGACGGAGAGCTATGTCAAAGGAGATCTTCGACCAGGACCGGCCCAGAAGCGCGATGGCGCGGCGGCTCGACGAAGCATTCGCCGGCTGCGAGCAGTGGACGATCGCCCCGCCGACCCAGCGGCGAACCGAGGTCGTCTTCAGCCCACGGCTCTCGTACTCCTCGCGGATGAGCGCCAGGGCAGCCGGAGCACGCGCCCAGGAGCAGGGGGCGGCTTAGCCCAGCCCGGCAGCCTCAGCCGGGCCTCGCGTCGCGTCCGCATGCATGGTGCGGTCCCAGGTCGTCGCGATCTCGGCGGCTGATTCCCACTCCTCGGAGATCGTGGTCTCCGCCATCCTCACCGTCTCGCGATCGCCCACCTCGAGGGCGAAGCGCTTGAGCAGCTCGTAGGCAGCGACCTCGAGGTGCTCGAACGCGTAGGCGAAGCCGGCGATCCGCGTCGTCGAGTCCGGCTGTGGCTCCGCCCCGAAGAACCCGAAGGGGTTGAGGCCGGCGGCGCGGTGAGCGGCGTCCCGGATCCTCGACGGTCGGGCGCCGCGCGCCCCCAGCCGTTCGGTGACCCGCCGCTGATGCTCCCGCGTCTGCTCGAGATGCTCGCGTAGGAACACGGCGAGGACCTCGTCGTCCACCGAGGACGGCGCGGCTTCCAGGATCCTGATCGCCTGGGCCTCGATCGCGTGGACGTCGGCGAGGTGCCGGTTGAGCAGCGTCTCGATCTGGTCGGGGTCGGTTCGCGCGATCGCCACCTCTACCGCGGAGTCGAAGCTGTGCGCCAGCCGGATCGACATCGTCCGCTCCTGCTCGCCGATTTCGCTGGCGATGCTCGCGGTCCGCTCGTCCCCCGCCTCCATCGCCGCGCGACTCAGAATCTCGTAGGCGGCGAGCTCGAGGTGCTCGTAGGAGAAGGCGTGTGCAGTCAGCTTGGCCGGCGAGTCGGGCTGGACCATGCCGAGCAGGGTCACCCCGTAGGCGCCGGCCTTCCCGGCGCCGTCCTCGAACTGCGACGGCTCGACACCGTGCGCCGCCAGCCGCTCCCGCACGAGGGCCTCGTGGCGCTGCGTCTCCTCGAGGTGCGCGAGGAAGATGCGCGCGAGCCGCTCGTCTTCCGCTATACCGGGCGCGGCAGCGAGCTGTTTCAGCGCCTGCTCCTCGATCGAGTGCGCGTCGAGGAGGTAACTGATCAGCTGCTCCCTCGGCCTCCGCTGCGGCATCTCAGCGCCTCGTACCCGATCCCCCGCAGCTTTATGCGGGGAGTGGCTACGTCTCCTGGTAGAGGGGGCCGTCGCCGCCCTCGGGCAGGGTGAGGCGGCCGCCCTTCGCAGTGATCGCGCCGCACTGGACGCAGTTCGAGGCGGTCACGTGCACATCCACCTGCGCGGCGCCGTTCGCCAGCTGCTCCTCGGGGATCTCGTAGACCTGCGCCGGGCACATCGAGACCCAGGTCTGGGCCACCTCCCGAGGGACCTTGGTCTGGATCCTGACGTGGTTCGGCGCGTCGTCGCGGGTGGCGTTGCCCGAGAGGAAGACCGAGTCGAGCTTGTTGAAGGTCACCTCGTTGTCGGGCTTCGGGTAGCGCTCGGAGGCGTTGCCGATGAAGACCGCCGGCTCGGCGTTGTCCTCGACCTGCATGTGGCCGGGGGGGAAGCTGCCTTTGGTAGCGACCAGCGCGTTGGCGATGATGCCGCCCTTGATCAGCCCCTTGGTCAGCGGCTGCTTCATGTTGCGCGACCGGTAGAGGTCCTTCTCGATCTCCGACTTGCGGATCATCCCGTCGTAGCTTTCGAAGTTGACCGAGTCGATGTCGGCCTTCAGCGACTCGACGATCGCTTCGGCCGCGAACATCCCCGCGTGCATGGCATAGTGGACGCCGGCGAGCTCGGCGATGTTGACCATCCCGGCGGCATCGCCGGCGACGAGCATGCCCGGGACCGAGAATCGCTTGGGCAGAGCCCAATAGCCGCCGGAGGGGATCGTCTTGGCCCCCCAGCCGACCCGCTTGCCGCCCTCGATGATCTTGGCGATGAACGGGTGCTGCTTGAAGCGCTGCAGCTCGTCGTGGACCGAGAATGTGGCGTCGGTCGTGTCGAGGCCGACGACCAGGCCGAAGCAGACCTTGTCCTCGCCCATCGGGTAGATGAAGCTGCCCCCTGCCTCCTTGTACTTTCCGCCCCAGCGCAGCGGCCAGCCGAGTGTATGGATGACCCGGTCGAGCGG
>DASXAR010000001.1:0-15869 GCA_036406595.1 Solirubrobacterales bacterium | reverse complement strand
GAGCACGCGGGCGCCGGCCCCGCGGGTGAGGCCGAGCAGCCGCGGTCGAAGGCCGAGAGCGAGATCGGCGTGCGGCAGTCCGGCTAGGGCCACCCACCGGTTTCGGGAACCCACAAGGCGGATAGCCTGTTCGGCGTGGGGGAGCGCTCACGTCTAGAGGAGACCTTTGTCCGGCTCTGCGAGATTCGCAGCCCGACCGGGGAGGAGCGCGAGGTCGCCGACTCGATCACCGCCGAGCTGCGCGCGCTCGGCCTCGAGGTCAATGAGGACGGCGCCGCCGGGCCCGCTGGGGCAGGCGCCGGCAACCTGCTCGCCAGGCTGCCGGGTCGGAGCGACCGCTGGGCGCTCTTTTGCGCCCACATCGACACCGTCCCGCACCAGGGGCAGGTCGAGGTGGTGGAGGACGAAGGGGTCTTCCGCAGTCGTGGGGAGACGATCCTGGGCGCTGACAACAAGGCGGCCGTGGCGGTCTTCATGGAGCTCGTTGCGCGCCACGCCGAGGAGCCGCCGCCGGTCGGGATCGAGCTGCTGCTGACCGTCGCCGAGGAGCAGGGCCTGCGCGGCGCGAAGGCCTTCGATACCTCCGCGCTTCGCTCCAATTGCGGCTTCGTCCTCGACCACGCGAGCGAGGTCGGCGAGGTGATCGTCACCTCGCCCACCCAGCAGCAGGTGATCGCGGACTTCGCCGGGGTCGAGGCGCACGCCGGCATCCGGCCCGAGGACGGCGCCAGCGCGATCGCCGCCGCTGCGGGCGCGATCAGCCGCATGCAGCTCGGTCGCCTGGACGAGACGACGACCGCAAACGTCGGCGTCATCTCCGGCGGGACGTCGAGCAACGTGGTGCCGGGCCACTGCCGGATCGTCGCCGAGGCCCGCAGCCACGACGCGGCGCGCGCCGCCGAGGTCGCCGGCGGCCTCAGCGAGGCCTGCGCGTGGGGAGCCAGCGAGCACGGCTGCGACGTCGACGTGGGGGTCGAGGAGCTGTTCCGCGGCTACTCGATCCCCGGCGACTCGCGCTCCCTGGCGCTCGCCGAGGCGGGGCTGCGGTCGGCCGGGTTCGAGCCGCGCCGGACCGCGACCGGGGGAGGAAGCGACGCAAACGCGCTGATCGTCAACGGCTTCGAGTGCGTCCTCCTCGCCAACGGGACGAGCGACAACCACACTCCGAATGAGAGCGTCCCCGCCCGCAACCTCGATGCGATGCTCGACGTCTGCGAGGGCATCCTCACCGCAGCCGCGGCCGCGACGGACGCGGGAGCGAGCGAGGGAGATCGCCGGTAGTGGTGAGCGCGAGCGAGCGGGAGCGGAGTACGCGGGCGAATCATGCTGAAGCTTAGGCGGGGCGTAGTCGTCGCGGAGGAGCCGCTGACGGTCGAGGTCGACGGCGAGCGCCGGCCGGCCTGGGCGGATGCCGGCCTGTTCGGGGAGATGCGGGAGGGCGACGAGGTGGTCGTCAACGTCGAGGCCCGCGACCTCGGGCTCGGTTCCGGGGGCTTCGACATCGTCCACCTGAACCTGACCCGCGGGCTCGAGGGCGGCGGCGCCGAGGGGCAGCACGTGATGAAGCTCAATTACAGCTCGCTGCAGCACCCGGTCGAGCCGATCGAGCTCCCGCTGTTCCTTTTACGTCCTGGGGACGTAAAAGGAACAGCTGCAGCGGTGGAGAGGTCCCTGCCCGTCCTCGTCCTGCCGCTGCATGGGCACCTGGCGCCGGCGGCCTGGGCCGTCGCGCAGGGCGGCTCGGCGCCGCGGGTCGGCTACGTGCAGACCGCAGGCGGGGCCCTGCCGGGCGCTCTCGGTCGCGACGTCGCCGAGCTGCGCGAGCGGGGCCTTCTCTGCGGCCACGTCACCGCGGCGCCCGCCTACGGCGGCGAGCGCGAGGCGCTCTCGGTCGCCGGGGCGCTCGACGCAGCGGGGAAGGAGCTCGGTTGGGAGGCGGCGCTCGTCGGCCCCGGCCCGGGGATCATCGGCTCGGGCACGCGGCTCGGGCACGGCGGCATGGCGGCACTGGACAGCGCCCACGCTGCGCTGGCGCTCGCGATGCCGACCCTCCTCTCGCCGCGCCTCTCCGCCGCCGACGCCCGCGAGCGGCACCGCCCGGTCAGCCATCACACGCTGACCGTGCTGAGGATGCTGCTCGGGGCGGTGGAGGTCCCGATTCCGGCGGGGAATCCGGAGGTCGGGGAGGTGCTCGCCGAGGCCGCCGGCGGGCGCCACCGCCTGCACGAGGCCGCCGCCGACCTTGACGGTTATGCGGCCTCCGGCCTGCCCGCGCGAGCGATGGGACGCGGCCTCGAGGAGGACCCGCTCTTCTATGCCGCGCCGCTTGCCGCGGGCGCCGCCTTGCGGGGCAAGGGATGAGGCGGTCCCGGCAGAACGTGGCGCCATGGCAGTCGCCGTCAAGCCGCAGGCTGAGGGGCCCGCGGTCGACTCTCGCTTCGAGGGGCTGGTCCTCGACTTCCTCTCCTACCTGGAGCTGGAGCGCGGCCTCTCGCGCAACACGCTGAACGCGTACCGCACCGACCTGCTCCAGTACGGGGCCTTCCTCGCAGATCGCGATATCGACGCGCTCGGGGCGCGCCCGGCCGACATCGGCGACTTCCTCGCCGATCTGGCGACGGGCAACGGTCGCCCGGCCTGCTCGGCCTCCACCGTCCACCGCAAGACTGCCTGCCTGCGCTCCTTCTACAAGCATCTCCGCCGCGACGAGCTGATCGGCGACGATCCGACCGCGGCCCTGAGTGCCCCGCGCCGAGCGAAGAAGCTGCCCCATGTCCTCAACTACGCCGAGGTGCAGAAGCTGCTCGCGGCACCGCGCGGGAGCGACCCGACCGCGCTCCGTGACCGTGCCCTGCTGGAGGTGATGTACGCGTGCGGGCTGCGTGCCTCGGAGACGATCGGGCTGGAGACGACAGACGTCGACATGCACGAGGGCTTCCTGCGGGCGCGGGGCAAGGGCTCGAAGGAGCGGATCGTCCCGCTCGGGCGCAAGGCGATCAGCGCGATCACCGCCTACCTGCGCGGGGGCCGCCCGAAGCTGGTCGGCGACCGGCACGAGGCGAAGCTCTTCGTCAATTTCCGAGGCGGGCCGCTCAGCCGCCAGGGTCTCTACAAAATCGTCCAGCGCCACGCCCGCTCCGCCGGCCTCGCCGGCCGCATGAGTCCCCACACGCTGCGCCATAGCTTCGCGACCCATCTGCTGGCCGGCGGCTGCGACCTGCGCGCGGTCCAGGAGATGCTCGGCCATGCCGACATCTCGACCACCCAGATGTACACGCACCTCTCCGGTGAGCAGTTGAAGGACGTCTACTTCCGCGCCCACCCTCGCGCCGTCGACGACTGATCCCGGACACGACACCGGTGATACAACCGGTCGATGCCGGAGCTGCCCGAGGTCGAGACCGTCTGTCGCCAGCTCGAGCCCGAGATCGAGGGGCGGAGGATCGAGCGGCTCGAGGTGTACGACCCGCGCTGGTCGCGCCCGGTGCCGCCCGCCGAGGTCGAGGAGGCGGTGGCGGGGCGGGGGATCGAGGGCCTCGGGCGCCGCGGCAAGTACCTCCTGCTCGACCTCGACGACGACCGCACCCTTGTCATGCACCTGCGGATGACGGGCAACCTGGTCCTGGTCGACGGCGCCGCGAAGCTCGATCCCTCCGAGGGGATGCGCCTCTATGAGGCGGAGCGCTCGGCCTCCGAGCGCCACCTCCGGGCTCGCTTCAGGCTCGACGACGGACGCGAGCTCTGGTTCACGGACCCGCGCCGCTTCGGCGAGGCATTCCTGATCGACGACGCCGACCTCGACGAGCGCTTCGCGCGGTTGGGCATCGAGCCGCTCTCCGAGGAGTTCACGCCGGAGGCGCTTGGCGAGATCGCCGCCGGCCGCACCGCACCGCTCAAGTCCTTCCTGCTCGATCAGTCAGGGATCGCCGGCGTCGGCAACATCTACGCCGACGAGGCGCTCTTCCGGGCGCGCCTGCACCCGCTCTCGCCGGCGGGATCGATGCGGCCCGAGCACCACCGGGCTCTCCGCGACGGCATCGTCGCGGCGCTTGAAGCCGGCATCGACGGTGGCGGGGCCTCGATCGACGACTTCCGAGACGGCCGCGGGGAGCGCGGCGCGATGCAGAACGAGTTCCTGGTCCACACGAGGGAGGGAGAGGCCTGTCCGCGCGGCGACGGAACGATCATGCGGATCGTCGTCTCCGGCCGCTCGACCTATTACTGCCCGGGTTGCCAGGTCCGCCTTCGCCGCAGGCCACGGCGGCGGCGTCCGGTGCGTCGTTCAACGTAGGACGGCTATGCCCGGAAAGACGCTGAAGACGGAGGCGGTCGTCCTTCGCAGCATCCGCTACGGCGAGGCGGACCGCATCCTTCACCTCTACTCGGCGAGCCGCGGACGGCTCGGCGCGATCGCGAAGGGGGCCAGGCGGCCGAAATCGCGCTTCGGCGGGCGGCTCGAGCCCTTCTTCCGGCTCGACCTGCTGCTGCACGAAGGGCGGGGCGAGCTGATGACCGTCACCGCGGTCGACACAGTCGACGGCTATCCGCGCCTGCGCTCGGACGGTGCCGCGCTCACCGCGGGCGCCCGCGCCTGCGATGCCGTCCTCCGTCTGCTCGACGCGGCGGAGCCGAACCCGCCCGCATACAACCTGCTCTGCCACTACCTCTCCCTGCTCGACGGCCCGGCCGCGGGCGGCGCGGCCGGGCTCGAGACGGCGCTCGCGTTCCGGCTCAAGCTGGCGCTCGCGGCGGGCTTCGCGCCCGAGCTTGCCTCCTGCGCCCGCTGCGGCGAGGCCGAGCACCTGACCGGCTTCTCGGGCGCCGCGGGCGGGGTGGTCTGCGCGCGCTGTGAGGCGGGATCCTTCCCGCTCTCCGAGGAGGGGCACCGCTTCATGGTCGATGCGATCGCCAGGCCGCTTGCGGAGGCCCCCGCGGCCGAGCCGGCGGCGCTCCGGCAGGCGGAGCGGGCGGTGGGGGAGACGCTCGAGCACCACGCCCACGTGCAGCTGCGGCCGGCCGCATGAGGGCGCGGATCGTCAGCCGCGTGCGTGGCTAACCCGCAACTAGCCTCTAGGATCGAGCCGTGCCGGCAACCGCCACCTTCGAGGACAGGATTCGTGCCTGGGAGGCCGAGTTCCACTCCGAGCTGGCGACTCCCTCCTATCCGGCGCAGCGGCGCTCGCCGGAGCCCGACAGCCCTCTCCGCACCCCCTTTCAGCGCGACCGCGACCGGATCGTCCACTCGAAGGCGTTCCGTCGACTCAAGCACAAGACGCAGGTCTTCATCGCGCCGGAGGGCGACCACTACAGGACCCGGCTTACGCACACCCTGGAGGCCTGCGGGATCGCCCGCACCGTCGCGCGGGCCCTCGGGCTCAACGAGGACCTCACGGAGGCGATCGGCCTCGGCCACGACCTCGGCCACCCACCGTTCGGGCACACAGGCGAGGACGCCCTCGACGCGGCGCTGCGCGAACGCTGCAGCTCCGGCTTCCGCCACAACGAGCACTCGCTGCGCGTGGTTGACGTGCTGGAGCGCGACGGCCAGGGCCTCAACCTCACCGAGCAGGTCCGCGACGGCATCCTCAACCACACCGGCTCCGACACGCCGGCGACGCTGGAGGGCCGCATCGTGAAGCTGGTCGACAGGGTCGCCTACATCAACCACGACATCGACGACGCGCTTCGCGCCGGGATCCTGCGGCCGGGCGATCTGCCGGAAGCGGAGATCGAACTCCTCGGCCCGACCGGCTCGGCGCGAATCGACAGCCTCGTCCGCGACATCGTCGAGTCCTCGCGGGGAACCGGTGACATTGCCCAGAGCGAGGAGGTGGGCGGGGCGATGCTGCGGCTTCGCAAGTTCATGTTCGATCGGGTCTACCTCGGCGAGGCGGCGCGAAGCGAGCACGAGCGCGCCCAGCGGACGCTGCGGGGCCTCTTCAGCCATTACATGGAACATCCGGAGCAGGCGCCGACGGTCGACCCGTCCGCAAGCGACTGCCAGCGGGTCGCCGACTACCTCGCCGGCATGACCGACCGCTACTGCATCGCCCGGTTCACGCAGCTGACCGTGCCGCGGGAGTCGCGCTTCTGATGGCGCTGATCTCCTCCGAGAGCCTCGAGCGCGTCAAGCAGGCGGCGGACATCGTCGAGGTGATCTCGGCCCACACCGACCTGCGTCGGCAGGGCTCACGCTGGGTCGGGCTCTGCCCCTTCCACGAGGAGCGGACGCCGTCGTTCTCGGTCGACGCGCAGGAGAAGCTCTACCACTGCTTCGGATGCGGGGTCGGCGGCGACACGATCAAGTTCGTCGAGGAGAAGGAGGGACTCGGCTTCGCGGAGGCCGTCGAGCTGCTCGCAGAGCGCTACGGGGTCGAGCTGGAGCGTGAGAAGGAGGACCCGCGCACGGAGGCTCGGCGCCGGCAGCGGGCCCGGCTGGGGGAGCTGCTCGATCGCACCGCGTCCTTCTACGCCAGCTTCCTCTGGTCGGCCGAGGAGGCGGCGAAGGCCCGCGCCTACCTGGAGGAGCGGGGGCTGGGCGAGGAGGTGCTGCGTGCCTTCGGGGTCGGCTACGCGCCGAGTGCCTGGGACACGGTGCTGGTCCGCGGGCAGCGGGCGGGCTTCCAGGTCGACGAGCTGCGCTCGGTCGGGTTGGTGCAGCGGGGAAGGGGAGGGGGCGAGTACGATCGCTTCCGCTCGCGGATCATCTTCCCGATCCGCGACCGCCGCGGCCGCGCGCTCGGCTACGGAGGCCGGGCGATGCGCTCCGACCAGGGCGCCAAGTACGTGAACACGGCGGAGACCGACTTCTTCCACAAGAGCCGCATGCTCTACGGGATCGACCTCGCGAAGGAGGCGATTGCCCGCGCGGGGCGGGCCGTCGTCGTCGAGGGCTACACCGACGTGCTCGCGCTTCACCAGGCGGGCATCGCCGAGTCGGTCGGGGTGATGGGGACCGCGATCACCGAGGAGCAGGTGGCGGCGCTCTCAGGGATGGTCGACGAGGTGGTGCTGGCGCTCGACGCCGACTCGGCGGGCCAGGAGGCGATGCTGCGGGCGCAGCGGGTCGCGGCGGGGAGGAGGGTGCGGCTGCGCGTCGCGGCGATGCCCGCCGGCGAGGACCCGGCGGAGATGCTGGCGGCGGAGGGGGGAGCGGAGCGCTTCAACGCTCTGCTCGACGGCGCGGTGGACCTGCCCGCATTCCAGGTCGGGCTCGCGCTCGAGCGCACCGACGCCTCTTCTCCGGCGGAGCGCGACCGGGCGCTGAGGGCGGAGATCGCGCCGATCCTCTCCGGTATGGGAACGGGCGCCGCCCGCGACGAGCAGGTGCGACGGGTTGCGGAGAGCTTCGACATGGACCCGGCGATGGTGATGGGGGCGGTGGTCGCGGCGGAGCCGCCGAGCGGCGGCCGGCAGGGTGCGCCGCCCGCGGCGGTGCGGGGGACGGGACAGGAGCCGCGCCGCAGTGGCGCCGAGCTGACCTCCCGCGAGCGGCGCGAGCGGGCGCTGCTGGCGATGTGCATCGCGCTTCCCGACGAGGGCCGGGAGTACCTGGCGCGGCTCGGCGAGGATCACCTTTCGGCGAGCGGCGCCCGCGCGGCGGCCTGGCTGCGCGGGCATCTCGACGACCCGGCCTCGAACCTGCCGCGCGACGACGACCAGCTCTCCGGCCTCGTCGCCGAGCTGGTCATCCTCGCCCACGACGAGCCGGCGTCGCCCGAGGCGATGGAGCTCAACTACCTGCTGCTGGAGCAGCGCCGTCTGGAGGCCGAGATCGCCGCCGCCGGCGAGCGCGAGGACTTCGAGCAGCGCGCCGCCCTCAGCCGCGACCGCGCCGCCCTGGTCGAACGGATCGCCCACCGCGAGCGGGTCGGCGGCTAGACGGCGAGGGATTTCGGAACCCGAACATACGTTCGCTTTTTCCGTCCGGTCCGAACGGGAGAATTCGCGCATGGACAAGCGGTTTCTGGAAGATTGCCTCGCGCGAGGAATGTCGCTGGAGGCGATCGGCGAGCAGGTCGGCAGGCATCCGTCGACGGTCGGCTACTGGCTGAAGAAGCATGGCTTGGAGGCGGCAGGTGCGAGTCGGCATCGGCCGAAGGGTCCGATTGACCGCCGCGAGCTTGAACGTCTCGTTGAAGACGGTTGCAGTCTTCGGGAAATCGCGGTGGCTCTTAATAGAGGCGTCGCCACGGTTCGCCACTGGATGAAGCGGTATGGCCTCCAGACGCGGCGAGCCGAAGGGCCGGTACTACCACGCCCCAAGAAGATTCGGCGGGTCTGCGGGCGCCACGGCGAGACGCACTTCGTGCTGGAGGGCCGCGGCTACTACCGCTGTACCGGTTGCAGGGCTGAGGCGGTTTCCAAGTACCGCCGATCCGTCAAGCGGAAGCTAGTAGAGGAGGCCGGAGGAAGATGCGCCGTATGTGGCTACTCGCGCTGCCAGCAGGCACTGCAATTTCACCACCTCGATCCAACTGCCAAAGCGTTTCACCTCGGCGACCGGGGCATCTGCCGCTCACTTTCAAAATCGAGGATCGAGGCGAAGAAGTGCGTTCTCCTGTGCGCCAACTGCCATGCGGAGGTTGAGGCAGGAATCGCGTCGTTACCGCTAAATTTTCAACTTGACGTCGATCCGAGGTAGCTCATTCGACGAAGCGCGATCCGGGGTAGCTCAATGGAAGAGCGCTCGGCTGTTAACCGAGAAGTTGTGGGTTCGAGTCCCACCCCCGGAGCTTCCTGAATATGGTTCAGCTGGCCATTGTGGCCGCGCTGTTGGCGGCGCGATCGGCCAGCTGCTCGACCAGCTCGGCGCCGCGCTCGGCGCCGTCGTGCTCTGCCGCCCAGCATGCGAGCTCGCCGGCTCGCGCCGCGAAGGCCGAATCGTCGAGCAAGCGGCGCGCCGCCCACCGCAGAGGCGCGGGGCGGCAGAGGCGCCGGGGCAGCGAGAGGCCGGCGCCCGCCCAGGAGACCCTCATCGCCGTCTCGCTCATGTCGCCTATGAACGGGCTGATCAGGACCGGCGTGCCCGCCGCCAGAGCTCGTGCCACCGTGCCGTGCCCCCCGTGGGAGATCACCAGCGAGGCCGCGGGCATCAGCTGGCTGTAGCTGAGCCAGTCGACCAGGATCGCGTTGGCCGGCGCCTCTATCGGCTGCTGCGGAGCGACCCGGTTGGTGGTCGCGACGACCCGCACCGGCTCCCCGGCGAGCGCTGCCAGCGCCGTCCGCACCAGGTGGTTCTCCGAATCGTGCGCGGTGCTCGGCGCCACCAGAACGAGCGGCTCATCGCCCGGTGGCAGCTCGATGTTCGGGTGGGGCATCTCGAAGGTCATCGGCCCCGTCACCTCGACTCCCGCCGGCCAGCGGCGCGGGTACTCGAGCTGGGGAAAGGTCGCGACCAGCGCCAGGTCCGGGCTGATCCCCCCGTGGAAGCGATCGATCGGGGGAAGCCCCAGCCGCTCCCGCTGCCGGTTGAGATCCCGCCGGCCATGCTCGAGGCCCACCTCGAGCGCCCGCTGGCCCAGCCGCCAAACCCCTCGTCCGAGGCGCGTGCGCGGGGGTTGCAGGCCGACCGCGAAGAAGGGCAGGCCGGGCTCGACCACCGGATAGATGTGGGGGATGAGGGTGGCGAGCGGCACGCCGGCGACCTCGGCGGCCAGGGTCGGCGCCAGGGTGAGGATGTCGCTCACCAGCGCGTCGGGCCGCATCTCCTCCAGCAGCGGCAGCAGCGCGCGCGCCGCCTCCGCGGCGTGGGCTCCCTCAGGCGAATCGGGATCTGGGGGCGGGAACATCCTGTATTCCTCCGCCGGCGCGAACCCGAGCCCCGCTCCCTCGACGGCCTCACGGCGCTCCTCCCACGTCTCGATCGTCACCTCATGCCCACGCCCGGACAGCGCTCTTCCCAGCGCGATCGCCGGGAAGACGTGCCCGGGGTCGCCGAAGGCGGCGACGAGGAACCGCTTAGGGGGTGTCGAGGCCCTCACTGGGCCGGGTGAAGACGATCTCGGGGACGTGGCAGTTGGGGGAGGTGCTGAGCAGGAACCGCACCGCCTCTCCGATGTCCTCGGGTCGGATCATCTCCTCGCCGGGAACCTGCCCCTTGGCGAACTCGGTCATCGGAGTGTCGACGAAGCCTGGCGCCAGGGCTGTGCACTGGATTCCCGCACCTCCCACCTCGCGGTGGGTGGATTGCGTGAAGTTGATCACCGCTGCCTTCGTCGCGGCGTAGATCGAGAGCCAGCCCTGGCCGCTCTTGCCGGCGATCGAAGCTGTGTTCACGATCAGCGCCTTGCCGTGCTCCGCGCCTGCCTCGCGCAGCATCGGCAGACCCTCGCGGGTGCCGATGATCAGTGCTCTCAGGTTGACGCCGAGCTGCATGTCGAGGTACTTGGTCTGGATCTCCTCCATCGGCGCGCCGATCCCGACTCCGGCGTTGTTGACCAGCACGTCGAGCCGCCCGTAGGCGTCTCGGTGCTTGGCGAAGACGCCCACGACGTCCTCCTCCTCGGTCATGTTGGCCGCAACGCTCTGTACCTCCAACCCATCGCCTCGCAACCCCTCCGCGGCGGCCTCCAGCTTCTCCGGGCGGCGCGCCGAGACCGTCAGTCCGTATCCGAGCTCGCCGAGCACCCGCGCGATCGCAAGCCCGATGCCGCTCGAGCCCCCCGTGATAACCGCCGCCCGCTCAGCCAATTCCTCCTCCTCGCGCTCGCCAACCGGTCGCCGCCACCCTATAGGCGCTCCGAATAACATGCCCAGCCGGATGCGCGCCCGCCTCATCTCAGCCGTCTTCGCGTGCCTGCTCGCAGCGGCGCTGCTCGCGGCCGGCTGCGGGGGCGGTTCGGAGACCGGCGGAACGTCCGGTGGGGAAGCTGCCAATCGCCCGGCGCCGCCGAAGAGCGCCTTCCCCAACCCCGCCGGGATGAGCCTGGCGGAACTCGTCAAATCGGCCGAATCGGCCGAAGTCGTCGTCTCGCCGGCCGCGCAGGTATTCGAAAAGGGCAGCAGCCGCTACCCGTTCGGCGTCTTCGAATTCGACCGCACCCAGATCACGGACGCAGAAGTCGCCCTCTACATCGCCAAGGTGCCGCCGCCGAAAGGACCCTCCGGCGGTAAGGCAAAGAACGGCAAGGAGCGCAAGGGAGCGGCCGCGCGGGCCCGCCGCGAAGCGCTCGAAGGCCCGGCGATCGGCCCCTTCCCCGCCTCGATCGAAACCCTCGAGACGCAGCCCGCATTCCGCGCAGAGACGACCGCCGACGACCCCAATGCGGCGACCGTCGTCTACTCGACCGAGCTCAACTTCACGAGCGACGGGGAGTGGCGGATCGCCGCCATCGTCAGGGAAGGGAAGCGGCTCACCTCGACCCTGCTCCCGAGCGCGGTGGTCGGCGAATTCAAGAAGATCCCGAAAGTGGGCCAGAAGGCGCCGCTGATCCATACGCCTACCCCCGAGGACGTCGGAGGCGACCTCTCGAAGATCACCACGCGCATCCCCCCGGACACGCAGAACCGCGTCGATTACGCTGACGTCCTCGGCAAAGAACCGATCATCCTCTTGTTTGCAACCCCCCAGTTCTGCCAGAGTCGCGTATGCGGCCCTGTCGTCGACGTGACGGAGCAGCTCAAAGAAACCTACGGAGACGAAGCGGCCTTCATCCACATGGAGATCTACAACGACAACAATCCAAGCAAGGGCGTGCGGCCCCAGGTGCGGGCATTCCACCTTCCGAGCGAGCCATGGCTATTCGCGATCGACCGCGAAGGCGTGGTCCGGGCGGTGATCGAGGGCGCCTATGGGCTCGACCTGGCAACCAAGGCCGTCAAGAAGGCGATTGCCGAATGAGCGACGGGACGAAATCCGACGAGGAGCTCCTCAGGTCATTCGCAGAGGAGGCAAAACGGCGGTGCGACGTGATCGCCGCCGGACTCGCCACCGAGACCGAAGACTTCGAGACCCTGCGCGCCGAAGCCCATGCCCTGAAGGGCACGGCCGGCGCGGTCGGCCTGCGTCGCCTCGCCGAGCTGGCCGGGCTGATGGAATCCGACCTCGCCGAAGCGAAGAAGTCCGGCATCATCCGCGGCGGCCGCTCCCATCAGATAGCCGATGCCGCCAAGGCAATTTCCGAGGGCGCCGCCGCCGCCGCGGAGGGCAAGGAGGAGCCCCCCGACGTCGGCCGCTCCCTCGCCCAGCTCTTCAGCGCCTGAGCAGTCACCTCCGGTCGCCCGATCAGCAGTCCGGAAGTCCGTATTCGTGCGCCAGTCTGTCGGCCCTTGCGAAGGCCTTGTCTCCGAAATGGCTTGGCTGCTTTTCGAGTTCAGCGAGCTCTCCTTCGGCGGTGGTGAGCATCACCTGGAACTGACCGGGTGCGGTATTTAAAGCTCGAAGTTCGGTGATCATCCTCCGAAGGATCGGCATACCGGTCTCCCTTGCATACCGGGCCAACCGGCCGGGGCTGAAACCTCCACTCGCGAAAGCACTCTTCATCGTTCGATTGATCTTCCGGTCTCCGCGCAGGCAGATCGGGTTGGCAATCGAGATCAGCTGGGCCTTTGTCAACGCTGGCCGGGTTGAGGCGGAGGAATCGGTGCCGGAACCGCAGGCCGCGAGCAGGAGCAGAGGCAGGATCAGCGAGCAAAGGGCGATGGCGAGGCGCCGGTTGGCTCGGAGCGGAGTGAGGAAATTCAACACACGGGTCTCCTTCGTCGATTTGCGCAGCGAATCTAGGTCCGCGCAACTCCGAAGGCATCGCTCCACGGAGGGATTGGCATCCGCCTCGAGGCAGATTTCGAAATCCACCCCTCGGGGGATTCGAGCCCTAGCAGGGCGGGGTATCTTGAGCCCGTGACGGGCAGGGGATTCGACGGCTTCGTCCGGCGCACCCTGGGGGTTTCGCCGAGCGATCTTGCGCTTGCGGCCGGTCTGGCCGCTTTTGCGCTGCTGGACGTGCTGTTGAGCGCCGATTGGCGCGGGCCGACAGTCGTGAACGCCGTAACCGTGCCATCCATGGCGCTCGCGCTTGCCTGGCGCCGCCGGCGACCACTCCTTGTGCTACTCGCCGTGATGAGCGGAGTCGTCTTCCTCTCGCTCGCCTACGAAACTTCGGAGACCTGGAGCTACGTCTTCATCACCGTGGTGGCCGTCTACTCGTCCACCGCCTACGGCTCGAATCCGCTCATCGCGGCGCTGCTGACGGCCTCGGGGGTGATTGTGAGTGATCTGCGCGATCCCGAAGTCCACACCTTCGGCGACGCGATCTGGAGCTCGACGCTGCTCGGCCTTGCGTTCCTCGCAGGTTTCTCCGGCTGGGGTCTGCAGAGGCGCTCCCGGGCGCTCAAGCGACGAGCCCGTCTGTTGGAGGAAGAGGAGGAGGAGCGGGCTGCAGCCGCAGCGGCCGAGGAACGAGAGCGGATCGCGCGCGAGCTCCACGACATCGTCTCTCACAGCCTGGCGATTGTGGTGCTCCAAGCAGGAGCGGCGGAGCAGGTATTGGACCGCGATCCGGACGAGGCTCGTCGCGTCCTGAGGTCGATTCGCGCAACCGGCAACGAGGCTGTTGGTGAGATGTCGACCATGCTCGGATTGGTCAGCGGGGAGCCGCCGGCGGCGCGCGAGCCACAGCCCACCCTGGCGGACCTCGATGGGCTCATCGAGAGGACTCGCGAGGCCGGCCTTCCCGTCGACCTGTCGGTCGAGGGACATGAGCGGGACCTGCCGGCGGCGCTTGAGCTCTCGGCATATCGGATCATCCAGGAGGGGCTGACGAATGCACTCAAGCACGCAGGCGCGGCGCCAACCCGGGTGGTCCTGCGCTACCAGGACGAAGTGCTGGAGGTTGAGGTCAGCGACGACGGCGCCGGCAAAGAAAACGGTGGCGGTTCCAGGCGCGGGATCGCCGGCATCGGGGAGCGAGTTGCGATTTTCGGCGGCGCGTTCGAGGCGGGCACCCGGGCGGATGGCGGTTGGACGATGTGGGCTGCTCTTCCGCTGGCGCAATGATCCGCGTTCTCGTTGCCGATGACCAGGCGGTCGTTCGCGGCGGTCTGCGAATGATTCTCGAGTCGGAGGACGACATCGAGGTGGTGGGGGAGGCGGTCGATGGCGAGCGGGCCCTCCGCTCGGTCCGTGAGCTTGACCCGGACGTCGTCCTGATGGACATCCGGATGCCGACGCTGGACGGGATCGAAGCCACGCGCCGCATCTCGGAGGCGAGCTCACGCGGGCGCGTCCTGATTCTGACGACCTATGGCGTGGACGAGAACGTTTACGCGGCCCTGAAAGCCGGCGCTGCCGGCTTCCTGATGAAGACCGATTCGCCCGAGAAGCTCGTGCAGGCGGTTCGCGTCGTCGCTGGCGGAGAGGCTCTGCTGGCCCCCGAGATCACCCGCCGGCTGATAGATCGCTTCGTCGCGGCAGCTCCCCCGAACGCCGCCCCTCCCGAGTTCGAGGAGCTGACCGACCGCGAGCGCGAGGTCCTCATCGAAATCGGCCGCGGCCGCTCCAACGCCGAGATCGCAGGCGCCCTCTACATCAGTGCGGGAACGGTGAAGACACACGTGGCCCGGATCCTTTCCAAGCTCGATCTTCGCGATCGCGTCCAGGCCGTCGTACTCGCCTACGAGTCCGGCCTGATCCAACCCGGGCAGGGCGCAGAGGACGATCGACCGCCACGCTGATTCCTGCCTCCGGCTCGCGCTAGGCTCGGGCACCGAGGGGCGGTAGCTCAGTTGGTCAGAGCAGCGGACTCATAATCCGTCGGTCGCTGGTTCGAGTCCAGCCCGCCCCACTAAAAACCGCTCTAAATGGCCGTATTCGAATAGTGGCGATTGGGACAATCGTCCAATTTGGTCCCCAATTGGTCCCGAAACGGGCTAGAATCACGGCGCCGATGAGCCCGATTGAGCCCCGCCCGATCTCCGGTCACGTCTTCAGAAGGAAGGGGAAGCGCGGCTCGGTCTGGTACGCGAAGTACCGGCTGCCGGACGGCCGCCAGCAAAAAAAGCGGATCGGGCCGGCCTGGACGCAGAAGACGGCGGCGCCGGAGGGCTACTTCACGAAGGCGAGCGCGCAGGCCTACCTGGACGAGCTGCTCCTGCAGGCACGCCAGGGGACGCTTCCGGGGCTGGTGCAGACCGGCAAGACCTTCCGTGATGCCTCCGCCGACTGGCTTGCCTACTGCGAGAACGTCCGCGACTGCAAGCCGACGACGATGCGCGACTACCGCAACATGGTCCGCGTCCTCGACCGCGAGTTCGGCGACCGCAAGATCGAGTCGATCACGACCGAGGAGATCGAGCTCTGGGTCGCCGGCCGCAAGAGCGCGAACCGGACGCTGCAGAAGTACGTGGTCGTGCTGGGCGGGATCTTCAAGCGGGCGATGAAGCTCTACGGCCTGCCGCGCAACCCGGTCGACATCGTCGAGCGGCCGCGGGTGCGGCGCGCCGCCAGGATCGACGTGCTGCGCCCCGAGGAGGTGCTGGCGCTGGTCCGCGTGGCGGAGGAGGGGAGCCACCGCAAGGAGCCCGAGGTGAATCTGGGCCCTCGCGGGAAGGCGGCGCTCCGCCGCCAGGACGAGATGGACGCGGCGATCTTCCACGTCGCCGCCTTCGCCGGATTGAGGATGGGGGAGATCCTGGCGCTGCGCTGGCGGGACATCGACTTCAGCCGGCGGACGATCCACGTGCGCGAGAACTGGACCCAGGGAGAAACGACGACGCCGAAGAGCGGCAGCGAGCGGGCCGTGCCGATGGCCGACGAGGTGGCGCAGCGCCTCGCCCGCATCGGCCAGCGCGAGCACTTCACCGGCGACGAGGATTTGGCCTTCTGCACCACCGGGGGCATACACCTCGGCTACAAGTCGCTGAAGGACCGC